>JAATFX010000123.1 GCA_015654925.1 Enterobacterales bacterium | reverse complement strand
TCCTGGCGCCGGGAGTGGAATTCGACAAAGAAATGTCCGGCGCGCAGGCCATCCTGGGACTGGATAAAACCGACCCCAAACTCCAGGCCATGCGCCAGCAGGCACGGGATGTCGGCGCGACCACCGCCTTTTCCCCCACCGACGTGGCGCGCACGCAAACCACGCTGGCCCGCTCGGGTCTTGACGCCGACGGCATCCTGGCGTCCACCGGCACCACGGTTAACCTGTCGCTGGCGGGCAAGGTGGATATCGCCGAGGCGGCGGATATTGTCACCAGTATGCAGTCCGCCTTTCATATCCCGTTCAACGAAATCGGCCGGGTGGCGGATGTGATGACCAAAGGGTTTACCAGCTCCAATACCTCATTGATTGACCTGGGCGAGGCAATGAAATACGTCGCGCCCATCGCCCGCGCCGCTGGCTCCAGTATTGAGGACACCACCGCCATGCTCGGCGTGCTGGCGGCAAACGGCATCAAAGGCAGTATGGCCGGTACGGGCGTCAGCGCGGTGCTGACCCGCCTGCAAGCGCCCACCGGCGAATCGGCCACCGCGTTGGATGAACTGAAAATAAAAACCCGCGATAAAAAAGGCAATTTCTTGCCCATTGAAGGCGTGTTGAAAAGCATCGACGCGTCGATGAAAAAGAACAACCTCGGCTCGGCGCAGCGGGCGGAATACTTCAAGGTGATTTTTGGCGAAGAGGCCATGAAGTCGGCGCAAAACCTGGTCGAGGCGGCAGCGAGCGGCAATCTCGGGCAGCGAAAAAACGACCTGTTGCACTCCAAGGGCAAAACGGAGGAGGTCGCCAAGGTGCAGACCGACAACCTGGACGGGGACTTACAAAACCTGTCGTCGGCCTGGGAGGATATCCGTATCCAAATCTTTGACGGTCATGACAGTAGTCTGCGCAAGCTGACCCAATCCGCCAACGCCTGGCTGACGACTGTGGACGACTGGATGAAACGTAATCCGCAGCTCACCAATATGCTCACCGCCATGGCGGGCGTGCTGACCGCGCTGGTCGGCGGGCTGGCTATTCTGGGCCTTGCCGCCTGGCCGGTGATCACCGGTTTTAATATGCTGCTGGCCGGAGGGCAATTATTAGGAACCGGACTGGCGGCCGTTGGGGAAGGCATCGCCGCCACCCTGGCCGCGCTAAGCTGGCCGGTGGTCGCGGTGGTGGCGGCGCTGATTGCCGGGGCGTTAATCGTGCGTAAATATTGGGAACCGATAAAGGCGTATATCGGTGGGGTGGCCGAGGGGTTTATGGCGGCCATGACTCCCATTACCGCCGCCTTTGCACCGCTTAATCCGGTCTTTGCCTGGGTGACCGACAAACTCAAGGGCATTTATAACTGGTTTATGGACCTGATCGCGCCGGTCAAAGCCACCCAGGAAACCCTCGCCAGTGCCACCAACGCCGGTAAAATTTTCGGCGAAGGCGTCGCCATGGCGCTGACCCTTCCGCTCACGGCACTTAACACCCTGCGCGAGGGTATCGACTGGGTGCTGGAAAAACTCGGGCTTATCGACAAGCAGTCCACCGGCCTGGCGGACAAGGCGAAGGCCGCAGACCAGCCCCCGGTGGCACCGGCCACCGCCTACGGTTATAAACCGGGGGCGATGATTTACAACACCAACCCGATACTTGACCAGGTCAATCAGGTCAATTCGCCGCTTGGCGTGGTCAGTATCCCCGCCGCGCAGACCGGCGTCCGGGACAAACAGGCGGGCTTAGCCACCACCAACCCCCACCCGATATTGAAGCGGTCGTCCAAGGAGGCGAAGCCGGTCGGCGAGAGTGCCATGCCTGCCGCTGATAAATATCCGTCCGACCCACCGCGCACCGATACGCCGCCGCTGATGAATACCATGCGCCAGGCGGATAAACCGATCCAGGCGCCGCAAGCCGCCCCGGCCACCGTTGTGCATGTCACGGTGCCGTATACGCCAACCAGCAGCCAGGGCATGACCCCGCAGGAAGTGGGGCGCATCGCCGCCAATGCCGCCGCCGATGAGCTGGATAAACGCCAGCGCCAGCAGCGCGCCCGTAGCCGCAGCAGCATGACCTATGAGGCCCAACCATGATGATGATCCTGGGGCTATTCGTGTTCACCCTGAGCACCGTCCCGTATCAAAACCTTAATCGTTCGCTGGAATACCGCTGGCCGACCAATAGCCGGGTGGGGCTGATACCGGCGGCGCAATTTCTCGGCCAGGATAACGACACTATTACACTAAGTGGCACGCTGTTGCCGGAGGTGACCGGCGGGCGGCTGTCGCTGCTGGCCCTGGAGACCATGGCGGCCCAGGGTAAAGCCTGGCCGCTGATTGAGGGCAGCGGGCGTATCTACGGCATGTTTGTGGTGACCGGTTTTAGCGAAACGCGCACGGAGTTTTTTGCCGACGGCGCGGCGCGGCGTATCGAGTTCACCCTTAACCTGATGCGGGTGGATGAAAGCCTGACCGCGATGTTCGGCGATATGAAAGCGCAGGCCGACGGCCTGCTGGGCAAGGCGCAAACGCTGGCCGATAACGCCAAATCCAAAGTGGGGGAACTCTGGTCATGATCACTACCCTGATGCCCTCCGCCGGGGCCACTATCGCGCCGGATTTCCGGGTGCGGATGAACGACAAGGATATCACCGCCAACCTGCGCCCGCGCCTGCTATCGCTGACCATCACCGATAATCGCGGCTTTGAGGCCGACCAGTTGGATATCGAGCTGGACGACGCCGACGGCCAGTTGCGCATGCCGGGACGCGGCGCGGTGGTAAGCGTATATTTGGGCTGGCAGGGCGAAGCGTTAACCGGCAAAGGCGACTTTACCGTCGATGAGGTGGAGCACCACGGCGCGCCCGATACGCTGACCATTCGCGCCCGCAGCGCGGATTTTCGCGGCACGCTGAATTCACGGCGCGAGGTGTCCTATCACGACACCACCCTGGGGGCGGTGGTTGAGCAGATTGCGGCACGCAATAGCCTGTCGCCGGTGATAGCGGACGCACTAAAATCCATCGCCATCCCGCATATTGACCAGACCCAGGAAACCGACGCGGCGTTTTTAACCCGCCTGGCGGAGCTGAACGGCGCGGTGGCGGCCATCAAGGCGGGCCGGTTAATGCTGTTTAAGCCCGGCGGCGGCAAGAGTGTGTCCGGCAAAGTCATCCCGCAAATAAGCATCGAGCGCCGCGACGGCGACCGGCATAACTTTAGCATCGCCGATCGAGGCGCTTATACCGGCGTGAGCGCAAGTTGGCTACATACCAAAGACCCGCAGCAGAAAAAGGCCAAGGCAAAAACCAAAGTGCAGCGCAAAAAGAAAGCGCAGCACCTGCGCGCCTTGCAACATCCCCAGGCCAAAACCACCAAGGCTAAAGTGATTAAAACGCCGAAAACGCCGGAGGCTAAGGAAGGGGAATACCTGGCGGGCAGCGATGATAACGTATTTGCGCTGACCACCGTCTACGCCACCAAGGCCGCCGCCATGCGCGCCGCCACCGCAAAATGGAACAAGCTACAGCGCGGCGTCGCCGAGTTCTCGCTGACGCTTGCCATGGGCCGGGCCGATCTCTACCCGGAAACACCGGTGGCGGTGAAGGGCTTTAAATCGGTGATAGACGAGCAGGAATGGATAATCAGCAAGGTGACGCATAGCCTGAGCAATAGCGGCTATACCACGTCCCTGGAGCTGGAAGTGTTATTAAGCGATGTGGAATTTGAAAGCGATGAATAGGGAATGTTATTTAATATAAGGTTAATTAGATTTACATGATTCACTAATAGTGAATATCAGGATCGCCGGTGATAGACTTGCCAGCAGATTAAATCGGAAGGGATATTCAGCTTATGATGCATTGCCCGCTGTGCAAAAACGCCGCTCATGCCCGTTCAAGCCGCTATCTTAGCGATACCACCAAAGAACGTTATCACCAATGCACTAATATCAATTGCGGCCATACGTTTAAGACTATGGAAAGCATTACGGAATCCATTATGACCCCGGGCCGTGTAAATCCGGCGCCGCCCCATCCCAGGGCTAAGCAAGATGCGTTTTGGTTCTGAGCCAAGCCTGCGAGAGCAGGTTTTTTTACGCCTGCCGTTTGCCCGTTTCCGGTGTCTAAACTGCGTCACTGGTGAGGCACGATATTTTCTGGTGAGACACTTTTGAGACACTCGGGTAAAACAGGGAAAATCGAAGCGGGGAAGAGTGGTTGTAATATGATGATTTACATGATTTTTCTTGGTGGCCCCTGCTGGACTTGAACCAGCGACCAAGCGATTATGAGTCGCCTGCTCTAACCAACTGAGCTAAGGGGCCGAGTGGGCGTTGATTATAGAGTAACTCAGTTGCCAGATCCATAGGGCGGCGGTTTGCTTGGCGGATTTATCGCCAATTACGCGCTATTATTAACCGGCGATGATAGCATGCTGCATTTTCAGGAGTTTTCAAGATGATAGAGGACATTCTTACCCCGGGCCTAAGGGTGGTGTTCTGCGGTATCAACCCCGGGTTGTCCAGCGCCCACATGGGATTTCATTTCGCTAATCCTAATAACCGCTTCTGGAAAGTGATTCATCTGGCCGGGTTTACCGAGCGCCAGCTTAAACCCGAAGAGGAGCAACAATTACTGGTTACCGGGTGCGGCATTACCATGCTGTCCGAGCGGCCAACGGTGGAGGCGACGGAGCTTACCCGCGAGGAATACCGTGAAGGCGGCAAGCGGCTGATTGAAAAAGTCCGGGAATACCAGCCCACTGCCCTGGCGGTGCTGGGCAAGCAGGCCTATCGGCAGGCGTTCCGGGTGAGCAATGCGATCTGGGGCAAGCAGGAAGTCACCATCGGCAAGACCGAGATTTGGGTGCTGCCCAATCCCAGCGGCCTGAACCGCATGGGGTTCGAGACGCTGGTTAAATCCTATCGCGAGCTGGATGCCATTCTGGCGACGCGCGGTCGTTAGCCGCCCGGTTAATCCGGGCGAACAAGATCGATTACGCATAAAAAAGCCCCGCCGATGAGAGCGGGGCTTTTTTATGCCGTTAAACGCCGCGGCAGGCCCGGCTACGGGCCTGGCGGGGTCTAGTCGTCCAGGAAGCTGCGCAGCACTTCAGAACGGCTGGGATGGCGCAGCTTGCGCAGCGCCTTCGCTTCGATCTGACGGATACGTTCGCGGGTGACGTCAAACTGTTTACCCACTTCTTCCAGCGTATGGTCGGTATTCATATCAATGCCGAAACGCATGCGCAGCACTTTGGCTTCACGGGCGGTCAGGCCGGCCAGCACATCATGGGTGGCCGAGCGCAGACTTTCCGAGGTGGCGGAATCCAGCGGCAGTTCGAGGGTGGTATCCTCGATAAAATCACCCAAATGCGAATCTTCATCGTCGCCGATCGGCGTTTCCATGGAGATAGGCTCTTTGGCGATTTTCAGCACTTTGCGGATTTTATCTTCCGGCATCAGCATACGTTCCGCCAGTTCTTCAGGGGTGGGCTCGCGGCCCATTTCCTGCAGCATCTGGCGGGAGATGCGATTGAGCTTGTTAATGGTCTCAATCATATGCACCGGTATACGGATAGTGCGCGCCTGGTCGGCGATGGAGCGGGTAATGGCCTGACGAATCCACCAGGTGGCATAGGTCGAGAACTTATAACCGCGGCGGTATTCAAATTTATCTACCGCCTTCATCAAACCGATATTCCCTTCCTGGATTAAATCCAGGAACTGCAAACCGCGGTTGGTGTACTTCTTGGCAATGGAGATCACCAGGCGCAGGTTCGCTTCCACCATTTCCTTCTTGGCGCGGCGGGCTTTCGCTTCGCCAATGGACATGCGGCGGTTGATATCCTTCACCTGCTCGATGGTCAGGCCGGTTTCTTCTTCGATCTGACGCAGTTTTTGCAGGTTGCGATGGACATCGTCGTCCACTTCGCGCAGTTTTTCCGACCACGGCTTGTTCATCGCCAGCGCGGCTTTGAACCAGGCTTCGCTGGTTTCGTTGCCGGCAAACAGCGTGACGAAGTTTTTCTTCGGCATTTTGCTGACTTCGACGCACAGCTTCATGATCAGGCGTTCTTGCGTGCGCACGCGATCCATCATGGAGCGCATGTTGCTGACCAGGTAATCAAACTGTTT
The DNA here is from genome assembly GCA_015654925.1 of Enterobacterales bacterium. Taxonomy (GTDB): domain Bacteria; phylum Pseudomonadota; class Gammaproteobacteria; order Enterobacterales; family Enterobacteriaceae; genus Acerihabitans. The sequence continues at coordinate 787 of JAATFX010000123.1, read as the reverse complement.
CGGCACCAGCCGGAACTGTTTGAACACTTCAGACAGTTTCAGAATTTCATCAGCCGATTTGGCATGACTGCGGCCGTTGGCTTTAATCACGTTGCGGGTGGCTTCGTACTGATCGCGCAGGTCGACGAATTTCTGGCGCGCCAGTTCGGGATCGATACTGTTATCGTCCTCGGCGTCGTCGTCTTCTTCCTCTTCGTCTTCGTCGTTATCAGCCAGCTCCGCCGTGGTTAACTCCGAGCCGATATGGGTCGCGGTAGGCGCCATTTCTTCTTCGGCGTTCGGATCGACAAAACCGGTGATCAGGTCGGACAGGCGCGCTTCGCCCGCTTCCACCCGGTCATATTGTTCCAAAAGATAGGTAATTGCCTCAGGGTACTCGGCAACCGAGCACTGCACCTGATTAATCCCGTCCTCGATACGCTTGGCGATATCGATTTCACCTTCACGGGTCAGCAATTCAACCGTACCCATTTCGCGCATATACATGCGCACCGGGTCGGTGGTTCGTCCGATTTCGGACTCCACGCTGGATAAGACCTGCGCGGCGGCCTCGGCGGCATCCTCGTCGGTGTCGGAGGTGTTTTCGGCCAATAGCAGATCGTCGGCATCCGGTGCTTCTTCCATCACCTGGATGCCCATGTCGTTAATCATCTGGATGATGTCTTCGATCTGGTCGGAGTCGACGATATCCTCCGGCAGATGGTCATTGACCTCGGCAAAGGTCAAATAGCCTTGCTCCTTACCACGAGTGACAAGTAGCTTGAGCTGTGACTGCGGGTTTTGCTCC
>JAATFX010000065.1 GCA_015654925.1 Enterobacterales bacterium | reverse complement strand
GTCATCGGAAAGCGGCCCAGCAAATGCCCGATCCCCAGCAGGGAAATAATCGTATCGAATTGCGGCCGCATGGAGGGTGCCATGCCGTAAAACAAATTGCCGCGCACGCGGTAATGGGGAAACAGGCGGCCGTCCTGAAAAACATATCCCACCCGCCGCTTTTCCGGCGGCAGGCAAATGCGCCGCGCGGTGTCGAACAGCGTGCGTTCGTTGAGGATAATATGGCCTCGCTGCGGCCGGGTCAGCCCGACAATGGCATTAATCAGCGACGTTTTCCCCGCGCCAGAAACGCCAAAAATCGCGGTTATGCCGTTGGCGGGCACATCGGCGGCCACTTCCAGCGTCAGGTCCCCCAGCCGCTGGCTGATATCGATCTGTAGCATTAGCCCCCCAACCTCTTGCGGCCCCAGTTAGCCAGCCAATCGGCGATCAACAGCGACGCCAGCGACAATATGATGGCCAGCACGCACAGGCGCGCCGCCGCCGACTCGGCGCCGGGGGTTTCAATCAGCGTATACATGGCCAGGGGAATAGTGCGGGTTTCACCGGGAATATTGGAAACAAAGGTGATGGTGGCGCCGAACTCCCCCAACGAACGCGCAAATGCCAGCACGGTGCCCACCACGATGCCGGGAAAGGACAGCGGAAGCGTAATGGTAAAAAATACCCGCCACGGGCCGGCGCCCAAGGTACGCGCCGCCTGTTCCAGCCGCAGGTCGATGGCCTCAAGGGACATGCGGATGGCCCGCACCATTAACGGAAAGGCGACCACCGCCGACGCCAGCGCCGCGCCGCGCCAACTGAAACTAAAGCTGAAACCGGTGAGTTCGTATAGCCAGGAACCGATAAATCCGCGCCGGCCCATGGCAATCAGTAATAAATAGCCGATGACCACCGGCGGCAGCACCAACGGCAGATGCACAATACCGTCCAGCAGCGATTTACCGGGGAAACGGCAGCGTACCAATATCCACGCCATCAGGATACCGAAAGGTAAACTGCAGGCGACCGCCAGCATCGAGACTTTCAGGCTGAGGGCGACCGCCTGCCATTCGTACTCGCTAAGCAGCATTATCTTGGGGTGAAACCATACTGCTTAAATACCTTGGATGCGGCCGGGGTTTTCAAATAGTCGTAAAAAGCTTTGGTCGCCGGTGTGGCGTTGTCTTTGATCAGCGCCATGGGATATTCCACGGGCTTATGGCTGTCTTCCGGGAAGGTCGCCACGACTTTCACTCCTTTGCTGGCAATGGCATCGGAACCGTAAACAATGCCCAGCGGTGCTTCTTGACGCTCAACCAGCGCCAGCGCGCCGCGCACATCGCTCGCCCTGGCCATAACCGGCGACACCGTATCCCAGGCGCCCAGGTTTTGCAGCGCTTCTTTAGCGTAGATTCCCGCCGGCACGTGATCCGGGTCGCCTACCGCCAGTTTGTGGCCATTGAGCAATGCCGTCCAGTTGGTCTGTTTATCAATTTTGAATGTTTGCTGGGCGCTGTCTTTGGGCGCCACCAGCACCAGTTCGTTACCCAGCAAGGTATAGCGGGTATCGTTGACGATTTGCTGTTTATTCTGTACGTAATCCATCCATTGCTGGTCGGCGGAGATAAACATATTGGCCGGGGCGCCCTGCTCAATTTGCCGCGCCAGGGTGGAAGATGAGGCGAAAGAAGAGACAATCTCGACTTTATGATCCTGCTGATAATTTTTGGCAATATCCTGTAACGCATTGGTCAGCGAGGCGGCGGCAAACACCGTCACTTTATCCGCCGCCGGTGCCGCCAACGCCTGAAAGCTTAATCCGGCGGTCAAAACCGCCCCTGCTATCCATTTGAAAGTTTGCGTTTTCATAGTTCACCTGTGATGATCGTTATGCAAAAAATAATATAACGCGCGATCATCTTTGTCATTAGTTATTGTAGGGTGTAACTAATAGTTTCTAGTGCAAACCCTTGGGGCGCGAGACAACACGGCCGCAGGAGGGAGGCAGGGGACATAAGAAAAAGGAAAAGCGGAAGGAACCGCGGCGCACGTTATGACGAAACGCCGCGGGGAGGCGCGCAATTAGCGGTCGGTCTTGATATCCGCCGCGTCGCGGGCGCGATCGAGGGCCAGGGTAATCAGTTTATCCACCAGTTGCGGATAGCTCAGGCCGCTGGCTTCCCATAATTTGGGATACATGCTGATGGACGTG
>JAATFX010000115.1 GCA_015654925.1 Enterobacterales bacterium | reverse complement strand
GGCCAGGTATCCATTACCGCCAGCAGCGGCTCCTCGGTTGAGGATCAATTGCGGGTATTGCGCAATATCGAACGCGGGGAACTGGCGCCCGACTTCAATGTGGCGGCGATTGCCGGATTGCTGGCCGCCAAACAGGGCATTATCCAGGTGAAAGAAGGCAAGGTCGCCGGCAAGGTGGTGGTGTATCCCCAACTGACCGAACTGCCGTTTATTCCCCTGGCCGAACTGGCGGACTGGGACCCCATCCTGGCGAAATATGTTAATGAACAAGGCTGGTCGCGCCAGAGTGAAATTCTGTTGGAGCAGCGTTATTACGCAAAAATAACAAAATAAATAGCCGGCCTGATAAATAGCCGTCAGCCATATACCCTACACCGAATATGAGGGCGTAAATCATGGATATTACAGAACTCCTGGCACCCGAAAATATTATACTTGACGAGACGCCTGCGGATAAACCAGCCTTATTCAAGGTGCTGGCCGCCAGGATGAAAACAAATAATTATATCCTGGCGCAAGATGAAGCCGCGTTTATTGACGCGCTTAATGCCCGGGAGGCGTTATCCACCACCGGTATCGGCGACGGTATCGCCATTCCCCATGCCAAAAGCCCTTTAGTGAAGTCGCCGACGCTGCTGTTTCTCAATTCGGCGCGGCCGGTGGCGTATGATGCCATGGACGACCAGCCGGTCCATTTGATTTTTATGATTGCGGTGCCGGAAACCGCGTCCGATGAACATCTCGATATCCTGACCCAGCTTTGCCGCTGGCTGATGGATGATGATTTCAGGGACCGGTTATCCCGGGCCGCCGACGGTCGCCAGGTGATAGCGTTAATGCGGGCCAAGCAACAGGAAAGCCAACGGGGCGAGGGGGATAAACCGGCGCCCGCCGCGTCCCCCGAGCGGCGGGAGTTCATCGTCGCGGTGACCGCGTGCCCCACCGGCATCGCCCATACCTATATGGCGGCGGAGAACCTGGAAAAGACCGGCAAAGCCCTCGGTTATGACATCAAAGTGGAAACCAACGGTTCGGTGGGCGTGGAGAATGCGTTAACCCCGGCGGATATCGCCCGGGCGGCCGCGGTGGTGATCGCGGCCGACACCAAGGTGGCCATGGACCGGTTCGCCGGCAAGCGGCTGTTTTACACCAGCGTATCCAAAGGTATCAAGGAGCCGGAGCTGCTGATTCAAACCGCGCTCGCCTCCCCGCGCTATCAACCGGCGGAATACGTCGCCGCCGAACCGGCAGGGGCCGCTGCCGGCGCCACCCATAAAGGACCGGGTATTTATGCGTGTTTGATGAACGGCGTGTCCAATATGCTGCCTTTTGTCGTCTCGGGGGGGATTTTAATCGCCATCTCGTTTTTTTGGGGCATTAATTCCGCCAATGCGCAGGACCCCTCTTTTAATCAGATCGCGCACATGTTTAAACAAATCGGCGATGCCGCCTTTATGCTGTTTATCCCGGTCCTGGCCGGCTATATCGCCTATGCCATCAGCGATCGGCCGGGCCTGGCGCCGGGCATGGTGGGGGGATTATTGGCCAATACCGGCGGCAGCGGCTTTCTGGGCGCCATCCTGGCGGGATTTATTGCCGGCTATACCATCAAATTATTGCGCAGCGCCACCAAACCCTTGCCCAAATCCCTGGACGGGATTAAACCGGTGCTATTATTTCCCCTGGTCAGCGTGCTGGTGGTGGGGTTTATTACCGTCGCCCTGGTTAATCCGGTAATGGGCGAAATCAATATCTGGATTACCGGTTTCCTTAATGGCATCGGCTCGGTGAATAAAGTTTTCCTGGGATTTATTATTGGCGCCATGCTGGCCGCCGATCTGGGCGGGCCGATAAACAAAGCCGCTTATCTGTTCAGCGTCGGCGTGCTCGCCGGCGGCAATTATTATGTGATGGCCGCGGCGGTCGCCAGCGGCATGGTTCCGTCCCTGGCCGTCGCCGTCGCCGCCAGCCTGTCGAAAAAGAAATTCACCCAAAGCCAGCAGGAAGCGGCCAAAGCCAATTATATCCTGGGCCTGTCGTTTATCGCCGAAGGGGCTATCCCGTTCGCCGCCAGCAATCCGCTGGTGATTTTGCCTTCCTTGATGATTGGCTCCGGCGTGGCGGGCGCCCTGGCCATGATTTTCAGCGTAACGTTTCCGGCCCCCCACGGCGGGATCTTCGTGTTGCCGGTGGTCGGCCATCCGGTGCTGTTTATTCTGTCGACCTCGATCGGCGTGGCTATTTCAGCCGCCTTGATTTTGTTGTTCAAGAAAAATCTGTCAGCGGCGGAACTGGCTAAATAACGCGATGCCGGCCGTTTCACCTACCGGGCCCCTTGCCGGAGTCCCGGCGAATGCAACGGCTTTGGCTTAAGCCGGCCCCCCCGCCCAGCGCTTCACCGCCGCCGTGTCCCGTACCGGCGGCAGGCCGAACATGCGGCCATACTCCCGGGTGAACTGCGACACGCTCTCGTAGCCCACGGTAAACGCCGCGCTGCTCGCCGTCACGCCCTGGGACATCATCAGCCGGCGCGCCTCGATCAACCGTAATTGCTTTTGGAATTGCAGCGGCGTGAGCGACGTTACGGCGCGAAAGTGGTGGTGGAATGACGACGGGCTCATATCGGCGATGGCCGCCAGGCGCTCCACCGGCAGCGGGCGCATAAACTCGGCCCGCAGCACCGCCACGGCGCGCGCCACCCGCCGCGCATGACCCTGGGGCCAGCCGAGCCGGCGAATCGCCGCCCCGTGCCGGCCGGCCAGCAGCCAGTAATGCAGTTCGCGCACCAGTTGCCCATGCAGCACCGGCACCGATGCCGGGCGTTCCAGCAAGCGCATCAGCCGCAGCGCCGCGTCGGCGACCTCGGCATCGGTCGGCTCGGCCCGTACCGGCGGGCCATCGGCCGCCGGCAGCGCCTTCATCTGCATCGATAGATCCACGATTACCGCCGGGTCCAGTTCCAGCACCAGCGAGAGATAAGGCGCGTCGATGCTGGCGCACGTAATCTGGCTCACGGTCGGTACGTCGGCGGCGATCAGCAGCGAATCGCCGGCGTTGAAGATGAAGGTCTCGGCCCCCATCGCCACCCGCTTGCTGCCCTGTAGCACCAGGCAGACGAGCGGCTTGGCGATCGCGTGGACCAGGCCGCTGGGCGCGGTCGACCGGATAGTGGTCAGGCCGGGTATGGGCGTTTGGGCGAGGCCGGCCGGGTCGGCATACGCCTGCACATAGCGGCGGACCGCGTTAAGCAAGGTATCAGTCATGCCTGGATATTAACCCATTCCGGGACGCCGCGCCTAGGCAAGCTGGAGGAATAGGCAAACAACGTCAAGGTTCCGGCAATCGCGATCGGCGCCCCGGCCGCTATGATGACGCTCCACGCCAAGCAACAGCCACAGGAGTTATGCCATGACCAAAATCGCCATCGTTACCGGCGCCAGCCGCGGACTCGGCCGCAACACCGCCCTTAGCCTCGCCCGCCGCGGCAGCGACGTTATCATCACTTACCAAAGCCGCCGCGCGCAGGCCCTGGCCGCCGTCGCCGAGATCGAATCCCTGGGCCGCAAGGCGGTCGCCATCGAGCTCGACGCCGGTAATATCGCCGGCTTCGCGCCGTTCGCCGAACGGCTGCGGGATACGCTGCGTGAAACCTGGCTGCGCGATACCTTCGATCATCTGGTGAATAATGCCGGCCACGGCGACTATGCCCTTATCGAACAGACCACCGAAGCGCAGTTCGACGGCTTGGTCAATGTGCACTTCAAGGGGGTGTTTTTTCTCACCCAGGCGCTGTTGCCGCTGATCGCGCACGGGGGCCGCATCGTTAATCTGTCCTCCGGCCTGACCCGGGTGTCCTATCCGGGCTATGGGGCTTATGCGGCGGTGAAGGCGGCGGTGGAAGTGCTCTCGGTGTATATGGCCAAGGAACTGGGCAGCCGCGGCATCACGGTCAATACGGTGGCGCCGGGGGCCATCGAGACCGATTTCGGCGGCGGCGCCGTGCGCGATAACCCCGAGATCAACCAGATGTTCGCCGCAATGACCGCCCTCGGCCGCGCCGGCCTGCCGGACGACATCGGGCCGATGATCGCCAGCCTGCTGTCCGAGGATAATCGCTGGGTCAACGCCCAGCGCATCGAAGTCTCCGGCGGCCAGGGAATCTGAGGCACGGGTTTTCGCCGGATAAAACCGCCCGCCAAGTCCCCTTGGCGGGCGGCGGTGCGGCATCGTCGGTCCCCGCCGCGCCGGCGAAAAGGGTTGGTTTGCCCGGCAGCGCGGGATTATGCTGGGGTTTTAGCGCGCCGAGGAGAGAACATGACCACCAGCCTGATGATCGCCAACCGGCAAACCTGGTTCGGCAGCGGCAGCATCAATCAACTGATCCCTTGGCTGCAAGCCGACCCGCAACCGACGCTGCTGTTCAGCTGCCGCTCGTTTCTGGCGGGACCCGTATATGCGGGGCTGGCGCCAACGCTGGCGGGGCTGCTGGCCGGCGCCGAAATCGTCAGCCACGAGGCGTCGCCGCAGGAAATCGACCGGTGGGTGGCCCGCTGGCGCGGCAAAGCGCGGCGCGTGGTGGCCATCGGCGGCGGCAGCGTGCTGGATGCCGCCAAGGCGTTTGCCGCCCTGGCGGAGCACCCGCTGCCGACGCTGCGTTATATGGAAAAGGTGGGGGACAGCAAGGTCAGCGGCGCCACGCTGCCGGTAATCGCCATTCCCACCACCGCCGGGACCGGCAGCGAAGTGACGCAGAACGCGGTGATCACCGATACCCGGGTTAACCAGGTCAAGGCCTCGCTGCGCCATAATAATTTTGTGCCGCAGGTGGCCATCCTCGACCCGCAGCTGCTGGCGGGCGCGCCGGATACCGTGCTGGCCTATTGCGCCATCGATGCTTTCACCCATCTGTTCGAGTCCTATTTGTCTAACGCCGCCAGCAGCCTGTCCCGCGAGATGTCGCTCACCGGCATCCGCCACTTTCTGGCCGCCTGGCCGGCACTAAACCGCAGCGGCGAGGCCCGCGAATCGATTATGCAGGCGTCCTATCTGGGCGGCCTGACGCTGAGCATGGCGGGGCTGGGGGTGATTCACGGCATTGCTGGGGAAGTGGGCGCCTTGCGTAATTACCACCATGGGCAGGTGTGCGGCCGGCTGCTGCTGCCGTTCCTGGAACAATTGGCCTTAAGCGCGCAGCCGCGGCAACGGGCGCTGATGGCTGAGCTGGCCGTGCGCCTGCCGCCCGGCGGGCAGGCGCGCCCGGAACGCTATCTGGCCGACTTTATCACCCGCCATGCCATTGCCCCGTTCTGGCGGGACAATCTAGCGCTCAACCGGCGGGAACTGGCGGTTGTCCTGGAAAAATCCAATAGCAAGAATTCCTGGCTGGAGTACTCGCCGGCCCAGCGCCGGAAGATGATCGAAGGGGCATTTCGCCTCGAATAACCCGCGCGGCTTGGATTCAAGGCGGTGCTTCGGCAAAACCCGCCGCATAGCCGCCCAACGCGGGTGGGGAGCCGTCACACGATATACGTCGCCCAAAGATAGGAGAACGGCATGACGAGAAATAGCCCGGGCAGCATATTGGCCACCGGGAACATTTTAATGCCGCAAATCCGCAGGCCCGTCGCGAACATGATCAGGCCTCCCGCCGCCGAGAAGTCCAGCATCATTTCCGGGGTGGTCATCGGCAGGATAAAAATGGCCAGCATGGCCAAACCGAGTTGGATGATTAACTGGGGCACGGCGATGACGACCACCGCGTAACCCAGGATGGTCGCGAAAATGGCCGCGGTGAACAGATCCAGGATGGCCTTGATATATAAGATTGACGGATCGCCGGTCATGCCCTCATGCATGGAACCGAAAATGCCGGTGCCGCTGGCGCAAAACAACACCAGAATCGCCACGAATTTATCCATGAATTCCTGGTGGGTCAGCCCCTGCGCCGGCGGCAGGATTTTGTCCACCAGCCCCCGGGTATAACCCGCCGCTTTTCCGACGCCTTTTTCCACATAGATAAGCTCGCCCAGCATGGCGCCCAGGATCATGGCCAGCACCACCGCCGGCATATACTTGACCTTGACGATCAGCATGATGCCCAAGCCCATGGAACACAGGCCAAACGTCATCGGCAGGGCGGTGCGGATGCGTTCGGGTAAACGGGTGCTGAGCATGGCACCCGCCAGGCCGCCGATAACCACGGCGGCCCCATTAACATAAGGTCCGATTAACATGTAACATCCTTTGAGTTAACCCCTGCCGGTTTACCCGGCGGCGGTTTTGTTATGGGTGTCGTCGCCCCAGCGCGGCAGGTTTTTGACCTCGACCCCCAATAGGTCCAGGGCGCGTCCAACGCTGTGGGTGATAATATCGTCCGGGGTTTGCGGCCGGTGATAAAGCGCCGGCACGGGCGGGAAAATAATGCCGCCCATTTCCGTCACCTGCTGCATATTGCGCAAATGGCCGAGATTAAGCGGCGTTTCCCGCGCCATCAATACCAGCCGGCGCCGTTCTTTTAGCACGACATCGGCCGCGCGGGTAAGAAGATTATCCGTCAGGCAATGGGCAACGGCGGCCAACGTGCGCATGGAGCAGGGCGCCACCAGCATGCCGAGCGTTAAAAAAGAGCCGCTGGCGATGGAGGCGCCGAGATTATTAATGGCATGCACTTTATCCGCCAGCGCCACGACGTCGGCTAAACGATAATCTGTTTCCAGTTCCCTGGTTTTCTCCGCGCCCGCCGAGATCACCAGATGCACTTCCAAATCCAGCTCGCTCAGGAGTTCCAGGGCTTTCACCCCATACTGAAAACCCGAGGCCCCGCTGATGCCGACAATGATGCGTCTGGTGGTCATGCCCGCCCCTTATTCAAAATCCGGCAGGAACCGTTTGATATCCACGTCCTTGAAGCGTGAACGCTCAAACTGCGCCTTGAGGCTGAAGGGAACCGTGCAATCGAAAATGGTCTTGCAGGACATGCCTTCTTGCAAAATGCTGGGGCTGTAGGCGGGCACCTGCGACGGGTCGAGGGGATGGCAGCGCACGCCGGGGATGAATACCGTATCTACATCGCCCTGGTAGCGGGTTTGCATGGCCCACAGCACATCGTCGCTATCGAAAATATCCACATCTTCATCCACCAGGATCACATGTTTCAATTCCGGGAAAGCGGCAAAGGCCAGCAGGCCGGCCTGGCGCTGCCGTCCTTCATCCACCGCGGCCGCTTTTTTAAACTGCATTACCGCCAGAAGCTTGCCGCCGCCCGCGGAGTGCGCAAAGACGTTGAGCAACTTGCCCGGCATGGCCCGGTTGACCATATCCAGGATACTGGCTTCCGTGGGAATACCCGCCATATTGACGTGTTCTTCCCCCGGGCCGATGGTGGTGCGCCAGATGGGCGAACGCCGGTGGGTCACCGCCGTGACTTTGATGACGGGCAGGGCCGCCTTCGCGCCGCCGGTATAACCGGGGAACTCGGGCATCGCCTTGCCGGTATTGGTGTTTTGATCTTCCCGTACCCGCACGTCCGGCAATAATTCGCCTTCGATGACGATTTCCGCATGGGCGATGGCGCGTTCATTGATGGTTTTGCATTGTACCAACTCCACCGCGCGGCCGCGCAGCGAACCGGCGATGCTCAGTTCGTTAAAACCCAGCGGCGTGGTCGGCGGTTCGAAGCAGGCGGCGATTTCAATGGCCGGGTCCACGCCGATACTAATGGAGATCGGCAGGGGTTTGCCGGCGGCTTCGGCCTTTTGGCGGAAGGCATCGATATGGCGGCCGGGGGTCAGCCACATGGACAATTCGTCACGGCTTTGCACGCACAGGCGGTGGATGGTGATATCCGATTCGCCGGTGTCCGGGTCGGACGCGTAGCACAGGCCCATGGTCACGTAGGGGCCGGCATCTTCTGGCGTATTGGTGGGCGCCGGCAGCAGCGTGCGCAAGTCGAAACCGGCGTCGGTGGCTAGATGCACCACTTCCTGGCACAACGCGCCCCGGGCGTCGACCACGATGGGATCGATGGGGGTATGCACCGACTCCTTTAATAAATGGCCGAGTTTTTCAGGGGCGCAGCCTAAAAAATGCCCGACGCGTTTGCGCGACCCCACCAGGCCGATGGCGACGCTGATATCGTCAAAGCCTTTGATGTGGTTAAACACCATGGCCGGCCCGTTCTTACGGGTAGGGCGCATGCAGGTGCCGCCGGCGCCGACATAGCGGTAGATGCCTGACAATTCGGCGTTGGGATCGACCGGCACATCGGTGGTGACCAGTTCATTCGGCAAGCTTTTCAGCAGTTCCAGCGCCGAACGCAAATCATGGACCGGGTGGCTATTTCCATGGCTTTTCGGCGTCGGACGATCTTCGGCGGATAAGTTATTAGCAGACATATTTTTTCCCTATAGGGCAGCTATATTGAAATTTGATATGGAAAATACGCCTATTTTAAAATGCCGGCGAATACCGTTTTGGTAATATCTCTCATACCAAAACGGTTTTTTTCTTTGCTTTAAGATTGATGTGCGTCACTATCTGCGGATCGGGTAGATATTAATCTATTCAGCGAGGTGATTATGGATCTTAAAAGGTTAAAATATTTCTGCGTTATCTTTGAACAAGGCACGATCAGCCAGGCCGCTCGTATATTGAATATGGCGCAACCGCCGCTGAGCAAACGTATACAGGAATTGGAAGAAGAACTCAACGTTGCGTTATTCCTGCGTCATGGCAGAAGACTGGAACCCACCGAGTCGGGTTACCATTTATATAAAAATGCCTGCGCCATTTTACGCGATGTGGAAGAGACCAAACGGGAAATCATCCTGATTGCCAATAGGGAAAGCCGCCTGTTACGCATTGGGCTCACCCATTTATTCCAGTCCTATTTCAAACCGTTGATCCTGAGATTGCACGAGCATAACCCGCATGTGGAAATCAGCGTTTCCGTTTCTGATTCCAGTAATCTTGAATCCCTGCTGCAAAATGGCCTGATTGATATCGCTCTGATCCAAAAACCCGCTCATAAAGAAGGCTATGATTGCATTTCCTTTGCCCCTATCAGCCTGGTGGCGGTAATAAATAAACAATTGTCGCCGGAAATACCATGCAGTCCGATTCCCTTTTTAACCATTGGGAAATTTCCGCTGGTATTATTGCGCCGCTCCCGGGATGCGGGGACCTACGAATTAATCACCGATCATTTTCGTAAGGGCGGAGTTAATCCGAATATTATTATGAATATTTCACAGCCCGGCGTTATTCTCGACTGGCTGGAGTCCGGCCTTGAAGCGGCCGCCTTACTTCCTTCCTCCGAGGTGGACCCCGCAAAACTGGCTAATTGCCATGTGGTTGAAATTCTCTCTTCGCCACAGATTTTTTTTCCGGCGGTGGTGAAAATGTCGGTAGCGTCCTATATGAAAGAAATGATGGATATCGTTCAGGCCGGTTATCCTTTTCCGGCCAAGCCTATTGATTTTTCCGGCAAAGCATAGCGGAAAAAAATCGTTGCGCCTGATTTGGGTAACTCGCTAGATTAAACCTGGCCGGGTACTCCTGTATGTCCGGTATCTCGTTGCCGATATCGATTTATCGCAGGCACCCTATCCAATAATCGCATTGCTTACCGGCTTATTTCTGTTGGGCGGAGGCGGGCTGTCGACTAAAAAAGGATATTTATGAAAATTGCTCTTTTTTCCCGGCGCTTATCCGCCGCGCTGATGTTGAGTCTATTGGCCGGCATGGCCTATGCCGCCGGTTTTACCGTCGGTTACCAAACTATTCCCAACCCGTCGCAGGTCGCGCAGGCTAACGGCGATTACGACCGGGCGACCCAGGCCAAGATTGACTGGCGTAAATTCGATGCCGGCGCTGAAGTGATTACCGCGGTGGCCTCCGGCGATGTGCAAATCGCCTATTTGGGGTCCAGTCCGTTTACCGTCGCCGCCAGCCGTAATTTGCCTATTGAAACCATTCTGATTGCATCGAATCTGGGCACCAGCGAAGCGCTGGTGGCGCGCAATGGCTCCGGCATCAACGGCCCGCAGGATCTGATCGGCAAAAAGATCGCCACGCCGTTCTCATCCACCAGCCATTACAGCTTGCTGGCCGCGCTGAAGCATTGGCATATCGACCCCCGACAGGTGACCATCGTCAACCTGACGCCGCCCGCCATCAGCGCGGCCTGGCAGCGGGGCGATGTCGACGCCGCCTATACCTGGGACCCGGCGCTGGGCGTCGCCAAAGCCACCGGCAAGGTGCTGATTACCTCCGGCGATTTGGCTAAATTGGGGGCGCCTACCTTTGATATCTGGCTGGTGAGAAAGGATTTCGCGCAATCCCACCCGGATGTGGTCAAGGCCTTTGCCAAAGTCACCCTCGACAGTTACCAGGCATTTTATAACGATCCCCAAGCCTGGCTGGCGAATAAACAGAATATCGATACGCTGGTCAGGGTAACCGGCGCGAAACCGGAAGATATTCCCGGCTTGCTTGAGGGCAATAGCTATCCGCTGGCGGCTGAGCAGAAAACCGCCCTGGGGGCGCCGATAACCAAGGGAATCAACGATACCGCGTTATTTCTGAAAGAGCAGGGGCGCATTGATTCGGTACTGCCCGATTATTCTCCGTTTGTCACGGCCGCGTTTATTCCTCAATAAACCGTCGGTATGCGCCGGGCGCCTGCGGCCCGGCGTATAGGCAACCGGCGACGGGAGGGTTATGACCCAATTAATTTTAGAGCATGTCGCCGCCCAGTATCCGGAATCGCCGCAGCCGGTATTGCAGGATATCTCGTTTAGCCTGGGCCCGCGGCAGCTTTGCGTGGCCGTAGGCCCTTCCGGCAGCGGCAAAACCACCTTGCTTAATCTGATCGCCGGGTTTATCTCCCCGAGCGGCGGTTCCATTACCCTGGACGGCAAACCGGTCACCGGACCGAGCGCGGAGCGCGGCGTGGTATTCCAGGATGACGTTCTGCTGCCCTGGCAAAATGTGTTGGAGAATGTCGCCTTCGGCCTGAAGCTGGCCGGCGTTCCCCGCCGGCGGCGGGAAGAGCGCGCGCAACAATTACTGGCCCTGGTGGATCTGGCGGGCTATGAAGCGCGCGGCATCTGGCAATTATCCGGCGGGCAAAAACAGCGGGTCGGCATTGCCCGCGCCTTGGCCGCCCAGCCGCGGGTCCTGCTGCTCGATGAACCGTTCGGCGCCCTGGATGCGTTTACCCGCGAGCAGATGCAGGAGTTGCTGCTCCAGGTCTGGCGGCGCACGGACACCCCTGTGTTCTTGATTACGCACGATATTGAAGAAGCGATTTTTTTAGCCACCGAATTGGTGCTGTTATCGCCAAATCCGGGGCGGATCATCGAACGCCTGCCGCTGGAGTTCAGCCGCCGCTACGCCGATGGGGAAAGCGCCCGGGCGCTGAAATCCGATCCGTTGTTTATCGCCACCCGCGAACATATCCTGGCGCGGGTGTTCGCCACCCGCCGCGCGCGCGACCCTCAGCCCGACTATGGTACCCCGCGATGACCGATACCCGCCATGTTGATAATCAAACGCCCGTCGGCCAGGCGTCCCCGGCAAGCGCCGGGAAAAAACCGCTGCCCCTGAGCGTATTGGGCGTCATCAGCATCGGTAGTCTGGTGTTGATCTGGTGGCTGGTGACCTGGCTGAAATTCATCGATCCGCTGTTTTTGCCCTCGCCTTGGGCGGTGATCGGCAAGTTGCGCCAGGTGGCGGTGACCGGCTATCTGGATGCCACCCTCTGGCAGCATTTATGGGCCAGTTTGCAGCGTATCGGCATTGCCCTGATTGCCGCCTTGTTTACCGCCATTCCCTTAGGCATCGCCATCGGTCGCTACCGGGTGGCGCAGGGACTGTTCGACCCGCTGATTGAATTTTACCGGCCCATCCCGCCGCTGGCCTATTTGCCGCTGATAGTCATCTGGTGCGGGATCGGCGAATTGTCGAAAGTATTGCTGATTTACCTGGCGATCTTCGCGCCGGTGGTGATTGCCACCGCCAATGGGGTGCGCAGCGTCGACCCGGCGAAAATCAGGGCGGCCCAGTCCCTGGGGGCCACCACCCGGCAACTGACCCGCTATGTGATTATTCCCGCCGCGCTGCCGGATATCTTGACCGGTATCCGTATCGGACTGGGGGTCGGCTGGTCGACGCTGGTAGCGGCGGAGCTAATTGCCGCCACCCGGGGATTGGGGTTTATGGTGCAGTCGGCGGCGCAATTTCTGGTGACGGATGTGGTGATCATGGGCATTTTGGTGATTGCCGCGGTGGCCTGCCTTATGGAAACCGGCTTACGTTATATACAGCGTCGGTGGGTGCCGTGGCACGGCCGTTTCCACTAGCTTGGAACGTCAGCCGGCACGTAAATCCGTCCCCTAGGGCCGGATCGCCGCCAGCACCCCGGCGAGGATGTCGAATAGCCGATCGATCCGCTCGGGCGAGCTTACCAGTATCGGCGCGATAATCAGCGCGTCGCCGGTGGACTTCAGGTGCAAGCCCGCATCGAATAATTGTTTTTGCACCTCATAGCCCCGTTGCCCCGGTTTAGCCGCCGGCGCCAGGTCGATTCCCCCCAGTAAACCGTAACCGCGGATATCCGTTACCAAGGGCAATTCCCGCAGTGCGAATAAACGCCCCAGAAAATAATCGCTTAGCGCCCGGGCGGCGGTAAACACCTGTTCCCGCTGATAAATCCCCAGCGTGGCCAGGGCCGCGGCGCAGGCCACCGGATGCGCGCTCCAGGTGTAACCGTGGAAGAACTCGATATCCTGTTCGCCGGCCCCGTTGATAATGCTGTCGTAAATTTCCCGGCTCACCGCCACGGCGCCCATCGGCAACGTGCCGTTGGTGAGGGCTTTGGCCAGCGTGATAATATCCGGCCGGACATTAAAGGATTGGCTGGCGAACGCTTGGCCGGTGCGGCCGAAGCCGCAGATGACTTCATCCAGAATCAGCAGGATGTCATGCCGATCGCAGATCTGGCGCAGCCGTTCCAGATAACCCGCCGGCGGCACCAGTACCCCGGTGGAACCGGCAATGGGTTCCACCACGCAGGCGGCGATGTTTTCCGCCCCATGGCGTTCGATCAGCGCGAGCAGATCGTCGGCCAGAAAGTCGCCGTACTTGGGCTGGCCGCGGCTGTAGCGGTTTTCCTCCAGCCAGGTATGGCGCATATGCACCACCTGCGGCCCGCCGCCGTCAAAGCCCCGCCGGTTATTGGGCAGTCCGGACAGGGCGACCCCGCCGAAATTAACGCCGTGGTAAGCGCGCTCCCGCGAGACGAAGATATTGCGGCTGCCGCGTCCGCGCGTCCGGTGATACGCCAGGGCGATTTTCAGCGCGGTGTCCACCGCCTCCGAACCGGAACCGACAAAAAATATCCGATCGAGGCCGGACGGCAGCAGCGCCGACAAGGCTTTGGCGGCGGCGAACGCCCCCGGATGGCCGCGATAAAAGCTGGCGGTAAAATCCAGGGTCAGCATTTGCCGGTAAACCGCCCCGGCGATGTCTGCGCGCCCGTGGCCCAGGGCCGACGCGAATAGGCCCGAGACGCCGTCCACTATCTCCCGGCCGAGCGGATCGTAATAATATTCCCCTTGCGCGCGGGCGAATAATTTCGGCGCGCGGCGAAAATCCTTATTTGGCGTAAACGGCAGCCAAAAATTATCGTTAATAATATCCTGATAGCGGGTGGTCATTATTTTTACCGAAGAGGGGGCTCATCTGCCATAAATTGTCGCGCGCCGCGCCAAACGAAGGCAGCGCTTACCCATAGCCAGTAGGTAATGTATTGGGTCCGGCGCACGCGCGCCAACTGATATATCCGGCTTTTCAAATGCGTTAAACGGCTATATAGGCGCGCAGCGGCCACGATCAGGCGGGGGTCAGATCCACATTCACCCCCAAATGGGACAGCAGTTCGGTTTTTAACCCATCCAGCACCGGATGGGTCATGCGCCGGGGGCGGGGAATATCCACCCGGACGTTGGCCACAATCCGGCCGGCATCCAGGATTAATACCCGGTCCGCCAATAACAGCGCCTCATCCACATCATGGGTCACCAGCAGGACGCCGGGCTGATGGCGCCGCCACAGATCCAGCACCAATTTATGCATGCTGAGGCGGGTCAGCGCATCCAGCGCACCGAACGGTTCGTCCAGCAGCAATAATTCCGGTTCGCGGGCCAGCGCCCGGGCCAGCGAGACGCGCTGGGCCTGGCCCCCCGACAGGGTTAGCGGCCATACGCCGGCCTTGTCGCCCAGGCCGACCTCGGCCAGGGCGTCCCGGGCCACCCGCTCGCGGTGTGCCACTTTCAGATTGAGCACCACGTTACGCCATACCCGCAGCCACGGATACAGCCGCGGCTCCTGGAAGGCCACCGCCACCGAAGCCGGCATAACCAGCGAATCGGCGCGATACCCTTTATCCAGACCGGCCAGAATCCGCAATAGAGTGGATTTGCCCGAGCCGCTGCGTCCGAGCAGCGCCACGAATTCGCCGGGAGCGATGTCCAGCGTCACGCCGTGCAGCACCGGCGGACCGCCGGCGAACTGGCGGGACAAGGACCGGATTTTTACGCCGTCCATAGGGTTTTCAGCCTGGTATAATGACATTATAAACGGTGCCCGTTACGTCGATCGGTTGTTTGGTCAGTCCATAACGCGTATAAAAATCGGCTATTTCCTGGAATTCCTTCAGCACCGATTCGTCCGCGGGGATGATGGTCGACGGGGGAATGCGGCGGATGATATCGGCCACGTCTTTCGGCACGCCCGCTTTCTCATTCAGCTCGGCCACCAGATCCGGCTTCGATTGCACGGCCTGGGCCTCCTGGCGCATCGCATCATACACGGCGCGCACCAGCAGGGGATGCTCCTGGGCAAAACGGCGCGTGGTGACATGGACATTACGGTTGAGCGAACCGATATCGCTGGCGTAGACCACCACCTGCGCGCCGGGTTCGGCCTGGCCCATGGCAAAAAATTGCTCCCACACCGCCCAGGCATCCACCTGGCCCTGGGAGAACGCCGTGGCGGCGTCGGTGGGGCCGAGATAGACCACCTTCACTTTTTCCACCGGGATATCATGACGGGCCAGCGCCAGGCGCAGGAGGTATTCCCCGGTGCCTCCCTGGTTGACCGCCACTTTTTTCCCCACCAGGTCGGCGACGGTTTTTATTCCGCTGGCGGCGGTGGCGACAATGCCCTGATCCTGGCCGGAACTGTGTTCGACCGCAAACACCACCAAATCCTTTTCACCGTCGGCGGCGGTCAGAAACGAAGTGGAACTGCCGCTGCCGATATCGATACTGCCGCCGCGCAACGCCTCGGCGGTGGGCACATAGGCGGGAAACGCCGGTTTCCAGTCAACCGAGCCGCCCACCGCTTTCACCCGGGCGTCGATCAAGCCGTCCAACTGCGCCAGCGTCAGAAAATTGAAGGCCTGCAGCGGCGAAATCCGCGCTACCCCCTGGTCGGATGCCGCGCTGGCGGATTGCGCGCGGGCGGCCCGGGAGCCGGCGCCAAGCCATAGCGCCACCGCGCCGGCGCCCAATGCGCCGATAAATTGCCGCCGGCTGGCGATGATTCTGCCGGCCGGGGTCTTGTGCTTCAAACCAGATTTTTCCATGCGGTATCTCTTTCTTTAGTCCAAGCGGAAGTAACGCCCTGTTCGGTTTTGCGGGCCACGGGCAGATGGGGCAATACCAGTTCGGCGAACCGGTATGCTTCTTCGAGCAGCGGCATGCCGGAAACGATAAATACGTCAATGCCGGCATCGCGGTAATCTTGCATGCGCGCCAGGACTTGGCGCGGGTTGCCGACCAGGGCCGTGCCGGGCCCGTGGCGGACCAGACCGATGCCCGACCAGAGATTCGGGGCGATTTCGAGTTCGCGCAAATCGCGCGGCTTGTGTCCGCCGTGCAGCGCCGACATCCGCTGCTGGCCGATGGAATCGATGCCGGCCACATAACGTTGGGCGCCGGCGATGGATTTTTCATCCATATGGTCATACAGATCTTGCGCGGCGGCCCAGGCGGCCTCTTCCGTATCGCGCACGATGACATACAGGCGGATGCCGAACCGGATTTTATCCGCCCGGCCGTATTTGGCGGCCAACTGGCGCACTTCGCGTATCTTCTCCTGCGCCTGTTGCGGAGTTTCGCCCCAGGACAGGTAGGTATCGATATGCTTGGCGGCCACTTCATGGGCCGCTTTGGACGAACCGCCGAACCATAACGGCGGGATCGGCTGCTGGTAAGGCGGCAGGGGCAGGCCGGCATCCACGACGTGGATATATTTGCCTTTGAAGGTCACCGTTTCGCCGCGCAGCAGCGCGGTCAGCACGGTAAGATATTCGTCGGTATAGGCGTAGCGTTCATCATGGCTTAAATGCACGCCGAACTGCGCCATCAGTTTGGCATCGCCATTTACGATGTTCACCCGCAGCCGGCCCTTGGAAAACCGATCGAATGTGGCGATCATTTTTGCCAGCAGCGTGGGCGAGAGCAGCGGCGGGTGCGCGGCGATCAGGTGCTGGAAATCATCGGTATAAGGGATCAGCGAGGCGCCCTGCACCCAGGCGTCGTGCGCGCCGGTGGCCAAGAGGGCGCCGGTGAAACCCAAATGATCGACGGCGCGGGCCAATTGCTGGAAATAGGGATAGGTCAACGGCCGGGCGCCGTCCGCCCGCCAGGGATAACGCCCGTCCGGGCCGGTCAGATACCATAAAACTTCCATACAAAGCTCCGGGAGTCAGTTAATTGATGGCGGCGCGCGCGAAGCGGCCGGTAACCGTGTCGCTAATATCCCGCGCGGCGCTAAGCAGGCCGAATTTGGCGAACAGATCCGCGTGGGATTGCTGTTCGGCCAGGAAGCCGGCGTCCGGCGGTTCGACCCCCCAGGGGCGCGCGGTGAGCGCCGGCAGCCATTGGTCGGCGCTGTTGCCGTTGACGCCGTCCAGCAGCCGGGCCGCTTCTGCCGGGTCGGCGGCGGTGGCACGGTCGGAGGCAATCAGCGCCTCATAGAGAATTTTTACCGCGCCCGGCCTTTCCCGCAGGACGTCATGGGTGCCCCAATAAACGGAACGATTGGAGAAATTATCTCCGGGGCGCGCCAGCACGCGCAGCGGGGCCTTGGCCGCCAACTGCGAATACAGCGGATCGGTGGTCACCATGGCGTCCAATAGCCCGGCGGTCAGCGCGTCGCCCGCCGTCGCCGGCAGCAGCTCCACCGCGTTCACGTCGCGCCAGCCCAGTCCGGCCTGGTCCAATTCCGCCGCCAGGAATTGCTGATGCCAGGAAATGGGCATCAGGGCGATATTTTTCCCGGCCAGATCCCGCAGGTCGCGCACGGGCGAATCGCGCCGAACCACCAGGCCGCCGTTTTCCGGACGCGGTCCCGACATGCCGAATACCGCTACCTTCAACCCCAGGTCCCCGGCCAATATGGGCGG
>JAATFX010000028.1 GCA_015654925.1 Enterobacterales bacterium | reverse complement strand
GTTTCCTTAAAACGGTAAAAAAAATAATCTTTTTAGAGGAGGTGACGATATGCCACTGTTGGATAGCTTTACCGTATACCACACCCGCATGGCAGCGCCTGCGGTACGTGTTGCGAAAACCATGAAAACTCCCCATGGCGATACCATCACCGTCTTTGATTTACGTTTTTGCCGACCTAATCTGGAAGTGATGCCTGAACGGGGCATTCACACTCTGGAACATTTGTTCGCCGGTTTTATGCGTAATCATCTTAATGGTGACGGTGTTGAAATCGTGGATATTTCACCCATGGGTTGCCGTACCGGCTTTTACATGAGCCTTATCGGTGCGCCGGATGAAGTTCGCGTAGCCAACGCCTGGAAGGGGGCAATGGCCGATGTGCTGAAAGTCACTGACCAGAACAAAATCCCGGAGTTGAATGAATATCAATGTGGCACGTACCACATGCATTCCCTACCAGAAGCGCAGGAAATCGCCCAGCATATTCTCGATCATGATATCCGGGTAAACCACAACGATGAGCTGGCCCTGCCCAAAGAAAAATTGGCCGAGCTGCATATCTGAGTTGATGCCAGGCCCGCCGTGCCGGGAGTCTGTAAAGTCCAAGCCCTCCATCGGAGGGCTTTTTTATGGGCAATAACCGGAGCGAAGGCCGTCAGGTTTCGTCCAGGCCCGCTTTAAAGGCCTTAAGCGGGGTGATGCGGACCTGTTTAATCATATTATCCTGCACCGCCATGATTTCGATCTGGTAGCTGTCGATCTGAGTCTGGGTGCCTACCGGCGGGATATCCTGCAGCGCTTCGAGCAGCATGCCGTTAATGGTGCGCGCCTCGGCTTCCGGCAGCGTCCAGTTAAACGCTTTGTTCAGTTCACGAATATTCGCGCCGCCTTCGATCAGCACCGACCCATCGCTTTGCGGAATCACTTCTTCCGCCAGGGTGGGGGACATCGAGGTGGTAAAATCACCGACAATCTCTTCCAGGATATCTTCAACCGTCACCAGCCCCTGGATATCGCCATATTCATCGACAATCAGCCCCACTTTTTCTTTATTGCGCTGGAATTTCACCAATTGGATATTTAACGGGGTACCTTCGGGGATGTAATAAATTTCATCGGCGGCGCGCAGCAGGTTTTCTTTGGTGAATTCCTGCCGCTCGGTCATCAGGCGATAAGCCTCGCGCACCCGCAGCATGCCGATGGCGTCGTCGAGGTTATCGCGGTACAGCACGATGCGGCCGTGGGGGGAGTGCGTGAGCTGGCGGATGATATTGCGCCACTCGTCGTTGACGTTGATACCGACGATCTCGTTGCGCGGCACCATGATGTCGCCCACGCTGACTTTTTCCAAATCCAGCACCGAAATCAGCATATCCTGATTGCGACGCGAGATCAGGGAGCGGGACTCGTTGACGATGGAGCGCAGTTCGTCTTTGCTGAGGGCATCATTGAGGCTTGACGGCACTTTGATCCCCATAATCCGCATCAGGATACGGGTAATGATATTGAGCAGCCAAACCAGGGGCATCATGATTTTTTGCAGCGGCGCCAACAGCAGGCTGCTGGGCAAGGCGATATGTTCGGGATAGAGCGCCGCCACCGTCTTGGGCAGCACTTCGGCAAACAGCAGGATGACAAACGTCAGCACCCCGGTGGATATCGCCACGCCAATATCGCCATACAGGCGCATCCCGACAATCGTCGCCAAGGCCGAGGCCAGGATATTTACCAGGTTATTGCCGATCAGCACCAGGCTCAACAGGCGGTCGGTGCGGCGCAGCAGCTTCTCTACCCGTCTGGCGGCGCGGTTGCCCTGTTTGGCCAGATGGCGCAGGCGATAACGATTGAGCGTCATCATGCCGGTTTCTGACGCGGAAAAATAGGCCGACACCAGTACCATAATCACCAAAATAATTATCAGCGTACTGGTTGAAACATGTTCCAACGTGGGGATTCCTTTTTAGGCGTTAAGCCTGGCGAAAATGCGTTTCGCCAGGAAGGCCGGCGGCCTGCGGGTCAGCCCGTCGTGATATTTTGCCAAATGCGGCTGCCGAAATAGGCCAATGTAAGCAGCAGCACGCCGACCAGGCTCAGCCAAACCACACGGCGACCGCGCCAGCCTTCACGATAATGACCCCATAATAAAACAATATAGACGAGCCAGGCGATGATGGAGAGCACCGCTTTATGCAGATTTTCACCGCTAAACATATTCTGCATATACAGCAAGCCGGTGCATAAAGTGAGCGTGAGTAATATAACGCCCACCTGCGTGATATGGAACATCTTACGCTCAATGCCCATCAGCGGCGGCATATCGGCACTGAAGGTCAGCCGTTTGGTCTTGAGCATATGATCGAGCCAGGCCAGTTGGAAAGCATAAAGCGTGGCGATAATCAGCACCGAATAGGAGAACAGCGCCAGGCCGATATGCACCAGCAGCCCCGGCGTGGTTTCAAGGTGGGTGATGAATTCCCCGGGGATGATCGTGGAGGCCGCCAGATGGATCATGGCGAAAATATAGATGACGGGCAGCAGGAACCAGCCCCGGTTCAGGGTGGCGACCGAGGTCATCACAATGCCGATCACCAGGCTCACCAGCGAGCCGATATTCAGCAGGCTCAGATTTTGCCCGGCGTGTACATCGAAAATACGCAGATACAGGGCGCAGCCATGGCATACCAGCGCCACTACGGCGGCGAGTAACGCCAGGCGCCGGTAAGCGCTGTTCCTGCGCAAAATGCCGGGCAAAATCAGGCCGAGACTTAATGCGTAGGCAATAAAAGCCAGAAGGGCAATCCAGGACATATCGCTAATGGGCTTTGGCTAAGAAGAATGAGGCGATCAGTATAGCGTCAGCGGCGTCCCGCTCCAACCGTTCTCGTTGTTGGGGCAGCGATCTCCCGCTGCTTCGTGTTATACTACCCGGCAATAATGTCGCACAAGCGGCCGGACTCCAGGTTGAGCAGGTTGAGTAAAAAACGATGTTTGAAAATTTATCCGACAGATTATCGCGCTCGTTGCGCAATATCAGCGGCCGGGGCCGCCTGACAGAATAGAACATTAAAGAAACCCTGCGCGAAGTGCGCATGGCATTGCTTGAAGCGGACGTGGCGTTACCTGTCGTACGCGATTTTATCAGTCGCGTTAAAGAGAGCGCGCTCGGGCAGGAAGTCAATAAAAGCCTGACGCCGGGTCAGGAATTCGTCAAAATCGTGCGAACCGAATTGGTCAACGCGATGGGTGAGGAGAACAACGAGCTCAATCTGGCCGCCCAACCGCCGGCCGTGGTGCTGATGGCCGGCTTGCAAGGCGCCGGTAAAACCACCAGCGTGGCGAAGCTCGGCAAATTCTTGCGCGAAAAGCGCAAGAAAAAGGTTTTGGTGGTGTCGGCCGACGTTTACCGGCCGGCGGCGATAAAGCAATTGGAAACGCTGGCGGAAACGGTCGCGGTGGATTTCTTCCCTTCCGATGCCGGCCAGCGCCCGCTGGATATCGTCACTCAGGCTTTGCAGCACGCTAAACTGCATTTCTACGATGTGCTGTTGGTGGATACCGCCGGCCGTTTGCACGTTGATGAAGCCATGATGGACGAAATCAAACAGATCCATGCGGCGATAAATCCGGTGGAAACACTGTTTGTGGTGGATGCCATGACCGGTCAGGACGCGGCGAATACCGCCAAGGCGTTTAACGAAGCGTTGCCGCTGACCGGCGTGGTGCTGACCAAGGTTGACGGCGATGCCCGTGGCGGCGCCGCATTGTCCATCCGTCATATCACCGGCAAACCGATCAAGTTCATGGGCGTCGGCGAAAAAACCGATGCGCTGGAGCCTTTCTACCCGGATCGTATCGCCGGACGTATCCTCGGCATGGGTGACGTGCTGTCGCTGATTGAGGATATCGAAAGCAAGGTCGATCGCGTCCAGGCGGAAAAATTAGCCAAAAAGCTGAAAAAAGGCGATGGGTTCGATTTGACCGATTTTCTCGATCAGCTTAAACAAATGCGCAGTATGGGCGGCATGGCGAGTATGATGAGCAAATTGCCCGGCGTCGGCCAATTGCCGGCCAATGTCAAATCCCAGATGGACGATAGCGTATTGGTTCGTATGGAGGCCATTATCAATTCCATGACGCTGAAAGAGCGCGCGCAGCCTGAAATCATCAAGGGTTCGCGCAAGCGGCGTATCGCCACCGGCTGCGGTTTACAGGTGCAGGACGTGAACCGGATGCTGAAACAATTCGACGATATGCAGCGCATGATGAAGAAAATGAAAAACGGCGGAATGGCGAAAATGCTGCGCGGCATG
>JAATFX010000094.1 GCA_015654925.1 Enterobacterales bacterium | reverse complement strand
GTGGCGCTAAATTTACCGTGTTCGCGACCGGCGATGATTACATAATATTTTCCGCCTTTTTTATCCGCTCTTTCGGACAGTATGGCTTTGGCATCCATCGGCGAGGTGGTTTTGGCGGTGGTATGCACCGTGCCGATTTTTTCATAGCCTTTGTCCTTCGCTTCCTGAGCGGTAATTTCTTCAGCAGCCAGCGCGTTTAGTGAAAACATAACACCGGTCAGGGCCATCGCCATAAAAGTAAGTTTCTTCATTGGACTTCCTCTATAATTTTTAATTTTCCGGATGCGTATAACCCGTCAGGTAATAATCATGGTTTGATCACACAGGAAAAGTTTTTTATATATTTCACTTTTCACCGCCGTGGGTGAGATACGTTAATTAACTATAGGAGACATTTTTAAATTATCCATTTAACCCATCGACAGTATGTTGTTTACCGCCGCGCACCGGCGGTAAACAACATAAGAGCTAATAGCGCGGTTATCCCCGCGCGTTGACATAATCAATAACGGTTCGGCAAAACAGCTCGGGGTGGGAAATAAAAGGGGCATGCGCCGCTTTGGGTATGATCATGCTGTCGCTGCGCGGCCAGAGCATATCCAGCAGACCGGCGACTTTGCGCGGCACCAGCCCGTCCAGATAGCCATAAAGACGCAACAACGGCAGCTCCAGCGCCGCCAGAGGATTACGCAAATCCGCGCTGCGCAAAATTTCCAGCCCTCCGGTCAAGGCCGCCACCGTCGGCAAAGGCTGATTTAGCACGACCTGTTTCAACCGGCGGGCATCTTCCCGGGCCGTTTCGGTACCCAGCGTTTGCAACGCTAAAAAACGCTCTACCGTGCGTTGAAAATCATGATTCAGCTGCTGCTCAAAACCGGTTAATACTTCCGGCCTGATACCGGGCCAAGCGCCATCGGCGCAAAAGCAAGGGGAAGAGGCCACGGTAATCAGACCGCTGACCCGTTCCGGCCGGGTCAGTGCCGCCTGGCTGGCCACCAGCCCGCCCAACGACCAGCCCAGCCACCAGGCGCGCGGCGGCGCCCCGGCGATAACCTCATCCGTCATCTGCGCCAGCGACAAGGCGTCAAAGCCCTGGCTGCGGCCATAGCCCGGCAAATCCACCATATGCAGCCGGAAATGCGGCGCCAGTCGCGCCTCAATGCAAGACCATACGCCGGCATTCAGCCCCCAACCGTGGAGCAGCACAAGATCGATTGAACCCGTGCCTGCGGTATGCCAATACGGTGGCGTCATCAGTTATAGTCCCTGAAAGTGAAGGTTATGGAGAACCCCATGCTAACAATCAACGCCCTGTGTTGGCTATGCCAACAGCCATTATGGTTCCATCACCATGGCATTTGCCGTGTCTGTGCCGATGGCCTGCTCAATGCGCGGGAAACCAGCTGTCCGCGCTGCGGCCTGCCCGCGGGCAACCGCAGGCAATGTTGCGGGCGCTGTTTGTTAAAATCACCGCCCTGGGAATCGCTGGTCTATGTCAGCGCCTACCAGCCGCCGCTGAGCCTGCTGGTGAAAAAATTAAAACATCAAGGCGCCACCGGCCTGGCGCAGGTATTGGCCCGGTTGCTGCTGCTGCGCTGGCAGGAAGAGCGCAGCCTGCAAATATGCGAGAAGCCGGATCTTATACTAAACGTGCCTTTGCATGCTTACCGGCACTGGCGCAGGGGCTATAATCAAACGGAACTGCTGGCCAAACCCCTTGCGCGCTGGCTTGGTATTGAATATCGCCGCGCCGGGCTGGCCAGAATCCGCGCCGCCGTACCGCAGCAAATGCTGCACGCCCGAGCCCGCCGGCGTAACTTACGCGGTGCGTTCAGTTGCGCCATCGATGTGGCCGGCCGGACCGTGGCGCTGGTGGATGACGTGGTCACCACCGGCAGCACCGCAGACGAAATTACCCATCTCCTGCTGATGCAACGGGCAAAAGCGGTGCAAGCTTGGTGCATTTGCCGAACCTTGTAGTCGGCGGGATATTGGGGGTATTATAACCTGACTAGATTAGTCAACTATTGAGTGAATGTTATGATCCGGATTACCGATACTGCCCAGGAACACTTTGCGAAATTACTGGCCAATCAGGAACCTGGCACCCAGATTCGTGTTTTTGTCATTAATCCAGGTACGCCCACCGCGGAGTGCGGCGTGTCATATTGCCCTCCAGATGCGGTGGAAGCCACCGATACCGAACTGAAATTTGACAAAATCAACGCCTATGTCGATGAACTGAGCGCGCCTTATCTGCAGGATGCGGAAATTGATTTCGTTACCGACAAACTGGGTTCGCAGCTGACGCTCAAGGCGCCCAACGCCAAAATGCGCAAAGTCTCCGATGACGCGCCGCTGATTGAACGGGTGGAGTACGTGCTGCAATCGCAGATTAACCCACAGCTGGCGGGCCACGGCGGCCAGGTTTCCCTGATGGAAATTACCGACGACAATCTGGCGATCCTGCAATTCGGCGGCGGCTGCAACGGCTGTTCCATGGTCGATTACACCCTGAAAGAAGGGATTGAAAAAGAGCTGCTGGAAAAATTCCCGGAGTTGAAAGGCGTTCGCGATTTAACCGAACACCAGCGCGGCGAGCACTCTTTTTACTAACCTTGCCGTGGTCGCTGATTCACCTTCACCGGCCCGCACTAACGGGCCGGCGCAGCTCTCAGCGCACGGCTTCCCCCAGCGCATTTCCCGGGACTACTCTTTAGGCGTCGCCGCCGTTTTACGCAGCCGGTTAACTTCCTTGAGTAAACGAATAATGGTGGGATCGTCGAACATCTCTGCCACCTCCCGGGTGAGTTTGCGTCGCCAGTTGGGGTATTGATCGGTGGTGCCGGGCACATTGACCGGCAAAGCCATATCCAGCCAGTCTTCCGGCTGCAGCCCCAGCAGCGCGGAGTTGCTGCGCGCCACATAACGATGCATGCCGCGGTTCAGGAGCGGCGACATCACCACCTGCGCGGCATTGGCGCTCATTTTTACCGGGATGCACTTCCAGCGGTGCATGGCGTCGAGCAGGCCCTGGCGCGCGCGCTGGCGATCGTCCAACAAGCGCTGATAAACGCCGTTATCCGGATAAAGCTGCAACCGCTGGCCCAGGCGCAGATCCTCCAGTTCCCAAAAACCGCGCAGCGTGGCCAAATCATGGGTGGTGAGCGTCGCCATCGCCTGCGGCACATATTCCGCCGGGCTGCGGAATTGGCCGGCGTCGGTGCGTTCAAAAAACAATACTTTGTAGGAATACACCCCCGCGGCACGCAGTTTTTCGGTAATTTCCGGGGGCACCGTCCCCAAGTCCTCGCCGATAATCATGCATTGTTGCCGCTGACTCTCCAGGGCCAGCACCGCCAGCAGATCGTCCACCGGATAATTGACATAGGCGCCTTGCTGGGCGCTTTGGTCCTTGGGCAGCCACCAAAGCCTTAGCAGCGACATCACGTGATCGATACGCAACGCGCCGCAGT
Source organism: Enterobacterales bacterium (assembly GCA_015654925.1). GTDB lineage: Bacteria > Pseudomonadota > Gammaproteobacteria > Enterobacterales > Enterobacteriaceae > Acerihabitans. The sequence continues at coordinate 5,887 of JAATFX010000094.1, read as the reverse complement.
GGCGCATATTGGCGCGCAGCATGTCGATAAAAGGTTCGTATGCCCGGGCGATCAACACGTTCGGGTCCTGGGGCGGCAGACACCAGTTCTGACCCTGCGGTCCCAGCCGGTCGGGCGGCGCGCCTACCGACGCCGCCAGGCAATACAGCGTCCGATCGCTCCAGGTTTCCATACCCCCTTCGCTTACGCCCACGGCCAAATCGCGGTACAAACCGATAGGCATGTCCAGACGCTGGCTGAGGCGAAAACACTCGTCGAACTGGCGCGCGGCCAGCCATTGCAGCCAAGTGAAAAAACGTATGTCGTTAGCGTGCTGCTGGCTGAACTCCCTTACCGCCGCGCCGTCAGCCTGCTGATACTGCTCGGGCCACTGCTGCCAGCCCGCGGAACATTGCCCTTCCCGGGTGAGAAAGTGATGCAGGGCGTCGAAAGTCGCCTGAAAAAGCAGGCTCTCGCCCCCGCTAACGATAAAGTCGTCAAACGAACGGCACTGCGGATCGCCGGCATCGCGGGTACAGAATTGGGCGTAAGCATAGGTCAAGGCGCCGAGCTTGCATTCCATGACCCGCGGATAATCCACCAGATCCCCCCCGCGCAGCGCGGCCAGCATTTCCTGGGTCTGCGCCAACGTCAACCATTGCTGGGCGGCGGCGCTATGCTGGAAATCTTCCAGGGCGCTGACATCGATATAGATAATATTCAGCCAGCGGCGCGAGGAAGGGCTATACGGGCTGGCCCAGCCGGGAGCGGCGGGATACAGCGCATGGATCGGGTTAAGTCCGACAAATGCGCCGCCCTGCTTGGCTATGCCCTCGATCATCAAGGCCAAATCGCCAAAATCGCCAACGCCCCAATTATGCCGGGAACGCAGGGTATAAAGCTGTACGCAAGCGCCCCAGAGTTTTTGTCCCGCCAGCAGCGCCGGCGGTTCATAGCAGCGCGCCGGCGTGACAATCACCTGGCAGCTCCAGTGCCGCAAACCCGCGCGCAGGGTGAGGCGGTGATAACCCAGCGGCAGCGATTCCGGCAGCGTCACGCTGCGGTTTTGCGCGATACCGTCATGCTGTTTCCCCGATTCCTCGGTTAACACCCACTCGACCTGACCATTCAGGGTCAACGCCAACGATGGCGTCTCCCCTGCCCGCAAGACCCAAACCGGCGGAACCGGCGCCGATTGGGCGTGATCGTCGATCAATCCCGCCATGGCGTTCAGCAACTGCCGTTTAGTATCCTGACTGATGATTTTGCGCTGTCCCCAGGCATCGATATATTCCGGAATTATTCCTGCTCTTGCAGCGGCCTGATCCAATACCTTGGGATCCATCAATGCTCCTTAACGTTTTGCTTGCCAGATACTTTGCTGATAGTCGCGAATTGAGCGGTCCGAACTGAAGAAACCCACCCGCGCGGTGTTAAGCACCGCGCTGCGCGTCCAATCATCAGACCGGCGGTAGAGGGCGTCCACCCGCTGCTGCGCCGCGCAATAAGCGGCAAAATCCGCCAGCACAAGATACGGGTCGCCGCCTTGCTGCAGGCTGTGCAGCAAAGGGTCGAACGCATGCTTATGTTTGTTACTGTAAGCACCGCTGCCAAGTTCGGTCAACAGGCCTTTTAGCGCTTTGTCTTTTTTCAACACCTGGGCGGGCTTATAACCCCCGGCCAGGATTGCTTTAACCTCGGGGGCGGTGTGACCAAAGATGAAAATATGGTCCTCGCCAACCTGCTCGGCAATTTCCACATTCGCACCGTCCAGGGTGCCGATGGTCAGGGCCCCGTTAAGCGCCAGCTTCATATTGCCGGTGCCGGAAGCTTCTTTGCCGGCGGTGGAAATCTGTTCCGACAAATCAGCCGCCGGGATCATCCATTCCGCTACCGACACCCGGTAATCGGGCAGGAAGATCACTTTGAGCCGATCGTTTATCTTACGATCGTTATTGATCTTTTCCGCCAATTGATTGATGGCGAATATAATATTTTTTGCCAATGCGTAACCCGGCGCGGCTTTGGCTCCAAACAAAAACACCCGCGGCACGATATCCAGGCCTGGATTGTCGCGCAACTGGCGATAGAGCGACAAAATATGCAGCAAATTAAGGTGCTGGCGTTTATATTCATGCAGCCGTTTTATTTGCACATCAAACAAGGCCTCCGGATTAACCGTGACGTCGGTTAATTGCTTGATTTTGGCCGCCAGGTGTTGCTTGTTGTCGCGCTTGATTTGCTGGAACCGGCTACAGAAATCTTTTTGCTCCGCATAGGGCTCCAGCTCTTTGAGTTTTTCCAGCCGCGTCACCCAGCCTTGACCAATCGTGTCGTCGATCAGTTTTGCCAGGGCGGGATTGCACTGCTTTAACCACCGGCGCGGCGTAATACCGTTGGTAACATTATGGAATTTCTCGGGCCACAGTTCAAAATACTCGGGGAAGAGATCGGTTTTAACCAAATCGGAATGCAGGGCGGCAACGCCGTTAACCGCAAAACCGCAGACCACGCACAGGTTGGCCATACGCACCTGGCGATCATAATGCACCGCGACCTTGGCCCATACGTCCTGGTTATCCGGCCAGTGGCGCTGCACCAGCTTTTTGAACTCTTGGTCGATGAGCTTGATAATAGCAAAGTGGCGCGGCAGCAGGGTACGGATCAGCTTCTCATCCCAACGCTCCAGCGCTTCAGGCATCAGGGTATGGTTGGTATAAGCAAAGGTGCGCGAAGTAATATGCCAAGCGTCGTGCCAGGAAAGCTGATGTTCATCAAGCAACACTCGCAACATTTCAGGAATCGCGATGGTCGGATGGGTATCATTGAGCTGGATGACTTCATAATCCGGCAGGCTTTGGATCGAACGTCCGGCCAGATGATGCCGGCGCAGAATATCGGCCACCGAGCAGGCGCATTGGAAATACTGCTGCATCAGGCGCAGTTGTTTACCTGCCAGATGATTATCGTTGGGGTATAACACTTTGGTCAGCTTGGCGGCGTCGATTCCGGCCTGCTCCGCTTTAAGAAATTTACCGTCATTAAACAGCTCAAGGTCGAAGGGATGGGGATGGGTCGCCTGCCATAGGCGCAGCGGTAAAGTAACGCCGTTTTCATAACCCACCACCGGCAAGTCCCAGGCTTCGCCGTCAAGGATAAACGCCGGTTCCCAAATCGCGTGCCCCTGCTCATTTTTGACCAATTTGCCGCCCAGGCCGACCCGGACGGTCAAGGCCGGGTTGTGCCTGAACCAGGGATAGGATTCGCGATGCCAATCGTCGGGCGTTTCGCATTGCCGGCCCCCGGCGAATTGCTGGCGAAACAGGCCGTATTGGTAGTTCAGGCCATAACCGGTGGCCGACTGCCCCACCGTCGCCATGGAATCAAGGTAGCATGCCGCCAGCCGGCCCAAGCCGCCGTTGCCCAGGGCCGGATCGGTTTCCTGCTCAAGCAAATCGCCCAGATCGATTTGGTGCCCTGCCAATATTTTTTTGACCGTGTCATACCAGCCGAGGTTAATCAGGTTGTTACCGGTTAAACGGCCGATCAGAAACTCCATGGAAAGATAATTCACATGGCGGGGATTTTTTTTGTCCTCATGGCGCGCAGGCTGCAAGGTAATGAGTTCGTTGACTGCCGCGCTGACCGCTTGCCACCATTGGAAACGGGTCATTTCCTGCGCGTCTTGCAGGCCTAGACGTTGCCACTGGCGATCCAGGGCAGATTGGAATGCAGCTTTATCAAGTTTTAATTTCGGCATAAACGCGGCTCTATCCTGTTGGTTATAAATCGATCGGCACTGGGAACGGCAAGACAGCCAGGCAGGCATGTCATTTTTACGGGATATCTCATACATGTGGCTTGCCCTCGCCTGCGACGGCATCGCCACGCTATAAGTTATCGTAAAAGAATAGGGTTGTATTCGCGATGATCAAAGAATAGTCAACGGTATTAAAAAGGTGAGAGCTTAAGAAGGTTTTTGCACAATAGCTGATAATTTTTTTGCCCAGCGTCCCGGGCGGCGGAAGATGGAGGATCGCAACCTGCCGTAATCGCCGCCGGGAATACGCTTTTGGTATCAGCAGAGTTCGAGCTTGACGTCGGACTGCTCGATAATGCTCATCACGCTCGGCGGGGGCATTTGATCGGTAAACAGAAAGTTCACCAGGGACATCTTGCCCAGGTTGACCATGGCATTGCGGCCGAATTTGGAATGATCGGTAACCAGCATCACGCAGCGGGAATTATCAATAATGGCCCGTTTAGTGCGCACTTCATGATAATCGAACTCCAGCAGCGAGCCGTCCATATCTATGCCGCTGATGCCCAGGATGCCGTAATCCAGGCGGAACTGGGAAATAAAATCCAAAGTGGCTTCCCCCATGATCCCGCCGTCGCGGGTGCGCACTTCCCCGCCGGCGAGGATCAGGCGAAAATCCTCTTTTGCGGTCAGCAACGTGGCCACATTGAGATTATTGGTCACCACCCGCAGGTTTTTGTGGTTCATCAGGGCATGGGCCACCGCCTCAGGCGTGGTGCCGATATCAATAAACAACGTCGCGCCGTCGGGGATTTGGCTGGCAACCCGCTGGGCGATGCGCGCTTTTTCCGCCGACCACATGACTTTTCGATCGTGGTAAGCCGTATTGACCGAACTGGAAGGCAGGGCAGCGCCGCCGTGATGGCGATGGATTTTATTATGCTCGGCCAAATCATTCAGATCGCGTCGGATAGTTTGCGGGCTGACCGCAAAATGCTCCACCAACTCTTCAGTGCTGACATACCCCTGCCGCCGCACCAGTTCAATAATGGCATCATGCCGCTGCGTTTGCTTCACGTTAAATCCCCTGCTGCCAGAACATTACCGATGACGACCAGCCCCGGTCCCATGGCGCGTATCCCAGAAAGCCATTAATAATCCGATGACCAGCCCCGCCACATGGGCGGCATTGGCAACGGCGATGCCTAAAATATCGAAATAGCCGGCGATCAGCCACAACAGGGCGAAAACAATTACCCCGCGCGGCATCATAAGCGGGCTGTCGGGGTTTTTCTCCCCATACCACCACACATATCCCATCAGCGCATACACCACACCGGACAGCCCGCCGAACAGGGCGCCGCTGAAATGAGACTGCACCACCCCGCTGACTATCGCCGCAAGCAGCGTCAAGATGGCCAGCGGCACGATGCCTCGGTATTTTTCCACGGCGCTGGCGAGATACCACCACCACACCACATTGAACAATAAATGCAGCAGCGAAAAATGCAACAGAATATGGGTTACCCAGCGCCAAACCTGTAGGTACCGGCTCGGGTCGGCGGGGTAAGCCAGCCAGTACATGACTTCGTCATCGCCCAGGATATTCATTAGAATAAACACCAGTACGCAGCTTACCAGCACCCCGACGGTCAGCGGCCCCGCCTGGGAACGCAGCGCCGGTAACCATGAAGTCGGCTGATAGCGGAAATGGCCTTTAGCGGCGCTGCCAGAATGCCAGCTGGCCGCCTGATAGCGCGGATGCATGGGATCGAGCAGGAAAATCTCAAGCGCAGCCTCGACCCGGGTCAATTCCTCATCGTTGATTAGCCAGAGCTCGGCTATTCTGCCTTGCAGTTGCATTTCGATCGTCACGCCCTGGGTTTTCATATAGTCGATAAAAGCCTGGGCGAGGCGGGGATTAGACAAGGTAGTTACACGAATCATGGCGTTGGCGCTATCCCTTAGGTAGTAATGATCAGAGAGTTAGGTTGAGAGTTATTATCAGGGAATCCACGACGCGCGATGACGGCCGGCCCTATACCGCTGGCGCTGGAATAAGCAGCCGGGGCCTATCATAACATGATCTTTCAGGCATCCGGCAATCGGGCATAAATAGCGTGATCGCGCGTAACAATACTTAAACTT
>JAATFX010000097.1 GCA_015654925.1 Enterobacterales bacterium | reverse complement strand
TGTAGTCCCTCCGGTTTTTAGTACCACAGCCAGGTAAGCCCCCCTTTCCGGTCAAGATATAAGTCACTTCGCCGCACCAGATCCGATCCGGTTCCGTTACTGCGTACTGCCGATCGAGATGATTTGGAACTTCAGTGTGCTCACCATCATGGCAATGCTTCTGGCCCGTCAGCACCGCCGCTGGCGAAGGTCCTTTTGCAGCCTTACCGTGATATCCGGGCTTCGCTTGGTCACACTTTGATATAATGGCCAGGGAATGCGCCGGTTAGGCCATTTTCCAGGCTGTAAACCGTTTCGCCCCGTAAAATGGTCCGAACAATCCGGGCGCCGATTTTCCGACCGGCATAAGCGCTGATTTTATTCCTGTATTCTAATTCCTCAGATCTAAGGGTATAGGGCGAGTTCGGCTGGATAAATGTAAAATCGGCATCCTTGCCAATAGCAATTCTGCCTTTTGTATGCAAAGCAAAGCGGTCGGCGGGGTTTGTTGCGATGAGTCTGGCAAATTGTGCCAATGGCATACCCCGTTTCTGTACGCTTTCATCAAAAAAAATATCAACGTCATTTTGTACTCCCGCAATGCCGCCCCAGGCGTCAAACGCATTGTTTTTGTTTTTCAGTTTTGCCGGACAAGGTGAATGATCGGAAGTGATAAAGTTTATATTGCCGGCTAGCACATGCCGCCATAAGCCATCCTGCGCCCTTTTGTCGCGAATAGGCGGTGAGCATTTTGCTAACGGGCCAATCTCATCTAACTCATCCGTAACAAAATACAAATACTGATTACAGGTTTCACAGGTAATGTTAAGCCCTTCCCCGCGCGCTTTTATCACTTCTTCTACGGCTTCAGGACTCGATACATGGCAAAAATTAATTGGACAGCCGGTCATCTTCGCAAACAAAACTGCACGTCGAATGGCTTCGACTTCTGCGAAAACCGGATGTGTGGCGACATAGGATTTTAACGATACATAGCCTTTTTTATAGGCAATTTGTTCTAAACGGTCTGTAATTGCGGCGTTCTCAGCATGAATCATCAAAACCTTGCCTGTTTTGGCTATTTGTCGCATGCCTTCATAAAGGGAATAATCATCAACGTTCAGAAAATCTCCTTTAATGGAAGGATCTCCGCAAGTCGCCATAAAGCATTTGTATCCGGCAACCCCACAGTCGCTCTGCTCTTGGATTCCATTATTTTCTAAATTATATGGAACTAAGCCACCATGAGACGCTACATCAATGACTAATTTCCCTTCTCCAGCAGCATATTTAATTTCCAACGTTTTTTTATCGACTGTGGCAGGCAATTGATTCAATGGCATTTCTATGATAGTGGTGACACCTCCTTTGGCGCATGCCCTGGTTCCGGTGACATATCCTTCCCAATCGTTGCGAATGCCGCCCCCCGGTTCATTTATATGAACGTGCGCATCCACCATTCCAGGGCTTACCACCAGACCCGCTGCATCAATCACGTGTTCAGCCCCCCTTAATGCCGAGCCTATTGCGGCAATTTTGCCGTTTTTAATGGCGACGTCAGTAAGCATTTCACCCTGTTCTAAAATAACTAAGCCATTAGCAATGATCACATCGTAATCACGAATTCCTGCCTGACGGGCGGGCAAGGCGGCGCGACTATTCACCTCACTGGCTGATACGGGAATTGATGCCGATCCCAACACCCCTATTGCCGCTATACCGGTAATTTCCTTTAGAAGGTTTCTTCTATTTTCAGAAAAAAAAGCGTCTTTTCCATGAATTCCTTCTTTCACCTCAGCGTTCTTTCCCAACTTCGATTTCATCATTTATTTCCTTATTTTCAATTGTCATAAAAAATCGTAGTATTGATATTTAATAATTTGGTTTTTTTGTATTTAAAAGCAGCCGTTATGACTTTTATTTTATATAGTAATTATCTGTTTTATTTAAAATTTATATAGTTATTTGAAAACATAAAGAAATAATTACCAAGCTTGCTTTTTTGGTTAAAATATAATTAACCATTTCCAAATAGCTTTCGGAAAATACATTTCCGAAACTTAATCCAATAATTTTCAGAACGGCCAAGATACCCAGTGGGTTTTACTAACTATATTATACTAAGTCAGCATAGCGGCAGTTTCGGCATAAGCCATAATATTAATCCAGATACGCGGGCATTGTGTTTTTAAGTTATTCGACGGCGGAGCATAAAGCCGCCCATGGCCGAGATATACGCGTCATGAGTAAAAAATAATTGCCTTTGCAGACCCTTTGTAAAATAATGAAATTGGCATTATTTAAATTACATCTTATAAACATGTACCACCACGCATTGATCTGGACTGCCCCACAACCGTGGATATTTCCTGTGCTTATGTGAACTGCGCCTAGGATCGTGGACATTCCAGCCATGCCCGGCGCATCATTGAAAAAGTCGGCATTGCCGGCTTATGGTGATAACTTGTGGTGATAATAAATAGGTAACCAAGATCGGGATGGCCAGAACTCTGGCCAGAGAATCTATCGTTGAAACCGCCACACTCAGTGAAGCCGAACTGAGCGAATACTGCCGTCGCAAAGGGCTTTATCCAGAACAAATAGCCCAGTGGAAACAGGATTTTCTCCAGACGCCACAAACCGATACCCGCTAGTCGCACAAATAGGCTCAGGGCTGAGACGGGAACTGGCCCGTAAGGAATTATGTCACGCCGGAACAGCGGCACCAGGGAGAAGATATAAATTTGCTGGCAAAACGAAAAGCGTTATATGAATCGGCCAGAAAAACCCGACTGGAACGGTGGTCAATGTCATGCCGTCAATGGCAACGAGTCGAGGTAGTAATGTTGAATCCGGACAAGCCAGATACCGGGCTTAAATTTACAGCGTAAAAACGAATAAGTGTGTCAACTTCGTTGCCAGCTACCGGCTTCGTTAGGCTCGCATTGAGAAAGAGATCACGCAGGAAATTTTGGCGCAGGCGCTAGATCGTCCCCAGTCATTTATCGCCACGGTTGAAAACGATGAACGTAGGCTGGATGTCGTAGAATTCATTCATTTAACCCATTTGCTGGGGCTGGACCCCGCGAGTATCATTACCAAAGTTCCGGTTAAATTTAAACCCATTAACGAAATTATTCATTTTCACCGCGGATGAATTAAATCACAATATTTTAATTTGAATATTTTATCAAATGTGATCTTTCTACAACCGCGTCGATCATCCCTTATTACATATAATCCTGTTTATTATCAATAAATAATAACGCCGCGTGATTATGACGGTCAGATTGCAGAGGCTATGGCCATGAGCCGTACGCTGAAAAAAATGCCGCTAAGTGTGCGTATTACCTGAGAGTTAACCTTGCCGCAGAAACGCTGAACCATAATCTGATTTATTTAACAAAGCCAAGCAAATCATGTTCATTTTTCATTACATATCTCCTTTACTCTTTTAATCACAAGTTTAAAATTATTATTCACATAATCCATCATACTTAAGTGAATTATGTTATTTTTATCAAATCCATTGCTATAAAACTGGAAACGTAATCCTGGTGCACAGACTAATAATTTAGCCTTTTGCTCCATGAGTTTTTCTATATCTGCTTCAGTATTGTCGCTTTCAACGATCCAACCAATCCCGGCTGATTTCAACGTATTTTGCAAAGCAGATATATATTGTTTTTCCTTATACAGACCGAACAGCCCCCCTCCGGCACCGGCAAATGCTGAGCGACCAATGGTAGGAGACGATCTGGAAATAAAATATATATATTCAATACTCATTATCTTCCTCACTTCTCATCAGGTTTATGCCATCGCCATTTTCCAGATGTTCGTCAATGAATGCCATAGCGGCTTCAATATTGTTAAGTTCTTTGGGCTGATCCGTCGAACTTTGCATTCCTTCAACCTTGCTTTCAACATAGTCAGCGAGCGTGGTGTGGTTTCCTTCGATCTTCGCAGCACCCAAGCTCTCCAGTATGTAGAAAACAGCTTTCAACTGAGCAAACAGGATCGGGTGAACATCGGTTTCCAGCCGTAGATGCCGGAGCAACTCCAGTTCGGTAAGCGCGTCGACCAAAGGGGAGTCAAAACTTGGATTCAGAAGCCCGGATTCAAAGTGAGTAAATTGAGCCATGATGTTTAATTATCTCAACTTCCGTATGACAACATCTCGAAAATAGCACAAAAATTCCAATTAAATCCATAGATTAGATCATTGGTTGATAATCAACTGCATTTACTTTGTGTTATCAATCACAAAACCGCAGCGGATTGCCATGGGGCTTTAACCGGGGCTTTGCTCCATGCGATTAAAATTAAAACATTTATAAACAATACATTAATCGCGGATTTGATGCCGAGTCCGGCACCATGATTTAAAGAAACCAGCCAGGAAAAGGTCAAGCTGTCCGCTACTGGTACTGCCGTAACCCGTTATACTCACGTAAAATTATTGCTGCATCACCGGCACCCTTTGCCGGTTCGCGGCAGCAGTCCTCGCAGGCCCGGCAAAATTTACCGCATCAACTGTAAGCGAACAGGCGCCTCACCCAGCTCTTACTCCAGTTCTCTTATGGCGTGCGATAGCGGCGACTGCTGGATGTACAGCCTCTCCGACGCACGGGCGAAGTGGCGGTTCTTCGGCCACGGCTAGGAAGTAGCCGAGGTGTCTAAGTTCCATTGTCAGGCGCCACGCGTTCAAGCCGCCCATAAGCCTCGCGCGAAGCGCTGAAGGCTTCACCATGTGATCAATGGCGATCGATGCACCCAACTCCCGTTTCCCACTTGGTCCACGAAAAACTTCGCGACGTCTGCTCGCGATATGGCGCCGCCGTGGAATCCGGAGAGATCCGTGAGTGCCCGGATCGTGCGATGGCCGGGTTTGTTATTGAACACCGAAGGGCGGACGAGCACCCAGTCGAGTCCGCTGTCGCGGACGATGGCTTCCTGCCGGTCCTTGTCGGCATACACCTTGCGCAGAAGAAGCGGAAAAATCAGCTTATCGAAAAGAAATCCGCCGTGCCCGGCACTGTCGCCGGCGCCGATTCCCGTGATGCAGACCAGGCGCGATACCTGTTCTGCCTGCATCGCATTCACCAGCGCGCGCGTCGCGGCGGAGAGAAGGGTCACCTCGCGAAACGGGCTGGCCGGCGTGCCCAATGCGCTGATGGCGGCATCCCGGCCTTTGAGCGCCTGGCGCAAAACCTGCTCATCGCGGGCGTCTCCGACGATGAGTTCAGCCCCCTTGAGTTCGCGCGCCTTCTCGGCCGAACGCACGAGCACGGTGACGTCGCAGCCTCGCGCCATTGCCCGGCTGGCGATGAGCCGGCCGGTACCTCCGGTCGCTCCAAGCTGCAGTATCTTCGGTCGGGCAGGTTTGATGTTGTCGGTTTCACGGTTTTGCATGCAGGCTTCCTCGGGAGGCGGGACGCCTCTCAACATGCCGCGATCCGGGTGGCGAATTCGCGGTAGGAGTAAAGGGGGCGGCCCAGGAGCACGGTCAGCCGCTCGACGTCGCGGGCGTCGGGGACCATTCCCTCGGTGAGGAAACGCTCGCTCATTAGGCGCATGTCGAAGGCCATCCAACTCGGCATGTACTGCCGCAGGTTCTGCTCGAATGCGGCGGTGTCCTCGCCCGGATAGGCGATCGGGCGGCCCAGCACGTCGGTCCAGATCGCGGCGACCTGCGGGCCGGTCAGCGTGTCGGGGCCGACCAGATTGATCCACTCGGGTGGAAGCGGCACGGCCGACAGCTCGCGGCGCAGGAGTTCGATGGCCGCGACCTCGCCCACGTCGCGCGTATCGACCATCGCCAGGCCCTTGCAGCCGATCGGCATCGGATAGATGCCGTAGCCGGTTACCACGTCCTTGATCGTAAGATCGTTGTCGATGAAGTAGGCAGGACGCAGGATCGTGGCGTTGAGGCCCATCTGCCCGATCATGCGCTCGACGCCGTACTTGCCCGCGAAGTGCGGCACGTTCACGTAGCGGTCGCTGTGGATCACCGACAGATAGACGATTCGCTCGATGCCGGCCTCGCGGGCGACGTTGAGCGAGATCAACGCCTGGGTGTATTCGTCGGCCACCACCGCGTTGAGCAGGAACAGCGTCGAAACGCCGGAGAAGGCGCCGCGCAACGCGTCGATGTCTAGCAGGTCTCCCTGGACGACATCGACGCCAGCCGGGAAGTCGGCCTTCGAGGGATCGCGGACGAGCGCGCGGACACCGGCGCCGCGCTTGACGAGTTGTTCGACGACTTGGCGGCCGACGGTGCCGGTTGCGCCGGTTACGAGAATGGTCATGGCGATAACTCCTTAGGGGTTGTTTTGCGTGCGATCACACTGTAGGTGGTTTCATATTCAAAACAAAGACGCTAAAATATAAACACCCCGTACCAAATGTGAGACACAATGGATCTCAACGCCCTAGAGGACTTCCAACTGGTGGCCGCCCACGGCGGCTTTGGCAGAGCCAGCCGTGCCAGCGGCCGGTCCAAGGCGACCCTGTCGCGCCGCGTCGCCGATCTCGAAGAGGCCCTGGGCATCCGACTCCTTGAGCGAGGCAGCCGCAGCCTGGAACTGACCGAAGCTGGTCAATTGCTGCTGGCCCGAACCGAAGGGCCGATGCGCGAAGTTGACGAAGCGGTGGCGGCGGCGCGGGATGGGCTTGCGACCCCGCGAGGCCGCCTGCGCATCGCGGCGCCCTTGCTGTTCTCGCAAGTGGCGTTGGGGCGGCTGGCCGCCGCATTCCAGGCGATCCATCCCGAGGTGCGGATCGAAGCCGTGGCCGAGGATCGTCTCGCCAATCTCGTCGACGAGCATTTCGATGTCGCCATCCGCATCAATCCGCACAAGGACAGCGTACTGGTGGGCAGGTGCTTCGCCAGGGACCGGCTGGTTCTGGCCGCCGCCCCATCCGTTCAGATGCCGAAGGGGCGCCGCGACCAGCCGTTCCGGGTTCCGGCCGTCGTCATGCCGACCTATCGCGACGGAGAGATCTGGTCCGTCCGCGATGGCCAGCTCGCCATCGAACCGCAGCCCGTGTTGCGGTTGTCCTCGCTCCTGACGGTCCGGGATGCAGCCGCCGCCGGCGCGGGGGCGGCCATGCTGCCGCAGTCCCTCATCGGAAGTCTGCTGGAAAGAGGCGAACTGGTGTCATGGGGCATGGCCGGCGGCGAAGTCGAGCTTTGGGTCCTGCACACGACCCGGCGCTTGCAGAGCCCCAAGGTCCGGGCCTTCGTGGAGTTCATGTGTAGTCAGTACCCGAACGGATCGTTCACCATTCCGCTGCGGTAAACCGGCTCCATCAACGGCCCTAGTAGTCGGCGATCGGACGTAAACGGAAGCGCTTGTACCAAGCGTCCAGGCGCCGATGATCCTCTGCGAAGGGAAGGTTGAACCTTTCGCGCGCCGTTTGAAAAATCGGGAAGACGGTGAAGTCGGCAATCGTCAGTCCATCACCGGCCAGGAACTCGTTCTCGCCAATCTCTGTCTCCAGGATATCGAGAAGTTCCGACATATAGCGAGAGATACGATCTGCCGTCCCCTTCGACGGAGCCGGCTCCTTGGCCGGAAATGCGCTGGTCTGGTTCCAGAGCCACAACTGGCCTCGTGCGACCAGATCGCCGCCAAGCCTTTCAAGCGAGCGCACGCGTGCCCGTGCGACCCGTGCGAGAGGGTCGGAGCCTATCATCGGCCGGTCCGGATGGCATTCCTCCAGGTACTCGATGATTGCGGCCGAATCGGTGATCGCCAGGCCGGTATCGGTCACCAGGGTCGGGGCCCTGCCCGAAGGATTGATGCTCAGGTAGCGCACGTAGCGATGTTCGCCGTTCGCGTAATCATCCCATCTTCAAACACCAAGCCGGTTGGAGGTTATATTCATCAGACCCTTTAAAGCGGAAAATTCGGTAATATCTACACTGGAGGATAAAGAACCTCTTCGTGCTTTTGGACATCGTAATGCTGACGGCAATAAAGCGAAGAATCCGCACGATGGCGGGGCTGGACCCAATACGGGCGCCGCGGCTCATCGTATTCCTGAACCACATGATGTACCCGGACGGGGAGTCAAATGCTACTACATTCGGTATATGATGCGTTTCGCTGCATGAATCTGCTGGCCACCGTGAGTGAACCCACGGGTATCCGTGAGATTGGCCGCCAGTTATCGCTGGATTCGGCAAAAGTCACCCGCATTATGCAAACGCTTCTGGCGCTGGAGATGGTACATCGCAATGAAAAGCGGAAGTACTCACTCGGCCTTGGGGTACACCGTTTTTCAGCCCACGCCATTCATAATTCCACCTTTTACAAAGCCGTGCTCGAGATACTTGAGGAAGTGGGCAACAAGCCGGTTTCCATTGTGATCGGCGTGCTCAGCGGGAGGGATGTAGTCTATTTGATCCATACCCGGCAGGGAAAAAGCGTGGCCCGGGCGATAGGGAACTATGATTCGTTCCCGGTTACCGATTCGATTATCGGCATTAAACTTCTTGCCGCACGCAGCGATGAAGAGATAGTCGGCCTAATTGGCATACATGACTTCCATCTGATAAAAGAAGATATCGACAGCGCCCGGCGCCATCAGGTGCTGGTGAAGCGCTATCCGCCGGAGGAATACCGTATGGCCTGCACCATTCCGGGAATGCAGGCGGCGATAGCGCTGTCAAACCTGGGCGGCGAACGGCTGGAACTGGAAACGCTGAAAAAGTTCCTGGTTTCGGCGGCGCAGAAAATCAGCGGCGGCTAAGCGCCGCCGGCTTGCCGTTTCGGTGCGGGGAATACCGAATTTTATCCCATCAGCGCCATAGCGCGCCGACGGGTAAGGGATGGCGGCTGGCCTGGCCGGTAAAGCGACGATCCGATACCCACGCTATCGTAATGATGCAGATAGTCCGCCATATTATTCCCATCAATGCCGCCCACCGCGCAAAACGGTATAGCACGGGAAAGCGGCCCCTTGATAAGTTGCGGCCAATTCGCCGGCAGCGCCGCCGCCGGGAATATTTTCAGCGCGCTGACACCAAGTGCGCTGGCGGCAAAAATCTCGGTACTAGTGTAAACGCCTATACAGGTTTTCAACTCGTGCCGCTGACAGGCGAGGACGACTTTTTCGTCAAGATTTGGCGTGAGGACATAATCAGCGCCGGCTTGCGCGCAGGTTTCCACCTGCTCGGTGGTGACGATGGTACCCGCGCCCAGATTCACCTGAAGCCCGAAGTGTCGTTTGATATCCTGGATACTTTGCGCCCAGTCCGGCGAATTGGCGGGGATTTCCACATCGGTGATGCCGCTATCCGCCAGACCGGTGACATGTTCGATAACGTCAACCGGGGTTATACCCCGTAGAATGGCGATGACTTTCCCATTAAACAGCATTTTCGAATACCTCATTCAATCCGGAAATAATCGCGTCTTCGGCCGCGAGGGTGGTACAGGGAAGATGGAGTAACTGGCATACCCGCCGATAGCGCTCAAGCAGGACCGCGGAGCCGATAAAGCACACGCTTTCGCGCCGCGTATGGCCTGTCAGTACTTCATGCCCCACCAGCAGGCCGGAAAGCCAGGCGGCGGCAAAGGCGGCGTCGAACTCGCCAAGGATATAACGCCCCCGGCAACGGAACAGTTCGCTGAGCAAGGTGCTGCCGCCCCGCGCAATGGTTATGGCGGTTTCCACCCCCTTCTGGAAAATATCATCAGAAAAAGTCTGCTCGCCGAGCCCCTTGCCGACCACCGAATGATTCAGCACCAGGTGATAAAGTTCGCCGGTCATCAGAGTTCGCAGGCTTACGATTTTTTTTTGTTCACGATCAACGGTTATCCATTTGCTGTGGGTGCCCACGGCGGCAAATACCCGCGCTTCGCCGTTCGTTAAGGCGCCCGCCAGTTGCATCTCTTCGCCGCGGCAAATTTCGTGCTCCTCCCGGCTGCAGATGCCCGGGCGCACGGTAACGGGATTGGGCAGGACATTTTCAAGCGGTATGCCACGGGCTACCAGATCGTGAAAGCTGACCGGAAGCGTGAGATAACCGGCATCAACTATGCCGATATTGCTGCCAATCATGCCGCACAGGATCACCGGCAATTGCTCGTTATAGTCATCGCCCAGCCGCATCAACTCGTCGCGCAGCACCGCGCCCAGTTGCTCGCGCGGACAGCGGGCGACGCCTTTTTCAGACTGCACGGTGCGGACCACCCTGCCCTGTTTGACGCGCATGGCGCGAAAATTACTGGTTCCCCAGTCGACGGCGATGTAGTTCATTGCGCCCGTTCCAAAATCGCCAACGGCAGATGGTCGGTTATCTCCTGAAGCTCCAGGCGCGTCATCTCATCGAGCCCCTTTGCCGGATCGCGCACGTCAGCGGTGGCAAATAGCCCGGAACGGTGCAATATCTCTTTATGAACCGCTACGCCCAATCCTGGTTGAACGCCGTAGCGCAGGAACGGTAAATAGCGGTAAAATAGCGCTCGCGCCGCCTCCTTGTCATGTTCCCAGGCCTGCAAAATAGCATTTATCACGTCGGGAAATTCACAGGCGGGCATGGTGCCGACCACGCCCCGCGCGAGTTCCTCATATAAAAAACCGGCATTGAGTCCGCCGAAAAGCCCGACCCTGTCCCCCAGCGCAGCTTTAAGCTGGCTGATTTTCAGCGTGGTGGGCGGCTGCTCTACTTTGATGTAGCGGATTTGCGGGAAATCCTCACATAACCGTACCAGTATCGGAACCGGAAAGTTGACGCCGGTCATCTGCGGCGCGTCCTGAATCATGATCTCGATATCGCACTGTCGACAGATGTCGCGGTAGAAGCGGTAGATCTCTTCCGGCCCGGGTTTTACCACCGAGGGCGGATTGATCATCGCCACATTCGCTCCCCACCGCTCAACGCGTTTAATCTCCTCTATTGCCACCGGCGGCGCCGCGCCGCCGGTGGCTACGACCAACGGCAGATCCCCGGTGAGGGCCTTTACGCTATTGAAAACCGCTTCTTTTTCTTGACCAGTCAGCGCGTAGCCTTCCGAGGCATTGCCAAATAGCGCCAGGCCGTCGATGCCCTGTTCAAGTAAAAACCGCACAAGTTTACCGATGGCGGGAAGATCTACTGCTCCCTGGTTATCAAAAGCGGTTGCCAGGATAGGAACATTACCTTTTAACATGCGTCGCTCCAGTAATTTTCACGTACACTTTCTTCATTAATTTCAATACCCAGGCCCGGCGCCGAGGGAAGCGCATAGTGGCCGGCCGCGCAAACCAGCGGTTGACGCAGCAAGCTATTGGCCACGTCAAACACCGGCGGCTGGAACTCAAGCATAAATAAGTTGGGCAGCGCGGCCGCCACGTGGATGGAGGCGGCGATACAAGGCCCCAGGCCGACGCTCAGATGCGGCGCTACCAGCAGGTTCCAGGTTTCGGCAAGGGAGGCGATGCGCATCAGTTCGGTAATGCCGGTGCGCCCGACATCCGGTTGCAGAATATCGACGGCGCGCTGCTCGATATAGGGACGGAACTGATAGCGGGTACGTTCCGTTTCGCCTAGCGCCACCGGCACCGCGCTTTTCTGGCGCAACTCCCGATGGCCCGCGACGTCCTCCGGCAGCAGCGGCGCTTCAAGAAAACGGACGTCATAGGCCTTGAGGCCTTCCGCCAGCCTTGCCGCCTCGTGAACGCTGTAGTTCCAGTGCGCGTCAATAAAAATGGTTGCCTGCGGCCCGAGCGCCTCCCGGATGGCGCATACATTATCCAGGTCCTCGGCGACCCCGTAGCCAAGCGCCAGTTTTACGGCATTAAAGTTTTTCGCCTGCCATTCCCGCGCCAGCTCGCAGCGGGCTTCGACGGTAGGGCGCGGCAGACCGGAAACATAGCAGGGAACGCGCTCGCGAAAGCTGCCACCCAGCAACTGGTGGAGAGGCAGTCCCAGAATGTGCCCTTTGAGATCCCACAGCGCGATATCCACCGCCGCCAGCGCATCAATATGGTAGCCGGCGGTATGCCCGCGGTCGCGCATCGAGTCGTACATCTGCGCGTTCAGGACATTGCTGCTAAACGGACTGGCTCCCAGCAGGAGCGGTTTGAAAAGATGCGCGATCAACTGCGCGACAACCTGTGGCACGACCGGGGCCAGCGCTTCGCCCCATCCCACATGGCCATCATCGCAGGTTATCTTCACCAGGCAGGTTTCCATTTTGCGTGAATAGACGCAGCGGTATTCGGGACGATAGTAGTAATCCCCGGCGCCTTCATCCGGATCTCCGCCGAGATAAATCTCTTTCGGTTTGATTTTTAACGGGAAACACTGTACGTCGACGATCTTCATAGCCACTCCGGTTTTGCGGGTTAATCAAGTTTTTTGCCTGCGGTCTCTTTGGCGAGCCACACGGCGACAAAGGAGATAAGCGCGGTCAGCATTACGTAAAAAGCAGGCGACAATGGGTTGCCGGTGGCGGAAATAAGGCCCACCGAGACAAGCGGCGTCACGCCGCCGAAGACCGCCACCGTCATGTTGTAGGCTATGGCGATGCCGCCGTAACGCAGCGCGGTAGGGAAAAGCTCCGCCATTGCCGCGCCGCAGCCGCCGTTAAACAGGGCCACGAGCATGCCGAGCACGCTCATGGCGGCGACGGAGACGGCAACCGAACCTTGCTGCATCACCATCATCGCCGGGTATGTCAGCAAAATAAAACCGCCGCACCCGATCAGCATGAGCGGTCGGCGTCCCCACCGATCGGAGAGATAACCCGCCAGCGGCATCACGATAGCGACGCTTAGCAGGCCCAATGTGGTGATCAGGTAGGAATCGGTATGGGAATAATGCAGATAGGTGGAGAGATAGCTGGGCATAAAAGATTGCAATACCCAGCTGCTCACCGCCTTGACCACGACAAAGCCCACGCAAAACAGCAATGCGCGGGTGGAAGTGGTGAGCGTCGTACGCAACGGGGAGTGTTCCAATTTCCCGGCTTTTTGCAGCATATGGAATTCGGCGGAGTCTTCCATATTGCGGCGCATGTAGAGACCGCCAAGCCCCAGCGGCGCGGCCAAGAGGAAAGGAATGCGCCAGCCCCAGTCGTTCATCGCCGGCTCGCCCAGCAGATGGGTCAGGGCCAGCACCAGTCCGGAACCGCAGACAAACGCCATAAAACTGAAATTTTCGCTCCAGCAGGTCAGGCTGGCCCGGCGATGGGGTTGCGCGCTTTCGGCAAGATAGGTTATAACGCCGGAACTCTCGCCGCCCGCGGCGAATCCCTGCACCAACCGGATTAATACCAGCAGCACGGGCGCGAGCAGCCCGATGTTCGAATACGTGGGAAGGATGCCCATCGCAAAGGTGGAAAAGGACGTGATGACAATCACCGTCACCAATACTTTCCGACGTCCCAGCCGGTCGCCCATTGAGCCAAAGAAAAAACCGCCCAGCGGACGCATCAAAAAACCGGAACCGAACACGGCGAAGGATTTCAGCAGCGCCACCGTCGGGTCACTGCTGGCAAAGAAGTTGCTGCCGATGATGGCCGCGAGCGTACCGTAAAGTCCAAAGTCGAACCACTCGATAAAATGGCCGATGCCCGCCGACATCATGATTTTAAACGTCCGCTGTCTTTTGGCTTTTACTGACTCAGCGGGGTACGCGGCCGTCCGGTGAGTGATGGAATTTGTCATTTTATCTCCTGTCGTATGCCTGGCGGTACAAACCAATAGGAACACCGGAAGGCCTGAACAGCCGTATTGTTCGAATAAGCAGTGTATGCTGGCGGGGACGGGAAACCACCGCACGTCGGCGTTGCGTGAGGGTAGTCATAAAATCACCGTGGGAATTGCTTCACATAGTGAAGCAATTGAAAAAAGCGGCGTCTGAATGGGTTAGTATTTATTACGATTAAAGGGGATTGTTATCAGAACCGGTACCAAAGCGGGCCCAGCGTTCTGATTTGGCTCTTAATCCATTTGTTACGCTAAAGGCAATAATAAGGGTTATTGATGGTCACGGTAAAACAACTGAAAGCAAAATATCCTGGGGCCATTGCATGGCCGTTTGGGGACTCTCCGCAAATGTCAGCTGAACTGGCAGGCCTGGTGGTAAGAGGGTTGAAGACAGCGGGCTGTGGCTCTCTCGCCGCCTTTGAAAAAGAGGAAGATTCACCCACGATAGGCGGTTACAACATCATCCTTGACGGCGAAGGACGTCCTATATGTGTCATACGAACTATCGCCATGCGTCTGATTCGTTTTAACGAGGTTACAGAAGAGCTGGCAAGAAAAGAAGGTGAAGGCGATCTCAGCCTGCAGTACTGGAGACGGGAGCATAAGGAATTTTTTGAGCGCGAAGGCACTTTCTCGGAAAACATGGAGCTTGTCGCAGAAGAATTCGAGCTTATCGAAATTGTGCAAACCGAGCACAGGTGATTTCTGTTTTCACCGCCGCCATCCGCAAGGTATTGAATTAATAATTAACCATTTGTTTTTTATATTATTATCTATAATCAATTATCACTTTTGACATTACCGCAATAATCCTGCTGGGTACTTAATCCGACAATCAAATCTCGAATCCAGCGATGCCCTGCATGCCCATGGCTGCGTTCGTGCCAAACCAGGCTGACGTCAAATCGCTCGGCAAGCCACGGCACATCAACCACCGAGAGTCGATCCGCTTGCCCTTGCAATAATCGTCGTGGGAACAGGGCTACAAGATCGCTAATTAAGACGATCTCGGGCACGAATAAGAATGAAGCCGCCGACATAACGACCTGGCGCTGATATCCAAATGCCGCCAGAACGTCATCTATCGGCGTCGTAAAGCTGCCGCCGGAAGGTGAAACAATCACATGCTCTAGCCGGACGAACTCTTCCATCGTCAGGTGGTCATTAAGGCAAGGGTGATCGCGCCGCCCGATAAGCGCATAGGTTTCATAAAATAAATGGGACGTTCTGAGATGTGTGTGATAAGAGCCCGGTGTGGCTATGGCTATGTCAACCTCGCCGTTGGCCAACTGCTGTTCCAACTGACCCGGATTATAATGATGAACGGCAACGCGGACTCCAGGGGATCTCTGTCGCAAGGCCAATACCAGCGGCATGACGACGGCGGCCTGTATGTAGTCGGTGCAGGCTATAGTGACGGTCAATTTGGCATGTTCAGGATAAAAATCCTGGTGGGATTGCAGCGTGCGGCGCAGTTGATCCAAAGACTCGCGCAATGGAACGAGCAATTCAAGCGCTTTCACCGTCGGCGTCATTCCCCGGCGCGCCGGAACCAGCAAAGGGTCATTAAATACATCCCTCAGCCGGTTCAACTGCGCGCTTACGGCCGGCTGGCTGAGATTAAGTCGCGCCGCCGCCTTCGTCACATTCTGTTCCGCAAGCAGCGCTTCGAGGGTGATCAATAGGTTTAGATCTATACGCGTGGTATCCATGATATGGATTCCTTAAGATAAAACAATCGATTTCCCTTATCCCTCCCCCGTCAACATAATGCAAGTTCAAACCGTGTGGACGATTGGGAGACAACTGATGTTATCAAATAGCAGACCACTCATTACCGTGGTGGGCGCACTGAGTAAACAAGGGCGCAGCGTGGTGCGCGCGCTGCTGGAAAGTCAGCGCTACCGC
The DNA here is from genome assembly GCA_015654925.1 of Enterobacterales bacterium. GTDB lineage: Bacteria > Pseudomonadota > Gammaproteobacteria > Enterobacterales > Enterobacteriaceae > Acerihabitans. Next base: position 13,929 of record JAATFX010000097.1, on the reverse strand, counting down.
GTACGCGCTTTAACGCGGCGGGTAAATACCCCTGGGGCGCAAGACCTGGCGCGTCAAGGCGCGGAACTCATGGCGGTACCGCTCGAACTGGGTCATAAAGAGGACTTCATCCAGGCCTTTAAAGGATCGTATGGTACGTTTTTGATGACGCCGGGTATCACTCCGGAGGCAAGCCATGCGGAAACGCACGAAACAGCATTAGGCAAACAAATCGCCGATGCAGCCGTCGAAGCCGGGGTGGAACATCTGGTTTTCACTAGTCTGGAAAACGTAGACAGAATTACCGGAGGTAAAAAATGGGTTCCACACTTTACCGATAAAGGTAGGGTTGAAAACTACATTCGCACGCTGCCAGTGACCAGCTCATTTATCTACATGGCGTTTTTTTATACCAATCTGCTTGAGTATTACCAGCCACGTCTCAAAGGAGACGCCTTAGTCTTCCCTATCTATTTACCAGAAGATTTTCGCGCCCCCTTTGTCGATCCGCTGACCGCGACCGGCCCGGCGGTTTTGGAAATTTTTGATAACAAGGATAAGTACGCCGGCCACTCTTTGCCCGTTATCGGGGATATTATTTCCCCCAAAGAGCTGGTGGAAACGTTTAGCCGCGTTACCGGAAAAAAAGCCGTTTACAGCTCGGCGTTTACCCGTGAGGAATTACTTCACCACTTCCCTTCCTTTTCCAGCATGGGGGCATTGACGGATGAGGTTATAGGCATGGCCGAGTATGCGGTAGAGTACGGTTATTTCCGTAAAGACCGCGATCTGCTGTGGAGCCGTCGGATAAATCCGGACAGTTTGACTTGGGAACAATTCCTGCGCACGACCGGATGGCGGGGGCAGGCGTTATCTTTCGCCCTGTGAGCCAGCGCTATGCCTGTACGGGGGAACCACCCCCGTCTATCCTGGACAAATTCACTGCAGGACGCTTAACAATAGGAATAAGATAATCGCAGCGCAGAAAGTCGCTGGAAAACAATTTTTCATCATTTCGCGGATGAAACCTTTCGATATCCAGGCCCTGGCGACGGGTCAAGCCTAATAATGGCACCATTGTATCGTCGATTAACTGAATAAAATTCTGGAACTCTTCAACATATCCCTCGTAATTAAATTGCGCGTAATCTCCGCCTTCGAGCATTACTGGCCGGGCCATGGGCATGGATTCTGAAAATGTCCCGAGTTGCATGGCGATGGTATAATTCAGGATAATGTCCCGGTCGTTATCGATTGTGTTACCGGGTTCCAAGCGATGTAACCCATAAAGGACCGGGGGGATAATATTGGCTCCGTCCAAATACTGGCGCCAAAAAGGGGCACGCAGGTCGGAATGGAAGAGTCGTTCTATCCGCTCGAACGAACTATGATAAATCCGGGTTACGCCCATCAATGGCATGTCGGGAATATTAATAAACTTGGGCTGCGGCAATTGGGTTTTTCCCAGCCGAATGGGCGGACAAAGACCTTTTGCCGACCAACAGGAGGCATGACGATATACGGCCGGCGTAAGGCCAAACTGTTTCTTGAAGGTACGGGTAAAGGTTTGCTGTGAATCAAAATGATATAGCAGGGCGATATCCAAAATGGAATGGCTGCTGGCGCGCAACGCCAAGGCCGCCCTGGATAACCTACGCGCCCGGATATAGGCGCCCAGCTTTTGGCCGGTCACATCCCGAAACATTCGCTGCAAATACCATTTCGAATAACCTGATTTAGCAGCAACGTCGTCGAGCAACAGCGGCAGGTCAAGATGGTCTTCCAGCCAGTTCAACAAGCCGTTGACGATGTCGGCTTTGATCATATTCTTTTCCTTGGTATAGGGAGTATTTGAATGGGAATGGACGAAATAACCTTTATCGGCGGCATCCCCTATTTGCGCGTTACCCAAAACGGGCAATACGGCATGATGACGGCTAATGGGCGATAGCCCCCGGTATGTTGAAGCGGGAGAAAACAGATTGGCCTGTAATCCGGGGAAACCGAGCCTGCTTCCTCCCCCTATAATTAAAAGGTATAAGTGACCGCCGCGGCCGCCGTCGTCTGATTGCGCCGGAACACAATCGGACTGTCGGCCGCATGATCGCCCAGCCAGGTATAACCTGCGCTGAGGGCAGAACCCCAATGCCGGGTAAACTGATGGCTCCAGATTAGATTGCTGTCCACGCCGTAAAAGCCGCCGCCGGCCCGGTAACGCGCATAGCCGGACCTTGTACTTTGTCTTTCATTTACACCATAAAAAGTGTTCATATAGCGCGCGTCGCCAAACAGCGCGGATACCTGCAATGCGAGCGAGTCGCCGTCATCCTGCACGGGAATGAACGTGACCGATGTACGGTAGCGCACGCCCTGTCCGTCACTGAGCGGCAACGTCGCCACGCCTTCAAACGACATCCACTGCGTGGCCATCCACCCGACCGTTACGGAAGTATTGGCGGTGGCGTCAATGTTGCCCATGCCTTTAAGTTTGTCGGAGCCGTCACGCCAATTGGAATCACGGTCCGAGCGTCCCAGTCCATACCCGAGCGAATGCTCAAGATAAAGACCGCTGTCACTCTGCAGGTTGTACCCCACCCCTTTCAGCGAGTCGAAGAAAAATGCGCCGTCGCGGGCCTGAACGACCGGGACCATTTGCGTATGCCGTTTGTCCGATCCGCTGTAGGCCGGGGCATTCTGGGCCCCCAGGCCTACGGTGAGGCTCTGCTGCGTCGTATCGCCGTTATCGGCGAGCGCCTGCGCCGCAGTAACGGAAACGGCAATACAAACCATGTGCAATATCAATTTTCTGGTTATCATCGTAAACCTCATCGCTATATTATTCCCGGGCCAGGTGAAACGTTCACGGCCCAGTAGCGAAGCAGTATTATGAAGAGGCAGTGTCAATAAACTGTCAGGGTTTTATGGAGAAACTGTCAAGGTTGCCCAAATGCAAGCAAAACGAATACTGGTGATAGAAGATGATGCCGATGCGGCGGATGTGCTGGAAGCGTACCTTCGGCGTGACAATTACGAGGTCGCCATCGCCGGTGACGGGCTCAAAGGCCTGGATATGGTTAAACGCCTGAAGCCCGATCTTATCCTGCTTGATGTGATGCTGCCCGGTATGGATGGTCGGGAAGTCCTGGCCGCCATCCGGCGCGCCGGCGATATACCGGTGATTATGGTAACGGCGATGGGCGATCTCCACGATAAAATCGGCGCCCTGCGCTACGGGGCCGACGACTATGTCGTGAAACCCTATAATCCCGGCGAAGTAGTAGCACGGGTGCAGGCGGTATTAAGACGCATCGAGTCCCATGGCTCGCGCGAAAAACAGCTGCGCTGGGAGGGGCTTTATGTAGACGAAGAGTCGCTGACCGTCACGGTGACGGATAAAGCGGGCTGCCAGTCAAATCCCGAGCTGACGCCTACCGAGTTTGCCCTGCTAATCACGCTTATGCGCACACCGGTGCGGCCACTCACCCGCCAGCATTTACTGGAGCTCTGCCTGCCTGAAAGCGAGGCCCTGGAGCGTGTGGTGGATACGCACATTTATAATTTGCGCAAGAAACTGGAATCGGCGGGCATCAATAATATCCTGCTTAACGTTCGCGGCGTGGGCTACAGGTTCAGGCAACCATGAGTCGTCCACAAAATCAGTCCCTGTGGCGCTGGATTTGCGTCCGTATTCTGACGCTGGCGATTGGCTCCGTCATTGCCATCGCCCTGTGTATGTGGCTGCGTTATACCATCCAGAATCTTTGGATCATCTTTCACATGCCCCAGGCGGTGCGGGATGAATTTTTACCGCTGCGCGATCATCCGGCGCTTGACCCCGCCCTATTTCATCAGATTATGGATGAACGCTGGGGTATCGATTACTCGGTCCCTTCGATCGCGCCCGCCGACTGGATTATGGTTGGCGTGCTGATCCTGGTAATCATTCCCTTTATCGTCGTGCTGGGGCTAAGTGCCGCCCGTCCGCTTTCGGCACAGTTCTTTAATCTGGCGACCTCCGCGCGGGCGGTGTCGCGCGGTGAGTTCAACATCCGCGCCGCACTGGTAAAAAACGCGCCGGCTGAATTGGTCCGGTTCACCGACGATTTCAATACCATGACACAGCAGTTGGAGCGTTATGAACGGGAGCTGCACGCCTCGCATGTGGCCATGGCGCATGAACTTCGCTCCCCGCTAACCGCCGCCATTGGCCGAGTGCAGGGAATGCTTGATGGCGTCTTTCAATTGGAGCCGCAACAGCTGGCAATGGTGATGAAACAGCTCCAGCTTCTCAGCCGGCTAACCGATGAGCTGCATCTGCTATCGCTAGCCGATGCCGGCCAGCTTACTCTCAGCAAGAGCTCATTGAGCCTGACGGAGGTCCTGAGGGAGCGGGCCGCCTGGCTGAAACCCCAGGCCGAAGCGTGCGGAATGGCAATTACCGTGGCGACGAAGGTACCTTGTCGCTATATGGCCGATACCCTGCGCCTTGGCCAAGTGTTTACCATCCTGATGGAAAACGCGCTGCGCTATGCGGCAGAAGGCGGAAAGCTGGTCATTGAGGTAAGCCGACATGGCGCAGGATACGATATTACCTTTCGTGATTATGGCCCGGGGGTGTCACCAGATTTTCTGCCCTCGATGTTCGAGCGTTTCACCCGCGCGGACTCTTCCCGCGCGCGGCATTCCGGCGGCAGCGGTCTGGGGCTTTCCATCGCCAGGGCCATTTGTATTGCGCACGGCGGCAATATCTTGGCGACCCTTCCGGCCGATGGGGGGCTGCTGATCGCGATCCACTTACCCGCCCACTAGCAGCCGGGACGATTATTTTGTTCGTCTTGACCGTTCCTTGACGAAATATAAAGAGGATCTGGACAAAACTTGGATTGAATAGCGGCTTCTCAGTCCAGGAACATTGTCATGACAGATACTTTTACCTGCTGCGCTAAAAAAGCGCGGCATCACCGCTGGAACGCCGGGAGACTGAAACCGGTATTTCGGCTGTTCATCGTTCTGCTGTTGCTATCCGGCGTCTTGCTGCTTTCCGGCTGTGGCGACAAGGAGCAAAAGCAGAGCGTTGCTCCCCGACCCGTACGTTTCATCGTCGCGCCGCCGCCAGTCTCAGGTATTCCTTTTATCCGGACCGGGGAAATCCGCGCCCATGATGAAATCATGCTGGGTTTTCGCGTGGAAGGACGTCTGCTCAGCCGTACGGTGGATGTCGGCGATCGTGTACAGGCCGGCCAGGTAGTAGCGACCGTGGAGAGCGACACCAGTCAAAATCAGCTTCGCAGCGCCCGCGCCGACTTGGATAGCGCCCATGCCGCAGAACGAATGGCCGCGCTTAACCTGCAGCGTATGAAGCAGTTGATACCCCAGGGCGCCATAGCCCGCGTCCAATATGACACGGCGCAGTCGGACTGGCAGGCCGCCGTATCCCGCCGCCAGAGCAGCGAGGCGGCCTTGAAGGACGCCCAGGACAATTTGTCATGGACGCGCTTGACGGCGCCGCGGTCCGGCGTGATCACCAGCGTGAGCGCCTCGCCGGGCCAGGTGCTCGGCACCGGGCAAACGGTGGTCACACTCGCCGTCAGCAGCGAACGCGATGCGGTGTTCGACCTCTCCGATCCCCAGATCATAACCCGCAACGCCGGTGTTCCATTTACTCTTTCGCTTCTTTCCGACCCCTCGGTGCACACCACGGGGCATCTACGCGATATCAGTCCCCAGGCCGATCCCCTGACCCGCACCTGGCGTGTCCGTTTCACGCTTGACACGCCGCCGGACGCCATGGCGCTAGGCGCGAGCGTGCAGGGGGAAATGGAACAGGCCGGCAAGCTGGCGATGGCGCTGCCCGCCGCCGCGCTGACCCGCCTGGGAGAAAAACCCGCCGTGTTCATCGTCGATCGCGCCACTTTGCGGTTACAGCTCCGTTCGGTGGCCATTGCGCGATTTACGCGTACCGCAATATTTATCGCCGATGGCGTAAGCCCGGGCGACATGGTGGTCACCGCCGGGGTCAGCAAATTGCGTCAGGGAGAGAAAGTCACGCTCGCAGGGGATATACAATGAAAGACGATTCACTGAAGCATACCTTTAACCTCTCGGCCTGGGCGCTGAAAAACCAGCAGTTGATGGCCTTCTTGATGTTGCTGCTGATGGCGGCCGGCGTGATGAGCTACGAAAACCTTCAGCGCAATGAAGATCCGGCATTCACCATTAAAACGGCGATTGTTTCCGCTCGCTGGACCGGCGCGACCGAGCGGGATACGGTGAATCTGCTTACCGATCCCCTGGAGAAAAAGCTGCAGGAAATACCTTATCTCGATTACGTAGAAAGTCAAACCCGTGCCGGACAGTCGGTTATCTATGTCAACCTGCGTGACGATACTCCTCCGGCGCGGGTGCCGGATATCTGGTACCAAGTTCGTAAAAAGATGCAGGATATCGCCCCATATTTGCCGGAAGGAGTGCAGGGTCCGGCAGTCAACGATGACTTTGATGATACATTTGGCACGATTTACGGTTTTACCGCCGAAGGTTATTCACCGCGTGAACTCAGGGACAAAGTGGACGATATCCGTCGCGAACTGATGTCGCTGCCCGATATTGGCAAAATCACGTTGCTGGGCGAGCAGGAAGAGCAGATTGTGATTGCCTTTTCGCCGCGCAAGATTGCCGGTATGGGACTGGATCTGCGGCAGGTCAATGATGCCCTGAAAGCGCAAAATGCGGTGGCGCCAGCAGGTATATTAAGGGGCAGCCAGGAAAATATCGCCCTGCGGGTTAGCGGCGCCCTGGATGCGGAGCAGAGTTTCCGGGCTATAACGCTGCATATCGATGGGCGCTATATTCCTCTGACGGATATTGCGGCGGTGAGCCGGCAGGCCGCCGAGCCGCCCACGCCCGCGTTCCGGGTGAACGGCCAGCCAGCCGTCGGTCTTGCCATCTCGATGGCGTCCACGGGCAATATGCTCAAATTCGGCCAGGCAATCAACGGCCGGATGGCTGAGATTCAAGCCCGCCTTCCCCACGGGGTCGAGATGGTTAAAGTCGCCGATCAGTCCGCCATGGTGAAAGAGGCCGTCAGCGGATTCGTCCGGGTATTGCTGGAGTCGATCGTCATCGTGCTGGCCGTGTCGTTTATCTCCCTGGGCACCCGCGCCGGTCTGGTGGTGGCCGCGGCCATTCCATTGGTCCTGGCAATGACCTTTGCCGGGATGATGCTATTCGGGATAGGGCTGCAGCGTATTTCGCTCGGCGCGCTGATTATTGCGCTGGGCCTGCTGGTAGACGACGCCATGATAAGCATAGAGGCGATGGTGGCGCGGCTAGAGGCGGGCGATAGCCGCTGGCGCGCCGCCACGTATGCATTCGAGACCACGGCATTTCCGATGCTGACCGGGACATTGGTCATGATCGCCGGCTTTATTCCGGTGGGCTTCGCCGCGTCGAGCGCGGGCGAATACTGTTTTTCACTGTTCGCGGTTGTGATGATTTCACTGCTCTGTTCCTGGGTAGTGGCAGTACTTTTCTCGCCGCTGATAGGGACTTGGTTGCTCAGTGTCCCCCTGCCGCGCCATAAGGAATCATCAGGCAGACTGATGTCCCTCTATCAAAATCTGCTGCGGGTGGTATTGCGTCACCGGTTGCTGACGCTGGGCTCTGCGGTGGGATTATTGGTGTTGGCCGCCTTCGGCTCGACATTGATGCAAGGTGAGTTCTTCCCGGCGTCGGATCGTCCCGAATTATTGGTTAGCCTGACATTGCCCGCAAATGCTTCCCAGGAAGAAACGGCCCGCCTGACCGGACGGTTGGAGAAAACCCTGCGCGGCAATGCGGCTATCGATCGTTTCACCAGCTACATCGGGGGCGGCGCGGTGCGTTTTTACCTGCCGATGGATGTGTTGTCGGATAACGAGAACACCGCCCAGCTGGTCGTGGTGGCTAAGGATCTGGCATCCAGGGACCGGCTTAAACATCAGTTGGAAACAGTGCTGGCCAAGGACTTCAGCGACATCACCACGCGCGTATCGCCCCTGGAACTGGGTCCGCCGGTCGGCTGGCCCATCCGGTATCGCGTCATCGGCCCCGATTATGAAAAGGTTCAGGCTATTGCCCGGCAACTGGCCGCATCCCTGGGCGACAGTTCCGCAACCCGCGAAGTCAACCTGACCGCCGGCGAGCCGCAGCGGGTGATTACCTTGAATATTAATCAAACCGCCGCACGCGCCGCAGGCGTATCTTCAGAGGGTCTGGCTAACTTGCTGAATACGGTTTATTCGGGAGGAACTATCACTTCCGTGCGCGATAACAACCGTTTAATTGACGTGGTGCTGCGCGGCAACGACCAGGAACGGCAGGAGACCGGGATTCTTTCCGGCTTGATGATCAACACGGCGGAGGGGAATAAAGTGCCGTTAGGCCAGATAGCCACACCAGTATGGGGTATTGAAGATCCGCTAATCTACAGGCGTAACCGGCTGCCGTTCATCACCGTGCAGACCGATCTGGCACCCGGTATGAGCGCGGCCGTGGTGTCAGAACACCTGGCCCCGCAGGTGCAGCGGCTACGCGCAACGCTGCCTGCTGACTACCATATCCGGGAAGATGGCCTGGTGGCCGAGTCAAACAAAGGCAACAGTTCAATCTTTGCGGTGCTGCCGGTAACGTTGATTGCAATGCTGGTTCTGCTGATGGTTCAGTTGAAGCAGATCTCCCGCATGTTGCTCGCGTTATTAATGGCGCCGTTTGGGTTGATTGGCATTGTATTGGCCATGTTGCCCACGGGGACGCCGCTGGGGTTTGTGTCGTTGCTGGGCATTATTGCCCTGGCGGGCATGATTATTCGCAACGCCGTGATCCTGATCAGCGAAGTGGATAACAATACCCGGTCGGGCATGGACCGTGAGGATGCTATTATCGCGGCCGCCAAACACCGTTCGCGCCCGATACTGCTGACAGCCTGCGCGGCTATTCTGGGGATGATTCCCATCTCGCATCAGGTATTTTGGGGACCCATGGCCTTTGCTATCATTGGTGGATTATTGATCGCCACCATGATTACACTCACCGTGTTACCTGCTTCAATCAGTCTGGTGATGCAGGCCGAACAGAAAAGGATAAAAAAAGATCGCGATAATTTCCTTTCAGAGCTGCCAGAAAACGATTAAAGCAGATTAGCGCGGGGACTCCTGATCCGGCAGGGAAAATGACTATAGCACCGGGTGCGTTATATTCAACGGCCGGACGCGCGCCCTGCCACATCAGGAGCGCCCAAGCATTATTTAACCTTGAAATTAAAAAATTATATAGCATGAATAAAAAAATAATTGCGATCTTTTTATATATTGCCGTTTTTTTAGCGTTCTTTGCCGCATCATTTACATTCATTGATTTTCAAAGGAAAGAAATTACTCATGGAAACTTGATTATTAATAAGTTTGAAATAAAAAGGCACTGGATGAGCTATCGCATGTACATTTCAACGGATAAAGGATTTATCGTTACGTCCGGGCTGCTTCCTTTAGTCAATTATGCCCATTTTTCCCTGAGGAAAAAATATAGAACCGCCTATCTATGTATAGAAATACACGACTCGGTAGACTGTGTAAAAGTAATCAACACTGATTATGAAAAAAATAATCATGCCCCCGATACATAGATTTGAGAAGAATAAATTGTTAAAGCGGTTAACGGCCGGGAAGTGATTTTTTCTGTATCATCTTCATTACGCCGGAAGATCTCTAAAAGTAACCGGCCCGGTTAGGCGGGATACTTGCCCGACCAGCGGGATACGGGCTAGATACCCGGCAGCATCCCGCCGTCGAGCCTGAGGTTGACGCCGGTTATGTATCCCGCTCTCGGACTGGCGAGGAACGAGATGGCATCCGCTATCTCTTCCAAGGTTCCGACACGGCCGACAGGAACCTGGGCGAATAGGGGCAGTACGGTCTGCTCGATCAGTTCCCATGAAGCGTTTTCCGCCAATCCGCGCTCGACGGCGACCTCACGGAACCGGCTATCCAGCCGGGCGCTATGTATCGTGCCGGGCGATACCGTGTTGACCGTAACGCCATCAGCCGCGACCGCCTTGGCCATAGACGCCGTCATGGCGTTCATCGCAGCCTTGGCGGCGGAGTAGTCGGGCCTGGCGGCGGGAGGCATCAAACCGGCAAGGCTCGAAATATTGATCACCCGCCCCCATTTGGCCGCCCGCATCCCCGGCAGCAGCCGGGTGGCGACCCTCACGGCGGCCAGCACGTTGCGGTCGTAAGCGGACGCCCAAGACGCGGGGCGGCTGTTAGTCCAGTCTTCGGCATCGCCTGAACCGCCGGCATTATTGATCAGGATATCTATGGGTCCGGCGAGGGCCCTTGCCGCGTCGACCAGGCGCCATACGTCCTCGTCAATGGTGAGATCGCCGACCACGGCATACGCGCGTCCCCCCTGCGCGCAAATGTCGCGAGCGACCCGCTCCGTCTGGCCTTTATCGCGTCCGTGGACCACGACGATCGCCTTCTCGCGGGCGAGTGCCCTGGCTATCGCCTCTCCTATTCCCTTGCTGCTCCCGGTAATGAGCGCAATCTTTCCGTCCAGTTTCAAATCCATTGCTTAGCACCTATCATAAACGCTATGACTGACATTAAAGGGCAGGAAGATGATCGAGACAAGTACGCACTTAAAAGTGCCTATGGAACAAGAGGAGCGGGCAATTTGCCTTGGCCCGGACGGCGCGGTCGCGCATGTCGCCAGGGTGCTGCGGATGATCGGCGGACGCTGGAAACTGCCGATCTTGTTCCGATTGTTTGTGGCATCATCGATGCGCACCTCGCAATTGAAACGGGATATGCAGGGCATTTCACAGAAAATGCTTACGCAACATCTGCGCGAGCTGGAGGGCGACCGCCTGGTGGAAAGGAAAGACTTCGGCGAGCAGCCGCCGCACGTCGAATATCGGCTCACCGATGCCGGTCGGCGGCTCATGCCCGTCTTGATAGCGGCGAGGCAGTTTTCGGTAAGCCATATGGCTGAAAGCTAACCTTAAGATACTCTTTTCGCCGCTTTCAGATACGTACAGAACATCAACGTCAGTTGTGATTGGAGGCGGCCGTCAACAATGATTTCCGGCATATTCCTGGTGAATACGTTGCACACGGTTCCGCAAAGGACATTCGACAGCGTCAGGTTCACCGCGGCGAGATCGTTGAATTTAGCGTCCGAGGCGCTGGCGAACATGGCCTCGCTCGCCGCTTCGACGCGCCGTGACATGGCTTCGACAATCCCGGCTACATTGACTTCGGCCGCGGCACGATAGAGCGCGCTCGTCACATCGCGACGCTCGATCTTGACTTGGATATAGGTGCTCACCAGCGCATCGCTCATCTGCGCATAGGGTTTTCCGTGATGGGCGCGGCAGGCCGCTTCCACCCGTTCCGCCAGCATATTCAGGTATCTCTCGTTCAGCGCATAAAACAACGCCTGCTTATTGGGAAAATACTGGTAGAGCGAGCCGACGGACACCCCCGCCTTTTCGGCCACGCGGGTAGTGGTCAAGCGGGTCGGACCCTGGGCGAGCAAAACCTGAATCGCCGCTTCGAAAATTGCCTCCACGGTGGTGGTCGACCGTGCCTGCTGCGGCGTTTTCCGGGCATTCAGCGCGGGTTTCTGTGCAGAAATCATATGCGAATTCAAAACCTGAATAATCCCTCGTATACTCGATGTTATCGAAATGTTTGGAATTTTCAAGGAACTTAACATGGCAAGTATCAATGATCGCATTGCGCTCGTGACGGGCGCCAACAAAGGAATTGGCTACGAAATCGCAAGGCAGCTCGCCCAAACCGGCGTCACCGTACTGTTGGGCGCCCGCGACAAAGACCGTGGCGAATCCGCGGTCAGCGATCTGGTATCCCAGGGTCTCAAGGCGTCGTTCATTCAACTCGACGCCTGCGACGCGAAGATTATCGCGGCCGCCGCCGCCAAGATTGATGCCGGGTATGGACGTCTCGATATTCTGGTGAACAATGCCGGCATTGCCGACTACACCGACGGCGTACCCAGCGTTGCCTCCCTGGATGCCGTACGGCGTGAATTCGAAACAAATTTCATCGGCGCGCTGGCCGTAACGCAATCAATGCTTGCGCTGCTGCGCAAGGCCGAAACCGGACGTATCGTCAATATATCCAGCAGCTTGGGCTCGCTGGCGCTCAATAACGATCCGGACTGGCCGTTCTACGACGTAAAGTTTATCGGCTACAACGCGTCAAAGGCCGCGTTGAATATGCTGACCATCCAGCTCAATGCCGAGCTGCGCGATACCAGGATTACCGCAGTATCCGCCTGTCCAGGCCTGGTAAACACCGGACTCAGCGGAAACCGGGGCGATAGAATGCCCGCTGAGGCGGCGGCTTTTGCGGTGCGGCTGGCCCTGCTTGAACAACCCCATGTTGCGGGCGCCTTCCAAAACGAGCAGGGCGCGATCCCCTGGTAATTATCTTTACGCCGATTGCTGACCAAATACTGCGCCCGGCTGAATTACAGGATTTAAATACCTTTTTTCGGGCCGGGCCACGGGTGAAGTAGAACGATATAACCACGAGAGTTATAACCACGGGTATTGTTGCGGGCGGTGAGCGGCGATAGGGGGGCACCCTTCATTACCGCGTTTGTACTCAATTAATACAATAACGACTTCATCAGTAAGCCTGAAAAAAATCTAAACGCTTAACAAAATCACTTACAACAATCACCATCGCCATAGTTAAAATATAAAAACCGCATCCCTACTGGATAGGTTACCTGTGGGATGGTGGGAAAACCATCAATGATTTTGGACATATGAATATACGGCAACTGCATTGAAAGCTGCAGGGAAAAATGATATGGAAGTCAGGGCGGAACTATTAAAATTCCACGATGTTGTTGCTAGTACTAGTAGTAGAGGTATTTAGGATTGTTTCCATCAAAAGGCTTGGTGGGTATCAGTTTTTTCTTTTATGGGTGAAGGGCTGAAAGGTGTGCTTGCCGCAATTGTATTGGTAGTCCTTTCTAGCGGTATATATGCATTAACGGCTAGCAAGCAGGACAGGAAAGCATTTATCAATGCGACGGGGAAAACATTGCATGATACTGCCTATGGAGATATTCCGGTAATTGATAATTATCGAGATGCGCTTAAACAGGGAAAAACGGAAATTCCGCCTGAATCCTAAATGATCGTTTCAGCATAGCGATCGGCGGTGCGCCAATAGCCCGGGCAGCAATGAGTTCAACTCTCACATTGCAGTTACCGTGGCGCGATTTCCTTCTCAAACCAATGATGGGCGTAGGCATTAGCCCGCTGGCGCGGAACGCGGCGATGGTCGGTCGCGATGCCGACGCGGCTGCGGGCGGTTCACCGCTGGCTTACAAACCAAACCCGTCCAGATAATATACATTGCCGTTGGCGGCCCCGCCCTGGCCGGAGATATCGGTAAAACGCGCGTTATAGCGTTGCCGATAAGCGGTGAGGTCATCGGCTTCCGGCTCCAGCTCACGCAAAAACGACAGCGCCAAACGGACATGTTTGTGGGTGAGTTCGGTGGGTAAATGGGCTTTTTGCAACACCGAATGCCAGAATACCAGGCTCTCTTCGGATTCATCGACAATACAGGTTTGATAGATCAGCAGCACGCCCGCCGCGTTGCCGAAATGTGATTCGCTGTTATGCAACAGATAGCTGACAAACTCGCCGCCGGCGGTTTTCCCCATTTGGCTGATCATGGATTCCACATACACCGGCTCGATATTGAGCCGTTTGGTCAGCGCCTGCGACGCCCGGCGAGAATCGGAATTCACTATGCGAAAACCGATAAGAAAAACGACAACCAATGTCGCCAGTATTAGCCAGATCATGAGGCGTCCTTAAACAAACCAAAACCTATCATAAGAGTAAATCACTCAAGAGAAAAC
>JAATFX010000025.1 GCA_015654925.1 Enterobacterales bacterium | reverse complement strand
GTTAAAGTTGCGGCCGTGAAAGCGCCGGGCTTCGGCGACCGTCGTAAAGCCATGCTGCAGGATATCGCCGTACTGACCGCCGGTACCGTGATTTCTGAAGAAATCGGCCTGGAACTGGAAAAAGCCACCCTGGAAGATATGGGTCAGGCTAAACGTGTGGTTATCACCAAGGATACCACCACCATCATCGACGGTATCGGTGATAAAGCCATCATCGAAAGCCGCGTTGCGCAGATCAATCAACAGCGTGACGACGCCACTTCCGATTATGACCGTGAAAAACTGCAGGAACGCGTTGCTAAACTGGCCGGCGGTGTTGCCGTGATCAAAGTTGGCGCCGCAACCGAAGTTGAAATGAAAGAGAAAAAAGCCCGCGTGGAAGATGCCCTGCATGCGACCCGTGCGGCCGTGGAAGAAGGCGTGGTTGCCGGCGGCGGCGTGGCGCTGATTCGCGTGGCGAACAGCATCACCGACCTGCGTGGCGATAACGAAGATCAAAACGTCGGTATCAAGATTGCCCGTCGCGCCATGGAAGCTCCGCTGCGCCAGATCGTGGCCAACGCCGGTGAAGAACCTTCCGTGATTGCCAACAACGTTAAAGCCAGCAACGGTAACATGGGCTATAACGCGGCGACCGAAGAGTACGGCAACATGATCGATATGGGTATCCTGGACCCGACCAAGGTAACCCGTTCCGCACTGCAATATGCGGCTTCAATCGCCAGCCTGATGATCACGACCGAATGTATGATCACCGACCTGCCGCGTGAAGACAAAGCCGATTTAGGCGGCGCCGGTGGCGGCATGGGCGGTATGGGTGGCATGGGCGGCATGATGTAATGCCCCTGTTGCGCTGATAGCGTTAAAAAAACCCCCGTTTACGGGGGTTTTTGTTTTTTTGGCAAAAAATTATCAACCGGCCCATTTTTAAGGTATAAACAGGGGACGGTATGGGCGAGGTAAACAGCGGTTAATCCTCCGCTGATGGTTGCCCAATGGAAAGCACGGTGCACAGCAAAACTTTTGCCGGACATATCATAATTCGAGGAAAACGATGCAAATCAAATTTCTACTCTGTCTTTGTGCAGGCACTTTGTTATTAGCGGGATGCAGCAGTACTAATCAGTTGACCGCGGGCGGCCAGGCGGTGAAATTCACCGATACCCAGCCGGGCAGCGAGTGCCGGGCCATCGGCACCGTTATCGGCACGCAAAGCAATTGGTTATCCGGGCAGGGCGGCGAAGGCAGTTCCATGCGCGGCGCGGCTAACGATCTCAGGAATAAAGCGGCCGCCATGGGCGGCAACGTGATTTATGGCACTTCAAGCCCGGTTTCGGCGAAAGAAACCTATTTAGCCAGCTTCGTTCCGTTTGACAGTAAAATCCAGGGCCAAGTATTCAAGTGCCCTTAGTCTGTCCGGCGCCGTTTCATCGTCCTGTCCATTGGGACGATGAAATCCGTCAATGCT
Organism: Enterobacterales bacterium; assembly: GCA_015654925.1. Taxonomy (GTDB): domain Bacteria; phylum Pseudomonadota; class Gammaproteobacteria; order Enterobacterales; family Enterobacteriaceae; genus Acerihabitans. The sequence continues at coordinate 21,247 of JAATFX010000025.1, read as the reverse complement.
GACGTAATCCCAAATCCAGCAGGGTCTTGCTGCGTTCCCCGCCGATTTCCCGCGCCAGCCGCGGAACCAGATACCCCGAGACTTTAGTTAACAATTGTCCCATGATGGCCTGGGCTTCCCGGTCATCGACCATGAAGTGCGCGGCTCCCTGTACTTTATCCAAAACGTGCAAATAATAGGGCAGTATCCCGGCGGCGAACAGGGCTTCGCTTAATGCCGCCAGCGTATCGGCGTTATCATTCACCCCGCGCAGCAACACGCTTTGATTGAGCAATGTCACCTGCGCCAGGCGCAGCTGCGCCATACTTTCCCTTAGCGGCCGGTCAATCTCGTTGGCATGGTTGATATGGGTAACCAGCACCACGTTAAGCCGGCAGCTTGCCAGCCGCTGGCACAGCGCGTGGGTGATGCGCGCGGGGATCACCACCGGCAGCCGGGTATGAATGCGCAGGGTCTTGATATGGGGTATGGTTTCCAGCTGGCTGATTAAATCATCCAGCTCATGGTCTTTGGCCATCAGCGGATCGCCGCCGGACAAAATTATTTCGTTCAGTTCCGGATGGAGACGGATATACTCCACTGCTGCGGACCAGTTGGCTTTATTGCCCTGGTTATCCTGATAAGGGAAATGACGCCTGAAACAATAGCGGCAATTGACCGCGCAGCCGCCTTTAACCAGGAGCAACGCGCGATTGCGGTACTTATGCAGCAGGCCCGGCACCACGTTTTGCTGTTCATCCAGCGGATCGGTGCTAAAGCCGGGCACCTGCTGGAACTCCTCGCGTAAAGTGAGGACTTGCCGCAGCAGGGGGTCCGCCGGATTACCCGGCTCCATGCGCGCCACGAACGCCTTTGGCACCCGTAGCGGGAATAAGCGCCGCGCCCGCGCGCCGTCGCGCAGATCCGGATAGTCGCTGAGTTGTAATTGTTGCAGCAGTTCGACGGGATCGGTGATGACATCGGCAAGTTGACGCAACCAATCTTCTCTAGTTGGGGTGTTTCGGGTTACAATATCTGCCATTTTTTTGGCTTAATTACCAAGTTTATATTAAGAGGACCACCATGGCGTCTTATAGTACCAATGAATTTCGTTCCGGTCTCAAAATCATGCAGGACGGCGAGCCGTGCGCGATCATTGATAATGAGTTCGTAAAACCGGGCAAAGGACAGGCGTTCAACCGCGTCAGAATCCGCAAGCTGATTTCCGGCAAGGTACTGGAAAAAACGTTTAAATCCGGCGACTCCGTTGAAGCGGCCGATGTCATGGATATGAACCTGACTTACCTGTACAACGACGGTGAGTTTTGGCATTTTATGAATAACGAAACCTTTGAGCAACTGGCTGCCGATGTAAAAGCGGTGGGCGAAAACGCCAAATGGCTGGTAGAGCAGGCGGAGTGCGTGCTGACCCTGTGGAACGGCCAACCCATCGCCGTGACTCCGCCTAACTTTGTCGAGCTGGAAATCACCGACACCGACCCCGGCCTGAAAGGCGATACCGCCGGCACCGGCGGCAAACCCGCCACCCTCACCACCGGCGCGGTCGTCAAGGTTCCGCTGTTCGTGCAGATTGGTGAAGTGATTAAAGTGGACACCCGCTCGGGTGAATATGTTTCCCGTATAAAATAATGGTTAACCGGCAATAACGTTAACGCGTGATTGCCGGTATTCCCGGAACGTATGGAATACGGCGGTTAGGTTCTTCAACATGATAAAACTGATCGTTATCGCGCTGGTAATGACGGCGACCCTTAGCGGCTGCAATACCGCGCGGGGTTTTGGCGAGGATATTCAGCATCTGGGCGGCGCCATCAGCCGCGGTGCGAGCAAGTGACCCGCCGGCGCCCGATATGTAAATAGTCCTAAATGTGCTTTTATCGCCACTTTGCTAGTCTAAAACACCGATTGTTTACTATGCTTAAAGAGTAAGTTTTCTCAAGCAGTACTTTGTTGTTCTTGCACGGAATATCTTAACGGGATTCACTTCCTGACGGTACCGGTGATTTACCGACGCCGTCGCGGAAGAATGAATGGTTGCCAAAGGGTGTTCCGCAGAAAGTATTATGCCGAAAGCTCTTTATTCAAAAGGAAAAAATCATGTTGAAGAAAAGTATCATTGCCCTTTTATCGGTAATCGTTTTATCGTCTCTGACCGCCTGTAATACCACCCGTGGCGCTGGCGAAGATATTTCCGCCGGCGGTCAAGCCGTGCAGCGCGCCGCGCAATAAGCTGAGGTCACTCGCTACGGCTATGCGCTGTAGCGTAGTAACGCCGGCAGTTTCGCATAGTATCGAGCATAACTTAAGTATTGTCATAGCCCCAAGCTAAGGCAATACTGCCTACGCGTAGGACGCCCTATCGCGTATCTTTATTCTTTCGGGGACGACCCCAATAATTATTGAGGTCGTACTGCATGTCATGGTTAATTCTCGTTTTCGCCGGTCTGCTGGAAACCGTATGGGCCATTGGGCTTAAATACACGGACGGGTTCACCCGCCTGTGGCCTTCGGTCATCACTGCGATTGCTATGCTGATCAGCATCATGCTGCTGGCGTTTGCCATGCGTTCACTGCCGGTGGGCACCGCCTATGCGGTCTGGAGCGGCATCGGCGCGGTGGGGACCGCGCTGGTGGGCATGTTATGGCTGGGCGAGCCCGCGCAGCCGCTGCGTATCGCCAGCCTGGCGCTGATCGTGGCCGGCATCGCGGGGTTAAAATTTTCCGCGCATTAATCTACATCAATACCGGGATCAGGACTGGTTGACCCAGATAAGCTGGTCCACCGCAAAACCAAGGCGCGCCGCCTGTTCGAGCAGTTTGCCGCGCGTGGCTTCCGGCAATGTTCTGGTGCGGGCCAAAATCCAGAGATAATCGCGGTTAGGTCCCGATACCATGGCGTAGCCATAATCCGGGTCCAGCGCTATCACGTGATATCCGCCGTAAAACGGCCCAAAAAACGATACCTTCAGCGCGCCCGCCTGCGGGGCGCCTAGGAAATAGGCTTTGCCGCTGCTTTGCTGCCAGCGCTGCTTAAGCGGCGAAAAGCCTTTATTGACCACGTTCACGCCGCCGTCATCCCGCAGGCTGTATTGCGCCGTCACATGATCCAATCCCCGTTCAAAACGATGATCCAGCCGGGCTATTTCATACCAGGTGCCCAGATAGCGGTTTATGTCGAAATTATCCACCGCGGTTACGCCTGACGGGGGACCGACGCTGCACGACAGCGACAGTAACGATGACAGCATCAGTGCGGTCGTTCTCCATATATGCATAGGAATTCCGTGAGTTAGCCTGGATGAACACCAAGTGTAGCCGTAAACGCCGGGGACTGGCGCGCCGGCGCGAAGAATACGCGTTGGCGGGCATGGCCGCCCGCCGGTGCCGGCACGGCGCTCAGAGCGTGACGATGCCGATTACGGTGACTACGCTCAGAATGGCCGCCAGGCCGTAAAACACCCAGTGGGATGCGGCGATATGGATTTTCAGGTCATGCATGGAGTGGTGGATACGGTGCAGACCGCACCATAAAGGCAAAATAATCATCAGCAGCCAGAATATCCGCCCGAGGGGGTTCTGGCTGAAAGCCAGAATGCGCTGATAGCTCAGGGCCTCCGGATACCAACCGAGCGGTAGCAATATGCCCACCACGAAAATCATTACCGGTGCGACAATGGCGCACCACATGCCGCCGGCGCCGAACAGGCTCCAGAAAATCGGTTCATCGGCGCGTTTAGGAATCGGGTTCATCATGGTTCTCCTGTTTTCCAGACGGGCAGGCCGGGTTATATCAGCCTCAGCGCCGTGGTCAAAATGGCTACCGTCACGACCGCGGTCACGATCCATAAGGTAACGATAAACGGCAGCGGCCCCGCTTTGGCGTTGTTATAGATCACCACTGTGGCTTTGGCCGTCCCTTCGCGCAGCATATAACAGCGGTAGAATCCCAGTTTTTGCCACCAGTTTGACGGCATGTCGCGTATATAGGGTTTACGTTTGGTCGTCATCACGATCATTGTTCCTTATCGGGGTTTCAGCACCGCAATCATAAAGTCCTTGGCGCTTTCGACTTTACTTTGCTGAATGGCCGCGGCCGGGTCCACATGCTTCGGACACACTTCGGAGCAGTACCCCACAAATGTGCAAGACCATACGCCGTTGTCGCCGTTTAACTGCGGCATCCGTTCTTCTTTGCCCCGATCCCGGCTATCGAGATTGTACCGGTGGGCCAGGGTGATCGCCGCCGGGCCGATAAATTCGGGGTTCAGGCCGAACTGCGGGCAGGCGGCGTAACACAGTCCGCAGTTAATGCAGCCCGCGAACTGGTGATACTTCTCCATTTGCGCCGGCGTCTGGCGGTTGGCTCCGTCCGCGGGTTGGCGATCGTTGCCGATAATCCAGGGTTTGATGGCGCTCAGGCTCTCGATAAAATGGGTCATATCCACCACCAGATCGCGCTCGATGGGGAAGTGGTTCAACGCCGCCACATTCATCCCGTCCGGGTAATCGCGTAAAAACGTTTGGCAGGCCAGCCTGGGCACCCGGTTGACCATCATGCCGCAGGAGCCGCAAATGGCCATCCGGCACGACCAGCGGTAGGCGAGGTCGGGCGCCAGGTTGTCCTTGATATAGCCCAGGGCGTCGAGCAGGGAGGTTTGCTGGTCATAAGGCACATCAAAGGTCACGCCGCGGGGCGCATCATCGTACTCGGGGTTATAGCGCATGATGTTAAGCTTGAGCATCGCAGAGTCAGTCATGGGTGTGGTGCTCCTCGGTAGCCGGTTGCCGGGTATCCCCCGCGCCGCCGGCGCCGGCGATGATCACATCTGCTTGATAGGTTTGCACTGCTACCTCCAGAGATATCGATGCAATGGGTAGAACGGGTAGAACCAGGCCATATTGCGCCAGCTATTCCCGGGAAGAGCGCTGATACGCATCGGGTGGATAGCCGGTGGGACAGGGGCTGTGCTTTACAGGGACCCTATGGTTTACCAGGAGGCAGTATAGCCATTAAGCCGCGGCGGAAAGTTGATATCCCTAGCTGTTTTGTATTCAGCCGGATAGATGGATGATTTAATCATTGGCCATGAACAAGGTTTGTTTGCCTGGCGGGATAAAGGTAGACTTCATCCCCTGTTTAAGCGGAGAAAACGTTATGAGCGAAATGGCAAGCTGGTTACCTAGCGCCCCCATCGCGAACCTATTAAAAAGGGCTGCCGTCATTACCCAGATCAGGCAGTTTTTTACCGATCGCGGGTTACTAGAGGTCGAAACCCCGGCCATGAGCCAGGCGACGGTAACCGATATCCATTTGTTCCCTTTCCAGACGCATTTTGTCGGGCCCGGCGCCGCGCAGGGTATCCCGCTGTTTTTAATGACCAGCCCGGAATATCATATGAAGCGCCTGCTGGCGGCGGGCAGCGGGCCGATTTTCCAGATAGGGCGCAGTTTTCGTAACGAAGAAGCCGGCCGCCACCATAATCCCGAATTCACCATGCTGGAGTGGTATCGTCCCCATTATGATATGTACCGCCTGATGAATGAAGTGGATGATTTGCTGCAACAGACGCTGGATTGCGACAGCGCAGAAACCGTTTCTTACCAGCAGGTGTTTATCCGCCATATCGGTATCGATCCGCTTTCGGCCGACAAAACGCAGCTGTGCGAAGCGGCGGCGAAATTGAATCTGTCCGGGGTGGCCAGCATGGAAGAAGATCGCGACACCTTGCTGCAATTGCTGTTCGCCATGGGCGTAGAACCCAATATCGGCCGCGATAAGCCGACTTTTGTTTATCATTTTCCCGCCACCCAGGCTTCCCTGGCGGAGATCAGTACGGAAGATCACCGGGTGGCCGATCGTTTTGAAGCCTATTTCAAGGGTATCGAACTGGCCAATGGTTTTCGCGAACTGACCGACGCCACCGAACAGCGCCAGCGTTTTACCCAGGACAACCGCAAGCGCGCCGCGCTGAATTTGCCGCAGCAGCCCATCGATGAAAATCTGCTGGCGGCGCTGGAGCACGGCATCCCCGAGTGTTCCGGGGTGGCGCTGGGCGTGGATCGCCTGGTGATGCTGGCATTAAAAGCCGACAGTCTGGCGGAGGTTATCGCCTTCCCGGTCGATCGCGCTTAAAGGGAACCGGATTTAAAGGTCGTGGTGCGCTTTGCGGTTTCCATACGTACCTGGAACGGCGGGAACGGCATTTCCAGTCCATGCTCGCGATAGCCTTCCAGGATCAGTTGATTGAGCTGGTGGCGCAGCGGCATGCGATGGCCCATTTCCGCCGCATGCACCCGCAGGTCGAACAGCATAATCCCTTGTTGTAAATCCACCAGGTAGGCTTCCGGCGCCGGGTTTTCCAGCACCAGCGGGCAGCGCTTGGCCGCATTAAGCAAAATGTGGGTCACTTGCTCGCTGTTGGCGTCGGCCGGCGCCGGAATGGTCAAGACGATGCGGGTTACGGAGTCCGATAGCGACCAGTTCACGAACTGCTCGGTGATAAAGGCCTTGTTCGGCACGATAATTTCTTTGCGATCCCAATCGGTAATCGTGGTGGCCCGGGTATTGATGCGGGTGATATTGCCGGTAAGATCGCGTATGGTTACGGTATCGCCGATACGGATGGGCTTTTCAAATAAAATCATCAGGCCGGAGATAAAATTGGCAAAAATCTCCTGCAGGCCGAACCCCAGCCCGACGCCCAGGGCCGCCACCAGCCACTGTAGTTTTGCCCATTCGATGCCCAGCCACGAAAAGCCAATCAGGCCGCCAATCAGCATCAGCATATATTTGGTAATAGTGGTTATGGCGTAGCCGGTGCCCGGCGTCAATTCCAGATGCTGTAACAGCGCCAGCTCCAGCAGCGCCGGCAGGTTCCTCACCAACTGCGTGGTGATAATCAGCACCATGACCGCGATCAGCACCGCGGCCAGGGTGATGGACTGAATACTTTCCGGCCCCTGCGCCGTGGAACTGACATCCCACAGGTGAATATTTTCCAGAAAGCCGAAGGCCGAATGGATCTCCGACCATAACCAAATCACCGAGATAAACGCGATCAGCGTCAATATCGATCGCACCAGCCGCAGCGACTGGGCGCTGATGGTATCCAGATCGACAATCGGCTCATCCACTTCGGCGGCGGCTTCGCTCAGTTGTGAAGGGGATAAATCGTCCTCATGGCGCGCCCGATGTGCCAGGATCTCCGCCCGCCGCTGCTTGGCGCGCTCAAAGGCGATGCGCCGGCGCTGAATAAACATCCAGCGACGGATAATATGGTAAACCACCAGCAGGAAAAACCAGATGGCCACCGAGGTTTCCAGCCGGGCCAGCAAGGCCTGCGCTGTGGCCAAATGGCCCAGGCAGGCGGCTACCGCCGCCGCCAGCGGCGCGCACAGCAGCAGGTTCCACAAGGTGCGGTTGACCACGTTATCCCCGGACCCGGTTTTATCCAGATATAACGGAATGCCGGCCCGCTTCAGGCTGCTGGTGACCAGGCTTAGGGCCGCGCACAGCAAGACAAAACACAGCCTGCCCAGCGTGCCGGAGAACTCGCGGTCATTCAGGTTATCAAAGGTAATCAGCGCCATGATCAGCGGTACGATCAGGCCGATGGAAAGGGTATAATAACGCATCGCCCGCGCCACCCGGCGTACCGGCCAGCCCAGATGTACGATAAACAGCCCCCGAGGATGGGCGAAGTGGGCGCTTACCATAAACAGCCATAATACCGGTACCGTGGCGGTAACGCCGTCGCCGATGGCCACCGCCACCGGATAGGGCCAGGCGTGCTGCAGGCCGTAGCCCAGGGCCGCCCATAGCACAGGCAGGGGCAGGGCGACCACGATCGACCAGAACACGGTGCGCAGCGTGAGGTAGAAATAGTCCTGGTTGACTTTACCGACCTTGCTGGCCGAACGATCCAAAAAGGCGTGGTAATGCCGGCGCGAGCTGATGCTGAACCCCACCAGCAGCAGGGCGCCAAACAGCGGGATCAGCGTCTCCTGGCTGGTTACCATCATGATCAGGGCGCTGCCGAGCTGGGTAAAGGTATCCAGGGAGATTAAGCGGCGCAGATCCTGGGCCAGATGGATCGGGAACGACAAGGCGAGCGGGCTGACATCCGCCACCCAGAACAGATAGCGGTGGGCCGCCTCCTGGATCTCCGTCATCGCTTCCACCAGCTGGCTGTTGGCCACTTTTAATTTGGTCAGTTCCAGGATCTGGGTATCGTAACCGGATAATAGCGAATTGAGCAGATCGCGCTGGGTGCGCAACTGGGCATCCATGATGCGGCTCTGCTCCGCCGTCAGCGCCGAACCGTCGTCCTGCTTGCTTTGGGCCAGTTGCGGCAGCTTGTCCATCAAATCTTCATAATGCAGGCGGCTGACCCGCAGCTGCGCCATATCGCTGTCCAATTGCTGGGGCTTGGGCAAGTCGGGCAAGCGCGACACCTGGGCGCGCAGGGTTTCGCCCAGCGCCGGGGAATCCCCCAGCCATTGGGCCTGTTCGCGCAAGGTGCTCAGCGCCTGCCTGACCTGCAACGTCTGCGAAGCGGCCTGGCGCTGCTGGGAGGCAATCAGATCCATGCGCTGAGCCTGCTCGTTCAACGCCACCGACAGCTCGCGGTTTATCTGCAACTGGGCGCTGATAACGGACGGCAAATCGCCGCTTTGCTCGGCCAATTGTTCGGTGCGCTCCAGCACCCGCTCCGCTTCCTGTTGACGCAGGCTGTTAAGGCGATTGCGCAACGCCTGCAAATCCATATCGACCCGATCGTGGCGCTTTTTCAGGTTATCCATACGCAGGCGCGACAGTTCCTGCCGGTTATTGGCGCTGAGCTGCGCCAGCTCCAGCTCATTGACTTTAGCGCGCCGGGCGGCGGCTTCCGCCTGGAGCAGGGTGAGATTGGCCTGGCCCAGCGGCGTGGCGGAACCCGCGCTCAGCGATTGCAAACGCTGTTCAATTTCGCTTAACGCTTTGCGCGCTTCGGTCTGTTGCTGGGGCAATTGTCCCAGCGAATCGCTGATTTCCCGGGCGGATTCCTGCTCCTGCTGTAGCTGCCGCGCCAGTTCCAGCAGTTGGCTGCTGGTCTGGAGCACCAGTTGCTCAAGTTCGCTGACCGATAATTTGGCGCTGACTTCGCTGGTTTTGTCGCGCCCGCTTTCCTGGCCGTCGCGCAGCTCCTTGGTCAGTTTCGGGAAATTATCGATGGCGTTTTGATATTGGGCGGCGCGCTCGGCGGACGCTTTGCTTTCGGTAATGAAATTCAGCGCGCCCTGCAATGCTTCCGCGATTTCAGCCTGATTGGCCGCACCTTTGTTGGCCTCGATCTGCTGCAGATCTTTTCTGATCTGGGCTTCATCGGGGGCGGTGGCGGCAAAAGAGGGGGCGGCGAGCAGCCACCCCAGCAGTATGATAATAATCAGGCGCAATCGGGTTCTCTCCGGTTGAACGGCGATGATTTATGGCAAAGGGCTATCGGACCGGACGATCCCGTCGGCGAGGCGTTGGCCCACCCGGGTCGTGCCTGTGCTATGCAGATGATCGCCGAGCAACACGCTGTCGCGGGCGAACAGATTCACTACCGTAGAGCCGAGTTTAAAGCGGCCCATCTCCTGGCCTTTGAGAAACACCACCGCGCCGTCTTCGTCCGCCCGCGGGTACTGCCAGCGTTTGATAATGCCCGGGCGCGGGGGCGTGACCGTCCCTGACCAGGTGGTTTCAATGCTGCCCACAATGGTGGCGCCGACCAGGATTTGCGCCATCGGCCCAAAATCAGTGGCGAACATGCAAATCAGGCGTTCGTTGCGGGCAAACAGATTCGGGATGTTGGCGGCGGTCAGCGGATTGACGGAAAACAGCTCCCCCGGCACATAGATCATCTCGCGTAATATCCCGTTACAGGGCATATGCACCCGGTGATAATCCCTGGGCGCGAGATACGTCGTGACAAACGCGCCGTCGCGAAACGCCTCCACCAAGCGCTCATTGCCGGCCAGCAAGGCCTCTAGGCTATAATTATGTCCCTTGGCCTGGAAAATCTGCTCGCCGTCTATGGGGCCGGATTGGGAAATAATGCCGTCCGCCGGCATCACCAGCACATTCGGATCGCTGTCGATGGGGCGTACGTCGTCGCGCAAGGGACGGGTAAAAAAGTCATTGAACGTGCGGTACGCCGCGATATCGGGCTGCTGCGCTTCCTGCATGTCCACCCGGTAGACGCGCACGAACAAATTGATTACCAGGCGGGTCAGCCAGCCCGCCTCCCGCTCGGCCCCCCAGCCAGCGAGTTGAGTCAGCCAACGCTTTGGCAATAGATGCTGCAATGCTATTTTGATGCGATCGAGCACGGAAACCTCATACCTTTATGGAAAATAAAAAAATACCGGGGAAAAATTGTAGCGGTGGTCAGGATAAATGTCAGTGATCGGTTTCGGAAAATGATTTACGCGTTTTTACCTGCGACATGCTATCCAGAATCTGATGATAATTCTCGAAACGCACCTCGGAGATCAGCCCTTGCTCCACCGCGGCGCGAATGGCGCAGCCCGGATCGGTATCGTGGCGGCAGTCGCGGAATTTGCAGTGGCCGATATAATCCCTGAATTCGACAAAACCCTGGGTCACTTGTTCCGGCTCCAGATGCCATAGACCGAATTCGCGCACGCCGGGGGAGTCGATGAGCTGGCCGCCGCTCTTGAAATGGTACATGCGCGCGGTGGTGGTGGTGTGCTGCCCCAGCCCCGAGTTATCGGAAACGGTATTGACCACGATCTGCGCCAGTTCCGGCGGTAGCAGCGCGTTGAGCAAGCTGGATTTGCCGACGCCCGACTGCCCGGCGAAAATGCTGATGCGATCCGTCAGCGCCGTTTCCAGCAGGTCCATCCCTTCTCGGGTCTGGCTCGATACCATGATCACCCGATAGCCGATGTTGCTATACACTTCCATGGTTTTATCCACCCAGGCACGTTCTTTGGCCTCAAGCAGATCGATCTTGTTCAGGACGATCAGCGGTTCCACTTCCACGGTTTCGCAGGCCACCAGATAACGATCGATGATATTCACCGACAGTTCCGGCAAGATCGCCGAGACAATCACGATCTGGTTCATATTGGCGGCGATAGGTTTTACGCCGTCATAGAAATCAGGCCGGGTCAGCACCGACGTGCGCGGGTGAATCGCCTCGATGATCCCTTTGATCCCGGCGGACGCTTCGCTGCCGGGACGCCATACCACCCGGTCGCCGGTGACCACCGACGTCAGGGTGCGGCGCAGGTTGCAGCGGTGGATGGCGCCATCGGCCGCTTCCACGTCGGCATGCATGCCGAAGCGGCTGATGACCGTGCCATCCTGGGCCTGGCCCAATAGGGAGTCGTCCCAATCGACGCCGCGATCGCTTTTGAGGCGACGCTGATGGTTGGCCTGGACGCGACGCTGCTGACCTTTGGACAGTTTATTTTTACTCACCGTGCCTCACTTGTAGCTCATGAATCGCCCGCGGCGATGAAAACGTCTATGATACACAGTATTCTAACAGAAACGCCGTAAAACCCTTTGCAACGAGAAAATCATGCCGGTAAATGAGAACAACCTGATTTGGATCGATCTGGAAATGACCGGGCTGGACCCGGAACGCGACCGTATCATCGAAATCGCTTCCCTGGTCACGGACGCCAATTTGAATATCCTGGCCGAAGGGCCCGTATTGGCCATTCACCAGTCCCAGGCCCAAATGGATCTGATGGATGACTGGAATGTGCGCACCCATACCGCCAGCGGTCTGGTGGCGCGGGTCAAGGCCAGCACCCTGACGGAAGATGACGCGGTGGCCCAGACGCTGGCGTTTTTGCAGCAATGGGTGCCCGCCGGCAAATCGCCGATTTGCGGCAACAGCATCGGCCAGGATCGCCGCTTTCTGTTCCGCTATATGCCGTTGCTGGAGTCTTATTTCCATTACCGTTATCTCGATGTCAGCACCCTCAAGGAACTGGCGCGCCGCTGGAAGCCGGAAATCCTGGAAGGGCTGACCAAGAAAGGTTCTCACCAGGCCCTTGACGATATCCGGGAGTCGGTGGCCGAGCTGGCTTACTACCGGGAGCATTTTATCCGTCTCTGAGCCGCCGATGCGGCGCCCGCCGCCGTGAAAGACGCCACATTGGTGTTTTTATCGGCAGTTGAGCGAAAAGCGGAAGTTTTTGCCCGTCGGGGGCTTGCAGCGAAAATGTTTTCTCGTATAATGCGCTCCCCGTACCGATGCAAAATTATGTGGTATGCATCGCGGAATATGCCCAGGATTCTTGGTCTTACTGACTTGGTCCTCCTTGCTTGGTATAAGCGGGTAAAGATCCAGAATCGGTATAAAAAAGCAATACGGAACAAACAGCGCGGGAATAGCTCAGTGGTAGAGCACAACCTTGCCAAGGTTGGGGTCGCGAGTTCGAGCCTCGTTTCCCGCTCCAAACGTTCCGCACGGCAAGGCCGGGCCGAAATACGATTCGGCAGGCATAAGCAACAAAATACTAAAAAGCGGGAATAGCTCAGTGGTAGAGCACAACCTTGCCAAGGTTGGGGTCGCGAGTTCGAGCCTCGTTTCCCGCTCCAAATTAGGCGTCATGGCTCTTTGTTTCCTGGCCGTGACCCATTGAAAAAGGGCCTTTCGGCCCTTTTCTATTTGTAGCTTGGCGCATCGATTTTACCCTTATCCAAGGCGATGAGTGAAAATTTCCCACGTACTGCGCGGCGGGACAAAAAAGTTGGCTTAGCGCTTGCCCATGCAAGCGAACCAGTCCATAATAGTGTCCATTCCGGAGTTGGGTTGGTAAAAAGCCATTTTTAATCAAAGGGTTGGGCTCAAAATCCTCACCCATTCCCACTGTGGATTCGCGTGTTGGCGCCATCGGCGCCGGTAGTGGCAGTACGGAAGTCAACCATCTTTAAAGCGGGAATAGCTCAGTGGTAGAGCACAACCTTGCCAAGGTTGGGGTCGCGAGTTCGAGCCTCGTTTCCCGCTCCAATGCAAATCAATTGAGTTAATAAATTATACATTCCCCGTGTGGCGGCCTGCCTGCCCTGCGCGCCCGCCAGAAATGTTTTAAACAGAGTTATCCACAGTATGCCCCGGTAATGATATTTTTCTCTAATCATTGTTTAAATCAAGTCATGTTTCTAACTAATTGATATTATGCGATAAAAATTTATTAAAAAACGTCGTGGCTGCCTCTTGTCTTTTTTGTGACAGTTGATTGCCAAAGGTTTTTTATTTTTATCCACAGTGCGGAAGTTTCAAATCGTTATGCTATATTTGGTCGGGCCCCGCTACGCATCACGTAACAATCCTTTCTCAATCGATCTTACCAGCCGCTTGTGCTGCGGGGACTGCACGCTTATCGCCAATGACTTACGCCGCTGCTCTTGCTGCGCAAGCGCCCAGGCGACGTGCACGTCCAGCAGCGGGTTTTCCCCCAGGCGCGATCGCAGGCTAAGCACGATATTATCTTCATAAGGCGCGTTGCCCAGGGCCACCGCCACGTTGCGCAGCCAGCGCAAATGGCCGATACGCCGTATGGCCGATCCTTCGGTCATTTGCAAAAACCGCGCTTCGCTCCAGCCGAACAGCGTAATCAATTCCGGCGCATGCAGCTCGGCCCGGGGACTGAAATCCTGTTCGCCGGTTAATTGGGAAAAGCGATTCCAGGGGCAAATCAGCTGGCAGTCATCGCACCCGTAGATACGGTTGCCAATCAGCGGCCGCAGCGCCTCGGGAATTTCGCCCTCCAGCTCGATGGTAAGATAAGAGATACAGCGGCGCGCATCCACCGTATAAGGCGCCACTATGGCCCCGGTGGGGCAGGTGGTCATACAGGCGACGCAGCGCCCGCACTCCTCGGGCTGCGGCTGGTCTACCGGCAGCGGCAAATTGATCAGCAATTCGCCCAGGAAAAACCAGGAACCCGCTTCGCGATTTAAAATAAGTGAGTGTTTGCCTACCCAGCCGATCCCGGCCTTTGCCGCCAGTTGGCGCTCCATAATCGGGGCGGAATCGACGAACGGCCGAAAATGCGCTTCGTGGCACCAATCCTGGATTTTGTTGCCCAACAGCTTAAGACGGCGACGTAATACCTTGTGATAGTCGCGTCCCAGCGCATAACGACTAACATAACCCAGACGGGGATTTTTCAGCGTGCTGGCGAAAGCGGCGTTGGCGGGCAAATAATTCATCCTGGCGCTTATGACCCTAAGCGTACCGGGTAATAACTCCTGCGGACGGGCGCGCAGCATCCCGTGACGGGACATCCAGTCCATATCACCATGATACTGTTTGTCCAGCCAGGCTTGCAGGGCGGGTTCATGCGCGCAAAGATCGGTATCGCAGATGCCGACTTGTTGAAAACCCAGCTCCCGCCCCCATTGCTTAATGAGCCGGGCTAATTCTATCAAATCAAAAGGGTATGACATGGCGAACCGTAACAAGAATACAGACCGGATAAGTTTACCACACTCCGTCTACGGCGCGGAGTGGCTGCGGGGCTGGGAGAGCCGGGCCGCGGCGCTGGCGGGAGTATCCCTGTACCAACTTATGGAGCGTGCCGGCGCAGGCGCCTTTCGCACGCTTTGCTGGGTTTACCCTTTTGCCCGCCATTACGTGATCCTGGCCGGCCAGGGCAATAATGGCGGCGATGCCTATGTGGTGGCGCGCCTGGCCGCGGCGGGGGGCAAAACGGTGACTTTGATCGAATGCCCGGGGCGCAGCCCGCTGCCGGAACAGGCGCAATCGGCGCGCCAGGCCTGGCTTGACGCCGGCGGTATCATCCAGGACGCCGATACGCCATGGCCGCAGCAGGTCGATGTGATCGTCGACGGGTTACTGGGCACCGGCCTGAAAGATGCGCCCAGGGGATCATTCAGCGCGCTGATAGAAGCGGCCAATGCCCATGCGGCGCCGGTGCTGGCGCTGGATATCCCTTCGGGACTGAATGCCGAAACGGGAGCGGTGGCCGGTAGCGTGATGCGCGCGGCGCATACCCAGACCTTTATTGCTTTAAAACCGGGACTGGTAACCGGCAAGGCGCGCAGCGTCACCGGGCAGTTGCACTATGATGATTTGGGGCTCGGCCCGTGGCTGCAACAGCAAACGCCGGTAATGGAAAGATTCACCGCCGCGCAGCTTACCCGCTGGCTACAGCCCCGCGACCCCTGTTCCCATAAAGGCGATAATGGCCGGCTGCTGATTATCGGCGGCGATCTGGGCCTGTCGGGCGCCATTCGCATGACCGGCGAGGCGGCGCTGCGCACCGGGGCGGGCTTGGTGCGGGTGCTTACCCGCGAGGAGAATATCGCCTCATTGCTCACCGCCCGGCCGGAACTGATGGTCGAACCTTTAACCGATGATTCCCTGCGCCAGGGGCTGGAATGGGCGGATGTCGTTGTCATTGGTCCGGGCCTGGGTCAAACGGATTGGGGAAAAAATGCGCTGCGTATCGCAGAAAACTGCACTAAACCGATGTTATGGGATGCCGATGCGCTGAACCTGCTGGCAATCAATCCCCAGAAACGTCACAATCGCATCATTACTCCCCATCCGGGGGAAGCCGCCCGCTTACTGAACAGTAAAACCGGCGTGATTGAAAGTGACCGCTTACTCGCCGCTAAAAATATCATCAAACGCTACGGCGGCGTGGTGGTGCTCAAAGGCGCCGGCACGCTGTGCGCCGACGTCGACGGTCATATGGCCGTGGCCGACGTGGGTAACGCGGGCATGGCGTCGGGCGGCATGGGCGATCTGCTGTCGGGCATTATCGGCGGTCTGCTGGCGCAAAAACTGTCGCTGTACGACGCGGCCTGCGCTGGCTGCGTCATACACGGCGCGGCCGCCGATTGGCTGGCGGCGAAAAAAGGAACGCGGGGCATGGTGGCCACGGATTTGCTGCCCGCGTTATATCAATTTGTTAATCCCGAATTAATCGCATAGAAATCAGACATGGAAAAAAGCGTATTACCTTTGCCGGACGAAACGGCAACCATAGCCTTGGGCGCGGCATTGGCCGCCGCCTGCCAACAATCCTGTGTGATTTATCTTTATGGTGATTTAGGCGCCGGCAAGACGACGTTTTGCCGCGGTTTTTTACGCGCCCTCGGCTATCAGGGCAATGTGAAAAGTCCGACCTATACCCTGGTGGAACCCTATGAATTGACGCCAAGGACGGTCTATCATTTTGATCTTTACCGCCTGGTGGATGCCGAAGAGCTTGAATTCATGGGGGTGCGCGATTATTTCGATCGGGACGCGGTGTGCCTGGTGGAGTGGCCGCAGCAGGGGCAGGGCATTTTGCCTGATGCCGATATCGCCCTGACGCTCGATTATACGCCGTCCGCCCGGCAGGCGACGCTCGAATCCCGATCCGATCGCGGCGCGGCCATTCTGGCGCAGCTGGCATCACGGCGGGAAATCAATACATGATGCTGAAGATCAGGATGGTTTTGGCAATCGTTGTATGTTGTCTGGTAGGGCAGGTCAGCGCGGCAAATTTAACCGATGTCAATGTGACCAACGGCGCGGAGCGGTCGACCGTGACGCTGGGTTTTGGCGAACAGCCGGTATACGCCTTTTTTTCCTTGCGCAACCCGGACCGGGTGGTGGTGGATATCCGCCAGAGCAATGCCGCCCAGGGCCTGCCGCTGGATTTTAACGGCCAGAATATTATCAGGCGCATTCGCAGCAGCCAGCCCACCGATGCCCAGAGCGTGCGCCTGGTGTTCGAACTGACGCGCAAATCCCGGGTGCAGGCCGCCGTCGCGCAGGATAACGGGCGTTACACCGTGGTGTTCACCCTGACCGCGCCGGCTGAGCCGGCACGCGTCGTTCCTGCGCCCAACCGTCGCGTGACCCGCGCCGGTTCAGCGTCCGCGGGCGATGGGGCGCCGTCCGGCGGCGCGCTGGTCGCCGACCGAAACCCGGCGGCGGCCCCGGTCGCGCGCGGCCCGCGCCGGCAGGTGGCCCAAAACGATCGCGTGGTGGTGGCCATTGATGCCGGCCATGGGGGGCAGGACCCCGGCGCCATCGGGCCGAACGGCCTGAAAGAAAAAAATGTCACCATTTCCATCGCGCGCAAACTGAAAGCGCTGCTGGATGCGGACCCGATGTTCCGTCCGGCGCTGACCCGCGACGGCGATTATTTTATTTCGGTGATGGGCCGCTCCGACGTGGCGCGTAAACAGGGCGCCAACGTATTGGTCTCCATCCACGCCGACGCCGCGCCTAACCGCAGCGCCTCCGGCGCGTCGGTCTGGGTATTGTCCAACCGGCGCGCCAATAGTGAAATGGGTAACTGGCTGGAACAGCATGAGAAGCAGTCCGAGCTGCTGGGCGGGGCAGGGGATCTGCTGGCCAATAGCGCCGCCGATCCGTATCTCAGCCAGGCGGTGCTGGATTTGCAGTTTGGCCATTCGCAGCGGGTGGGGTACGACGTCGCCACGCGGGTGCTGCGCCAACTGCGCACCGTGGGTTCGCTGCATAAAGCCCGGCCAGAACATGCAAGCCTGGGCGTATTGCGTTCGCCGGATATCCCGTCGCTGCTGGTGGAAACCGGCTTTATCAGTAATACCACCGAAGAGCGGCTGTTGGGCAGCGGCGATTACCAGGATAAAATCGCCAAGGCAATTTACCTGGGTTTGCGCGCCTATTTTTCGTCGCATCCGCAGCAAAATAGCCCGACGATGGAAAACCGGCCGCAGGGCGTCAGTTCTGCGGTGGATGCCGGCGCCAGCGGGACGCAGGCGGTGTCGCAGGTTACCGCCGGGGTGGTGCCTGCCTCGGGGCCGGTGACGCGCCATGTGGTCGCGCGTGGTGAAACGTTGTCCGGGATCGCCGCCCGTTACGGCGTGAGCATGGCCGCGCTGCGCGAACTGAATAAATTAAAACGCGACGTCGTCTGGGTCGGCCAGCGGCTGAAAATCCCGGCGGGTTCGGTGCCGCAGCAATCGCAGGCTGGCCATGTGCGCAAGCATAAAGTAAAGGCGGGGGATTCTTTGACCGGGATCGCCGCCCAATACGGGGTGCAAAGTGCTACCCTAAAGCGGGTTAATAAGCTGAAATCCGATAATGTGATGTTGGGCCAAACGTTGATTATTCCACCCGCATAATACCAGAGGACATACGCCGCCATGCCTATTCAGGTCCTGCCGCCACAGCTTGCCAACCAAATCGCCGCCGGCGAGGTCGTCGAGCGGCCAGCGTCCGTGGTCAAGGAACTGGTGGAAAACAGCCTGGATGCCGGGGCCACCCGCATCGATATCGATATTGAAAAGGCCGGCTCCAGGCTTATCCGTATCCGCGATAACGGCTGCGGCATCGAAAAAGACGAACTGGCCCTGGCGCTGGCCCGCCACGCCACCAGCAAGATCGTGACCCTTGACGATCTGGAGGCGATCGTAAGCCTCGGCTTTCGCGGCGAAGCGCTGGCCAGTATCAGTTCGGTTTCGCGTCTGACCCTCACCTCCCGTACCGAAGCGCAAAGCGAAGCCTGGCAGGCTTATGCGGAAGGGCGGGATATGACCGTCACCATAAAACCGGCTGCGCACCCTGTGGGGTCGACGGTGGAGGTGCTGGACCTGTTTTATAATACGCCGGCGCGGCGTAAATTTATGCGCACGGAAAAAACCGAGTTTGCGCACATCGACGAGGTGGTGAAGCGCATTGCGCTGGCCCGGTTCGATGTGACTTTTACCCTGCAGCACAACGGTAAACCCGTGCGCCAGTACCGCGCGGTCAGCGAGGAATCCCAGCATCTGCGGCGTTTGGGCGGCTTATGCGGCCCGGCGTTTGTGCAGCGGGCGCTGGCGGTGTCGTGGAATCATGGTGATCTCACCATTCGCGGCTGGGTGGCTGACCCTCGCGCCGGCGGCGAACTGCCGGAAATGCAGTACTGTTATGTCAACCAGCGCATGATGCGCGATAAGCTGATTAATCACGCCATCCGCCAGGCTTACCAGGAACAATTGACCCAGGGCCAGCAGCCGGCGTTTGTGCTGTATCTTGACGTCGACCCCCACCAGGTTGACGTGAATGTGCACCCGGCCAAACACGAAGTGCGCTTCCACCAGGCGCGTTTGGTGCATGATTTTATTTATCAGGCGATTATCTCGGTGCTGCAACAAAGCGCCGAACCGGTGCTGCCGCTGGCCGATGAACCGGCCCCTGCGGTTCATTGGTCGCCGGAAAACCGTGCGGCATCAGGGAAAAATTATTTCTCCGGCGCCGTATCGCCGCCGCCTTCAGCGGCATTACCGGCCCAGGCTCCCGCGCCGATGTTTCCCGCCGGCGGGCGCGTTGCGTCCGCAGCCGGCGGCGAAATCCAGCGCGCCAAGGCGCGCGAGCCGGCGCCGCTTTATCCGCCGGGGGGCGGCTATCAAAAAAAAGAGGGCGAACTATATCGCCGCCTGGTTCAAGCCGGCGCGCCGGCCGGCGCATCGGAACGAGTCGCCACCGCCCGCCCGGCGGCGCCCGCGCAGGGGCAGTCCGACGATGCGCAGAGCTTTGGCCGGGTATTAACCATTTATCCTCCCTGTTATGCGCTGGTGGAGTTTCGCCAGCGGCTGGCGCTGATATCATTGCCGGTGGCGGAGCGCTGCCTCAAACGCCGGCAGCTGACGCCGGACGGCGAGGCCCTGCGGGCGCAGCCGCTGCTTATCCCGCTGCGGATGGTATTAAAAGAGCCGGAGGTGCAGGCTTACCGCCGGCATGAAGCAATATTGAGCGAAATGGGCATTCAACTGCAACTGAGCCAACACCAGGCCACGATAAATGGCGTACCTTTACCATTACGCCAACAAAATTTACAAAACTTGATTCCCGACCTGTTAGGCTATCTGTCGGGAATTGAAGATGTTACCCCTGCCAGCGTCGCTGACTGGATTGCCCGCCGGTTAAATACGGAGCAGCGGGACTGGAGCCTTTCCCAGGCAATACAATTACTCGCCGAGGTAGAGCGGCTCTGTCCGCAGTGGGTGAAAAATCCTCCCGGGGAGCTATTGGTACTGCTTGATCTTGAGGCCGCCATCGAGGCCCTGAAACATGACTGAAATCCAGCAAAGACTCGATCGTCCGCCGGCCCTTTTTGTGATGGGGCCCACCGCCTCCGGTAAAACCGCGTTGGCCATGGCGTTGCGCCGGTATTTGCCGGTGGAGATCGTAAGCGTCGACTCGGCGCTGGTTTATCGCGGCATGGATATAGGCACCGCCAAACCGGCGCCGGACGAACTGGCACTGGCGCCGCATCGGCTGATTGATATCAAGGACCCGGCACAAGCCTATTCGGCAGCGGATTTTAGCCGAGATGCGCTGGCGGCGATGGCAGAAATCACCGCATCCGGGCGTATTCCGTTACTGGTGGGCGGTACGATGCTCTATTTCAAGGCGTTGCTGGAGGGATTATCCCCCTTGCCCCCGGCAAATCCTGAAGTACGTGAGCGTATCGCGCAGGAAGCGGGTATCTCGGGATGGGAGGCGATGCACCGGCGATTGCAAATAATAGATCCGGTAGCGGCAGCACGTATTCATCCTAATGATCCCCAGAGACTGTCCAGAGCACTGGAAGTTTTTTTCGTTTCAGGTAAAACTCTTACGGAACTGACAAAAACGGCTGGCGAAGTCTTACCTTACCGGGTTCATCAGTTTGGCATTGCGCCACCCAGCCGCGAATTGCTGCACCAGCGTATCGAACACCGTTTTCACCAGATGCTGGCGGCGGGTTTCGAAGAGGAAGCCAGGGCGCTTTTCCAGCGGGGGGATTTACACAAGGATCTCCCGTCCATCCGTTGTGTTGGATATCGCCAGATGTGGTCCTATTTGTCCGGCGAAATCGATTACGATGAAATGGTTTTCCGCGGGATTTGCGCTACCCGCCAGCTGGCCAAGCGGCAGATGACATGGCTGCGGGGTTGGCCATCGGTGCATTGGCTTGATAGTGAAGAGCCTCGCGCAGCCTTAGATAAGGTATTACAGGTTGTTAGTGCATAGGCCGGGTGATTGTGTACAATTGAAAAGTACTGAACGCATTTTTTTTTTACATCGTTAATTTTAGAACCACATGGTTCTTGTTACAAACTACAAGCACATAAGGAAAAGATAGAATGGCTAAGGGGCAATCTTTGCAAGATCCGTTCTTGAACGCATTGCGTCGGGAAAGGGTTCCGGTTTCTATTTATTTGGTGAATGGTATCAAATTGCAGGGCCAGATTGAGTCATTT
>JAATFX010000006.1 GCA_015654925.1 Enterobacterales bacterium | reverse complement strand
TTTTTTGCATTGATTAAGATCGCTAAATCTGAATTAATATGCAAATACAATGACTGAATATTCCTTGGAGGGTGTTTTGATAAAGTCAGCGCTATTGGTTCTGGAAGACGGAACCCAATTCCACGGTCGGGCCATCGGGGCAGAGGGAACGTCAGTGGGGGAAGTGGTCTTCAATACATCGATGACCGGTTATCAAGAAATCCTCACCGATCCCTCCTATTCCCGCCAAATCGTCACTCTCACTTATCCCCATATCGGCAATGTCGGCACCAACGAAGCAGACGCAGAATCATCCCGCATCCAGGCCCAGGGGCTGGTCATTCGCGATTTACCCCTTATCGCCAGCAACTTTCGCAGCACCGGGACGTTGTCCGACTATCTCAAACACAATAACGTCGTCGGCATCGCCGATATCGATACCCGCAAGCTGACCCGCCTGCTGCGGGAAAAAGGCGCGCAAAACGGCTGCATCATCGCCGGCGACGCGCCGGATGCCGCGCTGGCCCTGCAAAAAGCGCGCGAATTCCCCGGCCTTAAGGGCATGGACCTGGCCAAGGAAGTCAGCACCGCCGAGCAATACGGCTGGACCCAGGGCAGTTGGCAGCTGGACGCGGGCCTGCCCGTCCCGGCGGCCGCGCACACGCTGCCCTATCACGTGGTGGCCTACGATTTCGGCATCAAACGCAACATCATGCGCATGCTGGTGGATCGCGGCTGCCGGCTGACGGTCGTGCCGGCGCAGACGCCCGCCGACGTGGTATTGGCCATGGACCCCGACGGCATCTTCCTGGCAAACGGCCCCGGCGACCCGGAACCGTGCGATTATGCCATCGCCGCCATTCAATCCTTTTTGCAAACCGAAACGCCGATATTCGGCATTTGCCTGGGGCACCAGTTGCTGGCCCTGGCCAGCGGGGCCAAAACCGTCAAAATGAAATTCGGCCACCACGGCGGCAACCATCCGGTAAAAGATCTGGATGCCGGCCGGGTGATGATTACCGCCCAGAACCATGGCTTCGCGGTGGACGAAACCACGCTGCCCGCCAATTTGCGCGTAACGCACACCTCATTGTTTGACGGTACGCTGCAAGGCCTGCACCGTACCGACAAACCGGCGTTCTGTTTCCAGGGCCATCCTGAAGCCAGTCCCGGCCCCCATGATGCCGGACCGCTGTTCGACCATTTTATCGAGTTGATCCAGACTTATCGTTCTCAGGCCAAATAATCAGGAGCAAAGCAATGCCAAAACGTACAGATATAAGCAGTATCCTGATCCTGGGCGCCGGTCCGATCGTCATCGGTCAGGCCTGTGAATTCGATTACTCCGGCGCACAGGCGTGCAAGGCCCTGCGCGAGGAGGGTTACCGGGTAGTGCTGGTAAACTCCAATCCCGCCACCATCATGACCGATCCGGATATGGCGGACGCCACTTATATCGAACCCATCCATTGGGAAGTGGTGCGCAAAATCATCGAAAAAGAGCGGCCTGACGCCATCCTGCCCACTATGGGCGGGCAGACGGCGCTGAACTGCGCGCTGGAACTGGAGCGCGAAGGGGTGCTGGCCGAATTCGGCGTCACCATGATCGGCGCCACCGCCGATGCGATCGACAAAGCGGAAGACCGGCAGCGTTTTGACAAGGCGATGAAAAAAATCGGTCTGGAGACCGCCCGCTCCGGCTTTGCCCATAATATGGAAGAAGCGCTGGCCGTGGCGGCGGACGTGGGTTTCCCCTGCATTATCCGCCCGTCGTTTACCATGGGCGGCTCGGGCGGCGGCATTGCCTATAATCGGGAAGAATTCGAAGAGATCTGCGAGCGCGGCCTCGATCTTTCCCCCACCACCGAGCTGTTGATCGATGAGTCGCTGATCGGTTGGAAAGAGTATGAAATGGAGGTGGTGCGCGATAAAAACGATAACTGCATCATCGTTTGCTCCATTGAAAATATCGATGCCATGGGTATCCATACCGGCGACTCCATTACCGTGGCGCCGGCGCAAACCCTGACCGACAAAGAATATCAAATCATGCGTAACGCCTCGATGGCGGTGCTGCGTGAAATCGGCGTGGAAACCGGCGGCTCCAATGTGCAATTTTCGGTTAACCCGAAAAACGGCCGGCTGATCATCATTGAAATGAATCCGCGGGTGTCCCGTTCCTCGGCCCTGGCGTCCAAGGCCACGGGGTTCCCCATCGCCAAGGTGGCCGCCAAGCTGGCGGTGGGTTATACCCTCGACGAACTGATGAACGATATCACCGGCGGGCGTACTCCGGCGTCATTTGAGCCGTCCATCGATTATGTGGTCACTAAAATACCGCGCTTTAACTTCGAGAAATTCGCCGGCGCCAACGATCGCCTGACCACCCAGATGAAATCCGTGGGTGAAGTGATGGCCATCGGCCGCACGCAGCAGGAGTCGCTGCAAAAAGCCCTGCGCGGGCTGGAAGTGGGCGTGACCGGTTTTGACCCGAAGGTCAGCCAGGACGATCCGGAAGCACTGACCAAGATTCGCCGCGAACTGAAAGACGCCGGCTGCGACCGTATCTGGTATATAGCCGATGCGTTCCGCGCCGGGCTCTCCGTGGACGGCGTGTTTAATCTGACCAATATCGATCGCTGGTTCCTGGTGCAAATCGAAGAGCTGGTTACGTTGGAAAATGTGGTGGCGGAGCGGGGCGTGAGCTCCCTGGATGCGGATTTTTTGCGCCAGCTCAAACGCAAGGGCTTTGCCGACGCCCGCCTGGCAACCCTCGCCGGCGTATCGGAAGGGGAAATCCGCAAGCTGCGCGAAGAGTATAACCTCCACCCGGTCTATAAGCGGGTGGATACCTGCGCCGCGGAGTTCGCCACCGACACCGCGTATATGTACTCCACCTACGATGATGAATGCGAGTCCAACCCGACCCGGGATCGTGAAAAAATCATGGTGCTGGGCGGCGGCCCCAACCGTATCGGCCAGGGAATAGAATTCGACTACTGCTGCGTGCACGCTTCGCTGGCGCTGCGGGAAGACGGGTACGAAACCATTATGGTCAACTGCAACCCGGAAACGGTATCCACCGATTACGACACCTCCGACCGGCTTTATTTTGAACCGGTGACGCTGGAAGACGTGCTGGAAATCGTACGTATCGAGCAGCCTAAGGGCGTTATCGTGCAGTACGGCGGCCAGACCCCGCTGAAGCTGGCGCGCGAACTGGAAGCGGCGGGCGTGCCGATTATCGGCACCAGCCCCGACTCCATCGACCGCGCCGAAGACCGCGAGCGCTTCCAGCAGGCGGTAGAGCGCCTGGGGCTGAAGCAGCCGGCCAACGCCACGGTGACCACCATCGACCAGGCGGTGGAGAAAGCCGCCGCCATTGGTTATCCGCTGGTGGTGCGTCCTTCCTACGTGCTGGGCGGGCGGGCCATGGAAATCGTCAATGACGACGTGGACCTGCTGCGCTACTTCCAGACCGCGGTCAGCGTGTCCAACGACGCGCCGGTGCTGCTCGACCGCTTCCTGGATGATGCGGTGGAAGTGGATGTGGACGCCATTTGCGATGGCGAACAGGTATTGATTGGCGGCATCATGGAACATATCGAGCAGGCGGGCGTGCACTCCGGCGACTCGGCCTGTTCGCTGCCGGCCTATACCCTTAGCCAGGAAATACAAGATGTGATGCGCCAGCAGGTGGAAAAGCTGGCGTTTGAACTGCGGGTGCGCGGCCTGATGAACGTGCAGTTCGCGGTGAAGGCCAACGAAGTCTATCTGATTGAGGTCAACCCGCGCGCCGCGCGTACGGTGCCGTTTGTTTCCAAGGCCACCGGCGTGCCCCTGGCGAAAGTAGCGGCCAGGGTCATGGTCGGGCAATCCCTGGTTGCGCAAGGGGTTACCAAAGAGGTGATCCCGCCTTATTACTCGGTTAAGGAAGTCGTGCTGCCGTTTAATAAATTCCAGGGCGTGGACCCGATTCTCGGGCCGGAAATGCGCTCCACCGGTGAAGTGATGGGCGTCGGCCGCACCTTTGCCGAAGCCTTTGCCAAGGCCATGCTGGGCAGCCAGTCCAATATGAAGAAGTCCGGCCGGGCGCTGTTATCGGTGCGCCGGGGGGATAAAGGCCGGGTCGTGGATCTGGCGGTCAAATTGCTCAAGCAGGGGTTTGAACTGGACGCCACCCACGGCACCGCGGTGGTTTTGGGCGAAGCGGGCATCAACCCGCGGCTGGTCAACAAGGTGCATGAAGGGCGCCCGCATATCCAGGATCGGATTAAAAACGGCGAATACAGCTATATCGTCAATACCACCGCCGGCCGGCAGGCCATCGCGGACTCCAAGCTGATTCGCCGCAGCGCGCTGCAATATAAAGTGCATTACGACACCACCATGAACGGGGGGTTCGCCACCGCCATGTCGCTGAGTTCCGACCCCACCGAACGGGTAATCTCAGTGCAGGAAATGCATCAGCTATTAACCGGACTGTAGCCGTCTCCGGCCGGGGCGCCGCGGGTAACCCCGCTTGCGCCCCGGGTTATCAGCCCAGCGCCACTTTGATTCCCAGGGCAATCAGCACCCCGCCCAGCAGCTTATCCACCAACTTTTGCGTTTTGGCCAGTCCGCGACGCACCGGCCCGCTTTGGATCAGTACCACCAGCAGCGGCCACCAGACCACCGCCAGCAGCCAGATAATGCCGGCGTACCAGAGCTTCTCGCCAAACCCCGACTGGATTTGCAACACCTGGGTGAACACCGCCAGGAAAAATAGCGTCGCCTTGGGGTTGAGTAAATTATTCAAATAACCCTGCAGGAAGGCTTTTTTCAGGCTCACCTGTTGCCGGGCGATATTACCGAGCGCCATTTTACCCGCGCCGCGGGACAGCAGCGCCTGTCCGCCGATCCAGATAAGATAGCCCGCGCCGGCGTATTTAAGAATATTAAACAGCCAGGGGGTAGTGGTGATCACCACCGCCAGTCCGGCTACGCAGTAAGACATATGAGTTGCCACGCCGCATACCACGCCCAGCGAAGTCATCATGGCGGCTTTGCGCCGGTAGCGGGCGGCGTTTTTAATCACCAAAAAGAAATCCGGCCCGGGGGAAATCATGCCCAGCGTGGCGATGGAGGCAACAAATAGCGAGGTTTCAAGCATAACCAATCTCATTAATCTGACGGATAGCCCTGCATAATAACCCCGGCGGGATGAATATACACGCTACTGGGATTCATCATCTCATGTAGTCAAACCCGAGCGTAACCCGCCGGCGGGACTATTTGTGAGCCAGGCCAATTATGGCTTGCCGCGCTTTTTGTTACGTGTTAAGAAATCAACGTCTATTAATGGTGGGAGTATTGGTGAGCGGTATGGGCAAGGTGCGGGCCGATGGGTAGGGCTATTTCGCAGGATCAACAGCGGGTCATTACCCGGTTATGTATCGAGTGCGCGCTGTTATTGCTACAGCATGGCGCGGAAAGCATGCTGGTGGAACAATTATCGTCGCGTCTGGGCCGCGCTTTGGGCGTGGAGCGCGTTGAAAGCTCCATTTCGGCCAACGCCGTGGTGCTTACCACCATTATCGATGATTTTTGCCTGACCTCCACCCGCAAAAATAATGACCGCGGCATCAATATGCACGTGGTGACCCAGATGCAGCATATCGTCATTATGACCGAGCACAAGTTGCTGGATGTGAATGATGTGGCCAAACGCCTGGCCAACATCAAGCCGCTGCGTTATCCGCGCTGGCTGATGGTGGCCATCGTGGGGTTATCCTGCGGGTGTTTCAGCCGGCTGAACGGCGGCGGCTGGGATGCGTTTGTGATTACGCTTTTCGCCAGCGGCTTGGCCATGTATGTGCGCCAAGTACTGACCTCGCGGCAGATGAACCCACTAATCAATTTTTGTATCACCGCTTTTGTCGCCACCTCGGCGTCGGGGCTATTGATGCGGCTGCCGGCGTTCGCGGGCGCGTCGCTGGTGGCTATGCCGGCCAGCGTACTGTTGCTGGTGCCCGGTTTCCCATTGATTAACGCGGTGGCGGATATGTTCAAGGGGCATGTGAATACCGGCCTGGCGCGCTGGGCCATGGCTAGCCTGCTGACGCTGTCGATTTGTATTGGCATTGTCCTGGCGATGGCGGTGTGGGATTTTCGGGGTTGGTCATGAGTCTGCTGCTGGCGTTATTGGAAGATATGCTGTTGGCCGCGGTGCCGGCGCTGGGTTTTGCCATGGTATTTAATGTACCGGTCAAAGCGTTGCGCTATTGTGCCTTGTTGGGGGCCATCGGCCACGGTTCGCGCATGCTGCTGATCCATTATGGGATGAATATTGAATGGGCTTCGCTGCTGGCGTCGATATTGATTGGCGTGATCGGCATACATTGGTCGCGCTGGCTGTTGGCGCACCCCAAAGTGTTTACCGTCGCGGCCGTGATCCCCATGTTCCCAGGCATTTCGGCCTATAGCGCGATGGTGGCGGCGGTGGAAATCTCCCATTTGGGATACAGCGAAAGGCTGATGTCGATTCTTGTCACGCAATTCCTGAAAGCCGGTTTTATCGTCGGCGCGTTGTCCATCGGCCTGTCGCTGCCCGGATTGTGGCTTTATCGCAAGCGTCCCGGCGTCTGACCTCCGGTCAGTGCGCTAGGCGCTTTCTTATTTTGTGATGGGCGTCGCCGACCGCTATCGACGGGTGCGGGCAGTTTCCGTATAGTGGCAGCAATTTTAAAGCCTTCAAGAGTCTATATG
This sequence comes from Enterobacterales bacterium, assembly GCA_015654925.1. Lineage (GTDB taxonomy): Bacteria > Pseudomonadota > Gammaproteobacteria > Enterobacterales > Enterobacteriaceae > Acerihabitans. The sequence goes on along the minus strand of JAATFX010000006.1, from coordinate 7,542 downwards.
ATTATTAGTCTGATTGCCGCGCTGGCCGTTGATCGCGTGATTGGCCTTGAGAATGCCATGCCATGGCATCTGCCCGCCGACCTGGCATGGTTTAAACGTAATACCCTGAACAAGCCCGTCATCATGGGACGCCGGACCTATGAGTCACTCGGTCAGCCTTTGCCCGGACGGCAGAATATCGTGCTGAGCCGCCATCCGGCCAATGACGATCGGGTGTCCTGGGCGACTACGCCGGCCGAGGCGCTGGCAAGCGCCGGCGAGGTGGAAGAACTGATGATAATTGGCGGCGGCGCGGTGTATCAGGAGTTTTTGCCCCGCGCAGGCCGGCTTTACCTGACCCATATCGATGCGGAAATCGACGGCGATACTTTTTTCCCGGATTACGAACCGGATCAATGGCAGTCGACCTTTAGCGAATTCCACGATGCGGATGAAAAAAACAGCCATAGCTTCTGTTTCGAAATCCTCGATCGCCGTTAACGGCCAGGGCGCGCGTGCCGCGCGCCCGTTTTTTTGGCCCCGCGTTGCGCCGCGTAATTTATTGCCCGCTATCCCCGCCCAGCGTCCAGTTTTGTTGCAGCCCGTCAAGCAGCGCCAGCATCTCGTCGGTAATAAGCTGATGGTTTGCGGTATCGGCGAAAATAGCGCTAAGCGCCGGCTGGTCAATATTGCCATATTGCTGAAAGGCCAGGCCGCAGATCGGGGTGGTTAATACTTTATGCGCTAATTGCCGGTGGAAGGTATCAACGGCGGGGAGCTGGCTTAATTTATACAGATCGGTGGTCAGCGTCCTTAAGAAATTGTGTTTTTCTTCCTTGTCCTGCAGGTTACGTTCTGCGTTAAGATATTCAATGACCTCAAGGTTAATGGGCGATTTAAGGTTATTGATATAATCGATTAATGGCGTTAGCGTGCTTAGCGCGCTGCACTGTTTCAGAATTTCCCGGTTAATCATCGCTATATCGAACGTGGCTGGGCCAGTCGCGGGTTGTGGATATTTATTGCTAATATTATTAGCTAGCTTATCTTCACAGCTGCGTACCCGTTTAAACGCATTGACAATGCGGGACGTCATCTGGCCGGAAAATGAAAACACATGCTGCGTTTGTTTTGCATCACATAGCGCAGTAATAGGCATTAAACATATCCTTTTATGAGAAATTGTTATAATTCAATTGTGCTTCACTATATTAACTGGTTTTACTCATGGACGGTCGGATCAATATTCGGCGGGGACTAATATAAGATGTATTCATGCGGCCCGCATCCGGCTAAGGATAATTATTATGCCATCTATTGCCTTACCGGCTTGGGCGATATTGCCCCGCATAAGCGTATAACGCCGCGGCGGGGTGAACAGACACAACGGGAATTAACGGGGAGCGCGCGGTTGCGCCGCAGTCAGTTCATGACTTCAATCCCGCTTTCATCTTTGCGATTGGAGGGTTGACGGAAATAGCGTTTATCTTCCCAACGCAGCATGGTCAAGTCGCCGCCCCAGCAGCAGCCGGTATCCAGGGCATAAATGCCCTCCGGCGTACCTTTCCCTTCCAGCGAAGCCCAGTGGCCGAAAACAATACTGTAGTCTTGCGCCACCGGACCCGGGATTAAAAACCAGGGGCGGAGCGGGGCAGGAGCGCTGCCCGGCGCATCTTTGCTGATCATATCCAACTGGCCGTTGGGGAAACAGTAGCGCATGCGGGTTAACGCATTGGTGCTAAAGCGCAGCCTGGCCAGGCCGCTTAGCTCCGGCGACCAATTATTGGGCATATCGCCATACATGGCGTCAAGCAAGAGGGGGTAGCTGTCGCTGGACAGCATGGCTTCGACTTCGCGGGCGCAGACCCGGGCGGCATCGATATCCCACTGCGGGGTAATGCCCGCATGGGCCATGACCAGCCGTTTCTCTTCGTCGACCTGCAGCATCGGCTGGCGGCGCAGCCAATTGATCAACTGGTCGGCGTCGGGCGCCTCCAGTAACTGGGTGATGCGATCTTTCGGCTTATTGTGGCTGATGCCGGCGTATACCGCCAACAGGTGCAAATCATGATTGCCCAGCACCAAACGCACGCAATCCCCCAGTTCGCGCACAAAACGCAGGACTTCAAGGGAGGCCGGCCCACGGGCGACCAAATCGCCGGTCAGCCAAAGGATATCCACCGCGGGGTTGAAGTCCACTTGCGACAATAGCGAGGTAAGCTCGTCGTAGCAGCCGTGGATATCTCCGATCAAATATGTCGACATAATTTAATGTATAAGAGTTGGAATCGCTAAGCGAAAGACGGGAATGGCAATTCGGAACGACTGCCCCTGATGATCCAGCATTTCATAATGGCCTTCCATCGTGCCAAGCGGCGTTTCAAGAATGGCCCCGCTGGTATATTGAAACTCGTTGCCGGGCAGGATAAGCGGCTGTTCGCCCACTACGCCTTCCCCCTGCACCTGGGTTTCCTTGCCGTTGGCATTGGTTATCAGCCAATAACGTCCGACCAGCTGCACGTTATGTCGCCCGAGATTACGCACGGTAATAGTATAAGCAAAGACATAGCGCTCCTGTTCCGGGAAGGATTGCGTCTCGACATACATACTTTGAACCTGCACACAAACACGAGGCGAATTAATCATTACAGCTGCTCCTGTTAATCCTGTTGCGAAGGATGCTCCGCCAGCCAGTTCGCCAAATGGCAATATTGGGCCACGGAGATGTTCTCGGCGCGCATAATCGGATCGATACCCAGATCTTTGAGCTGTTCCACCGTAAACAGATTGCCCAGGCTATTGCGCACGGTTTTTCTGCGCTGATTAAACGCCTGGCTGGTAATGCGCGCCAAAACCCCCAGGTCGCTGACCGGATAAGGCAGCTCCGCGTACGGTACCAGACGAACCACCGCCGAGTCCACTTTCGGCGCGGGCCGAAAGGAGGTGGGCGGCACTTCCAGCACGGGGATGATCTGGCAGTAATACTGCGCCATCACGCTCAGGCGGCCGTAGGCCTTGCTGTCCGGCCCCGCCACCAGCCGATTGACCACCTCTTTTTGCAACATAAAATGCATGTCGCGAATGGCCTGAGTATAGCTGAAAAGGTGAAACATCAGCGGCGTGGAAATATTATAGGGCAAGTTGCCGAACACCCGTAGCGGCTGGCCCAGCTGTTGCGACATCGCGGCAAAATCCACCGTCATGGCATCTTGCTGCAAAATGGTCAGCTTCGATTGCAGGAAGGGATGCGTCGCCAGGCGCGCGGCCAAATCACGGTCCAGTTCAATCACCGTCATACGATCGATACGCTCGGCAACCGGTTCGGTCAAGGCGCCGAGGCCGGGGCCGATCTCGACTATCGCCTGATCCGGCAGCGGATGAATAGCCGAAACAATCGAGTCGATAATATTATCGTCGTGTAGAAAATTCTGACCAAAACGTTTGCGGGCCAGATGGCCCTGATGCACAAGTTTACTCATTACAATTATTTATCATTTTTATGGCGAGATTCGGCGCCGTTTGGATACTGTCAGCCTCCGCCGGTCCGTTACCGACCGGTTCAGGCGCGGTGGCGCGATCGACAGAGGAACGAAAAAACTAAACCCGCGACCCGAGCCGTACGCCGGGAGTATCGCACGCCATCAATGGCGCCCCATCCTGGTTGCAGGGGAGGGGCTCCAGGGTTGCCTATTGGGCATCCTGGGCGCTGTCGCCCATGATCTTGACGTAGGCGGCGGCGCGCTGTTCTTGCATCCAGGTTTGCGACTCTTCGGCGAACTTGCGATTGAACAGCAGGCGGTAAGCCTGATCTTTTTTGGTGGCGTCGGTGCGATCGACCTGGCGGGTATCAAGCAACTGGATCAGATGCCAGCCAAAGGAAGAGTGCACCGGCTGGCTGATTTCGCCTTTTTTCAGGCGCATAAGCGCGTCCTGGAATGACGGGTCGTAAGCGTCGGGCGAAGCCCAGCCGAGATCGCCGCCCTGGTTGGCCGAGCCGGGATCTTGCGATAGCTGCTTGGCGGCGGCGGCAAAATCGGTCTTGCCGCTTTTGATCTGCGACAACACTTCATTGAGCTTGACTTCGGCCTGCTGATCGGTCATGACCACCGACGGACGCAGCAGGATATGCCGGGCATGCACCTCGGTAACGGAGACTTTCTGGTCGCCGCCGCGGATATCATTAACCTTGAGGATATGGAACCCCACGCCGGAGCGGATCGGGCCGACAATCGCTCCTTTGGGCGCGCCCTGCAACCGTTCAGCGAAGATGGTCGGCAACTCTTCAAGCTTGCCCCAGCCCATTTGGCCGCCCTTTAATGCCTGCGGATCGGCCGAGTAGCTGATGGCCAGCTTGCCGAAATCGGCGCCTTTTTTGAGTTGTTCCACCAGCGAGGCGGCCATGGCTTCCGCTTTATCCACCTGTTCCTGGCTTGGGTTTTCCTGCAGGGGGATCAGGATATGGCTTAGGTTGAATTGCGCGCCGTTGCCGGTTTGGGCCGCGATTTGCTGGGCCAGGGAATCCACTTCCTGCGGCAGGATGGTTACCCGGCGGCGCACTTCGCCATTACGCACTTCCGCAATCAGCATTTCCTTGCGGATCTGTTTGCGATAGGTGTCGTAGGTAATGCCGTCATAGGCCAGACGGCTGCGCAGCTGATCCAGGGTCATATGGTTCTGCGCGGCAATATTGGTGATGGATTGCGTCAGCTGCTCGTCCGTCACGGTGACGTTATTGCGCTGGGCGATAGCCAGAATAATATTATCCATAATCAAACGTTCAAGTATCTGGTGACGCAGCGTCGCGTCGTCGGGTACCTGCTGTTTTGCATCTTGGGCATTGCGCTTAACTGATTGCAACAGCCCGTTCACGTCACTTTCGAGCACGACGCTGTTATCAACCACGGCGGCAACCTTATCCACCACCTGCGGCGCTGCGAACGCGGAACCGGCGCACATCGCCATGCAGAGAATAAGCGTTCTCCAGTTTTTCATAACTTTTCCATTTATATCAGCCGCCTTCGCGGATTCAAGTTTAACGTTCGCTGGTGTGAAACAGCCTTAAAACGCCCGTTGGTAAGGCAGGATGCCGGAACCCAGCATCTTGTCCGTACCGAGGCCGTAGTCGCTGCTCAGACCGCGCAGTTGTATGTTGAACGACACGGCATTGTCGTATTTACTGGTGTTGTTGTCATAGTTCCAATTGGTGATTTTCCGATCGTAACCCACGGTGGCCGCCCAGCAGCAGGTATTGTACTGCACCCCGATCAGCTGTTCGGCGGGCTGGCTGGCCTTGGTATCATAATAATACGCGCCGACGATCGACCAGCGATCGGCGATAGGCCAGCTGGCGATGGTGCCGATCTGGGAAATACCCTGCTGATAGCCGGGATGCGAGATGTTCGGCAGCATCGCCTGAATATATTCCGGACTGGCGAAACGGTAGTTCAACTGCACCATCCGGTTATCGTCGCGGCGGTATTCCAATACGGCATCGCCCAGCGCCACCTTGTCCAGGCGGGTATCATACTGCACGCCGCCGCGCACGCCCCACTGATTATCGATCTTCCAGTAGCTGTCGCCGGCCCAGACCACGCTGCCGGTTTCGGCGTCTTTATCGAGGCTGCTGTCCGTCGCGCCGGTGCGCGGACGGCTGAAGTAGTAGATTTGACCCAATGAAGCGTTAAAACGTTCAATCAGCGCATCATCATAAAGCCGGGTGGTGACGCCGCCCGCCAGCTGGTTGGCGGAGGCGATGCGATCCAGGCCGCTGTAGCTGCGATCGCGGAACAGGCCGGAATAATCCGTTTGCAGCAGCGTGGAGTCATAACTGCGGATATCGTTTTGATCGCGATACGGCACGTACAGGTATTGCAGCCGCGGTTCCAGCGTTTGGGTATAGTCTTGCAGCCACTCGGTATTGCGCTCAAAGATCATTTTGCCGTCGGTTTTAAACTGCGGCATCACGCGATCGACCGTGCCTTTTAACTGGGCGCTGGGATGCTGCTCATTGTAATTGTCGAGATTATCCTGCTGGTAATGGGTGGCCATGACCTTGGTTTCGGTATTCAGGCTGCCCCAGCGGTTGGCCAGCGGCAGGCTGATGGTCGGCTCCAGATGCAGCCGGGTGGCCTCGGGATTGTCGTCATTGACGTTGGTGAACTTGACGGCCTGGCCGTAGATGCGGGTATCGAACGGGCCGACATCGTTCTGGTAATAAGTGACATCCAGCTGCGGCGACGCGCGGTAGACGTCGTTATTGCTCTGGCTGGAAAACACCTGGAACTGCTTGTTGGCCAGGGTAACGTCCCAGTTGGTATCGGAATAGCCGACGCTGAACTTCTGGGTGGCGTAACCGTCGGTGGTGGAGCCATACTGCGAGGTCAGATCGGTGAAGTAATAGGGATCGCTGACCCGCGTGTAGTCGACGTTAAAGCGCCAAACGTCGTCCATCACGCCGTTGTGGCGCCAGTACAACATCCAGCGGTCGGTATTGCTGTCCTTGGGATAGATGCTGCCGGCGTCCTTGGCGTACTGGGAATCGCTGGGCAGCCAGTCGAACTGCACCAGACCCATGCCGGGGGTGGTGAGGTAGCGGAATTCGCTTTGCAACTGGGTGCCGCGCTTGCTCATATAATGCGGCGTCAGGGTGGCGTCATAGTTGGGCGCCAGGTTCAGGTAATAGGGTATGGATGTTTCAAAGCCGCTTTTGGTGCCGTATTTCGCATTGGGGATCAAAAAACCCGAACGGCGCTTATCGCCCACCGGCAGTTGCAGATAGGGGCTGTAAAATACCGGCACCTTGCCGATTTTAAAGCGGGCGTTGTAGATCTCGGCCACCTGCTCTTCGCGGTCGTGAATCACCTCGGAGCCCTGCACGCTCCAGCTGTCATCGCCGGGCAGGCAGGAAGTGAAGGTGCCGTTTTCCAATACCGTGTAGCGGTTGTTGCCGCGCATTTTCATGGTATCGGCGTCGCCGCGTCCCTGGCGCCCCACCATCTGGTAGTCGCCCTGGTAGACGTCGGTATCCTTGGTGTTCAGGTTCGACCAGGCCTTGGGGCCGTTTAATTTAATCTGGTTATCGTTGTAATGCACGTCGCCGGTGGCCGTGACGGTGCGTACCGGCTCGCTCTGGTCCGCCTGTTGCTGGTCAAGCTCCACCTGCTTGGCGTTCAGGGTACTGTTGCCCTGCTCGATATCCACATTGCCGGTAAACAAAGCTTTATTGGGGTAGTTGGCCGCAGCCTGGTCCGCCTGGATATGCACCGGGAGTTGATTCGGGTCGCCGCTCACCAGCGGTTTGGTATAGGCGGGCACGCCCAGCATGCATTGATCGGCAAAATCCGCCAGCGCATGCTGACTATAAAGCGCGGACCAGATCAGGCTGGCCAGCAATGTAGGGAAACGTTTCTTCATATGCTTTTAGGGTGTTCCGTCATCTTGGGCTTCATGCCGTCAAACGGTCAGAGACTATCTCACTCACCGGAGTTGCGCCAGTGTTAAATCCCGCCGTTTATCCGCGCACCGTTAGGCACAGCGATAAATGACAGGTATGATAAAGCAAAT
>JAATFX010000056.1 GCA_015654925.1 Enterobacterales bacterium | reverse complement strand
AGGGAACTGCCAGGCATCCAATTGATAAGCCCTCTGTGAAAACAGAGGGCTTTTTCATATGCATAAAATACATAGTAACGCCCTACCCGCCCACCGGACCTAACTTCAGCGCCTGAAGTCGCTTGAGGAAGAGAATGCCCAACTCAAAAAGCTGCTTGCGGAAGCCATGCTGGATAAGGAGGCGCTTCAGGTGGCCCTGGGCCGAAAGTACTGACGACAGACCAGAAGCGGGAAGCAGTGGTGTTGATGTGTGATGCGACCGGTCTGTCGCAACGTCGTGCCTGCAGGCTGACAGGTTTGTCCCTGTCGACCTGCCGCTATGAGGCGCAGCGTCCGGCCGCCGATGTGCATTTATCAGGACGCATCACTGAGCTGGCACTGGAGCGCCGGCATTTTGGCTACCGCCGCTGATGTTGCCGCACCTATTTGGCATTCCAATAGGGATAATAATGAGCACTTCCTGGAATTATTTCGCCGGCAAAATATCCTAGACTTCAAAGCAGATCAAAGGCTGCCATGATCAATCGCTGATATAGTAGAGGGTGTAACCGGTAGCCGCACCCGCCACATCCCAGGCGAAATCCTTCCAGCTCCAGCCGCTGCCCGCGGCCCGGCTATCGTAAGTCTCTTTTAACGCGCCCAGCGAAACGGAAAACATCAACCCGATATTGCGGCTGCGGGCCGGCGACGCGCCCTGCCGATCGGCAACGGCGCTGGCTGCAACGGCCATGGCGGCCGAAGAAACAAAATGTTCCGCTTTATCCCTGCCGGTCCAGCCATCCTGCGCCATATGGGTGCAGGCGGTACACAGCAATAGCGGCAGCAAAGGAATCAACCTGAACCAGATAGCAACCTGCCTGCGCAGCATGCGGCCCCTCTTGATTAACGCTGGCTAATGGAATGGAAAGATAACAAAATGCCGGCCTGTCGCTGAACGACAGGCCGGCAAACGCAAACGCTGCCAACGGCGCAAGCTTGCGGCGGATCAGAGAATCCGGCTGATTAACCGATCGATACGAATACGCCGCAGCCGGCGGATCAGCTTGCGCACTTTAATCGGATAATCGCCAATGCCCTGCAGCTCGGTATAATGCGCAACTACTTTGGTATGGGTGCGGATCAGTCCAAGCTCATGCTCACGCTGCGCCCGCAGCGCGCCCTGCGGATCGTGGATCAGCAAAGCATTTTCCAAATCCAGGCGCCAGGCGCGCGGATTGAGATTATTGCCGGTTAATAATTGCCACTCATCGTCCACCCACATCCCTTTGAGGTGATAAGTATTATCGCCGTCCTTCCATAACCTGACCACCAGTTGCCCGTTATCCACATAACGCTGCAACCGCCCGAGAAAACGGCGCAGATTAATTTCATACAGATAGGGCAGGGCGCCGATAATCTTGAACGGCTGATCTTCAGGAATATAAAAGTCGTTAGCGGTTTTATCGCCGACAATAATCTCCACCCGCTTATTTTGGCGCAGCAGGGCGATGATATTCCTCACCAGTAATGCCGGCATATTAAAATAAGGGGTGCATAATGTGAGCGAGCTGTCCGCGCAGGACATCAAATGATGAATGGTCTTGTTCAGCGGGCTTTGCTTACCCAGCCCGACCAGCGGCGTGATGGTTAAACTATCGTAAGAAGCGGCGTCGTTGCAGGTATAGGCGGCCTGGCGCAGCGACTGGCGAAACAGCCTGGTATCATTCTTGATTTCGATACTTTTAGGCCGATCCGGATTGTCCAGCCGGTTAACGGCCGGGGCATTTAACAGATGGTTGCGGATATAACCCAGCATACATTCCGCCAGCGCGGGGTTGCGGATTAGCTGATAGCGATCGTAGCGATAACTCTCTAACTGGTGCAGATAGACATTATTGAGGCTGGCACCACTGTAAATCACGGTGTCGTCAATAATGTAGCCTTTCAGGTGCAGCACACCCAAGGCTTCGCGGGTATTTACGGGCACGCCGTAGATGGGCACCGACACCCCGTAATGCTGTTGCGCCATACGGCAATACCAGTCGGCATTGGTATTTACCGCCGCGGCGCCGATGCGTCCGCGCTGCGCACGATGCCAGTCGACCAGAATACAGACCTCCAGCTCCGGATTGAGCTGCTTGGCGCGGTAGAGAGCCGACAGGATGGCCTCTCCCCCCTCATCCTGCTCAAGATACAGCGCCACCAGATAAATACGCTGCCTGGCGCGCTCAATGGCGCTCAGTAAAGCGACGCGAAAATCCGCGGGACCGTGTAGCGTTTGTACGTCATCAACCGTCTGGGGAATTTTGGGCAGTTGTGCAAGGTGTTGTTGGTGTTTGGTACGTCTAAAGTTTGACAACATCACAGTGCGCTTCTTCTCTTGTCATCGTATGGTGGAATGACCATATGCAAAAACACAAATGCGTGGAATCGGCCATAATAACATTACTTTTCCCGGTTGTGGCTATGTTTCGCCGCAGGTTGATGCGCGCTTTAGGTTCGCGTTCCGGCATCATCCTCTGAGTCGGTCGCCAATTGCAGTGACATTGCCACGATGCCGTCCTCCAGTTGCAGATCGACGGTAAACCCCAGTTTCTTCGCCAGGGAAATCATGCCATGATTGCTGGGCATGGTGATCGCCGTCAAACGCTTAAGTCCGTGTCCACGGGCGTAATCGATGGTTTTTTCCAGCAGCAGGCGGCCCAACCCCATTTTTTTCAAATCCGAGCGTACCAGCACCGAAAACTCGGCTTCGGTATTATCAGGATCGGAATACGCTCGCGCCACGCCAATAATGGTATTTCCCGCGCCGTTTTGCCGGATTGCGACAAAAGCCATCTCTCGATCGTAGTCGATTTGGGTCATATAAGCCAAATCTTCATGGGTAAATTCCGTGATCTCGCTGAAGTAACGATAATAAAGATCTTCCGGGGTAACGGCGCCGATAAACTGCTTAAGCAGCGGTTCATCTTCCGGCAGGATCGGCCGGAACAGGCAGCGCTCGCCGTTTTTCAGCGTCACCCAGCACTCCAGTTTCTGCGGGTAGGGGCGGATCGCCAGGCGCGCTTCCGGATCGCCCCGGCACTCCGCCAGTTCGAGGCTGACATCCAGCAACGTCATATCGCTGCCGCAGGCCAGCAGCGGGTGAATATCCAGATAAACGATTTCGGGGCAATCAAGCAATAAATTGGAGATCTGCACCAGCAGGCGGCTTAGCGCGGCCACATCCAGCGAATAGAGCGGCCGATGGTTGCGAATGGCTCCTTTTTTCAAGCCCTGGCGCACCATATTATGCGCCAGCGTCATATTCAGCGGCGGCAGGGCCACCGCCATTTGCCCGGCCTGACGCCACTCGTTTTCACTTTCGCCCAGCAGGATCAGCGGGCCGAACACCGGGTCCTGCTCGACCACGATGCGCAGCTCCTGCGTGCCGGCGCGATTGGCCATGCTTTGCACCAGCATGCCCTCGATGCGCGCTTGCGCAAAAGTTTGCGCCACCCGCTCCATCATGGCGTTGGCCGCCTGATCCACTTCCCGCGCGTTGCGCAGCGACAGCATGACGCCTTGCACGTCGGACTTGTGGGGAATATCGGGGGAACGCAGTTTCAGCGCCACCGGGTAACCAATGCGATCGGCGATGGCGACCGCCTCGGCGCTGTCGCTGGCGATCCACGTGGGTAGGGTGGTCAGGCCGTAGGCCTCGACAATCGGCCGTATTTCGTGGGTGGCCAGCCGGGTAATGCCCTGATCCAATGCCTGGCGGATCAACTGATGGGCATGGGCGGTATCGGCGGTTAACGCCGCCGGCTGGGCCGGGGTTTCCATCAGTTGCTGCTGGTTGCGGCGGTACTCCGCCATATGCATAAAGGCCGTTACCACGCCTTCCGGCGTGCGGTAAGTGGGCAGGCCGGCCTCGGTAAACAAACGCCGCGCCTCCCGGGACGAAAATTCGCCGCTCCAGTTGGTCAGCAGGGTAATTTGCCGGCCGCGGGGATGCATCTTGATAAGCTCGATAACCTGCTGGGCGGTTTCGCTGCTGGGCGCGGCGGCGCTGGGGGCATGGATAATCAATAACGCATCGTAATCCTGGCTGTCGAGCAGCGCCGATAGCGCCGCGCGATAGCGGGCCGGATTAGCGTCATCCGCCAGGTCGAGCGGGTTGGACGCCACCAATGGGGCCGGCAGCGCCGCCTGCAGCGCCTGGCGGGTGGCCGGGCCGAGGGTCGCCAGCTTGCCGTGCCGGCTGAGCAATTCATCCAGCGCCAGCGCCGCGGGGGCGATGCCGTTGCTGACAATCATCAGCCGCTCGCCGCGCAGCGGGCGCATATGGCTTAAGGTTTCAACCGCCGAAAACAGCTCATGGGTATCGCGCACCCGCAGCAGGCCGGCCCGTTGGATGGCTGCGTCGTAGGCGGCGTCCCGGCCCTGGGGATAATTAAGCAGGCGCTGCGCCTGCGCGCTGCGCCCACTTTTGATCACCAGGATCGGTTTATTGCGCGCCGCGCCGCGGGCCGCAGAAAGAAACCGCCGCGCATCGCTCAGGTGCTCCAGATGCAGCAAGATGGCGCTGGTTTTACTGTCGCGGGCCAGAAAATCGAGCACGTCGTCCACATCGATATCAATGCTGTCGCCCAGCGCAATAAAATAAGAGAAGCCGATTTCGCGCTGCTGCGCCCAATCCAATACGGTATTGGATACCGCGGCGGATTGGGAGATAAAGGCCAGCTTGCCCTTGTGGATCGGCACCGGTGAAAAGCTGGCGTTCAGTCCTTGCCATGGCGCCAGCACCCCCAGGCTATTGGGCCCCAGCAGGCGCATGCCGTAGCGCACGGCGCAGGCTTTCAGCTCGGCGAACTGGGCCGGCGGCGAAGAAAGGATGATTGCCGTTTTGCACCCATGGCGGCCAAGGTCGTCGAGCAAGCCGGGATTACGGCTGGCGCGGGTGCAGATAATCGCCAAATCGGGCGTCAGGGGCAGGGCGGCCACATCCGGATAACTCAGCACGCCGCAGACGGCCCGATAATGCGGGGTTACCGGCAATATCGGCCCGCCGAATCCGCCGTCGAGCAGATTACGCATCATCAGGTAACCGGCCCGGCCCGGCTTATCGGAAGCGCCCAGCACGGCGATCGATTTTGGCCTGAGCAGTGCTTCCAAACCTCGTTGACTCATCGGTGGTCTCCATTCCCGCATGGGATAAGTGTATGCGTTTTATGGCCGGAGTGTTGTGATGGCGGAGGAAATTTGCGGCGTGTTGTGATGGGATTTACCCGCCAGATACCGGCTGCGGAACAGCGAAAAATGCGCCGATAGCGCGGCGGCGGCCGCATTATCTCCCGCCTGGGAGAGTAGTGCGGTGGCGATTTCGGCGGTGCAATGATAGCCGTCCCCATGGGATTCGCGCAGCCGGTAGGCGGAAAGGGTATCCGGATTAAGCGACAGCACGGGGAACTGCGCCAGATAGGGACTCTTGCGAAACATCTTGCCGGCCTCCGGCCAGGTACCGTCCAGCATAATGAACAGCGGCGGTTTTCCCCGCGGGTCTATCTCGGCGACCACCTGTCGTCCGGGCGCCGCCTGCCGGGCCGGAAACACCACGTAGGGCTGGCGGACGGGATCGGCGACGGCGGCCAGCAGGGCGGGATCCGGCGCGGTGCGCGACCAGATAAACGCCTGGGTCTCGGGCAGAATATCGGCGATCAGCCGCCCGGTATTGCTGGGTTTTAGCGGCTCCGAGTCAAACATAATCAGGCAAAAGCGGCTGCTCGCCGCGCCGGGCATAATATCGCCGCACAGGCACTGCGGCACCGGCAGTAGGCAGCCCTCGCAGCGAATCACCCTGCAACCGCGGGCGCGATAAGGGCGCGTGGCGCGGGCGAGGCGATATTGGCGCAGGGCCAGGACGGCGTTGTGGGTCATAGATGGGGCTGCCTGAAAACAAAAGAGAGAGTTTACTGGACGCAGCGACAAAAGCCACCCGGAAGCGGACAAACTTATGCGGAAATTTGATGCGCAATAGGAATAAACGGGGGGACGATCCGCCCCCCTGTTTTATTTTATACGCGATGGCTATTGTGCCCAGCAGCCCGGGCCGCGGCGGCCGTCAGGACGCGCTGGGGATGGCCAGGCCTTCATCGAGCCACTCTTCGAAAGGGCCTTTGGGCATGGCGCCGTGCAGGGAATCGACCATTTTACCCTGCTTAAACACCATAATAGTCGGAATGCTGCGGATGCCGAAACGGGTGCTGAGCTGCGGCTCCGCCTCGGTATTCACCTTCAGGAAACGCACTTTCCCGCGGCGTTCGTCGGCCACGGCTTCAAACACCGGCGCGAAGCCCACGCATGGACCGCACCAGGGCGCCCAGAAATCAACCACCACCGGCAGGTCGTCCTGCAGCAGTTTATCCAGGGATTCGGTGGTGGCGTGGACGACCCTACCGTCGAGCAGCGCCTCGCCGCAGCGGCCGCATTTCGCGCCGTCATTAATTTTTTGTTCCGGCAGGCGGTTGGTGGCCAAACAGGATGCACATACCGTATTCATACGATGACCTCTTGAGATGGAAGATAATCCGGCCCATGGCTGCCGGGCGATGAGATCCACTCTTTCTATTAATATTGTTCTCAAGTATGGTTAAAGAAATGTCGCGTGACAAAATGATTTATCCGATGGCTTCGATAGTTGCTGGCTTTTACCCCAACCCGGTAGCTAAAAAGGGCAAGATCGGGTAATCTTCGCGCCCAGCACTCGGGTGGAGAGACAAATGAGCGATTCGTTAAAGGGTAAAAACGGCAAGGTCCGTGTCATGTACGTGCGTAAAGAGGAAGAAGAGCAGCCTCGTCGCCCTTCCCGTCCACCCCAGTCGGGCCGCGACGGCAACGCCGGCCGCAGCGATAACCCCCGTCGCGGCGACGCCCCCCGCGGCGATAGCCGGCGCGGTGATGCTCCCCGCGGCGACAGCCGTCGCGGTGATGCCCCCCGCGGCGATGCGCGGCCACGTAGTGATAAACCTAGTGATAGATTTGACGATCGCGCCGCCCGGCCGGCACCCCGCAGGGATCGGCCGTCCACTTCGCCGGACTCCCCCTGGAAAACCATGTACCAGAACGACGCTGAACCGGCGGTGCCCGATCACGGCGGGATCAGCGGCAAAAGCCTGATCGATCCGGATCAACTGCGGCGCCAGCGGGCGGAAGAGACCCGGGTTTACGGCGAGAACGCCTGTAAGGCGCTATTTAAAAGCCGTCCCGATTCCATCGTACGCGCCTGGTTCGTGCAATCGGTGACCCCGCGTTTTCGTGACGCCCTGCGCTGGATGGCCGCTAACCGCAAGGCCTATCACGTAGTGGAAGAAGAGGAACTGGCGCTGGCCTCCGGCACCGAGCATCACGGCGGCGTTTGTTTCCTGATCAAAAAACGCGTCGGCCTGGATGCCGCGCTTTATTTGCAGCAGGTCGAAGCAAAAGATTGCGTGCTGGCGCTCGAAGACGTATCCAATCCCCATAACCTGGGCGCGATATTGCGCAGTTGCGCGCATTTTGGCGTGCGGGGCGTGATGACGGGCGATAGCGCGGCGCTGGAATCCGGCGCGGCGGTGCGTACCGCCGAGGGCGGCGCGGAACATATCAGCTCCATTCACACCGATGATTTGCTCAACGATTTGGCGCGGTTCCGCGCGGCGGGTTATACCATCGTAACCACGTCCAGCCATAACGGCGTACCTCTTTCCCAGGCGACCATGCCGGAAAAAATGGTGCTGGTATTAGGCGAAGAACGCGCAGGGCTGACCCCGGAAGTCGTGGCGCAAACCGATTTGGCGCTGTCCATCGGCGGCACCGGCCGGGTGGAAAGCCTCAATGTCTCGGTGGCCACCGGGATTTTGCTGGCGGAATGGTGGCGGCAGAACCACTAAGCCGTTAACCGAGGTTTAAACGCCGTTATCGACTCCGGGTCGGTAGCGGCGTTTTGCTTTTTACGCGAGGCTGTCTTCCACAATCAGTTCGTCGAGCTTGTCGAGCAGCTTGCGGGTCAGGGATTCAAGCTGTTTTTGCTCGTTGATATCCAGCGTGGACCATAATGATACCAGGCACTTATGCTGCGGCGGCAGCAAGTCGTTGAGAAAGGCTTCCCCCGCTGGCGTTAGCTGTAAGTGCAGGCAGCGGCGATCGTTTTCGCTCTCTTTACGCTCAATCCAACCGCGTTTTTCCAGTTCGTCGGCGATGCGGGTGGCATTGGTGCGCGACGAACCCAGCGCCGAGCTGAGCTCGGAGGGCTGGATGCTGTGATCTTCCTGGGACTCCAGGGTGACCAAAGCCATAAACAGGGTTTCATTGATACCCTGGGCTTTTAACATGCGGTTTCTGTTTTCCAGCAGCTTGCCCTGCATGTGCATGCAAAGGCGAGTCAGTAGGATTTCCTGAAAAGGGAAGTCGGGCCGACGCTGGGCGCGTAAAGATAACATCTGTTCAATGGGAGTGAATGAACTGTCCATTTGATTTTGGCCTCATTAGTTTCTATGGATATAATAACTAATGTAATCACTCAAGTAAATATTGCCATGATGAAAAGTTTATACGCCAAGCCAAAACACAGCGCCCCGACCAGGGTAGAGATCACAATGCTGCGGGTGTAATAAAAGCAGGCGGTGAGAACTGCGAAGCCAACCAGCGTGGGCAATAGTTTGCCGCTGTCGCGCATGACTTCGGGCACGCTCGACACCACCAGCAGAGAGCAGATGGACGCAATGCCGATGCCATCCAATATCAGGCCGACCCAGCGGGCTCCCCGCTGTTGCGACCCGCGCGCCCGATTAAAACGCAGCGGAAAGTAGCGAAAGAAATAATTCGCCATGCCCACCACCAGTCCTATGAAAATAACGCTGGTATTCATCGGCTCTCCTTATCCGCATCGGGCGGCACCCGGCGGGGAAGGGATTGGCCGATCAGCGCCCCCAGACAGCCGCCGCCGATACCGGCCAGGATGGCCATGGGAATAGACACCAGCAGCAGGCCGGCCAGCGATCCAGCGAGCGCCGCCGCCAATATCAGGCTTTGGCGCCGCTGGAACGCCGCCAGCAGGAAACTCAGGAATAATGCGGGCAACATAAACGCCAGCGCGGCTTCCACCGTCGGATAATTTTCCAGCGGGCCATTACCGAACAGGGCGCCGACGGCGGTACCCGCCACCCAGGATAGCCACGAGCAGGCCGCGATCCCCATCATCCAGTTCGCGGTCCAGCGCCGGTTATCCTTGCTCAGTTTGGTGATGGCCGCCGCAAACACCTCATCGGTCAGGCCGAAGGCCCATACCGCCGTTTTACCCGGCGACAGCGTGCCGATAATGCGATGGCGCAGGGCCGGACCGTATAGCAGGTGGCGGACATCCATGGCCATCACGGTCAACGCCGCGACCCACAGCGATGTGCCGGTGCTGAGCAGGGTGGTAATCACGAACTGGCTGGCGCCGGCGTAAATGATGCAGGAGATAAACAGGCTTTCGAGGGGGGTGAAACCCAGTTTTACCGCATTCAGGCCGAAGGCGAAGGCCACCGGCAGGTAGCCGATGACAATGGGCAGGCTATCGAACACGCCTTCGAAAAAAGTGGCGGGGGCCGTAGCCGCCGCCAGAGGGATTTCCTGACTTTCCATGCGAAGCGTCTCCCCGCGCGGTCAAGAACACCTAAAGGCGAAAGTATGCCGGCGGGCGCCCAAAAGGCGTCAGGCCGGCAAGCGTCCTCAGGCGGCTACCACGCCGCTGTCTTCATAACCTTGCCCGCGCCACCATATCAGCAGATTCAATACGCCCAGGATGCCGCCGGCTACGCAGACGCCGGTCCAGCCCGCAGCCTGGAAGGCCGATGCGGAAACCAGCGAGCCTACGGCGCCGCCGATAAAATAACTGGTCATATAACCGGAGGTAAGGCGGTTACGCGCCTGGGGCATGCGGCGGTAAATCACGCTTTGGTTGGTGATATGCACGCCCTGCACCGCCAGATCCAGCATGATAATGCCGAGGATCAAGGCGATGACCTGATGCTGGCCGTACCAGATAAAGGCCCAGGAGATCAGCAGCAGCAGCAGGCCGTAGCGGGTGGTGATTTTGGCTTTGCCCCGATCGGCCAAGTGGCCGGCCCGCGACGCGGCCAGCGCGCCCGCCGCACCTACCAGCCCGAACAGGCCGATTTTGGCTTCGGAAAAATAAAACGGCGGCGCCGCCAGCAAAAAAGCCATGGAGGTCCATAGGTTGCTGAAACTGGCAAACGACACGCAGCCAATCAGCGCGCGGGTGCGCAATATCGGGGTGCCGACGTACATCCGGAAAATAGACGCCAGCAGCTGTGGGTAGTTCAAATCGGAATACTGTTTGTAGCGGGGCAACGTCCGCCACAAAATCAGCGCCATGATAAACATCAGGGCGCTGGCGAACCAGTATACCGTACGCCAGCCGCCCAGGGTGGCCAGGGCGCCGGCGACGGTCCGCGCCAGCAGGATGCCGAGCAACAGGCCGCTCATGATCATGCCGACCACTTTGCCGCGCTTGGCCGGATCGGCCAGGGTGGCCGCCAGCGGCACCAGTATCTGCGCCACGACTGAAAATAGCCCGGTCATCGCCGTACCGACTATCATCATCGGCAGATTGCCCGAGGAAGCGGTGACCAGCATGCCGGCGGCGGATAGCATCGTCATGGCCACTATCATGCCGCGTCGTTCGAATTTATCTCCCAGCGGGACAATAAACATCAGGCCGCAGGCATAACCCAACTGAGCTGCGGTAACGATAAATCCGGCTTGGTTTACCGACAGCCGGTAGGACTGGGCAATGGTATCAAGCAGGGGCTGGGCATAATAATTGCTGGCGACCGACAGTCCGGTGGCGATAGCCATGATAATAATCAGTGCCGGACTTAAACTTGGGTGGTCTGTTTTTGTTTTCATCGGTGAGTCTGTTTACCAATCGGGAGGCCATTATTCCTCATAAGCGCCAAAAAAACGAGGGGCGAATGCCCCCCGTGGTTTGGCGCGCCCTGTTAATGCCGTATTTACAGGTGCGATGGACACAATGAAGGCGTCCTGTTGCTTGCTTACTTGCCGGCCGCCGCCGCGTTCGCGACCCAGCCGTCAAATACCGCCTGGTGCGCCGCAATCCAGCCGTTGGCGTGGCGTTCAATATCCGCCTCCGATGCCTGGCCTTCATGCATGCGCAGGTTTTGCGCGTTCACGTCGCCAATCGGCAAACGCATAATGGCAAACAGCTTGGCCGCCGCGGGATTGGCCTGGGCCCACTGTTTGTTGGCCACGATGCGCATATTATTGACCGGGAAGCCATAATCGGCGCCGTTGGGCAGCTTGGTGCTGATATTTTTCTGCGCGCCGGGCAGGGAAGAGAACGGCACTTGCAGCCAGACCACATCGCGGCCGGGAACCAGCACGTCGCTGACCCAATAAGGCGTCCAGGTATAATAAAGTATCGGTTTGCCTTCCTTGAACCGGGCCATGGTATCGGCGATGATGGCCGCATAGTTGCCCTGGTTGTGTTCCACGGTCTTGCTCAGGCCGTAGGCCTCGATCTGATGGTTGATCACCGCCTCGCAGCCCCAGCCCGGGGTACAGCCGGTCAGGTCGGCCTTGCCGTCGCCGTTGGCGTCGAACAGTTTGGCCAATTGCGGGTCTTTAAGCTGGTCGATGGTGGTGATGTGGTATTTATCGGCGGTTTTCTTATCGATCAGATAGCCCTGCGCGGCGCCTTCCACGTAGTTGCCCTGGCGATAAAACTTCGCATCGCCGCCCGCGGCCTGGTACTGATCGGCGTGCAGCGGGTCCCAGTTAACCGCCATAAAAGTCGCGTCGCCGGAGGCGATGGAGGTATAGGCGACGTTGTAATCCACTTCACGGCTTGATTTGACGTCATAGCCCAGCTTGGCCAGCGCTTTGTTGACCAGCAGCGTCTGGAAGGTTTCTTCCGAAATAGTGCTTTGCAGAGGCTGTATTTCAATGCCCTTGCCGGGTAAATCGGCGGCCGGCGCGGTCTGTGCGACGAGTGCCGTACTGAGCGCCAACGCCCAAAGTCCTGTCTTATGCATGTGTTTTCCTTTTGATAAGTTAAGCTTTTTTGGCAAACGGCCGGGTAAGCAGGCCCAACGGACCGCTGGCGTACCAGCGGCGATTGCCGCGGCTGCGTCTATCCCGTCCCAGCGACTGGGTCAGGCGGTCAAGAATAATCGCCAGGATCACAATCCCGACGCCGCCGATGGTCGCCAGGCCCATATCCAGCCGGCCGATGCCGCGCAATACCATCTGGCCCAGGCCGCCCACCGCGATCATCGAGGCGATAACCACCATGGAGAGCGCCAGCATCAGCGTTTGGTTAATCCCGGCCATAATGGTCGGCATCGCCAGGGGGAGTTGCACCTTAAACAACAATTGGCCCGGGCTGGAGCCGAACGACTCCGCCGCTTCGATGAGATCTTCCGGCACTTGCTTGATCCCCAGAATGGTCAGGCGCACCACCGGCGGCAGGGCGAAGATAATGGTCACCACCACCCCCGGTACGTTGCCTATCCCGAACAGCATGACGATGGGCACCAGATAGACGAACGCCGGCGTGGTTTGCATGGCATCGAGCAAGGGCCGGATGATTTTCGCCGCCCCTTCGCTGCGCGCCAGCCAGATGCCCAGCGGTAGCCCGATCACCACGCAGAACAATAGCGAAGTGAGCACCAGCGCCAGGGTAACCATGGCCTGTGACCAGGCGCCGATGGCCCCGATGATCGCCAGCGAGACCAGTGTGGCGATGCCCATGCCCAGGCTGGACATCTGCCAGGCCAGCAGGGCGAACACCAGAATGGCCACCGGCGCGGGCATGCCCAGCAGCAGATGCTGAAAGCCGCTGAGAATAATGTCCACCGGCACCCGGATGCCTTGGAACAGCGGGCGAAAATGCAGCACTACCCAGTCGATGCCTTCGGTCACCCAGGCGTCCAGGGGGATCAGGGTTTTATGGAACGGGTCGAGCAGCGAAAAATGTTCCGGGGCGGGCGCCGCGCCGCTGTTGAGCCAGTCGGCCCCCGGCTGGGCGGAATGAACCGTGTCGGCGGGGACGGGCGCGGCCGAGCCCCAGGCATCGGCGGACGAGCCCGCGCCGTCGACCGGGGCGGTTTGCGCGGCCTGCGCCGCGTCGGCGGGCTGTGACGCCGGGGCGCCTCCCCACGGATCGATGGTTGGCTTACTCATTGGTCGCCCCTTCTTTGTCTAAGGCCTGTAGCAACATGCCTTTGGAGATGATGCCGATATATTGATTTTCCTCGCCCACCACCGGTACGGCGCAGGGCGCCTGGGCCACGGTGGATATCAGTTCGCTGAGCGGCGTCTCGCCGGGCACGGGCGCGGGACTGGCGAGCAGCGCCGCTTCCAGGGCCAGATTGCCGGCCAGGGCCGCTTTAAGCGAATCGATGGAGACCACGCCGATAAATTTCTGGCCGCGCTCCAGTACGTAACCAAAATCGCGGTCTTCATCCTGCAGCAGCTTCAGGGCGGAACGCGGGCCGAAGCCGGGGGTTTTGCGAATCAGCGTCACCGGACGCCGGCGGGCGATATCCTTGGCGCTAAACACGTGGCTGACGTCCACGCCGCGAAAGAAGGTGCGAACATATTCGTTGGCCGGGTTATTGAGAATTTCATCCGGGGTGCCGACCTGGACCACCACGCCGCCCTGCATAATGGCGATGCGATCGCCGATACGCATGGCTTCATCGAGATCGTGGGAAATAAATACAATGGTGCGCTGGTGGCGGGATTGCAGCTTGACCAGCTCATCCTGCATTTCGGCGCGGATCAACGGATCGAGCGCCGAAAAAGCTTCATCCATCAGCAGGATATCCGGGTCGTTGGCCAGCGCCCGCGCCAGGCCGACCCGCTGGCGCATCCCGCCGGAGAGTTCGTCGGGCCATGACAGCGCGTGGGTGTCCAGGCCGACCTGCGCCAGCGCTTCCAGCGCTTTGGCGTGGCGTTCCTGCAGCGGCATTCCGGCCAGCATCATGCCAAAAGCGGTATTATCCAGCACGTTCAAATGCGGCATTAACGCAAAGGATTGGAATACCATGCTGATTTTCTTGCGGCGGACCTCGCGCAGCGCGCCGTCGGAAATCTTGGCGATATCTTCGCCGTCGATCAGCACTTCGCCGCGGGTCGGTTCTATCAGACGATTGAGAAGGCGTACCATGGTCGATTTACCGGAACCGGATAATCCCATGATGACAAATATCTCGCCTTCTTCAATGGCCAGACTGGCGTCTTTTACGCCAACCGTCAGACCGGTTTTTTCAAATATTTTATCTTTGCCCAGCCCCTGTTGAATGAGCTTAAAGGCTCGTTCAGGATGCTCGCCAAATATCTTATAGAGGTTTTTGACTTCAAGTTTAACAGCCATGCAATTATCAGTTTCCTGTAGGTTTTTAAAGTTTTCTAATATATCCAATGATCCTGCCAAAATAAAAACGCTGTATACCCTAACACACTGAGCATTTTAGACAACCCCTGGCCGTCCATCCGGCGGAATATGCCGCCGACTTCAAGCTCGCATATCAGGCAGAACGCCGCCGCAGGACAAGGGCTTAGGGAAATAATCGCCGTCCTGAATTTTTTTCAATTTATGTGGATATTGCCTGGCCGGCATTTCGTGTTTTCCCCTCAGCTGGCGCTATTGTATCGGTAGGGTATGTTAATAATGGTGAGTATAATGTTGCGGATCGAAAAGAGGGCCTGGGGTGAGGGTATGTTTATGGAGTGGAATAAAAAATAAATAATCGCTCAACGAGACTGGATTTAATTTTTGAATTAAATTAAGCCGATAAAATTTTTTAAAAAATATACTTTGATTATCCGGGGGAAGATAAAATCCCCCGGTTCTGAATTAAAATGCCCAGTCTTCGTCCTCGGTGCTGACGGCCCGGCCCATGACGTACGACGACCCGGAACCGGAGAAAAAGTCGTGGTTCTCATCGGCATTGGGGGACAATGCCGCGAGGATGGCCGGATTCACGTTGGTCATGGAAGCCGGGAACAACGCCTCATAACCCAGATTCATCAAGGCCTTATTGGCATTATAATGTAAGAATGCCGTCACGTCCTCGGTCCAGCCGACCCCATCGTACAACTGGGCGGTATACAACAGTTCGTTCTCGTACAGGTCCTGCATCAGGTCATAGGCAAAGCCCTTGATCTGCTCGCGCCGCTCCGGGGTGGCCCGCTCCAGGGCGCGCTGGAATTTGTAGCCGATATAATATCCGTGCACCGCTTCGTCGCGGATAATTAACCGGATCAGATCGGCGGTATTGGTGAGTTTCGCCCGGCTGGAATAATACATTGGCAAATAAAAACCGGAATAAAACAAGAACGATTCCAGAAACACGCTGGCCACTTTTTTGGTCAGCGGATCGTCATGGCGATAATGCTGTAAAATAATGGCGGCTTTATTTTGCAGCGCCGTATTTTGCTCGCTCCAGCGATAAGCCGCGTCTACGTCCGGCATGGAACACAGGGTGGAGAATATCGAGCTGTATGAGCGCGCATGCACCGCCTCCATAAAGCTGATATTGGAGAATACCGCTTCCTCATGGGGAGTGACGGCATCCGCCATTAATGCCGGCGCGCCGACGGTATTTTGTACCGTATCGAGCAATGTCAAGCCGGTAAATACCCTAATCGTTAATTCCTGCTCCTGCGGCGATAATGTGCCCCAGGACGGGATATCATTGGACAGGGGCAATTTCTCCGGCAGCCAGAAATTCGCGGTCAGGCGGTTCCAGACTTCCAGATCCTTATCGTCCTCGATCCGGTTCCAATTTACCGCCTGCACGGGGGCGTGGGGCGAAGAGGTGGTCATGATCGTATTCTCCTTGGCCGTTAGAGCGCGCATGAGACGCAGCCGGACACTTCGGTGCCTTCCAGCGCCATTTGGCGTATGCGTATGTAATACAGCGTCTTGATGCCTTTTTTCCAGGCATAAATCTGCGCTTTGGTGATATCCCGCGTGGTGGCGGTATCGCGGAAAAACAGGGTCAGCGACAGCCCCTGATCCACGTGGCGCGTGGCGGCGGCATAGGTATCGATAATTTTTTCCGGGCCGATTTCATACGCATCCTGATAATAGTGCAGGTTATCGTTATCCATAAAAGGCGCCGGATAATAGACCCGGCCGGTTTTGCCCTCTTTGCGGATCTCGATGCGCGACACGATGGGATGGATGCTCGACGTGGAATGATTGATATAGGAGATGGAGCCGGTGGGCGGCACCGCCTGGAGATTCTGGTTGTAGAGGCCGTGCGCCATAACGGACGCGCGCAGCGCCATCCAGTCGTCGCGGGTGGGCAGGGCGATGCCCGCGTCGGCGAACAGGGCGCGGACCCGTTCGGTGGCCGGTTGCCACACTTGCTCTACATAAGGCCGGAAATACTCGCCGGAAGCATAACGGGAGCGGGCGAAACCGCCGAAGGTGGTGCCCCGTTCAATGGCCAGGCGGTTGGAGGCGCGCACGGCGTGGTATGTGATGGCGTAGAAGTACATATTGGTGAAATCGATGCCCTCTTGCGAGCCATAATAAATATGTTCGCGGGCCAGGTAGCCGTGCAGGTTCATTTGGCCCAGACCGATGGCGTGGGATTCCTCATTGCCTTTGACAATGGAGGGCACCGAGTTTATCCGGCTCATATCGGATACGGCGGTCAGGGCGCGCACGGCGGTTTCCACGGTATTGCCCAAATCCGGCGTGTCCATGGCGCGGGCGATATTCAGCGAACCGAGATTGCAGGAGATGTCGTTGCCCACCTGCCGGTAGCTCAGATCCTCGTGGTACTCGGTGGCGCTATTGACCTGTAAAATCTCCGAGCACAGGTTGCTCATATTGATGCGCCCGTCGATAGGGTTGGCCCGGTTTACCGTATCCTCGAATACCATATAGGGATAACCCGACTCGAACTGGATTTCCGCCAGCGTTTGAAAAAACAGCCTGGCGTCGATGGCGGTTTTGCGAATGCGCGGGTCGGCCGCCATTTCATGGTATTTTTCACTGATGCTGAGCTGCGAAAACGGCTGGCCGTAAATCCGCTCCACGTCATAAGGAGAGAACAGGTACATCGGCTGATTATCGCGCGCCAGCTCGAAGGTGACATCGGGTATCACTACCCCCAGCGACAGGGTTTTGATGCGGATTTTTTCGTCGGCGTTTTCCCGCTTGGTATCGAGAAAACGCATAATATCCGGATGATGGGCGTGCAGATAAACCGCCCCGGCCCCTTGGCGCGCGCCCAGCTGGTTGGCGTAGGAGAAGGCGTCTTCCAGCATTTTCATCACCGGAATCACCCCGGATGATTGGTTTTCGATACGCTTGATGGGCGCGCCCGCCTCGCGCAGATTGGTCAGCATAAACGCCACGCCGCCGCCGCGTTTGGACAATTGCAGCGCGGCGTTCACCGAGCGGCCGATGGATTCCATATTGTCTTCAATACGCAGCAGGAAACAGGAAACATATTCGCCGCGCTGCTGTTTGCCGCAGTTCAGGAAGGTCGGCGTGGCCGGCTGGAAGCGTCCGGAAAGCATCTCTTCCACCAGACGGGACGCCAGCGCGCTATCGCCGGCGGCCAGGGTTAACGCCACCATGCACACCCGATCTTCGAAGCGTTCAAGATACTGGCGCCCGTCGAAGGATTTAAGCGTATAGCTGGTATAAAACTTCAGCGCGCCCATAAAGGTCTGGAAGCGGAACCCGCGCGCGTCGGCCTGGGAAAAAATGGCGGCAATCTCGGCGTCGGAGTAGGGGGCCAGCACCTGCGCTTCGTAATAGCCTTCCTCCACCAGCCTGCTCAGCCGGGCCTGCAGCGAAGGAAACCGGCGGGTATTGGGTTCCACATGCTGTTCAAAATATAGGTCGACGGCCTGCCGATCTTTATCGAACTGGATCTTGCCATGCTCGTCATACAGATTAAGCATGGCGTTCAGGGCGTGATAATCCGCCAGCGCCGGCCCGGGTTGGGCCACGTTCAGCTCTGTTGCTGCCAAGGTTGTTGCCAAAATTCGGTTACTCCTTTGCGTACCTGCGCCACGTCTTCCGCCGTTCCCAATAGCTCAAAGCGATAGAGGTAAGGGACCCGGCATTTTTTGGCGATGATATCGCCCGCCAGGCAGAAGGCCGTACCAAAATTCCGATTGCCGGCGCCAATCACGCCGCGCAGCCAGGAACGATTGGTTGCATCATTAAGAAAACGGATCGCCTGACGCGGCACCGCCCCCCGATCGCCGCCGCCGCCATAGCTGGGGACAATCAGGATATAGGGGCGGTCTACCCGCAGGCTCTCGCTGGGGGCCAGGGGAATACGCAGCGCGGGCAGCGTCAATTTGCCGACAAAACGATGCGTATTCTCCGAACTGCTGGAGAAATAGACCAGCAGGGGTTTCCCGTCCGCCATGGGGTTACAAGACCATGGCCGCGGCGGCCAACTGGCCGATTTTGTCGGGCCTGAAGCCGCTCCAGTGCTCATCGGCGGTTTGCACCACCGGCGCCTGCTGGTAGCCGAGGGCTTTCACATGTGCCAGCGCCTGCGCGTCGGCCAGTAAATCCACCAGGCGGTAATCGATCCCTTTCCTATCCAGCGCGCGGCAGGTAGCGTGACATTGGACGCAATCCGGTTTAGTGTAAATAGTAATAGTCATGATTCGCATTCACCTCTAGCATGAGCAATTCGGCGGTTTGACCTTGGGGTTGATGACGTATGAAACATCGCAAAGCATGATATGAATACTATATGTAGATATAATTTTTATCAACCATACAATATATAGGATTTAGGTATATTGGTTTTTAACCGCCCGGGCGGACAGCGGACAACAAAAAGCCCGCGCTTCGCAAGAAGAGCGGGCCTTCATCACTATGTCTTTAAACTCTTTTTTTTCCGGCTGACAGCCTGAGCCGAACTGGCGTCAAACCGGGTTGCCCGAGCGGCGGGCGACTTAACGACGAGACAGCAATACCCCGAGGACAATACCTACCGCAGCGGTGATACCCAGGCTCTGCCAAGGTTTTTCAACGACGTAGTCTTTAGTTTGAATTGCGGTGTCACGGGCGTACTGGCCGATGCGGCTGGTGCCGCCGGCGCGGGCGCGGGCATCTTTCAATACGTCTTTTGCCTTGGAGCGCAGGGCGTCCAATTGTTCTTTGGTGGTTTTTTCAGACGTGTTGAGCAATTCATCTAAGGTGTCGGCTAACAGAGAAACATCATCTTTAACATCTCTTTGTAGGTCATCTTTTTCAGCTTTCGTAAACATTTGTTTCTCCCTTTTGGCTATAGATGATTTAACTGTAGACTATTCATCTGTTTCTTGCCGATATGTCGCCGGCCCGGTTGCCGATATTCCAGCCCGGGCGCCGTCCCATTGACCAACGCGTCGTTGCCGGCAACGAGCGCAGCGGCCGCTGAATGCGGCTTCTCCTGGCCGGGCTCCGCAGCGCACAGCGGTAAAATAGCCGTTTTTTGGATTAATCCGAAAACACGCGCTGCGGCTACTGGCCAGCCGCTTAACTGATTACATTAGCTGTGATCACTT
>JAATFX010000043.1 GCA_015654925.1 Enterobacterales bacterium | reverse complement strand
TCCATCGTGGCGCCCTTTGTCACCTGCTGCCTGACCATTCTGTGCGGTACCGGCCACGTGGTATATACCATCCTGCCCATTATCTACGATGTGGCGATTAAAAATAATATCCGCCCCGAACGGCCCATGGCCGCCAGCTCCGTCGGCTCGCAGATGGGCATTATCGCCAGCCCGGTATCGGTGGCGGTGGTCTCCCTGGTGGCGATGCTGGGCAACGTGACCTTCAACGGCCGGCACCTGGACTTCCTGGACCTGCTGGCCATCACCATCCCCTCCACCCTGTGCGGCATCCTGGCCATCGGCATATTCAGCTGGTTCCGCGGCAAGGATCTGGACAAGGACGAAGTGTTCCAGAAATTCATTTCCGACCCGGAAAACCGTCACTATGTTTACGGCGATACCGCCACGCTGCTTGACCGCAAGCTGCCGCGCAGCAACTGGATCGCCATGTGGATCTTCCTGGCCACCATTGTCCTGGTAGCCTTGCTGGGCGCGGTGCCCGGCCTGCGTCCGGTGTTCGGCGGCAAAGCGCTGTCGATGGTGCTGGTCATCCAGATGTGCATGCTGTTCGCCGGCGCGCTGATTATTATCGCCACTAAAACCAACCCGGCCGATATTTCCAAAAACGAGGTGTTCCGTTCCGGCATGATCGCCATCGTGGCGGTGTATGGGATCGCCTGGATGGCCGAAACCATCTTCGGCGCCCATCTGGCGCAAATCGAAGCGGGGCTGGGGGCGTTGATCAAGCAATATCCCTGGGCCTACGCCATCGCGCTGCTGATCGTTTCCAAGTTCGTCAACTCCCAGGCGGCGGCCCTGGCGGCCATCGTACCGCTGGCGCTGGCCATCGGGGTCAACCCGGCGTATATCGTGGCGTCCGCCCCGGCCTGCTACGGGTATTATATTCTGCCCACCTACCCCAGCGACCTGGCCGCCATCCAGTTCGACCGTTCGGGCACCACCCATATCGGCAAATTTGTCATCAACCACAGCTTTATCCTGGTGGGACTGATTGGCGTGGGCGTGTCCAGCGTGATCGGCTGGGTATTGGCCGCGGCCTACGGCTTTTTATAAACCGCAGGTTTTACCGGTAGCATGATCGCTCCCCAGGCCCGTCCAATCCTCTTGGACGGGCCTGGCGCATTGCGGCGCCGCCCGGGTAAAACCGGGGGACGAGGATTAAAGACGCGCGCCGCCATCTGGGGTACGCTACTCCCAGTCAGTTATGCCGGAGAATAAGATGGCCAGGCAAAAAGCGCCGCTCAAGCTGAGCTTATCCGTGATGTTGATGGTAGGTAGCGTCATCATTTCGGTGCTATTGGTGGTGCATACCCTCTTTTTTAAACAAATCAGCCAGTTGGCCGAAAATAATATCCGCGATAAAACCTTCGCCATCGCCCGCACGCTGGCGCTGACCCCTATTTTGGTGGATGGCCTGACCGGCAAAGGGGACCCGGCGGCGATTCAGAGCCTGGCGCAGAGGGTCACCGAAGAGGGGGATTTGCTGTTCGTGGTGGTGACCGATATGGACGGCATACGCTATTCGCATCCCAATACCACCCTGATCGGCAAACATTTTGTCGGCGATGATATCCTGCCGGCGCTGC
The DNA here is from genome assembly GCA_015654925.1 of Enterobacterales bacterium. Classification (GTDB taxonomy): domain Bacteria; phylum Pseudomonadota; class Gammaproteobacteria; order Enterobacterales; family Enterobacteriaceae; genus Acerihabitans. The sequence continues at coordinate 162,680 of JAATFX010000043.1, read as the reverse complement.
AAGGGCAGGAAAATACCGCCATCAACCAGGGCACGCTGGCGCGGGCGCTGCGGGTATTCACCCCGGTTTACGATCGCCAGCACCATCAGATCGGCGTGGTATCCATCGGCACGTCCCTGGTCACGGTGCAGGCCATCGTCAACCACAGCCGCTGGAACCTGCTGTGGACCGCCCTGGTCGGCGCATTGCTCGGCGGGCTGGGCACCTGGCTGCTGGTGAGGGCGCTCAAACGCATTATGCTGGGTTTTGAACCGTACGAAATTTCCCATCTGTTCGAAGAACGCGACGCCATGCTGCAATCCATTAAAGAGGGGGTGATCGCGGTGGATGCCGATGGCCGGATTACCCTGATTAACGATGAAGCCAAGCGGCTGTTCCGGCAGCACGGCAACCCCCGGCTGCTGCAACCAGGCGCCTACGGCCAGGAATGGACGACGCTGCAAACGCTGCAAGACGATATCGACCACGGGGCAGCGGGCAACCCGGTAAATTGGCCGACCCAGCTGCATCTGAGCGACGTCATGCAAAGCGGGGTCGCCAGGCGCGACGAAGAGATCCATATTAACGGCGGGGTATTGTTGAGTAATACGGTGCCGGTGAACGTGAACGGCGAGATCATCGGGGCCATCGCCACCTTCCGCGATAAAACCGAAGTCAGCCGCTTGCTGGAACGCCTGAGCGGCATGTCCACCTATGCCGATGCGCTGCGGGTGCAATCCCATGAGTTCATGAATAAACTGCACGTCATATTAGGCATGTTACACTTAAAAAATTATCAGGAACTGGAAGGGTATATTCTTAAAACCGCCAATAATTACCAGCATGAGATCGGGTTGATTATCCGGATCGTCAAATCGCCGGTGATCGCCGGTTTCCTTTTGGGTAAGATCAACCGCGCCCGGGATCTCGGTATTACCCTTACCCTGACCGAAGACAGCTGGCTGCCCGATACCGACGATGGCGAAACCACCGCCGCCATGATTACCGTCCTGGGCAATCTGATTGAAAATGCGGTGGAATCCCTGGCCGGCCAGGAAAACCCCGAGATTACCGTCAGTTTCCATTTCCGCAACGAGATGCTGCATTGCACGGTGAGCGACGACGGCCCCGGCATCGCGCCCGAGGTGCGGGAAAAAATTTACCAGCGGGGGTTCTCCACCAAGGGCAGCGGGCGCGGCATCGGCCTGTACCTGGCCAGGCAAAGCGTGGAAAAACTGGGCGGCTGGCTGGAATTCGAGTCCGAACCGGGGGTGTATACCCAGTTTTACGTCACGTTCCCTTACCGGGTCAAATCGGGATAAACGTATGATTAATGTATTGATTGTCGATGACGACGCCATGGTGGCGGAACTCAATAAATGCTACCTCAACCAGGTGAGCGGTTTTCGCTGCCTGGCCAGCGTATCCACGCTGCAACAGGCGAAAACCCTGTTGACCCAGCCCGATAACGCCATTGATTTAGTCCTGCTGGACATCTATATGCAGCAGGACAACGGGCTGGATCTGCTGCCCACTATCCGCGCCTTCAGCGAGCAAACCGATGTGATCGTGATTTCCTCCGCCAGCGACGTCTCCACCGTTAAAAAAGCCATGAAATACGGCGTGGTGGATTATTTAATCAAACCCTTTCAATTTGCGCGCTTCGAGCAGGCGCTGACGGGCTACCGCCAGGAGAAAGCGCTGTTGGACCGGCACGAAAACGTGATCCAGGCGGAAGTGGATAATTTACTGCATCATACCGGCGCGCAGCAGGAGCAGAAAAAACTGCCCAAGGGACTGACGGCCATTACCCTGCGCACCATTTGTGAATGGATTGAGCAACATCAGCAGCAGGAGTTCTCCACGGATACACTGGCGAACGAAATTAAAATCTCCCGGGTTTCTTGCCGTAAATACCTGATTTATCTGGCGGAAGCCGGCACGCTCCAAACCTCTATCTTTTATGGTTCGGCCGGCCGGCCGGCCTACCAGTACCGGTTGCTGCCGGACCGGCTGGATGCGTTAAAACAGCATTCGCCGCGCTAGCGCGGCGGCGGGTCAAATTTCACGTCGGCTTCGCCGCCCGCGAGCTTGCGGGCGATATAATCAAAACGATAACGTATACGCGCGCTGGCGCCGGGGCCGGGGCCCATTTGGTGGCGTTCGCTACTGATGGGCAGCCCGGTATCGAGATCGACCAGCCCGAGGCGTACCGGCCGGCCGGTTTCCCGATCGATGATTTCCGTGCTATGACCTTCGGGGGCGAAATGGCGGTTGCCCCATTCCACAAAGGTCATCATGACCATATGGAAGTCCCGGCCGGTATCCGTGAGCAAATATTCATACCGGGGCGGCTTTTGGCAATATCGCGCCTTTGCCAGCAGCCCCGCATCCACCAGATCGTTAAGCCGCCGCGTCAGGATATTCGGGGCGATGCCCAGGCTTTTCTGGAATTCATCAAAGCGCGTGAGGCCCGCCAGCGCGTCGCGCAGGATCATAATGCTCCACCACTCGCCCACCCTGTCCACGCTGCGCGCCACCGGGCACGGCAGCGCGCTGAAATCGGAATGTTTCACCGGGTATCCCCCATTATCCACTGTCCCCTTGCAGGCTAATCGGCCATTAACCCGCATGCAAGGCGTTAATTGTCCGCTGCCCGTATCAACCCCCGGCGCCTTAATCGGGGATAAACCGGGTGGCGGCAAACAGATTAAGCACGGTGTGCGCTATATACACCGCCGCCAGCGTCACCAGCAGCGCCACCGCCACCGAACCGATCCGATACAGATCGGTATAAACCAGATCCTGGTTCGGCTGCAAATATTGCCCAAACAAAATGGCCACGGTGGTCATGGCGCCGAAGCCGATACCGGAGCCGACCTTTTCGGTGACGTGCATGCGCGCGCCCAGCATTAACCCGACCCAGAACAGCGGCAGTATCAGCAGCAGCATATGGAAATTATCATACAGCAGTAATTGCACCAGCAGGCCGAAAAAACAGCCCAGGATAACCCCGATTACCCGCCAGCGCGCGGCCGCGATAATGCCCCGGTAATGCATGGGAAACAGGATCAATATGGATGCCACCTGCGCGGACAGCGAATCGTGCAGGCTCATAAGCTGAAATACCAAAAACGACAAGGTGGCCAGGCTGGCCCCCAGCAGGGTTTCATGGCGGATGCGCTCGATGCTTTTTTCCACCCGCGGCGGCGGGCTGCGGGGGTCGGCATCGGGAAACCAATAGTAGACCAGGGCGGCGATCAGCACCGACAGCCAGGTCGCCGCCACATTGCCGATCAGCAGATCGTACAGATCGGTGGTCGGGTAGCTGGCAAAATTAAACATGACGCTCAGGCTGATGACGCTGCTGACGCCAAACAGCAGCAGCGGGCCGCGGCTCATCAACCGGAAACGGAAAAAAAACAGCCCGAAGACGATAATCGTCATCACGAGCGGCATATGGCTGAAAAATCCGGCGATCAGTCCTACCTCCACGCTATTGATCATGGCCGCGGCCACAAACTGGCGGGCAATATGGCCGCTGAATACCGGCAGCAGCCCCACCAGCAAAACCGGATAAACGGTAAAAAACACGCCGTAATTCCAGTCGAAGATCTTGCACGCCAAAAACCCCAGGGTGCCGGCCGCCGCCGCGCGCAGGCATTGGCGTAAATCGTTGGCCGAGAGCGGGTGGCCGGCCAGCGGCAACCACCGTCCGGGGTTGAACCGCCCGCCGGCCGGGGCCGGGATTGAGGTTGGGGTTTCAGTAGACATAATGGATCAGGCTGACCAGATAAATTTGCACGCCGCCCAGCCAGCGCGCGATGGGATTGTCGCCGGGCAGCAATTGTACCGTGGCCCGCGCCCCGGTAGGGAGCGGCCGGGCCGGCCATTCGTCAAGCACCAGATGGATGCGCATGCGCTGGGCATCGCGTACCCAGCGATCGGAAACATCCGGTTCGGCCAGGGTGCCGTTGGCCAAATATTGCCCGTCGCTGACCCCCGCCTCATGGGACGCTACATGGGCGGCAAACACCCGTCCGGGCAGCGCGTCGAAGCTCACCCGGGCCGGAGTGCCGGCAAGCGCCCGGCGCAGGCTTTTTTCACGGAAATCCGCCACCAAATCCGGGTTATCGCCCACCAGGGCGAGCACCGGGCTGCCGGTGGCGGCGTAATCCCCCGCCGTCAGTTGGAGATTGCTCACCACGCCGGCGATGGCGGCATGCACCCGGGTATAATCCAATGCCAGCTGCGCTTCGGCCAGGGCGTTACGCGCTTGTCGCAGTTGCAGGTTGTCGTTGCCCGCCGTACCGCGCTGGGTGCGCAGCTGGCCGAGCCTGGCTTCGGCCGCCGCTATCCTGGCCACGGCGGTGCGGTACTTGGCCCGGGTCTGATCGCGGGTCTGGGCGGAAATGCTTTGGCTGGCGCTCAGCGCCTCATAGCGGCCCAGGTCGCGCTGCTGGTTATCGGCTTCAATGCGGGCGGACCGCACGTCGGCCGCGGCGAAAGCGATCTGGGCATCCAGTTCGCCGTTTTCACGCACGGCTTGTTCCAGGGCCAGCGCGGCTTTCGCCACCGCCAGGCGGAACGTGCCGTCATCGAGGGTAAACAGTAACTGCCCGCGCGCGACATGCTGGTTGGCCCGCACCGCCACCCCGATCACCCGCCCGGCGACCTGGGACGCCACCGGCACTACCGGCCGCAGCAAGCGCGACTCCGGGGTCAGCGGCATATGGGTGTCGGCGACAATAAAATACGCAAACGCCAGGATGAAAACCAACAGGGCAAATTGTACCCAACGATTAAAATGCTGCTCCGGGGTCATGGAAATATGCTCAATGCCAAAGATTCGCGCGCCGCTGTGACGCCATGCCCGCATCGGCATGGCTTCCGCTACCGGGCAGGCTGACTCGGCGCGTCAGTCTGCCCGCCGACAACCAGTTACTTTCATGTTGCAAGTCACTTTAACCAAGTGGATTGCATAATGCAAGTAACTTAATCAGCACGCCGATCGGGTCGCTCTTACGCGGGCAAATAACCGGCTTCACGGGTAAACCATTGGGGGATGTTCCGCCGGGCGGCGCAAGCCGCCGGCCCGGATCGGTGCGGGGTATCCGGGCCGGCGCCGGGGTTAATGCTGGATGACGTAAAGATCTTTGGTATAAAAGAAGTCCAGCGGACTCATGCTAAAACCGCCGATATAGGGTTTGACCAATTTGGTGCCCACATAGTGGTAGACCGCAATGGCGGGCACGTCTTTGGCCAAGACATCTTCCGCCTGCTGGTAATATTTGCCCCGTTCGGCCACGGTCGCGGCCTGGGCGGCGTTTTTCAGCGCCTCGTCAAACACCGGGTTGGCATAATGGGAGGTATTTTCGCTATCGCCGGTGCGGAAATTATTCAGGAACGTCGAATCATCGTCATAATCGGCCACCCACGCGTAGCGCACCAGATCGAAATTACCGTGATGCATGGTATCAAGCATGGTTTTCCACTCCTGATTTTGCAACTTGGCCTCCACCCCCAGGTTTTTCTTCCACATGGAACTGGCCGCGATGGCGATACGCTGATGCGACTCCGACGTGTTATACAACAGCGAGAATACCAGCGGATGGTCGGGACCGAACCCGGCCGCGGCCAGCAGTTTTTTCGCTTCGGCTAGACGCTTTTCCCGCGGCCAGGCGGCATAATCCGGTTTTTGCAGCGTCACGCCGCCGATCTTTTCCTGGCCGATCAGCCAGGCGGGGATCTGGCCCATGCCCAGCACTTTGCTGGCGATAATATCCTTATCCAGCCCCAGATTGAGCGCCTGGCGCACCCGGGGGTCGTTAAACGGCGCTTTTAGCGTATTGAACTGGTAATAATACGTGGCCAGCTTGGGGGAGACATGCACCTGGTTCCCCAGTTCCTTTTGCAGGGAGGCGAACAGCGTCTGCGGCAGGGTATAAGTGACATCGATCTCGCCGGTTTTATAGCGGTTGACGTCCGCCGTTTCCGAGCCGATGGTCAGATAGGTGACCTTATTGATAACCGTATGGGCGTTGTCCCAGTAGCGGGGATTGCGCACGCCCACCAGCCGTTCGTTGACCACCCAGTCCCCCAGGGTATACGCGCCGCTGGTGACCATATTGCCCGGCTGGGTCCATTTTTCCTTAAATTGCTCCACCGCTTTTTGCTCGATGGGCATCAGGGACGGATGGGCCAGCATTTGCAGGAAATACGCCGTCGGCTGCGTCAGGGTCACCTGCACCGTCCGGGCGTCCAGCGCCTTGACGCCAAGAGCGTCGGGCGGCTGTTTGCCGTCGATAATCTCGCGCGCGTTCGCCACATGCATATTGCCCAGATAGCTTTCATAGGGCGAAGCGGTATGCGGATCGACCAGCCGGCGCCAGCTGAATACCACGTCGTCGGCGGTCAGGGGATCGCCGTTTGACCAGGTCAGGCCCGGGCGCAGATGGAAGGTCCAGACGGTATTATTGCTATTCTCCCAGCTCGCCGCCAGGCGCGGACGCACGCTGCCGTCGTTATCGACGCTCACCAGCCCCTCGAAAAAGTCGCTGATAATATTAAATTCCACGTCGCTCTCCACTTTATGGGGGTCGAGGGACGCCGGCTCGCTGCCGTTATTACGCACGATTTCCTGTTTAGCCGCCAGTTCCACCCCCGGCGGCACCGCCGCCGCCCACGCCGGCAGCGCGGGGAATAAAACACCGATCGCGGCCAGGGCCAGCGCCGTTTTTTTCATTTTGGCCTTGCTTAACTCGTTCATCCCTTATCCCTCTTAAAATAAATGCTGAAACGCCGACCTACTACATATAACCGCTAACGCCTCGCCAGAGTATAGGAAAGCGCGCCGCGAGGCGTTAAAGTAAGGTTTTTGCCCGCGGGGATAACCGTGCAATCATCTTCTTTTCAGGGGTTCACCCCTGCCGGATTGGAATTTTTACAGCAAATCGTCAGGGAAAACAGCAAAGAATGGTTCGAGTCCCATAGGGAAATATACAACCGCGAATTATTATCGCCGTTCCGGGCGCTGGTGGAGCAACTGGCCCCCGCCATGCTGGCCATCGACCATCGTTTCGAGACCAGGCCGGCCATCGGCAAAACCCTGTCGCGCATGTATCGCGATACGCGGTTCTCCAAGGATAAATCGTTATACCGCAACCGCATGTGGCTAACGTTCAAGCGGCCGTCGAAAGAGTGGACCGACGCCCCGGTTTACTTTTTTGAAATTACGCCGGACTTTTTCCATTATGGCCTGGGATATTACTCCGCCAGCAAAGCGACCATGGATCGGTTCCGTCATTTGATGCTGCGCCAGCCGCAGGATTTTGCCGCCGCCGCGGCCCGCTGCCGCGCACCGTTCGAATTAGCGGGGGAAAGTTACAAACGCCCGTTAATCAAGGAGCAGGAACCGGCCCTCGCCCAGTGGTACAACCGTAAATCGTTTGCGGTGATGGCCACCGATACCCATGTCGACGCGCTGTTTTCCGCGGAGCTGGCATCGCGGCTGGCGCGGGGTTTCCGGCAACTGCAACCGCTATATGATTTTTTGATGAAGGTGGAGACGCTTAAACCGATTCCGCTGGAGGATTTGTAAATCAGCGGCCCCGCAGGCGATGATATGACACGGCCGCCCGCCGGATAGCGCTATCCGGCGGGCGGCGGCGTTTTACGCGGCGATATCCGTAATCAATGGAATAGCGTCATAAATTTACCCAGCGCAATGCCGACAATCCCAAAATCGGCGTCGCCGAAGGTGGTGGAGGCGGACAAATCCCCCAGCACCGATAATAATATCGCGGGTAGGAACGAAATAATCAGGCCGTTGGCAAAAGCCCCGATAATCGCCCCCCGGCGCCCGCCGGTGGAATTACCATAGACTCCCGCGGTAGCGCCGCAGAAAAAGTGCGGCACCAGTCCCGGCACGATAACGCTCAACCCCAGCATCGGGAAGAAAAACATGCTGATCAATCCGGCGCAAAAGCTGCTTAAAAAACCGATAATAACCGCGTTGGGCGCAAACGGAAATACCGTCGGGCAATCCAGCGCCGGTTTGGCATCCTTGACCACTTTATCGGCGATGCCCTTGAACGCCGGCACGATTTCCGCAATTACCATCCGCACGCCGGCCAGGATAATATACACACCCGCGGCAAATGTAATCGCCTGGATAATGGCGAAGATAATATAATTCTGCCCGCCGCTGACCTGGGTTTCGGTAAAAGATTTGCCGGCAATCAAGACCAGTACGACAAATAAAACGGTCATGGTCAACGCAATGGCTATGGACGAATCATGGAGGAATTTAAGGTATTTTGGCACCTTGAACTCTTCGGTGGACCGGCTGTTTTTACCGACCACTTTACCCACCAGGGCGGCGCATAAATACCCGGTGGAGCCGAAATGCCCCAGGGCAAAATCGTCGCTGCCGGTGATTTTGCGGGTAAACGGCTGCAAAATCGCCGGCGAAATCACCATCAGGGCGCCGAGGATAATGGCCCCGGTGGTCACCAGCACCCATCCGCCCAGCCCGCCGGTGGAGAGGATTACCGCCAGCATGGCCGCCATATACAGGGTATGGTGGCCGGTGAGGAAAATATATTTAAGCGGGGTAATACGGGCCAGGACGATATTCACCAGCATGCCGAAAATCATAATCATCGCCGTGGAAGTGCCGAAATTTTTCTGCGCCAGCGCGGCGACCACATCATTATTCGGGACTACGCCCTGAATATTAAAGGAATGGACAAACAGCTCGCTGAAGCTGGTTAGCGTAGTGGCAATTACGCCCGCCCCGGCAATCAGGATAAGAAAACCCATAATGGTTTTCAGGGTGCCGGATACCGTGTCGGAAAAAGATTTCTTCTGAAGGATTAACCCGCATAGCGAAAATAACCCCACCAGAATTGCAGGCGTCCCTAATACATCATTAATAATGAACGTAAGCATTGCATGCTCCATAAACTGCCGTGGATAAATTATAAATTATTGGCAAGGATCTCTTTTATCTTATTATTATCTAAAAGATTACTTAAACCGAATACGTTGCGCACGCCGTCATCCAACCCGGAAATAATATCATTGGAACCGATATAAATATCCGCGGCTTCCGATTTGGCGGAACTTAAATCCGTATGGCTCACTTCAGCCTCTTTACCCAATTCCTTGATGATTTTTTTGACATTCATTTCCACGATAAAGCTGCTGCCTAAACCGTTACCGCATACAATCAGAATCTTTTTCATAATCAGCCCTAAATTAAAGTGAGTATTTGTCAATCAGCGCCTGGATGGCCGGATAGGTATCCGCCGCCAGCAGGGCCGGTAAATCGTCTTCATCGCTGAACAACTCGGCCAGGCGGGAAATCATGGCCAAATGCTCGTCGCCGTTTTGGGCGCACAGCAAAATCACCACCCGCACGGGATCGTTTTCCGCCGACTCGAAGCTGACGCCCTGCTTGATATGCAGCAAGGACAGCGCGGCCCTGATCGCACCTTTTTCCGGCCGGGCGTGGGGCATGGCCAAGCCCGGAGCCAGCACATAATAAGGCCCGATATCCGCGTGGGAGGCGAAAATCGCCTCGATATAGCCGGGAGTTATGGCTCCCTGGGCCAGCAGCGGACGCGCGCTCAGCTCGACGGCCTCGCGCCAATCGGCTACCCGTTCAACAATGGCAATCCTGTCGGTGGTTAACCATTTAGCCAGCATAAAGGACCTCAATTTGGTGAAGATGTCCGGAGTGTAGGCGAAAATGTAAACTCAATTCTGTGACATAAATCCCAAAAGTTAGCGCTAACATTATCTGACGGCAAAATAGTGTTAACGCTAACATAACATATTCCTATACCGTCATTATGCCGTTGCTGTAGCGCAAGAAATCATTCACGATGTCGGTACCAGGGGACAATTTCATTAGAGGATTATGGTAAAATCCGCGGCTGCGCCAACCCCCGCCCCGGCGCCAATGGGGAAGACATGGAGTACTGATGAAGGTAAAGCAGCAATGAAGGTGAAGCAGCGCCGCAACTCCGGCAAAAGCACCCTGGCCGACGTGGCCGCCATGGCGGGGGTCAGCACCATGACCGCGTCGCGCGCGCTGCGCGAGCCGGAAAAGGTGTCGCCTAAACTACGCGAAAAAATCGAGGCGGCGGTGAGCGAACTGGGGTATGTCACCAATCTCGCGGCCAGCACCCTGGCGTCGGCGTCCTCCCGGCTGGTGACCATGGTAGTACCGTCGTTGACCACCCCCGGCTGCGCCATTATTTCCGAGTCGCTGCAATCGGTGCTGCGGCCCAGGGGATATGATGTGATGCTCGCCGAAGATCAATATGCCGCCGCCCGCGGCGCCAATCTGATAGCCATGCTGCTGTCGTATAATCCGGCCGCCATGGTGCAGTATAATTTTGATAACTCGGTGGAGAGCCAGCGCCTGCTGGTGAATGCCGGCATTCCGGTGCTGGAAATCGGCGGCGTCATCCCCTCCCCGATCATGATGAGCGTCGGGGCGAACTACGGCCTGGCCATCAAGCAGTTGATCAATGCCCTCGCCATTAAGGGCTTTCGCCATATCGCCCTGCTGTGCGCCGCCCACGAGCATACCATCCACCAGCAAATCCTCAGCGGCTGGCACTCCGCCATGCTATCGCTCAATCAGTCGCCGCACCGGGTCATCAGTTCCTCGCTGCCGCCGGATTTCAGCACCGGCAAGAAATTATTACCTGAGATTTTATTAACCTGGCCAGAGCTGGATATGCTGATTTGCACCGCCGACGAAGTGGCCTGCGGCGCCATTGCCGCCTGCCACGCCAGCGGTATCTCCGTTCCCGCCCAGCTCGCCGTCGCGGGACTGGGCGGAAGTACCGTCGCCGAGATCTGTTCGCCGGCGTTGACCACCGTGGCCGTACCCTACCGCGAGATGGGCACCCTGGCGGGTAAACACGTCTGGTCCGCCCTGGAAGGCAAAGACGTCGAAGAGTGCGTTACGCTGGAAACCCGGCTGATGATGCGGGCCAGCACCGCCCGCCAATAGCCATATCGGCCAGGGTCATGGGATTGTTTCTGCGCTGGCGATGGGGTTAAGCGTATCGGCCAGAATACGATCGGCCAATGCCGGCCGCGCCGCGCCCACGGCGCGGGCCAGGATCACCGCCCCCACCAGGCTGGACAGCAGCGCAAAGTCCGGCAAGTCCTGCTCTGCGGGCGCTGCCGGCGGCGCGGCGGCGCCTTCCGCTGTCCGCCCCGCGATCTCATGTAATGCCCTGGCCATGGCGATGGCGCCCTGGGCGAACACCTCCTGCAGTTCCGGCGAACCGCGGCCCGCATCCGCCGCCAGAGCCGACAGCGTACAACCCGACCCCGCGCTGGTGCGGTGTTCGGCCGAAAGATAGGCCTCGGCCACCCGGCGCAGGGGGTTGGCCGGCGCCGCGGCCGCCGTGTCATATAGCGCGCCGATACTCTGCGCCAGGCCGCGGGAGCACGCCTCGCGGGCCAATGCCTCTTTCGAGTCAAACTGCTTATAGAAGCCGCCGTGGGTCAGTTCGGCGGACTTCATCACATCCGCGATGCTCACGCTGTCGATGCCGTGCTCACGAAACATTTCCGCCGCCTGATGAAGAACCCGCTCGCGGTTAATGGCCGCCTGTTCACGAGTAACCCGCACAATACACCTCCGTAAAAATTGGCACCGGCTATTGACAAATTAGATGTCGATCATCATATAATTCAAATTAGATTATGACCAACATCTTAAATCACGGGACCGGCGGGCGCAAGAGCCGTGCGGCGTTATTGCCGCCGCAGGACTCTCGCGTCCAGGCGTGCATCACGCAACTCACTCAAAAGAGACATTCATCATGGGGCTGTTAGACAACAAAGTGATATTGGTTACCGGCGGAACGTCCGGTATCGGCCGGGCAAGCGCTCTCCTGTTCGCCCGCGAAGGCGCCAAAGTGGCGTTGACCGGACGGCAGGCGGACGCCGGCCGCGACGTGGCCGGGCAGATCGGGCAGGCCGGCGGCAGCGCGCTGTTTATCCAGGCGGACCTGACGCAAACCGCCGCCATTACGGGCGTCATCGAGCAGGTGGTGGCCAAATATGGCCGGCTGGACGGAGCATTCAACAATGCCGGCGTAGCCGGCGGCGGCCCCATTGAAACCCTGGATGAAGCCCTATGGGATAAGATAATCGATACCAACCTCAAGGCCGCCTTTTTCTGCCTGCAGGCGGAAGTGGCGCAGATCAAGCGCCAGGGCGGCGGCGGCGCCATTGTGTTCAACGGTTCGGTGCTGGCCAGGATTGCCCTGCCAGGCACCTCCATTTACAGCGCCAGCAAAGGCGGCATCGTCTCGCTGGCGCAGGCCGCGGCCGTCGAGTTCGGCCCCGCCGGCATCCGCGTCAATTCCATTAACCCCTCCATCACCCGCACCCCGATGACCCGCTCGCGGATCGTCACCGATGACCAGGGCAAGGCGTCGCATCCCTTTGGCGCGGGCATCCCGCTCGGCCGCCTGGCGGAGCCGGAAGAAATGGCCGAGGCGGCGCTGTTCCTGCTATCCGACCGGTCCTCGTATATCACCGGCCAGGCGCTGGTGGTGGACGGCGGCCAAAGCGCGATGTAAACGGGCTGCAACCAATGCGCCTGGCTTCAGGGCCATTATTGCCTGGACGCCGCCGCGCCGCGCGGGGCCGTATCCTTATGGGGGCGGTAGACATTTACCGCCGCCGCCAGACGCACCGTGCTGTGGGACAGCTCTTCCGCGGATTCGGCATAGCGCTCCACCATTTCCGCATTTTGGCGGGTCATGGTGTCAAGTTGGCCGATGGATTGGCTAATCAGGGTCAGGGCCTTGGTTTGTTCACCGGTCGAGGTGCTGATTTCACCGATAAGCGTGGCGACCTGCCCGGCCTGCTGCACGATATTATCCATGGCGCCGCCGGCGTTGCGCACCAATTTGCCGCCGTCCGCGATGCGATCCACGCTGGTTTCAATCAAGCCTTTAATCTCTTTGGCCGCCACGGACGAGCGCTGGGCCAAAAGCCGCACCTCGCCGGCCACCACCGCGAATCCGCGCCCCTGATCGCCCGCGCGGGCCGCTTCCACGGCGGCGTTTAGCGCCAGGATATTGGTCTGGAACGCAATGCCTTCGATCACGGCGATAATATCGACGATGCGGCGGCTGGAATCGCTGATATCGCCCATGGTGGCGATTACCTGGTGCATCCGCGCCAGACCTTCTTCGGCGGCGCTGCTGCTCATCGCGGCCAGCGTGCGGGTTTCATTGACGCTATCGGCGCTGTTGCGCACCGTGGCCACCAGTTCCTCGGTGGCGCTGATAATCTGTTGTAGATTGTCGCCGGCCAGTTCCGTACGCATTTTCAGCTGCCGGTTGCCTACCGCGATTTCACCGCTGGCGGTATTGATTTCATTAATCTGGCCGCTGACGTCATCGGTCAAAGAACGCAGATTCAGTCCCATCTGGTTAACGCTGCGCAGCAAATAGCCGATCTCATCCACCCGATTGAAATGCACATAGTCGCCGGCCTGGCACGAAGAGAGCCTCTGCGCCTGCGTCAGGATCGTGGCGATGGGCTTTTCGACCTGCCGGTAAAGCCAAAGCGCGCTCGCCAAAAAACCGCCTAGGGCTACGCCGCCCTGCGCCGCAGGTCCCAGACCGAGCGCCGCGGCGCTGGCCGGCGGCAGGGCCGCGGCCACCAGCAGCCCGGCGCGCAGGCGCCAGCGCAGCGGTAGTTTTTGCAGCAGCGACAGCGGGGAAAGCAGGCCGGTGCGCACCAACAGGCCGCGATAGAGCGCCAGATGCCGCCGTTTGGCTTTACCGGAATTAATATCGTTATACAGCGCCGCCGCCTGCTTGATCTCCCCGGGGGTCGGGGCAATGCGCACGGACAGGTAGCCGGTGGCCTGCCCGTTATGGCAGACGGGCGTGGCGTTGGCGCGCACCCAATAAAAATCGCCGTTCCGGCGGCGGTTTTTTACCAGCGCCGACCACGAATGCCCGGCGCGCAGCGTTTGCCACATATCCGCAAAGGCCGCGGCGGGCATATCCGGATGTCGCACAATATTATGGGGCTGATTAACTAAATCCTGATAGTGATAACCGGAGGCGTCCACAAATGCCGCATTGGCATAAAATATATTGCCCTGTAAATCGGTTGCGGATTGTAATGTTGTTTCACTGTCAATCGAATACTCTTTTAGAGTAACCGGATTGTTAATTCTCATCTGCACCTCAATAATTGGCGAAAAAATAACGCGTAGCTTCAGGTCAATCGGCGGGATGAGCAAAAACTTTATTATTATTTGCGCCAATTCGTTTCTTTTGCCGCGGCGCTGAAATAAAAACTTAACTTGTTATTTCTTATTACAAAATAACTACTTTATTACAATAAATAAATAATGACTTCTGGCGGTAAATGTTATTGTCATACCTGGTAAAATATAATAAGAAAATACTGAGGCCGCGACCATTATTTTAATGACTTTATTCTTTTCCCGGCGGTTTAGCAATAAGCGCATATAGCGCTTTGGCGGCGCGCCCAATAGCCGGCTGAACATGGTGGAAAAGTTATTGGCGCTTTGATATCCCAGTTCCAGCGCAATGGCGGTGACATTATGGCCGCGGGCGAGACGGTCCACCGCCGTCATCACCCGCAAATGATCGCGCCAGTGGGTAAAGGTCATACCGGTTTCCTTGGTAAACAGGCGCGCCAGCATTCTGGCGCAGCATGGCGTAAAGATAGATCCCAGGTTGTATGACAATGGCGGCCCGGCCGTTATGCCGGCGCGCGGACAGCGGCCCGCCCCGAGGATGATCTTCGTCCGGCCCACAAAATCCCCGCTGATATCTTTTGCTGCCGGCTGGAAGATGTTATATATCGGCAATGTTGTATGACATCTGATAAGAGCAGGGACCATGGCGATTAAAACCATTCAAAAACAAAATGTCGTGAACGCCGTTTTTGAGCAAATGAAGGGAAAACTGCTGGACGGCAGCTGGCCGCCGGGCTGTAAGCTGCCGTCGGAATTGGAGCTGACCCGGTCGTTTAACGTCAGCCGCGTGAGTATCCGCAGCGCGGTTCAGCGCCTGCGCGATTTAGGCGTGGTGCTGACCCAGCAGGGTAAAGGCACCTTTGTCGCCCAGAATCTCAACCAGGACAGCCTGCTGGATGCGCAAAAACCGATTATGCATCTCAGTCAGGAAGAATTTCTCGATATGATGGTGTTCAGGCAAACGGTGGAATTCAAATGTATGGAGCTGGCGGTAGTGAACGCCACGGCGGAGGATATTCTCGCCCTGGAACAGGCGCTCAACCGCATGCTGATTAATAAAGACGACTATAAAAAATATTCCCAGGCGGATTTCGATTTTCATTTGGCCATCGCCAAGGCCTCGCAAAATAAAGTCTTTTATAAGGTCATGAAGTCGATAAAAGACATTTATTATTATTATCTGGAAGAGCTGAACCGCGCGCTGGGCATTACCCTTGAGAGCGTGGAAGCGCATATCAAGGTGTTTATGGCGATTAAAAATCGCGACTCGTCCAAGGCGGTGGCGGTGCTTAATGAAGCCATGTCGGAAAACACGCTGGCCATCGAAAAGCTCAAAAACCGGCCCAGGCCCGTGGGCGCCCCGTGACGGCCGCCAGCTTCCCCGCGTTACGCGTCATCCCATCAGCCGGCAAAGGGTCATTTGCCGGCAATAGTTTGAACTATCCCTCAATTTAGGTCTGATAGACCGACATCCGTTTGAAATGCCGACTAAAATGTCATAACCCAATATATTCAACGGCATAATGATGCTGTAGTCACACCCTCTTATCGACGCCCCGGTGGCGGTTAATAACGATAACCGGCAGCGATGCTGCCTGGACTGAAAGGAGATACCCATGCAGGCGCCTGTTTTTCGCGGATTAAGGAATATACTCTTGCCCCTGGGGCTGGCCCTCGCCGCCAGCCTGACCCTGCCCGCCGTCGCGGCCCCTTTTACCAACGCCCCGGCCGCCAAAGTGACGGCCGCCGCGCCGCAGCCGCCTGATATTTTATTCGGCGCGCTGTTTGCCGACGTTCAGCAGGCAAAAATTTATCCGGATCAAAAAACGTTTGCCGATGCCGTTCCCCGGCGTGAACCGGCGGCCATCCTGGCGGCCTATCAGCAGCAAAAACAACAGGCCGGTTTTGACCTCAAGCGCTTTACCGACGCGGAATTCACTTTGCCCGCGGAAGGCGCCCCCTATCATCCCCCCGCAGGGCAAACCCTGCGCCAGCATATCGACGGGCTCTGGCCGGTCCTGACCCGCAGGTCCGATAGCGTCAAGCCCAATGATTCCCTGCTGCCCCTGCCGCAAAGATATGTCGTGCCCGGCGGCCGGTTCCGCGAAATTTATTATTGGGATAGCTACTTCACCATGCTCGGCCTGGCCGAAAGCGGCAACTGGGCGCTGGTAAAAAATATGACCGATAATTTCGCCCATGAGATCGATACCTATGGCCATATTCCCAACGGCAACCGCACCTATTACCTGAGCCGCTCCCAGCCGCCGTTTTTCGCTTTTATGGTGGCGCTGCTGGCCACCCATGAAGGCGAAAGCACCTATGCCCGCTACCTGCCCCAGTTAACCCGCGAGTACGATTATTGGATGCGCGGCGCCGACGGACTGGCCAGGGGCGCGGCCGCCGAGCGCGTGGTGCGCCTGGACGACGGCGGCCTGCTCAACCGCTACTGGGACGATCGCGACGTGCCGCGCACCGAATCCTATATGGAAGATATCACCACCGCCCGCCAGGCCAAGGGGCGGCCCGCGGCGCAGGTGTATCGCGATCTGCGCGCCGGCGCGGCCTCCGGCTGGGACTTCAGTTCCCGCTGGTTAAAAGACCCGCACGATCTCGCCACTATCCATACCACCGATATCGTGCCGGTGGATCTTAACGCCCTGCTTTACCAGCTGGAGCAGACGCTGTCCCGGGCCAGCAGGGCCGCCAACCGGCCGCGGGAGGCCGATCGTTACAAACGCCTGGCCGATGTCCGCGCCCAGGCGATCAACCGCTATTTATGGAACGCCCAGGACGGCTATTATACCGACTATGATTGGCGGGCTAAAGCCATTACCCGGCCGATTACGGCCGCCGCGGTATTCCCGCTGTTCGTGCGCATCGCCCCGCGCGATCGCGCCGTCAGCACCGCCCAGGCGGTACGCAGCCAGTTGCTCAAAGAGGGCGGCCTGACCACCTCCACCGTCAACACCGGGCAGCAGTGGGACGCCCCCAACGGCTGGGCGCCGCTGCAATGGGTGGCGGTGGCGGGCCTGCATAATTACGGCCAGGACGCCCTGGCGCAGTCCATCGGCACCCGTTTTTTGACCAACGTGCAGCGGCTGTACGACGCCCAGCAAAAGCTGGTGGAAAAATATGTGGTTGAAGGCCAGGGGCTGGGCGGCGGCGGCGGCGGCGAATACGCGCTGCAGGACGGCTTCGGCTGGACCAACGGCGTCACCCTCAAGCTGCTGGATCGCTATTGCGGCACCATGCCGACCTGCAAAATCGCCGATAAAACGGCGGCGCAGCCGGCGGCCGCGCGCTGATAAACCCAACGGCCGGGGTTACCCGGCCCCTGGCGTCCCGGCGGATGCCATCGCCGGGACGCCAGGGCTGCCGCTGATTTTCCCCGCGTCATATTTCCCGGTTCTTGCCGATTATGCGCTAAGCTTCTCCTGGTCCACGATAAACGCGCCGGCGCATCGCCGCCGCGGTTCATTCGCCTGGATTTCGCTTTTCGCCCGTATAAGGTTTAGCCATGACTTCACAGCGCCGCCCGCCTACCGTTCCGCCCGTCCCCGCGCCGGATTCCGGCCTGCCCGGCGCCTCGCCTGCGTTCACAGGTTTCGTCAAGGTGCGCGGCGCCCGCGAGCACAACCTGCACAACGTCGACGTGGATATTCCCCGGGATGCGCTGGTGGTATTTACCGGCGTGTCCGGCTCGGGCAAGTCGTCGCTGGCGTTTTCAACCCTGTATGCCGAGGCGCAGCGGCGTTATTTCGAGTCGGTGGCGCCTTATGCGCGGCGGTTGATCGATCAGGCCGGCGCGCCGGACGTGGATTCCATTGACGGACTGCCTCCCGCCGTGGCGCTACAGCAACAGCGCGGCACGCCCAGCACCCGTTCGTCGGTGGGCAGCGTCACCACCTTATCGAGCCTGGTGCGCATGCTCTACTCGCGCGCCGGCCTATACCCGCCGGGCCAGCCGATGCTGTACGCGGAAGATTTTTCGCCGAATTTGCCCCAGGGAGCCTGCCCGCATTGCCACGGGCTGGGGCGTATCTACGAAGTCACCGAACGGCTGATGGTGCCCGACGATGCGCTGAGCATCCGCCAGCGGGCCGTGGCGGCCTGGCCGCCGGCGTGGCAGGGGCAGAACCTGCGCGATATTCTGGTCACCCTGGGGTATGACGTGGATAAGCCCTGGCGCGATCTGCCCAAACAACAGCGGGATTGGATTTTGTTTACCGAAGAAACCCCCACCGTGCCGGTTTATGCCGGCCTGACGCCGGCGCAAACGCGGCGGGCGCTCAAGCAGAAGCTGGAACCGAGTTATCAGGGCACCTTTACCGGCGCCCGGCGCTATGTGCTGCATACCTTCGCCAAATCCCAAAGCGCGCTGATGAAAAAGCGCGTATCGCGGTTTATGCGGGGCAGCCCGTGCCCGGAGTGCGACGGCAAACGCTTAAAGCGCGCGGCGCTGGCCGTCACGTTCGCCGGGCTGGATATCGGCGAGCTATCCCGGCTGCCGCTGCTGCGGCTGGCGCAGGTATTGCGGCCGGCGGCGGACGGCCTCCCCGCCGGCGATAGCGCCGGGCGGAACCAAGGGGGCGATACGCTGGATCGGCAGCAAAGCCAGGCCGCGCGCCGGCAACGCGCGGCCCTGGGCGGTTCGGCGCATCGGGGCGCGCCGGACGTCAGGCTCACTCCCGCATTATCCGCCGAGAAACGTCTCGCCGCCCAGCGCATCGCGCAAAATTTGCTGGCCCGCGTGGCGATCCTGACGGATCTCGGGCTGGGCTATCTGTCCCTGGAGCGCGGCACCCCCACCCTCTCCTCCGGCGAATTGCAGCGGCTGCGGCTGGCCACCCAGCTGGGGTCGCAGCTATTTGGGGTAATCTATGTCCTGGACGAACCGTCCGCCGGCCTGCATCCCGCGGACGGCGAAGCGCTGTTCGCCGCCCTGCAAGGGCTCAAGGCGGCGGGTAATTCCCTGTTTGTGGTCGAGCACGATCTCGATACCATGCGCCGGGCCGACTGGCTGGTGGATGTCGGCCCGGCGGCGGGGGAACACGGCGGCCATATCCTCTACAGCGGCCCCCCCGCCGGACTGGCGGCCATCGAAAACTCGCAAACCCGCCGCTATCTGTTTGCCGCGCCGGCGCCGTCCGCGCGAGCGCGACGCACACCGGCCGGCTGGCTGAAGCTTGCCGCCGTGACCCGCAATAATTTGCATAACCTCAGCGCGGAATTTCCGCTGGGTTGTTTTACCGCCGTCACCGGCATTTCCGGGTCGGGCAAATCAAGCCTGGTCAGCCAGGCGCTGCTGGAACTGGTGGGCGAGCGGCTGGGCCGGCCCGTCGACGGCGCCGAGCCGGACGATCCGCTGCCGGACGCGGATTTACCGCCGGCCGCTACCGGTCATATTGCCGCCGGGCTGGAATCCATCGCCCGGTTGGTGCAGGTGGATCAAAAACCCATCGGCCGCACCCCGCGCTCCAATCTGGCCACCTATACGGGGTTGTTCGACGGCGTGCGCAAGCTGTTCGCGGCCACGCCGGAGGCCAGGCGGCGGCGCTACGATGCCGGCCAGTTTTCGTTTAACGTCGCCAAAGGGCGCTGCCCCACCTGCGAAGGGGAAGGTTTCGTCAGCGTTGAACTGCTGTTTATGCCCAGCGTCTATGCCCCTTGCCCCACCTGCCACGGCGCGCGTTACCGCCCTGAAACCCTGGCGGTGACCTGGCAGGGACTGACCATTGCCCAGGTTCTGGCCCTTACGGTGGAGGACGCCGTCGAGGTATTTTGCGACCAGCCGGGCGTAATGCGATCCCTGCGGCTGCTGCGCGATATCGGGCTGGGCTACCTGCGCCTGGGCCAGCCGGCCACCGAGCTGTCGGGGGGAGAAGCCCAGCGGATCAAACTGGCCACCGAGCTGCAGCGCGCCCAGCGCGGAGCAACGCTATACGTATTGGACGAACCGTCCACCGGTCTGCATCCGGCCGATGTCGATCGGTTGCTGGCCCAGCTCAACGCCCTGGTGGACGCGGGCAATAGCGTGATCGTGGTGGAACACGACATGCGCATCGTCGCCCAGAGCGATTGGACCATCGATATGGGACCGGGCGCCGGCGACCAGGGCGGGTCGATTGTGGCCGCCGGCACGCCGGAAAGCGTGGCCCGGGTCCAAAAAAGCCGCACCGCGCCGTTTTTACGCAGGGAGCTGGGCGGCTGACGGCGGGCGCGCCATATTTGCCAGGGCCAGCGTGCGGTCTGGAATTCAGCCGTCCAGGCGATGCATGACGCGGTAAAAAATGGCTGCCCGAATTTCGTCGCGCCCCGGCTCGAAAAACGCTTATTCTGTAGGCCGGTCCCCACCATAAGCGAGCGCATCCATGCTGTTTGATCTACCCGATGACGAAACGCTGTACCACGCTTTACTCGCCCGCGACCCGGCCTATGACGGTTTCGCTTTCGTAGGCGTGACCAGCACCGGCGTATTTTGCCGCCTGACGTGCGGCGCGCGCAAACCCAAACGCGAGCACAGCGTGTTTTTCCCTTCCATCGCCGACGCGCTTTCGGCGGGCTTCCGGCCCTGCAAACGCTGCCATCCGCTATTGCCCACCGGAGAAAAAGACCCGACGATCGTCACCCTGCTGGCCGCCCTGGATAACGATCCGGATAAGCGCTGGTCGGAAGAGACGCTGGTCGGGATGCAATACGACCCTTCTACCGTGCGCCGCCTGTTCAAGCGCCGCTTCGGCATCACTTTCCTGGATATGGCGCGGATGCGCAGATTGGGCAAGGGGCTGGAGGTCCTGACCGGCGGGGCGAAAATCATCGATGCGCAGCTGGAAGCCCATTATGAATCCGGCAGCGGGTTTCGCGAGGCCATCGCCCGGCATATCGGCATCAACCCCAGCCAGGCCAGATCGCACCGGTTCCTGCGCGCCGACTGGCTGGATACCCCCATTGGATCGATGCTGGCGGTGGCCGACGGCCATGCGTTATGCCTGCTGGAATTTTTTGACCGCAAGGCCCTGCCCGCCGAGCTGACCCGCCTGAAAAACGCCACCGCATCGGAAATCATCATGGGCCGCGCGGCGCCCATCGATCGGGTGGAGGGGGAATTGCGCGACTATTTTGCCGGCCGGCGGCAACATTTCACCACGCCGCTGGCCGAATTCGGATCGGCATTTACCCGCGGCGTCTGGGAAGCGCTCAGGGCCATTCCCTCCGGCGAGGTGCGCAGCTATTCGGCCATCGGCGCGGCGATAGGCCGGCCTACCGCGTCGCGGGCGGTGGCCCGGGCCAACGGCGCCAACCAGATTGCCATCCTGATCCCCTGCCACCGGGTGATTGGCGCCGACGGTTCCCTTACGGGCTACGGCGGCGGGTTATGGCGTAAACAATGGCTGATTGAACACGAGCGGCGCATGGCCGCCGGCGCCGGCGGATTATAGCGGCGCCCGCGCGGCCCCCGCTGCCCCCCTGGACGGAGTGCGTTATGTCCCGGCCGATATGACCACGGCCCGGGGCTGCGCCGAAGCGGCGCAGGCGGCGCAACGGCAGCTCGGCGGCGTGGATATCATTGTTAACGTATTGGGGGGATCGTCGGCGCCCGGGGGCGGATTCGCGGTGCTTGATGACGATATCTGGCAGCAGGAAATCAATCTTAATCTGCTGGCGGCGGTACGGCTCGACCGGGCGTTATTGCCGGCGATGATCGCCCAAGGCCGCGGGGTGATTATCCACGTTACCTCCATCCAGCACGATCTGCCGCTGCCGGAATCCACCACGGCCTATGCCGCGGCCAAAGCGGCGCTGTCCACCTACAGTAAAAGCCTGTCCAAAGAAGTCGCCGGCCAGGGGATACGGGTAGTACGGGTGTCCCCCGGCTGGGTGGAAACCGAAGCCGCGGTCGCCATGGCGCAGCGGCTGGCGACCCAGGCGGGCACCGATTACGCCGGGGGCAAGAAAATCATTATGGACGCGCTGGGCGGCATCCCCCTGGGACGGCCGGCCAAACCGGCGGAAGTGGCCGATTTGATCGGGTTCCTGGTGTCGGATCGGGCCGGCGCCATTACCGGCACCGAATACATTATCGATGGCGGGACGATCCCGACCGCCTGAGGAGGATCGCGGCGGCTATTTCCCGCGGCTCAAATAACGATACACCACGGCGATATCCTGCTCGCCGAGGCCGGCGTCCACGGCGCGCCGCCAGATGTCGGCGATGGCGCGCAGTCCCGGCATTTGGCTGGTGCCGGCGGCGTCAAGAGCCAGATTGGCGTCCTTCAGGGCCAGCGCGAGCTGCATCTGCGGCTCATAATTATCCGCTTTAATCATCTCCAGCTTGTTTTTCACATACGGGGCCGCCAGCGGGCCGCCGTCCAGCACGTCCCAGAAATCGGCGGGAGAAAAGCCCAACTCCTGAGCCAGCTGAACGCTTTCGGACATGCCCTGCACCATTGAAATCAGCCAGGCGTTGACCACCAGCTTCATGCGCGAACCGCCGCCGGCCCCGCCAAACCATTTAGTGCCTTTGGCAATGGCGCCGAACACCGGCTCGATGGCGGCGGCGCGGGACCGATCGCCGCTGGCCAGCACCGTAATCAGCGCGTTTTCGGCCGGGGCCTTGGTGCCGGAAACCGGCGCGTCCAAAAACACGATATCGGCGCGGGCGGCGGTGATGGCCCCGGCCAGCCGGTCGGTGGCGTCCAGTCCGATGGTGCCCATTTGCGCAATGATCGCCCCGCGGTCCAGCGCCGGCACAATGCCCTGCGGGCCGGTTATCACCGCCTCGGTAACGGCGGCATCGGGCAGCATCACCAGCACCACCGCGGCGCCGGTTACCGCTTCATTAGGGGTATCGCACAACATCAAACCGGCCGCGGCCAGGTCTTCGCCCCGCCGGCGGGTGCGGTTCCACCCCCGGACGGTAAAACCTTTTTTAAGCAGATTGGCCGCGAAAGCATGACCCATGGCGCCTAATCCAAGCACCGCGACGACGGGAAGCGTATTCATTAATGTGGTCCTTATAGCTAGCATGTTTAAAGTCATGGGCAATGGGGGCGCCCGGCGTGACAACAGGCCGGACTTTAATTATGCTGCTGTCACCGGGTATAGTCCCTATTATCATGATGCCGAATGAAGCCGCCGCCGATGCCCGAACTGTCCGTACCGTTTATCAATACCTTACTGCTGGCCCTGCTGGGGATCCGCTTGGGTCTCCGGCACCGGCGCAACCTTAGCGACGTGCGCCGGGTCCTGGTATTTATTGCCGCCTGCGCCCTCTGCACGCTGCTGGTGGGATTGCGCTGGCGCGGCGGCGAAGCGCTGGCGGCGCACTGCCAGCCTCTGGCGGCCTCCCTGCTGCCCGTTATCTGCTGGCGCTGCTTCCAGCCGGGCCGCGCTAATACCCGCGCATTGCCCGGCTTTAATTATGCGCATTATGTGCATCTGTTACCCCCCGCCATGGTTGGCGTGGTAATGATCGGCGGCAACGCGCTGCCCTGGCCGCTGCTGGATATAACCCTATGGGCCATCTATCTGGGTTACGGCCTGGCTCTGCTGTTTCCCTGGCTGCGGCATCCCGCGTTGCGCAAGGGACGGTCCGCGGACGGCGCAATCGGGCAACAAGCGGCCGCGGGCGGCATTCTGCTGCTGTGCGGATCGCTGGATGCCCTGGTGGCGCTGGATTTTGCCCTGGGCCAGGGCAAACATGCGGTTTACCTGGTGGCCTGCGCCAATCTGCTGTTATTGCTGGCTCTAGCCGCCGTCATAACCCGCGCCGGCGTTGGCGCGCCAGAAATAACCGCCCCCAGCGGGAACGCCGCGGTGCCAGGCCCGACCCCGGATGCCGATGATTTGCAACGGGCCGGGCGCTTCGATCGGTTGATGCGCGAAGAGCGGCTGTTCGCCATCCCCGATCTGGACATCATCACGCTGGCCAGACGCCTGGGTCTGCCGGTGCGCCAACTGTCGGCGGCGATCAATCTGGTGCACGGCCGCAATATTTCCCAGATCGTCAACGAGTATCGCATTAACGAAGCGGCCAGGCTGCTCGGCACCACCGACGGCAGGATTACCGATATCATGTTCGCCAGCGGCTTCCAGACAAAATCCAACTTTAACCGCGAATTTCGCCGGGTGACCGGCGTCAATCCCAGCGAATACCGTAACACCGTCAGAACGCGGGTTCAACCCGGCCAGCCACCGGATATCAGCGCCATACCCCAGCCAGAAAATCCCGGATAAGCGTAGCCGTTTGCTGGTGAATGGTCTGCCGGTTACGTATTACCGGCCCGGATGGGGAGTCGGACGGAAGCCCGGAATAACGCGTGCCGCCATCGCGGCAGATTATGCCTTCGCCCGGTTCTTCACGCTCAATCATGTCCTCGCCGCCGGGTTTGCACACCGACATAAAACTGAAATGCGTGGCATCGCTGATTTCCACGTAGCGGGTGGTTGCCGCCGGCAGCCGCTGCGCCAAGGCATGGGATTCCAAAGCGGCAGGGAGGTCCGCCGACGGCGCGCCGGCAGCGATGATCAGCACCGGTAGCGTAATGCCGCCCAGGCTGGTGGCGCTGAACCCGCGGGTTAAGCCTGAATCCAGCGTCACGATCGCCCCTACCCGCTTATCTCGCCAATCCATGGCCAACCGCTGCGTTAGCGTCGCGGAGCCGCCGGCGGCGATTTGCTGATAAACCCGGCAGGAAGCCAGAATCGGGTGTAACCGGCAATCTTGCGCGAATAAGCCGGCGTCGAAACGCGCCCCGGCAAGTTCCAGTGCCGTCCACCCCCCCATCGAATGTCCGATTACTGCAATTTTATTTACCGCCACCGCGCCAAAACTACCCGGCCGGGTAGTGATCGCGTCGATAACCCGACTGATATCCCCCGGCCTTCGCCATAATTGCGCGGCCAGCTCCGGGTCGCGATTGTCGGTGGTAGTGCCGGGATGGTTCGGGGCGGCGACGATATAGCCCTGGCGGGCCAGTTCGCCGGCCAGCCAGAGCTGGTTACGCCAGTTACCGCCAAAGCCGTGGGAAATCACCGCCAGCGGATGTCGTCCGGGACGTGGCCGGGCGCCCACCGCCACGGTCATCCCGACAAATACCGCATTATCCCCCACCACCCGCGGCGTGCCTTCGCCGTGCGCGGGGTACCAGACCGCCATGTCGATGGCAGGATAACCGGCCTTGGCCGGAAGTACGGACTGATTGAATCCCACCGTGGCCGCGTCGATTTGCGCCACCGCGCCTAAGGGAATCACGCATAGGGAAAGCGGGATAAGCATTGCATACAACCATCTCATTATTGGCCACTCCGGCAGATGAAAGAACTGCTTTTATAGCGCCGATTACCCGGGCGGGAGACCTATAACGCGATTGAGGTCTTGATTTTATAGCTTTATTTTCGGGGGCGATCCGGCACCGGGCCGCCCCGCGCGGGTTAATCCAGGTTTTCGCCGTTGGAGGCGATCACCTTTTGATACCAATAAAAAGATTTCTTGCGGGTGCGGTTAAGGGTGCCGCCGCCCGCATCGTCGCGATCCACATAGATAAATCCGTAGCGTTTACCCATTTCGCCGGTGGACGCGGCCACCAGATCGATACAGCCCCAGGGGGTGTAGCCCATCAGCGGCACGCCGTCGCCGATGGCGTCTTTCATGGCCTTGATATGTTCCCTGAAATAGTCGATGCGGTAGTCGTCATTGATTGAGCCGTCCGCCTCCACGGTATCCCTGGCTCCCAGGCCGTTTTCCACCAGGAACAGCGGTTTCTGGTAGCGGTCGTAAAGCGTATTCATGGCGATTCTCAGCCCCAGCGGATCGATGCCCCAGCCCCACTCGCTGGCTTTGATATAGGGATTTTTCAGGGATTTCACCACATTGGCGGCGCTGGTATTGTGCTCATTCATCTCCGCCGCCGCGCAGCGGGAGGCATAATAGCTAAACGAAACAAAGTCCACGGTGTGCTTGAGGATCTCGCCGTCGCCCGCGTCCATTTGCACATCCACCCCTTTTTCGCGAAACACCCTGGCGGCATAGGAGGGATAAGCGCCCCTGGATTGCACATCGATAAAAAACAAATTTTCCCGATCTTTTTCCAGGGCGGTCCACACATCTTCCGGCTTGCAGGAGTAAGGATAAAAATTGCCGCCGGCCAGCATGCAGCCCACCTGGTTGGCGGGGTTGATCTCATGGGCCCGCTTGGTCACCAGCGCGCTGGCCACCAGCTCATGGTGGGCGGCCTGGTATTTAACCTGGTCGGTATTTTCGCCGTCGCGAAATTGCAGTCCCGCGCCGGAAAACGGGCTGTGCAGCAGAATGTTGATCTCGTTGAAAGTCAGCCAATACTTCACCAACCCGTCAAAGGCGCGAAAACAGGTAGTGGCGTAGCGTTCGAAAAAACCAATCATTTTACGGCTGCGCCAGGAACCATATTCGTTCACCAGATGCAGCGGAACATCGAAGTGGCACAGGGTCACCAGCGGCTCGATACCGTATTTTTTGCACTCGGTGAACAGATTGCGATAGAAGCGGATACCCGCTTCGTTGGGCTGCGTTTCGTCGCCCCGGGGAAAAATGCGGCTCCAGGCAATGGAGGTGCGGAACACTTTAAACCCCATCTCCGCCAGCAGCGCGATATCTTCTTTATAACGATGGTAAAAATCGATGGCCTGGTGGCTGGGATAAAATTCGCTGTCATCCAGCCCGACATTGGCCGCCAGCCCCAGTTTAATCGGCAGGCGGTTCTTGCCGTGGGGGATCACGTCAACGGTGGTCAGTCCCTTGCCGTCCGCCAGATAAGCGCCCTCGGCCTGATTGGCCGCAATGGCCCCGCCCCATAAAAAATCGGCGGGAAAAGTGATATCGGTCATCCGATCTCCTGACCATTCGGTGCTGAAATAATAGTGGCCGGCGCGGCGGGGGCCGCCATGGTCGCCGCTGCCGGCGCCGTGGCCGGCGTAGCGGCCGGTGTAGTATAAGGTGCGGTGTCCGCGTTTGCGGGCGCCACCGGCAGATCCTCGAACCCGAGCAGCAAGGTCAGGATAAAGGATAACACCACCGACAGAATCATCACCCCCACCACCCAAACGATACTCATGGGATTGCCGGCGTCAAAAAACTGCACGCTGGTAAACAGGCCCGGCGAGGCCATGGAATGGCTGGCCAGTCCGCCGACCCCGGCCACCGCGCCGCAGATGAACCCGCTGATCAAACAGGCAATCAGCGGCCGTTTTAACCGGATGGCCACCCCGTAAAGCGCCGGCTCCGAGATGCCGGCCACGATCGCCGACGCGGCGGCGGCCAGCGCCGTTTGCCGCAGTTCGCTGTTTTTGGTCCGGTACGCCACCGCCAGGGAGGCGCCGCCCAGGGATAAATTGGCCCCGATTTCCGAGGGCATTACCATACCCTCTTTACCGGTTTCGGCAATGGTTTGAATAATGGTGGGGGTAAATACCCGATGCATGCCGGTCATTACCAGCAGCGGCCACAGCCCGCCCATAATGGCCACCGCCAGCCAGCCGAGGCTGTTATGAATGGTATAGACCAGGGTGGAAATACCGGTACCGATCCAAATGCCCAGCGGGCCGATAATAATAATCGCCACCGGCGCCGCGATCAGCACGATCAGCATCGGTTTAAGGAAGTTCTTGGTGACCGCCGGCGTGATGCGATCGACCCCGCGCTCGATATACGACAAAATCCAGGTCATGCACAGCGCCGGAATTACCGTATAAGTGTATTTTACCGCCGCCACCGGGATCATGGCGAAGCTGACCGGCGTACCCTGCGCGGCCTTGGCCATCAAATCGATAAAGCTAGGGTGAATCAACACCCCGGCGATGGCGATCGCCAGCGACATATTGGTCTTGAATTTGATCGAGGCCGAAGCCGCCACCATCACCGGCAGGAAGAAAAACGCGCCGTCGCCGATGGTATTTAAAATAATAAGCGTCGATGAGCCGGGCTCGAATACGCCCAGCATCGCCAGGATCATCGCCAGCAGTTTGACCATCGAACCGCCGATAATCGCCGGGATCAACGGCGACATCGTGCCGATCAGCGCGTCCAGGATGCCGGCGCCAATGCTTTTCAGGGTGATTTTCCGTTTCTTTTTACCTTGGGCTATCAGGCTTTCTTCGCCAAAATTACCCAGTTTCAACACTTCCTGATACGCATAAGAGACATTATTGCCGATTATCACCTGGCATTTATCGCCGTTGCGCACCACGCCCATTACCCCGGAGATAGTCTTGATGGCGGGTTCGTCTATTTTGCTGTCATCTTTTACCACGAACCGCAGCCGGGTCATGCAGTGCGTAACCGCCGCGATATTGGCCACGCCCCCCAGATTGTCTACGATGGCACGTGAAATCGGCGCATAATCTTTTGCCATTTATCGTTTTCCTATCTCAATGTTTTAGTGCCGGCTTAACGGCGTCGTTTACCCGCGGCATTGCTTGAGGGCGCCAGATGTTACGGGTAACGTGGGAGAAGTAACATTCTGTGTATAAGCGCCGCCGCGAACAATACCGGCGCGAATAAGGAGATAAGAAATGCGGATATGATCACAATAATTATGCTAATAATTAACATTACATACATTTTTAATGTGATCAATATCACTTTTTTAACGTAAAAATCCTCCGGTATCGTTTGCTTTGCGGCATGGCCCATGGGGTGTGCGCGTCAAGCCGCCGTCTTGATGAGAAGGTTAATCAATAACTCCGGGTTCTTTTCGCCACATTTCCCCCGGCCGGAATATTCCACCGCTGGCTTAATAACGACAATATTTCTCCACCGCTCACTAGAGATAAATACCTTACTTATTGGTTTAAATGACCGGTCATCGGTTATTTAGCGGATAAATCATTACTGCGTAATTTTAACCAAACGGGCGGGATGAAAACCACAAAAATGCTGCTTCAGCCAGCTTTAACGTATAGAACGGCGCCGGGAAATAATAAATACGGCGAAGCCATTGCGCCATTAATAATATTCAGAATTAGGCGCAATAATTATTATCGGCCGTGATGATGGCTTACTTAAATTATTGCTAACCTACATCTCCAATTAATTACTCGCTAAAACAGCGCATACCGGAAAAGCGTCATATAACTAATTTTACAACGCTTTTTATGCTTTCACGCGCCTTCTTGCCGGTAAGCGCTATAGGCTGAATCTATTAATCCGTCGGGCGGGGATCAATTAATAACGTCGTGAAATTATTTTTTTATGAAGTGCCTCGCAGTTTTTAGGGAAAAGATATGAACCTTATTTTAATCAATAACACTTTTCCTTTTTTCACCTATAACAATTAATTTTTTCATTTAACAAATGTGAAAAACATTTGCAACCCGAAAAAATTAATTGATAATACCCATACTAACAACAAGGCATAGGCAAAATCACGTCCTGCCTCAATGAAAATAATAGCTAGCCCGGCCAGCCCCTTTATCGCGGCCGCCGGTTGAAAATACGTAAATTATGTGACCGATGTCGTATTCAGGAGTTTCCATGCAATTCACCAGAAGACAATTCTTCAAAGTTTGCGCGGGCGGAATGGCCGGCACCACGGCCGCCGCGCTGGGTTTCGCCCCCGACATCGCGCTGGCCGAAACCCGGCAATATAAGTTATTGCGCTCGCATGAAACCCGTAATAACTGCACCTACTGCTCGGTCGGCTGCGGCATCTTGATGTACAGCCTGGGCGACGGCGCCAAAAACGCGCGCTCGTCCATTTTCCATATCGAGGGCGACCCGGATCATCCGGTCAGCCGGGGCTCGTTATGTCCCAAAGGGGCTGGATTAGTGGATTTTATTCACAGCGACCAGCGCCTGTTATACCCCGAATACCGCGCCCCCGGCTCGGATAAGTGGCAACGTATCGGCTGGGAGGATGCCTATGAGCGTATCGCCCGCCTGATGAAAACCGATCGGGACGCCAATTTCGTCGAGAAAAACGCCGCGGGCGTCACGGTCAACCGCTGGGTGACCACCGGCATGCTCTGCTCGTCGGCCGCGAGCAACGAAACCGGCATGCTGGACCAGCGCGTCGCGCGCGCCCTGGGCATGCTGGCCATCGATACCCAGGCCAGGCTGTGCCACGCCCCCACCGTCTCGGCCCTGTCGCCCACGTTCGGGCGCGGCGCCATGACCAACAACTGGGTGGATATTAAAAACGCCAATGTGGTGATGATCATGGGCGGCAACCCGGCCGAAGCGCACCCGGTGGGCTTTAAATGGGCGATGGAAGCCAAAGTGAAAAACGGCGCCAAGCTTATCGTGGTCGACCCGCGCTTTAACCGCACCGCGTCGGTGGCCGATCTGTACGCCCCTATCCGGGCCGGGGCGGATATCGCGTTCCTGCTGGGGGTAATCAACTATCTGCTCAGCCATGAAAAAGTGCAGATGGAATATGTTAAATCCTATACCAACGCCAGCCTGCTGGTAAGCCCCGAATACACCTTTGAAGAGGGGCTGTTCAGCGGCTACGACGCCGCCAAACATGCTTACGACAAGACCTCCTGGCACTATCAGCTGGATGAAAACGGTTTTGCCCGCCGGGACCCGACGCTGACCGACCCGTGGTGCGTATGGAATATGCTTAAGCAACACGTCAGCCGCTACACGCCGGAGATGGTATCGCGCATCTGCGGCACCCCCCAGTCGGCGTTCCTGCAAATTTGCCAGATCCTGGGGGAAACCAGCGCGCCGGATAAAACCGCCACCTTCCTGTATGCCCTGGGCTGGACGCAGCATACCAGCGGCGCGCAGATTATCCGCTGCGCGGGCATGATCCAATTGCTGCTGGGCAATATCGGCATGGCCGGCGGCGGCGTCAACGCGCTGCGCGGCCACTCCAATATCCAGGGCTACACCGATTTAGGGCTGCTCTCCCTGCGCCTGCCCGGTTATCTGGATTTGCCTTCGGAAAAACATACCACGCTGGAGGCGTACCTGGCGCAGGCCACGCCTAAAGCATTGCTGCCCGATCAGGTGAACTACTGGAAGAATACCCCCAAATTTTTTGTCAGCCTGATGAAAAGTTTCTACGGCGACCAGGCGACCCGGGACAATAGCTGGGGATACGACTGGTTGCCGAAGTGGGACCAAAGCTATGACGCGCTTAATGTCACCCAGATGATGAGCGAAGGCAAAATCAACGGCTATATAGCCCAGGGCTTTAACCCGGTGGCGGCGTTCGCCGATAAAAACAAGGCTTCCGCGGCGCTGTCGAAGCTCAAGTTCCTGGTGATTATCGATCCGCTGGCGACGGAAACGTCCAGTTTCTGGCAGCACCACGGCGAATTTAACGATGTCGACCCGGCGGCCATCCAAACCGAAGTGTTCCGCCTGCCCTCCAGCTGCTTTGCCGAGGAGAACGGCACCATCGTCAACTCGGGCCGCTGGCTGCAATGGCATCATAAAGGCGCCGAGCCGCCCGGAGAAGCCCGCAACGACGGGGTTATCCTGGCGGGCATATTCCTGCGCCTGCGGGAGATGTACGCCCGCGAAGGGGGCGCCAATCCGGCGCCGCTGATGAATATGGCCTGGGATTACCGGGTGCCCGAAGATCCGACGCCGGAAGAACTGGCGCAGGAAAGCAACGGCCGCGCCCTGGCGGACCTGCTGGACGACAAGGGGGCGGTGATCCTCAAGAAAGGACAGCTGCTCGCCGATTTTTCCCAGTTGCGCGATGACGGCTCTACCGCCAGTTTTTGCTGGATCTTCGCCGGCAGCTGGACCGAGCAGGGCAACCAGATGGCCCGGCGCGACAATAGCGATCCGTCCGGGCTGGGCAGCACGCTGGGCTGGGCCTGGGCCTGGCCGCAAAACCGCCGCATTCTGTATAACCGCGCTTCGGCGGACGCCCAGGGCAATCCGTGGGACCCGAAGCGCGAGCTGATCCGCTGGGACGGCAGCAAATGGAAAGGCATCGATATTCCTGATTACGGCACCGCCGCGCCGGGCGCCGATGTCGGCCCGTTTATTATGCAGGCGGAAGGCATGGGCCGCTTCTACGCCATCGATAAACTGGTGGACGGCCCGTTCCCCGAACATTACGAACCGGCGGAATCCCCCATCGGCACCAACCCGCTGCATCCCGGCGTAATCTTTAATCCGGCGGCGCGGCTATTTGAAGCCGATCGCCTGCGCCTGGGCGTCGCCGCCGATTTCCCGTATGTCGCGACCACCTATTCGATAACCGAACTGTTCCGCCACTGGACCAAACACGCCCGCCTCAATGCCATCGCCCAACCCGAGCAATTTATCGAGATAGGCGAACGGCTGGCGGCCAGCAAAGGCATCCGGGCCGGCGATAGCGTCAGGGTCAGCAGTAAACGCGGCTACATCAAAGCCAAGGCCGTGGTCACCAAGCGTATCCGCACCCTGCTGGTGGACGGCCATGAGATCGAGACTATCGGCATCCCCTGCCACTGGGGCTACGAAGGCACCACCAAAAAGGGATTCCTGGCCAATACCCTGACGCCGCACGTCGGCGAGGCCAATAGTCAGACGCCGGAGTACAAGGCGTTCCTGGTCAATGTGGAAAAGGCATAAGGAGCGCAAGCGATGGCCATGCAATCACAGGATATTATCCGTAAATCCGCCACCAATGGTTTCACCCCGGCGCCGCGCGCCCGCGATTTCCAGGAAAAGGTGGCCAAGCTTATCGACGTGACCACCTGCATCGGCTGCAAGGCCTGCCAGGTGGCCTGTTCGGAGTGGAACGATCTGCGCGACGAGGTGGGCATCAACGTGGGGGTCTATGACAATCCCCTCGATCTGAGCGCCAAGTCCTGGACGGTAATGCGCTTTTCCGAGGTGGAGCAGGACGACCGGCTCGAATGGCTGATCCGCAAGGACGGCTGCATGCACTGCGCCGATCCGGGCTGCCTGAAAGCCTGTCCGGCGGAAGGGGCCATTATCCAGTACGCCAACGGCATCGTCGATTTCCAGTCCGAGCACTGCATCGGCTGCGGCTACTGTATCGCCGGCTGTCCATTCGACATACCGCGCATTAATAAACAGGATAACCGGGCCTATAAATGCACCCTGTGCGTCGATAGGGTCGGGGTCGGCCAGGAGCCGGCCTGCGTGAAAACCTGCCCCACCGGCGCCATTCATTTCGGCACCAAGGCGGAAATGAAGACGCTGGCGGCGGAGCGGGTGGACGAACTCAATAGCCGCGGGTTCAAGAATGCCGGGCTCTACGATCCCGCCGGCGTGGGCGGCACCCATGTGATGTATGTCTTGCAGCACGCGGATCGGCCGCAGCTTTATCACGGCCTGCCGGATAACCCGACCATCAGCCCGACGGTGACGTTTTGGAAGGGGGTATGGAAACCGCTGGCGGCCGTGGGGTTCGCGGCCATTTTCGCCGCCACGGTATTCCATTATGTGGGCATCGGTCCCAACCGGGCCGATGATGACGACGATGACGATAGCGATATCGACCAGGGTCCGGATCATCAACAGGAGGATCGTAAATGAAACAGCGGCGGATTGTGCGTTACAGCGCGCCGGAACGAATCAACCACTGGATCGTGGCGTTCTGCTTTGTGCTGGTTTCCCTCAGCGGCCTGGGATTTTTCTTCCCCTCTTTTAACTGGCTGATGAATATCTTCGGCACCCCGCAGCTGGCGCGCATCCTGCACCCGTTTGCCGGAGTGGTGATGTTTTGCGCGTTTATGCTGATGTTCCTGCGCTATTGGCGGCACAACCTGATCAACCGCGACGATATTTATTGGGCCAAAAATATCTACAAAATCGCGCAAAACCAGGAAGTGGGCGACACCGGACGCTATAACTTCGGTCAAAAATGCGTCTTTTGGGCGGCGATTATTTGTTTGCTGTTATTGCTGGCCACCGGCGTCATGATCTGGCGGCCCTGGTTCGCCGGCTACTTCCCCATCCCGCTGATCCGCCTCGCCCTATTGGTGCATTCGGTGTCGGCGGTGGGGCTGATTATGGTGATCATGGTGCATATCTATGCGGCCCTGTGGGTCAAGGGCACCATTACCGCCATGGTTGAGGGCTGGGTGCCGGCGGCCTGGGCCAAAAAACACCATCCGCGCTGGTATCGCGAACTGTGCGAAAAAAACGCCCTGCCGGCGAAAAACCGTAAGGACGGAAGCTAATGGCGATCCGGATTATTCCCGAAGCGCAGCTGGCCGCATGGCCGCTGGACGCCGTATCGGCCATCCAGCCCCTGCTG
Source organism: Enterobacterales bacterium (assembly GCA_015654925.1). Taxonomy (GTDB): domain Bacteria; phylum Pseudomonadota; class Gammaproteobacteria; order Enterobacterales; family Enterobacteriaceae; genus Acerihabitans. Next base: position 128,195 of record JAATFX010000043.1, on the reverse strand, counting down.
CGGACCGACTTGCCCCAGCTTTACCAGCGCCGGGCCGACCGGCTGCGGCAGTTGGCGGCGGGCCACCCGTTTGGGGACTATTTAACGTTTGCCGCCGGCGTGGCGAGCGCCCAGCTGCGGGTCTTGCACGCCATGCCGCTGGACGCGGATGCCGGCCTGCCGTCCGCCGAAGATGGCGCGCCGCCCCTGGCCGCCGCCGCGCTGCGCCGCGCCCCCCAATGGCGACGGATGCTGCGCCGATTGGTCGCCGAACTGCGCCCGGACGCCTCCCCCGCCGTGCGCCAGGCCCTTGATAGCCTGGCGGCGTTAACCGACGATGGGCTGGAGAACCGGGCGCAGTCGCTGCTGGACGGCGATTTGGCGGCGGTGGGCAGCGACCTGGCCGTATTCTTGTGGGCGGCGCTGTCCTTGTACTGGGCGCAAATGGCGGCCCGGGTGCGCGGCCAGGCCCGCGCCGACGGCGGGCAGCGGCAATTTTGCCCGATTTGCGGCAGCGCGCCGGTGGCCAGCGTAATCCAGGGCAAAGGCACCGTGCCCGGACTGCGCTACCTGCACTGCGCGCTATGCGAAAGCGAATGGCATATGGTGCGGGCGGTATGCAGCAACTGCGAGCAAAGCGACGATCTGGTCTATTGGTCCCTGGACGATCGGCAGGCGGCGGTGAAAGCGGAGAGCTGCGGCCACTGCGACAGCTATCTTAAAATCCTGTTTCAGGACCGGGACGCGGCGGTGGATGCCGTGGCCGATGATTTGGCGTCGATTATCCTGGACGCCAAACTGGAGGCGCAGGGATTTAGCCGCAGCAGCATCAATCCGTTTTTATTCCCCGCCGGTTAAGCGCGCCGCCGCCGTCCCCCGCCGCGCCGTGGGGGACGGCGGCGCCGAGTAGCGTACGCCACGCAACTGTCATGTTGGTGCTATAAAACCGTCATTTTCCCTCCCTATGCTGATTCCAGTTGTTCATCGCCCGGTTTCGTATCGCCCGTTTCTTATCGTCCATGGATAGATAGCCGACATCATCATATGACCTATTTAGCGCTGCACTCGATTACCAAGGCCTGGGGCACTAAACGGGCTCTGGACGACATCAGCTTCACCGTCGCGGAAGGGGATTTCGTCGCCTTGCTGGGGCCGTCCGGATGCGGCAAAACCACCCTGCTGCGCGTTATCGCCGGCCTGGAACAGGCCGACAGCGGGCTGCTGGAGATACAGCGGGCGGACGTAACCGATCTGCCGCCATCGCGGCGCCGCCTCTCCATGGTGTTTCAGTCCTATGCGCTGTTCCCCCATCTGAGCGTGCGGGAAAACCTGCTGTTCGGGCTGCGGGCCCGGGGGGAAGATAAACGCGGCTTCGCGGCGCGGCTGGCCGAAGTGAGCGTCCTGATGGAGCTTGATACGCTGCTCGATCGGCTGCCGGCCCAGCTGTCCGGCGGGCAGCAGCAGCGGGTGGCATTGGGACGGGCGGTGATAGCCAATCACAAGCTGTGCCTGATGGACGAGCCGCTGTCCAACCTGGATGCCAAGCTGCGCCAGAGCATGCGGCGCGAGATTTGCGCGCTGCAAAAAAAACTCGGCCTGACCATGATCTATGTTACCCACGATCAAACCGAAGCCATGAGCATGGCGGACCGGATTATTTTGTTGCGGGACGGCCGCATCGTGCAGCAGGGCACGCCGGACAATTTATATAACTGCCCTGCGGATATTTTTACCGCGCAATTTATCGGTTCACCGTCGATGAATATTATCCCGCTCTTCCAGCAGGGCGAATTTATCCCGGCGCCCGGCGATGCGCCGCACGCGCCGGCGCAGTTCTGCCTGGGCATCCGGGCCGAGGATATTACCATCACCCCGGCCGGCCGGGGCATGCTGGCCTGCCAAATCGTCAATTATGAATATATGGGCGCGTATACCCTGATGATCTGCGCGCTGCCGGGCATGGCGGACACCATCACCATCAAGGTGGCGGGCATGAAGCGCTTTACCCCGCGCGATACGATTGGCCTGAGCTGGCCCGCGGCGGCGCAGTACTTATTTTCAGCGTCCACCGGCAAACGAATGCCGGCCGGGGATCGGCCGGACCGGCAGGCTGGATACCTTGAACGTTTTTCGGCGGGTTAAGCGCGACTGCGCCGCCGCCCGGCATGGCGCGCTTACCCTTTCCATTACCTCTGATGTCAAAGGAAAAAACATGGCTCTCGTTATCCGTTTGTCCCGGCGGCTCACCGCCGCGGCCGTGGTGCTGGCGACCCTGTCCACGCAGGCCCTGGCCAATGATCCCGTGCGGCTGCAAATGTACTACCCCATCGCCGTCGGGGGAAAGGTGAGCCATACCGTCGAGGAATTGGTGGGCGATTTTGAGAAAGTATATCCCGATATCAGCATCCAGCCCGTCTATACCGGCGACTACGCCACGACGGTGACCAAGGCCCTGACCGCTTTTCGCGGCGGCAATGCGCCGCAGATCGCGGTGATTGGCGATATCGAGGTTTACTCCCTGATCGACGCCGGCGCGATTATGCCGGTAAGCGACCTGGTGAACGACGAGGCGGGTAAAACCTGGCTGAACGGTTTTTATCCGGCGTTTATCCGCAAGATCGACAATAAGATCTGGAGCATACCCTTCCAGCGTTCCACCGTGGTGCTGTACTGGAATAAACAGGCCTTCCAGGCCGCCGGCCTGGATGCGGACACCCCGCCGGCCAATTGGCAGCAAGTGGTGGATTTCGGCCAAAAACTGGTGGTGCGCGGCGGCGGCGAGGTGAAGCAATGGGGCATTGAAATCCCCTCCACGCCCAACGGCTACTGGAATTTCCAGGGCATCGCGGCCACCAACGGCAGCCGGCTGGATAATGGCCAGGGCACCGCGGTGAATTTTAATACCCCCGCCAATGTCGAAGCCCTGGCCTGGTTGACCGACCTGGCGCAAAAATATGCCGTATCCCCCAAGGGCGCCATCGCCTGGGGCACCACGCCGCAGGATTTTATTGACGGCAAGACCGCCATGATGGTGACCACCACCGGCAACCTGGCGACGGTGCGCGACAATGCCAAATTCCCGTTCGGCATCGCCATGCTGCCGGAAAAAACCCAGCGCGGCAGCCCCACCGGCGGCGGCAATCTCTATTTGTTTAAAAATACCACGCCGGAACAGCAGCAGGCGGCCATCACCTTTATGCGCTGGGTATCGGCGCCTGAACAGGCCGCCAGATGGAGCATTGCCACCGGTTATGTAGCCACCTCCCCCGCCGCCTGGGAAACTCCTGTAATGAAAGCCTATGCCGTTAAAGTGCCGCAGGCCCTGGTGGCGCGCGAGCAGCTTAACTACTCCCAGCCCGAACTTTCCACGTACAACAGCGTGCAAATCCAGGATCTGTTAAACCGCGCGGTAGAATCGGCGGTGACCGGGGGTAAAACCCCGCTAGAGGGCCTGGCCGCCGCCCAGCAGCAGGCCGATCGTCTGTTAAAACGCTACCAATAGGCGGACGGCGATGGCACTTTGGCCGATATCAGGCGGCGTAGCCGGCCGCGTCTCGCGTAATGGCGGCATCAACCGGCAGCTCTATGGTTATCTGCTACTGCTGCCGGCGGGGGCGTTTTTGCTGGCGTTTACCCACTATCCGGCCGTGGCGACCCTGTGGCAGAGCGTATTCAGCGCCGGGCGCAACGGCGCGCCGGACCCTTTCGCCGGCCTGGATAACTACCGGGCGCTGCTTGATGACGACACTTTTATGCTGGCCCTGCGCAACAACCTGCTCTACGCGGCCGTTACCATCCCCCTGGCGGTCGGCCTGGCCCTGCTGATGGCCCTGGCGGTTAATCGCCGCCTGCGCGGCGGCGCCATGGCGCGCGCCGCTTTTTTTATTCCCTCGCTGCTGCCCATGGTGGCCATTGCCAATTTATGGCTATTTTTCTATAGCCCGCAAATCGGCCTGCTTAATCAGTTTCTCGCCTGGTTTTCGCTGCCGGCGGTCAATTGGCTGGGGAACCCCGATACCGCGCTTTATTGTCTGATGGCGGTATCGGTCTGGCGCGAAGCGGGATTTTTTATGATTTTTTATTTGGCGGCGCTGCAACAAATCGACCCGCGCCTGGGAGAGGCCGCCGATATCGAAGGGGCATCGCGGTGCTACTTCTTCCGGCGGATTCAATGGCCGCTGTTAATGCCCACCACGCTGTTTATCTTAATCAATGCGTCGATGAACGCGTTTCGCATCGTCGATCAGGTCGTGACCATGACCAACGGCGGCCCGGACAACAGCACGCATTTATTGCTGTTTTATATTTACCGCACGGCGTTCAGCTATTGGGATCTGCATTATGCGGCCGCCATGACGTCGGTGCTGCTGGCGATCCTGGCGGCCATCGCGCTGATAAAATTCACCCTGCTGGATAAACGGACGTTTTATCAATGAATCCTACCCTGGGCCTGACCGCCGTAACCCGTACCGCCAGGCGTGGCCGCTGGGTCTGGACCCTGGCGACCTGGGCCGGGGCGTTGGTATGGATATTGCCGATCCTGGTATCCCTATGGGTCGCCGTCCACCCCGCCGCTGAGCAAGGCAGTTTCACCCTGTTCTCGCCGCTGACCGGCCGCAATTTTATCCAGGCCTGGCAGGCCGCGCCTTTCGGACGCTATTTTATCAATACCATCGCCCTGGTATTGATGATCGTGGTATGCCAGTTGATCCTGGCGACGCTGGCGGCCTATGCGCTGGTGCGCTTTCGCCTGAAGGGGGCGGGAGTGATTTTTTCGCTGATCCTGCTGCAACTGATGATTAGCCCGGACGTCCTGATCCTGAATAATTACCAGACCATCGGGGCGCTGGGGCTGCGCGATACGCTTTTGGGCATCGCTTTGCCCTATTTTGCGTCAGCCTTTGCCATCTTCTTGCTGCGCCAGACCTTTAAAAGCATCCCGCTCGTGCTGGAAGAAGCGGCGATTATCGAGGGGGCCAGCCGCGCTTATATCCTGTGGCGGATCTATATACCGCTGGCGAAACCGGTTTATATTGCCTTTACCCTGGTCTCTATCAGCTTTCACTGGAACGACTTCCTGTGGCCGCTGGTGATTACCGATTCGGTGCGGGTTCGTCCGCTGACGGTGGGGTTGCAGCTGTTTTCCGCGCCGGAACAGGGCGTGCAGTGGGCATTAATCAGCGCCGCCACCCTGATGACCTCCCTGCCCCTGCTGGGCCTGTTCCTGCTTTTCCAGCGCCGGTTCGTGCAATCCTTTATGCGCGCCGGCATTCGTTAACGCCACACGGAGCCCGATTAATGATTCCATCACTGATGCCCGCGCAACGGCTTGCGCTGGGCGAGGTAAGCGAATTTTACCGCGTGCCGGCGATTGCCGGCAGCAACCGGTCCCGGCGGGTGCGTTTCGGGCTGCTGGCCGATCCGCAATATGCCGACGCCGAACCCGATGCGCGCAATAACCGCCACTATCGCCGCAGCCTGGGCAAACTCGCCGACGCCGTGGCCGAGCTTAACCGGCGCGATCTGGATTTTGTCGTCACGCTCGGGGATCTGGTGGACCGGGATTGGTCGGCTTTCGCCGACATTTTGCCGCTGTATCGCCAACTGCGGCATCCCCATCTGACGGTAATGGGCAATCATGACGCGGATGTTGTTTCGCGCCATCTTTACGCCCAGCGGCCCCCGCTGGGCCTGCCCAAACATTATTTCCAGTTCGCCGTGGCCGGCTATCGCTTTATCGCCATCGACGGCAACGACCTCAGCCTGTACTGCAACCCGGCCAACGGCGACGAATACCAGCAGGCGCAGCGTATGCTGGCCGAGACGCTGGCCGCGGGCCGACCCCAGGCGCAGCCCTGGAACGGCGCGCTGGGCGCTGCGCAGCTGCGCTGGCTGGAGCTGGCGCTGCAAGGAGCCGCCGAACGGCAGGAGATCATTATCGTATTGGGGCATTATCCCCTGGCGCCGCGGGACAAACATAATCTGTGGAATAATGAGCCGGTGGTGCAATTGCTGCGCCGCTATCGGGCGCGCGCATATTTTGGCGGCCATCAGCACGGGGGAGGCTACCAGCGCATCGACCATACCGATTTCATCACGCTCAAAGGCATGGTGGACGGCGCCGATGGAATACCGTTCGCGGTGGCGGAACTCAGCGGCACCGAACTTATCCTCACCGGTTTCGGGCCGCAGGAGAGCCTGGCGCTGAAATAACCCGTGCGGGTTGGCAAAAGCGTGCTCTGGATTGATTTTTCCCTCTGGTTTATCCCTCCCCAGACGAGTAATGTTAAAACATTCAATTATTCGCACGGGAGAATACAAGACATGACGGGAAAAAAAGCCACGCTTACGCTCGACCAGCACCAAGCCGTGGAACTGGATCTGCATCCGGCGGCGGTAGGCCCCGCCGCCGTGGACATCCGGCCGTTCGCCGCGCAAGAGCTGTATACCTTCGATCCGGGATTCGCCAACACCGCGAGCTGCGAATCCGCCATCACCTATATTGACGGGCGCAACAGCGTATTGCTGCACCGCGGCTTTCCGGTCGATCAACTGGCGGAGCGCTGCTCCTTCCCCGAGGTCTGTTATATCCTGCTGCACGGCGACGCCCCCTCCCGTGAAGAGTACGACCGTTTCACCGATGCGATCACCCGCCACACGCTGATTAACCAGCAAATGACCCGGATGCTCAGCGGATTTCGCCGCGACTCCCATCCCATGGCGCTGATGTGCGCGGTGGTGGGCGCCCTGGCGGCGTTTTATCACGATGCGCTGCACGTGGATAACGCCGAGCACCGGGAGCTGGCGGCGGTCAGGCTGCTATCCAAAATGCCCACCGTGGCGGCCATGTGTTATAAATACTCCATTGAGCAGCCGTCGGTCTATCCGCGCAATTCGCTCTCCTATGCCGGTAATTTCCTGCATATGCTGTTTGCGATCCCGGCGGAAAAATACGAAGTCAACCCGGTGCTGGAACGCGCCATGAATCGCATCCTGATTTTGCATGCCGATCATGGACAATGCCCGTCCACCACCACGGTCAGGACCGCCGGGTCCTCCGGCGCCAATCCGTTCGCCTGCATCGCCGCCGGCCTGGCGTCCATGTGGGGTCCGAAGCACGGCGGGGCCAATGAGGCCTGCATGCTGATGCTCGAAGAGATCAGCACCGTCGATCGCATCCCGGCCTTTGTCAACCGGGTCAAGGACCGTCACGATTCGTTCCGCCTGCTGGGGTTCGGCAATTCCGTGTACCATCATGTCGATCCGCGCGCGGCCATCCTGCGCAAGACCTGCCACGAGGTGCTCAACGAGCTGGGCATGGAAAACAACCTGCTGAAAGTGGCCCTGGAGCTGGAGCATATCGCGCTGACCGACCCGTATTTCCTGGAGAATAAGCTCTACCCCAGCGTGGATTTCTACACCGCGCTGATTCTCAAGGCCATGGGGTTGCCGCCGTCGATGTTTACGGTCATCTCCGCCGTCGGGCGCACCATCGGCTGGATCGCCCACTGGAACGAAATGCACACCCAGCAATTGAAGATTTGCCGCCCGCGCCAGGTCTATACCGGCAAGGCGCGGCGCGATTTCACCTCGAACCTTTAGCGCCGGGGGCGCCCGCCCCGGTCGATCGACGGCTACGGAGAACCATCAATCTGTCTGACATTATGAATACCGAGCAGCGGCAGGCGGTGTCCACCACCGAGGGGCCGCTGCGCGTCATCGCCGGCGCGGGCACCGGAAAAACCCGGACGCTGACGCTGCGCTACTGCTATCTGGTCTCACAGTTGGGCATCGCGCCCAGGAATATTATGTGCGTGACCTTTACCAACCGGGCGGCCAATGAAATGAAGCGCCGCGTGCGCGCAGAGCTGGGGGACCGGGACCTGGGCATGATTTGCACTTTCCATGCCTTTTGCGTGCAGTTGCTCAAAGAAGAGATTCATCTGCTGCATTATCCGCGCAATTTTATCATTCTCGACATGGAGGATTTAAAACAGATCCTGTTGAAAATATTTGGCGATATGGGCCTGACGCTGCGCGATACCACCATCAAACGCACCCTGGACGAGGTGCTCGAAGCCAAAAAGCTGCACGCCGCCACTTATATCGACGATATCTACCAGCTCGACAACGAACAGCTCAAAGCCCGCTTCGCCACCGCCCGCGACCGGGACGAGGAAATCTTTCTGCGCTATATCTACGAGCAGAAGAAATGTTTTGGCTGCGACTTCAACGATCTGATCAATTTCGCCACCTGGATTTTGACCAAATTTCCCACGGTGCTGCAAAAATGGCAGGATCGCATGCAGTACGTGATGGTGGATGAATTCCAGGATGTCAGCAAAAAGCAGTATCAGCTGGCCCGCCTGCTGTCGGGCAAACACGGCAATTTGTTTATCGTCGGCGACCCCGATCAGACCATCTATTCCTGGCGCGGGTCCCACCTGCGGCTGTTTTTGGATTTCGATCGGGTTTACCCCGCCGCCAAGACCATCGCGTTGACCACCAACTACCGTTCCACCCCGGAAATCCTGATCGCATCCAATTGCCTGATAGAAAAAAACGAGGTACGGTTTCCCAAAACCCTCCAGGCGGTGAAACCGTCCGGCGGGAAACCGCGCTATTTCCATGCCAAAAACGATAAGCTGGAAGCGGACTGGATTGTCGACCAGATTGGCCGCCTGCGTGAAAGCGGCGTGCCGGCGGATCGTATCGCCGTGATTTACCGCGCGCATTACCTGACCCGCGCGCTGGAAGAGCGGTTTATCGAACGCGGCGTGCCCTATAAAATCTTCAGCGGCATCGAATTTTACGGCCGCCGGGAGATCAAGGATATTATCTGCTATTTGCGTATGGTGACCGCCGGCGACGACGTGGCGTTTTTGCGTACCGTTAACGTGCCGGCGCGCAAATTCGGTAAAAAGCGCCTGGATGCGCTGAGCGCTTATGCCGGGCAGCGCAATCTCTCGTTGTACCAGGCGCTGAAGGAAAACCTGGACTCCGACCTGCTCAAAGGCACCCAGGTCAGGCGTTACGTGGACGCCATAGAATATGTGCGCGGGCAGCGCGCCGGCATGACCCTGGGCAACGCCATGCAGAGCCTGCTGGATTTAAGCGGTTACGAAGCTTTTTTGCGCCTGCAGGGCGATCAGGAGCGCCTGGATAACGTGGCGGAACTTAAACGCACGGTACAAAACGAGGACGCGGATGGGGAAGCCACCCTGGAGGATTTTCTCGCCAGGATCGCCCTTTTCACCCGTTTGGACCATGACGAACCCGCCGCGGCGGTTAAACTATTGACCATCCACGGCGCCAAAGGCATGGAATTTCCGTATGTGTTTATCTGCGGGATGAACGAAGGGGTATTCCCCAGCCGCAAAATCGGCTCCGCCGAAGAGATGGAAGAAGAACGGCGCCTGGCCTACGTGGCGATGACGCGCGCCATGGACGGGCTGTATCTCAGCGATTCCGAGGGCGTGGCCAACGACGGGCTGGTGAAATATCCGTCGCGCTTTATTTTCGATGCGGGCAGCGAGCATATCGCGTTCGAGACGCCGCTGCCCGACGAGATGATCATGGGCGCCAGGCGGGCGGCCGCGGACCGCGATGCGGCCTTTACCGACATTGAATCGCGGTTTCAGCCCGGGGATCGCGTGAGCCACCCGGTTTTTGGCAGCGGTACTATCCAGGCGGTGCACGGGCATGAAAGCGCGTACGCGGTGAAATTCGACGGGCTGCCCACCGAACGCAATATGCAGTTCAGCGCGCCCCTGAGCGCCATGGAATAACGCGCAGCAGGTTATTGCAGCGCGGGCCGCGTCTCGCGGCGGGCAAATGGTCTAGGCTATCTTATTAGCCTTGAATTAGCCCTGGAACCCTCTTTAAGGAAGGAGATTTTTGTTGGAAAAAAGTGCTGATATGTTTCCACAACGCCATATTCAACCGGTGGCGGACGACGAACGGGTCTGGAATTGGGCGCAAAATGCCACCCTCGGCGCGCGGCGGCAGGTGCGCAGGCCCGCGGAGCGGACACAGCTGCAAGCGCTGGTGGCCGGGCATCCCGGTAAAATCACGATGATGGGCAGCCGGCTTTCGCCAGGCGAGCTGATGCGCACCGACGGACCCGACGAACTCCTGCTGGACATCGGCGCCCTGAGCGGCGTGATAACCTCCACCGCCGACACCGTGACCTTCGCCGCCGGCACCCCGCTCCAGCAGGTCTACCAGACCCTGACGGAAATGGGACGCATGCTGCCCGCCTCGCCCGGCGTCATCGCGCTGCAAACCCTGGCGGGGGCCATGGCCACCGGTACCCACGGCCAGGGTTTGGGGCAAAGTTCCATCGCCGACGAAGCGGTGCTGATCCGCATGATCCTGGCCGACGGCAGTACGGCGGAGTTCGATCGCCATCATCCCTGGTTCGGCGCCATCCAGCTGGCCCTGGGCACGCTGGGGATCTTAACCGAAGTAACGCTGAGAACCCTGCCCGCGCGCATTTTCACCTGTGTTAAAAGCGCCGTCAAGGATACGGATCTTGAGTCGTCCCTGTATGACTGGAACGAAAATTTCCCCTTCAGCAAGGCCTGGTGGTTTCCGGAAGAGCACCAGGTCCATGTCTGGTGCGCGGGGGAGGCCACGCCCGCCGAAGCCGAGCGATACCGCTTGAATAACCGGCAACCCCTATCGCAGTCCGCCGGCGATAAGTCGATGAATGCCACGGTGGATCGCACCCTGGTGCATATGCAAAACGATATCCGCAGCGCCAAGGGGGACAAACCGTTTAAAACCGTCGAGCGCTTTAAAGATTTCTCCGACGTGACCGGGGATATCTACCAGCTGTTTTGCCGGGGTATCGCCACGCCGCAAATCAATATCGAAATCGGCATTCCCCTGCGGCGCGCCGGCGAGATGATCCGCAAGATAAAAACCTGGTATGCCGCTACCCACCCGCATATGCATTACCCCATTATCCTGCGCTGCACCGGCCCGTCGTCCGCCTGGCTCAGCCCGGCGTACGGCGAAGCCACCTGCTTTTTCGGTTTTGTGGTCTACTACGGCGCGGACGGCACGCTCTCTCCGGAGGGCGTGCGGTTTCTCGCCGATGTGGAGGCCATGCTGGCCGGCGAAGGGGGACGGCCGCACTGGGGGAAATATTTTGACCCGGACCTCTATCACTGGCGCGACATCTATCCGCAGTGGCAAGCCTTCGGGGATGCGCGCGCGGCCCTGGACCCCACCGGCAAATTCGCCAACGCGTTCACCACGGCGCTATTTGGCTGAGACCTTCGCTGATACGCTCGCTGAAGCGGCGCCGACACAGGAGATATCCCATGCAAGCCTGGATCACCTTATTAACCCAACCGGCCTATCTGCTCGGGGTCAGGACGCTGCATCAATCGCTGCGGGAAGTCCAGAGCCGTTACCCGCTGGTGGTGATGGTCACCGACGATATCGATGCCCAAACGCGCGCGGTCCTGGCCGCCGAGGGATGCCTGGTGCGTACCGTCGCGCCGCTGCGGCCCGCGGCCGGTGTGACGGAAAATTATGCCTACGCCCGTTTCGCCGAGGTATGGACCAAACTGTGCGCCTGGAGCCTGACGGAATTTTCACGGCTGGTATTGCTGGACGCCGATATGCTGATCGTGAAAAACATGGATGAACTGTTTGATCTGCCGCTGGCGCCGGATCGGATCGCCGCCTGCCATGCCTGCCGCTGCAACCCCAACCATATCGATACTTATCCGCAAGACTGGGTGCCCGGCAACTGTTATTACACCTACGGCGCCGGCGGCGATGCCCCCGATCTGCCGGACGGTTTTGTGCCCTATTTCAATTCCGGCACCATTGTGCTGACGCCGGACGGGGACCTGTTCGCCGAACTGGCCGGCGGCCTGGCGGCCATTACCGACCTCGCCGCGTTCCCGTTCCCCGAACAGGACCTGCTGAACCGCTATTTCCAGGGACGCTGGCAGCCGCTCTCTTATCAATACAATGGGCTCAAAACCCTGTCGGTGCATCACCGCAATATTTGGCGTGCCGACCAGGTTAAAAATATCCATTTTATCCTGGCCAAGCCGTGGCAATACGACCTCGCCCGGCCGGAAAGCCGCCAAGACCCCTATTTCGGGCTGGTCAAACGCTGGTGGGATACCGCCGGCATGCTGGCCTGAGGGTCAGCCGGCCGCTTCCCGGCTGGCGGCGTTGATGGCAATGGTAATATCGATTTTGTCGGCCGCGGCGCCGAGCAGCTTGGTCATGCCAAACGCCGAGCGGTAAATGGCGGTCACCGCGCTGAACGCCACGCGGCCCGACGCCGGTCCGGGGGAGGCCTGCGGCTTGAGCGTGGCCAGCAGGATCACCGGGCGGACGACATCCCTGATTTGCAGGCTGCCGAACACCCGGTAATTCCCCCCGCCGACGGGCAGCACCCGACTGCTGGTAAAGGTCACCCGGGGATAGGCCGGCTGGTTAAAAAAGCCGGCGCTTTTAAGCATCGCGGTCAGCAGCGGATTGTCCGCCTCCAGGCTGCTGACCGGGATATTCACCACGATCCGGTCGTGCAAGGCATTTTGCTCGTCAAGCTGGATATCGCCGGAAACCCGGGAGAACCCGGCCTGGGACGTGGATATGCCCAGCATCCGCCACGACAGGTTGACGCTGGCGGCGGCGGGGTCGATGGCGTAATGCCGTGCCTGGGCGAATACGCTTGGCCCGCCGAAGGCGCCGAGCAATATAATGGTCGTGATAAAGGCTCTGGCGCGTTGCATGGTTATCTCCCGTGAGGTGGCTTATGGAGATAACGTTTCAACCGGCTTTTTTATTCGACCGCGCAGTTTTATTCGACGACGCCCTCTGTTTGTCCCATGGCGCCCCCGGCCGGTTATTCGCCCGCGGCGCGGTCGTTTCCCCGCGCCGCGGGCCCATCATCTTGCAGCGGCCGCTTGAACCACGGCGCCAAAAAAGTTTTCAGCCGCGCGCTCGCCGGCCGGCGAAACAGGTTCTCCGGCGCCCCGCTTTCCACAATCGATCCCTCGGCCATAAAAATCACCCGGGTGGAAACGGCGGCGGCAAAGCACATTTCATGGGTCGCCATCACCATGGTCATTCCCTGCCGGGCCAGCGCGTTAATCACGTCCAGCACCTCTTCCACACGCTCGGGGTCCAGGGCGGAGGTGGGTTCGTCAAGCAGCAAAAGTTCCGGTTCCAGCGCCAGGGCGCGCGCAATGGCCACCCGCTGCTGCTGGCCGCCGGACAGCCGGCTGGGCCAGGCGGTGGCCCGGTCCGCCATGCCCACGTGCGCCAGGGCGGCGGCGGCGCGGCGCCTGGCCTCGTGGCGGGGCAGCCGTTTCCCCAGGATCAGCGGCGCGGCGACATTTTCCAGCACCGATAGATGCGGCCAGAGGTTGAACTGCTGGAACACCATGGCCAGGGGGCGGCGCACCTCGGCGATATGCGCGGCGCGATCCCGGTCCCGCGGCTGCCGGCCCTGGCCGCGGTAGCCCAGCAGCCGCCCTTTAATCAGCACCTCCCCTTCGTCGTAGGCATCAAGGAAATTCATGCAGCGCAGGACGGTGGTTTTGCCCGACCCCGACGGGCCGATCAGGGTAACCATCTCGCCGACGCGCACCGCCAGATCCAGGCGGTTCAGCACGCGCTGGCCGCCAAACCACTTGCCGACCCCGCGCAGCTCGATAATGGGTTGCCCGGTCATATTACTCTCCTCCCCAGAGGGAACGGCGGCCGATCCAGCCGATGCACAGGCTGACCGCCTGCGCCAACAGCCAGTAGCCCAGGATGAGCAGGCCATAGGGCACGATATAGCTATAGGTGTCGGCGACGATTTGCCCGGCGGTCATGGTCAGTTCGGGGACGGTGATCACGCACGCCGCGGCGCTCTCTTTGATGGTCGCAATAATCTGGTTGCCCAGCAGCGGCAGGCTGAAACGCAATGCCTGCGGGGTTTGGATAAACCAGAAGCTTTGCCAGGGCGGGATGGCGTGGACCAGGGCGGCCTCCAGCTGCCCGCGGCCGATGCCGCGCCAGGCGGCGCGGAATATTTCGCCGAAGTAGGCGGCGCTGTAGAGCGCCAGGGACAAGATGGCGGCCTGCACCGCGCCGAGCGTCACCCCCAGCGCGGGCAGGCCGAAATAAATCACCGCCAGCTGCGCCAGAAAAGGGGTGCCGCGAATCACCCACACATAACACCGCCAGGACCGGCGCAGCAGCCGGTTGCGGCCGCATACGGCCTGCAAAATAAACCCCGCGAGCGCGCCGGCCCCTGCCGCGCACAGGCTGATACCGAGCGTGACGCCCATGGCGCGGGCAAAATCGGGCAGATACAGCGCCATATCGTTCACGATGCGCCCTGGCGCCAGCGCCGTTCAATATAACGTCCCAGCAGGGACAACAGGCTGGTCAACGCCAGATAGACCAGGGCGGTGGCGCCATACGCCGCCAGCGGGCGGCAGGTGGCGGCGGCCATTTGCTGGCCTACCCGCATTAAGTCGGTGATGGCGATCGCCGACACCACCGCCGACGCCTTGACCACGTCGATCAGCTCGTTGACCAGCGACGGCAGGACCAGCCTGAGCACCTGCGGAATCTGGATATGCCAGAGTATGCGGCGCGGGCTGATACCGCTGACGACGGCGGCCTCCATTTGACCTGGGGGGATCGCCATGAAACCGCTGCGCAGGATTTGCGCCTGGTAGGCGGCGGTATTGAGGGTCAACGCCAGCGCGGCGGCGATATAGCCGTTGAGGTCCAGCCCGAATTCACCGGGCGCATAGAAGCATAGGAGCACCTGGGCCAGCACCGGGGTACCGCGGAACAGGCTGATATAGGCCCCCGCGGCCCGGCGGCAGAGCGGCCGGCGGCTCGCCTGCAACCGGTAAACGGCCACCCCGACCCCAAAACCGGCGGCGATGGCCGCCGCGCACAGGGCGGCGGTGGTCATGGCCCCGTAGGCCAGCATGGGAAGCCAGGAGATCGACTGCGGGATAAAATCGCGCATCGCTATCCCGTCTACAGGTCAGGGATCGGCATGGCGTCGGCCGGCACGGCCATCTCGAAGCCAAACCATTTGCGCTGCAACCTGGCCATGGTGCCGTCGCGGTTGGCCTCGGCCAGGCCGTCGTTAAACAGCTTCACCAGGCTGGCGCTGTCCGCGTCCTTGCGCCCCATCCAGCCATAATAGCCGGTCGGGCCGAGCATCGGTTCAATAACGGCGAACATGCCGGGCCGGCTGCTCATGACCGGTCCGAGATTGGAGAGGGACTGCGCGACGCCGTCCAGGCGCCGGTTGGCCAAATCCGCATAGGCTTCTTCAAAGCTGATATACTGTTTGACAGCTTTCAGGCCGGGTTTGCCGCTGGCGATTAGCCGCTGGTTGAAGTTCTGTAATATCCGCAACTGTCCCGATCCCGTCTGGGAGCCGATCGTTTTCCCGCTGAGGTCCTCCAGGGCCGCCAGGGAAGGATCATCCCGGCGTTTAAGCAGCGCCACGGTGGATTCGGCCACCGGCACGGTAAACGCGAAGCGCGCCATGCGCGGCTTATTCACCGCGATCGCCGTCGCCGCGAAGTCGAATTTTTTGGCATCCAGCCCCGGCAGCAGCCCCTGAAAAGGTATATCGAGCTGTTTAATCCGTACGTCCGGCAGATGTTTCTCCATGACATAATTCAGCAGATCCACGTCATAACCGACGATTTTCCCGTCCCTGACAAACTCGAACGGCGCAAAGCGCGCCTCGGTCGCGATGGTCATGGTTTTGCCCGTTTTGATCCGCGCGAGCAGATCCGCATCCTGGGCCCGCGCGGCCGGGATGGCGGCGAACCCCATAACCGCCCAACAAAAGCAAAGAGTCTGTATGCGAAATTTCATAACCGCTCCGATTAACGTTGCCGCGCCGGTCACATCGGCGGACCTGGCCAGCAATATTAACCCGCTGTATTTCAACGGTTAATTAATTGAACGCCGAAAACCCCGCCGCGCGGCCAAGACGCCCGGTTTCAGGGGGGTTTACGGAAAATGCGCGGTAACCGCCGCGGCGGGAGAAGGCATCGGGTTGTGGAATGGTTTAACAGCAGCTACTCTTTTTTAGTCTTTTTGCAACTAATGTTAGGCATTTGCATCTGTTCATTTTATTATCGACACCGTGCCAGCACCTCGTCTCGCAGCTAAGACTGTCGGATATTTTTCAACCTGATTGAACGTTAAACCAATCGATCGTAATTATATAGCTTGCTGATTTCCATGGATAATGTAGAAGTTTCCCGCTCGACCGCCTGGATGAGGGTCATCACCCTCGCTTTTGCCGCGTTTATCTTTAATACCTCCGAATTCGTCCCCGTCGGCCTGCTGACCGATATCGGCGAGAGTTTTTCGATGGCGACCGCCCAGGTCGGCCTGATGCTGACCATCTACGCCTGGATCGTGGCGCTGATGTCGCTGCCGTTCATGCTGCTGACCAGCAAGGTTGAGCGGCGCGGGTTGCTGGTAAGTATTTTTATCCTGTTTATCGCCAGCCATATCCTGTCTTTCGTGGCCTGGAATTTCTGGGTGCTGGTTTTGTCGCGGATCGGCATCGCCATGGCCCACGCCATTTTCTGGTCGATCACCGCGTCCCTGGCGATCCGCGTGGCGCCCATGGGCAAAAAAACCCAGGCGCTCAGCATGCTGGCCACCGGCACCGCCCTGGCCATGGTGCTGGGATTGCCGCTGGGGCGGATCATCGGCCAGCTCTTGGGATGGCGGGTCACCTTCCTGATAATCGGCATCTTCGCCCTGGGTACGCTGATTTTCATCATGCGCCTGCTGCCCCGGCTGCCCAGCGAACATTCGGGTTCGCTGAAAAGCGTGCCGTTATTGCTCAAGCGCCCGGCGCTGATGTCGCTCTATCTGCTGGCGGTGCTGATCGTGACGTCCCACTACAGCGTCTATAGCTATATCGAACCCTTTATCCGCAGCGCCGCGGCGATGGGGGATGATTACACCACCTTTTTACTACTGGTGTTCGGCGGCTCCGGCATTATCGGCAGCGTGATATTCGGCATGTGCAGCAATAAATACCCCACCACGCTGCTGATCGCGTCCATTGTTTGCGTGGCGCTCTGCCTGCTGGTATTGCAACTGGCGGCCGGCAGCAGACTGAGTTTCGCCCTGCTCAGCATTATCTGGGGCATGGCCTTTATGGCCATCGGCCTGAGCATGCAGGTGAAAGTCCTGTCCCTGGCGCCGGACGCCACGGACGTGGCCATGTCGCTGTTTTCGGGCATCTTCAATCTGGGTATCGGCGCCGGCGCGCTGCTGGGCAACCAATTTATCCTGCGTGCCGATATCGGCTATATCGGTTATATGGGCGCCGTGCTCGGCGCCCTCTCCCTGGGCTGGTGTCTGTTTATTTTCCGGCGCTACCAGCAACTGCGCCGCGAGTAATCCCCGCGCGGGCGGCTCCCCAGCCAGGCTCCCCCGCGTCGGCCGATAGCAAAAAATCGTCAAGCCCGGCGGAGTGTGATGGGTTTCTCGTTTCGCCGCAGCGTATTTTGTTAATTCTAGGCACGGCAGCGGCGCGCAGTCGCCCTTTGCCATGGGCGGGATTTGGCCATGGGACCGGCGGCGCGGCGACCGGAACAGACGTATTGGCAGCAGGGCGTGAGCGGGTATCATGAGCATTTTTGTGTCGAAAAAGCTGGTTAACTTTATCGTATTGGCCCAAACCAATAATATCGCCAAAGCCGCCGAAAAATTACATATGACCGCCTCCCCGTTTGGCAAAAGCATCGCCGCGCTGGAGGAGATGGTGGGGTACGAACTGTTCGCGCGCACCGACAACAGCATCAGCCTCAATAAAGCCGGCCAGGAGCTCTACCAGATGCTGTATCCCATCTACCAGCGGCTGGCGGGTATTGATACGGATATTATGCTGGCGGTCAACCATCACCAGAAAAACTGCGTTATCGGTATCGATACCGCCTACCCCACCATGATTTTCGATCAGCTGATAAGCTTTGGCGACAAGTTTGACGGTTTTACCACCAAACCCTTTGACTTCAACGAGAACGACCTGGTGTCCGGCCTGCTCGATCATGACGTGGATATGATTATTTCGCCCCAGCAGGCGTCCACCCGCATCGCGGAAATCTCCAGTATGCTGATTACCGCGCTGCCGCCGCTGCGCCTGGGTTTCCTGGTATCGCGCATCCATGACAATGTGCCGGCCAGCGAGCTGTTGCACACCCTGCCCTGGCTGCAAATGCGCTTCCAGCACCGGGCCAATTTCGAATCACTTATCGACTCCCACTTCCGTTATGCGGGCATTACGCCGACCATTATTTACCGGCCCTACAGCTTCCTGGCTAAAATCAGCGCCGTCAGCCGCGGGCAATTCCTGACGGTGGTGCCCCATTTCGCCTACAGGTTCGTGAATCCGGCCAGCCTGAAATATTTCGACGCCCCCAACCAGCCCATGTATATGCCGGAATACCTCTACTCGCTGAAAAACTGCAAAATGATCGGCCGGCTGGTGGAGGCCATAGAACATGACCGTAACGGCACCACCGCCGGGCCGGACGCCTTATAACGCCAACATGCTGCCGTGTTCGAGCAGGTTTTGATGCAGGTCGAAGGCATGGGCCAGATCGTGATGGATATGGCCGCTTTTGCCCCGGGCCAGATACTGGTAGAGATACTCCTGGTACATCGGATGCGCGCAGTTTTTAATTATGGTTTCCGCCCGCTGGAGCGGCGACAGCCCGCGCAGGTCGGCCACGCCGTTTTCGGTGATAATCACCTTGACGCTGTGTTCGCTGTGGTCCACATGGGAACACATGGGCACAATGGTGGAAATCTTGCCGCCGCGGGCAATGGACGGCGCCATAAAGATCGACAGATACGCGTTGCGTTCAAAATCCCCGCTGCCGCCGATGCCGTTCATTAAATTGACCCCGGCCACGTGGGTGGAGTTGGCATGGCCGTAGATATCGAACTCCAGGCCGACGTTGAGGGCAATCACGCCCAGCCGGCGAATAATTTCCGGATTATTGGAGATCTCCTGCGGCCGGAGCACGATGCGTTCGCTGAAAAAACCCATGTTGCCGTAAATATGTTGCAGCATTTCCGGCGGCACGGTCAGGCTGGACGCGCTGGCGCCGAGGATTTTACCCTGTTCAAGCAGGTCGATGACCGAGGACTGCAATACTTCCGAATACATCATAAACGGCGGGATTTCAGGGTTTTTCCCCAGGGCCTTGAGCACCGCGTTATTAATATTGCCCACCCCGCTTTGCAGGGGCAAAAAACCCGCCGGAATGCGCTGGGCGTGCAGTTCCGCCAGCAAAAACCGCTCCACGTTGCTGGCTATCGCCGTGCACAGCGGGTTTTCGACGCCGAACTCGGTAATTTGATCCGGCAGGTGGGTGTGCACCACCGCGACGATTTTCCGCGGGTCGATTTGCACAAAGTTTTCGCCGACCCGATCCAGGGTATGGAACACCGGCACCATGGTGCGCAGCGGCGGCGCGCCGAGGGAAACAATATCGCTCATCTCCCTGATGCGCGGGGAGTGATAATCGTTTAATTCAATAATCACCCGCTGCGCCCGCTGCAAATAAACCGGCGCGTTGCCGATGCCGCTGGTCAGGTAAATCCGCCCCTCGGGGGTCACCGCCGACGCCTCGATGACGGCGATATCGATGGGGCCGAAAAAGCCGTAATTGACCATTTGCGCCACTTCGCTCAAGTGCAAATCCACGAAATTGACTTCGCCCTGATTGATCTTATCGCGCAGCACCGGCGCGGTCTGGTAAGGCGCGCGCCATTCAATGGCGTCGGCCTCGGCCAGCTGATTGTCCGCCAGCGCGCCGATGGACGCGCCGGTCAGCAATTTTATCTTGAAGGGCTGCTCCCGCCGGTGCAGGTCGGTGGCCCGCCGGGCCAGCGCCTCGGGCAGCGCCTTGGGCGCGCCGGCGGGAGTAAAGCCGCTGAACGCCACCATATTGCCGTGGGAAATCAATTGCGCGGCTTCGTCCGCCGTCATTACCGTATAATCCTGATTCATCTTGCACTCCCTTCGCCGGATCGCCGGGCTGCGTTAGTGGCCGAGAAAATTGGCTTTGCGTTTTTCCAGGAAAGCCGCCATCCCTTCCTGATAGTCCTGGCTGTCGTACACCACGCGTCGCAGGCCCTGGATGCGTTCGAATTCGTCGGAATTAAGCGTGTGCGCTTCGCCCAGCACCCGCAGTTCCTCTTTGATCACCGCCACCGCCAGCGGCGCCTTTTCCGCGATGGTGCAGGCCATCTTCATGGTGAAAGCTTCCAGCTCCTGCGGTTCGACGATATGGTTGAGTATGCCGACGTTAAGCGCCCGCTGGGCGCTAATCGGCGCGGCGGTGAAAATCAGTTCCTTGACGATATGGAAGCCGGCGTCGCGGATCAGGTTGTGGATACCCACCAGGTTATAGGGCACCCCCAGATTGACCGGGGTCATGGAGAAGGTGGAAAGGTTGCTGGAGATAATAATGTCCGAACTCATGATCAGTTCAAACGCGCCGCCCCAGACGCTGCCCTCCACCATGGAGATAATCGGCTTGGGGAATTTCTGGATGGCGCGGGTAATCTGGCGCAGCGGATCGTCATAAGCCAGCGGATCGCGCCGGGTTTTCGGCAATTCATGAATATCATGCCCGGCGGAAAAAACCTTGGCCCCTTTTTGCGCGCGCAAAATCACGCAGCGGATATCGATATTATTCAAATCTTCCAGCGCCTGGAGGATATCGCGGATAAAAACCGCGCTCAGCGCATTGAGCTTTTTGGCATAATTGAATTCAATGATACCCACGCGGTTTTCTATCAGCACCTTGACAAATTCGTACGCCATAATTCATTTCCCTTAATGGTTTAACTTTTCGACGATAAATTGGGTGACGTTATTCACCCCGGCCCGCGGCGAGATGCTGTGGGTTTCCACCTGTTGCAGCGCTTGCCGGTATCGATCCTGGATATCATCGCGGGCAAACAGGGCCTGCAGGGTGTTTTCCTCTATTTGCTTGCGCATGGAATCCAGATGTTGTTGTTTACGCACCGCCGCCAGCCGATCGCCGCCCGCCATGTGCTGATAGAAGTCCCCGATGCCCTGCCAGATGGCATCGATACCCTGTTGATGCAGCGCGCTGCAGGTCAGCACCAGGGGCGCCCATTGCGGGTATTTTCGGCGCATGATATTGAGCGAGGACTGGTACATCTGGCGGGTGAGCATTACCTGGGGGCGGTTATCGCCATCATCTTTATTGATCACGATAATATCGGCCATTTCCATGATGCCTTTTTTAATGCCCTGCAGCTCATCGCCGGCGCCGGCCAGTTGCAGCGACAAAAAGCAGTCCACCAAATGGGCGATATCCACTTCCGATTGGCCGACGCCCACCGTTTCCACAATCACCACGTCATAACCCGCCGCCTCGCACAGCAACATCAGTTCGCGGGTGCGCCGGCTGGTGCCCCCCAAATAGCCCCCGGTGGGCACCGGCCGGATAAAGGCCCGCTCCGCCCGCGACAATAGCGACATGCGGGTTTTATCCCCCAGGATGCTGCCGCCGCTTAACGGACTGCTGGGGTCGATGGCAATCACCGCCACCTTCAGGCCCAGGGTCAGCAGATAGCTGCCCATGGCTTCCAGGAAGGTGCTTTTGCCGGCGCCCGGCACGCCGGTGATGCCCAATCGTTTCGCCCCGCCGGTGTGGGACATGATCCGATCCAGCAGGCGGGTCGCCGGCGCCTGGTGCGCCGGGTGGATGCTTTCAATCAGGGTCATCCCGCGCGCCAGCGCCACCCGGTCGCCGGCCAGCAGGGGCGCCACCAGGCCGTCAACCTCGTCGGGGCTAATCATGGTAATCACTGATTTTGCTTAAAACATCGCGCACGCTGGCCAGCATCGGCGTACCCGGGCCGTAAATCGCCATCACGCCGCGGGCGTACAGGAAGTCGTAATCCTGCGGCGGGATCACCCCGCCCGCCACCACTTTGATATCTTGCCGGCCATAACCGGCCAGCGCGTCGATCAGCGCCGGGATCAGCGTTTTGTGGCCCGCGGCCAGCGACGAGGCGCCGATCACGTGCACGTCATTTTCCACCGCCAGTTTGGCGATCTCTTCCGGGGTGGAAAACATCGGGCTGAGATCCACATCGAAACCAAGGTCGGAGTACGCGCTGGCAATCACTTTCACCCCGCGGTCGTGGCCGTCCTGGCCCATCTTGGCCATTAATATCCGCGGCCGCCGGCCCTGCTGCGCCAGGAAACGATCGGTGGCCGCTTTGATATGCTCGAACTCCGCCGTCCCTTCCGCATTCTGGTGGTAGCTATTGGCGATAATGCCGGTGACGCAGTTGGTCTGCACCAGATAACGGCCGAAGGCCTGTTCAATGGCCGAGGAAATTTCCCCCAGGGTGGCGCGCAGCCGCGCGGCGTGAATCGCCGCGTCCAGCAGGTTGCCGCCGGCGGCGGCCGCGCGGCTGATTGCGGCCAGGGCGCCGGCCACCGCGGCGCTATCGCGGGTGGCGCGAATCTGCCGCAGGCGTTCCACCTGTTCCTGGCGCACCTTGACATTATCGATTTCCAGTACCGAGGTGGCGTCTTCATGGGCCAGCTTATATTTATTGACGCCGACGATGACCCGCTGGCCCTGATCAATCAGCGATTGCTGGCGGGCGGAAGCTTCCTCGATCATCCGTTTGGGCAGTCCCGCCTCGATAGCCTTGGCCATGCCGCCCGCGTCGCCAATCTGGTGAATGATATCCCGCGCGTCTTTGACGATGCGGTCGGTGAGGTTTTCCACATAATAGGAGCCGGCCAGCGGATCGACGGTACGACAGACCGCGGATTCCTCCTGCAGGATGATTTGCGTATTGCGGGCGATGCGGGCGGAAAAGTCGGTGGGCAAGCCCAGGGCTTCGTCAAAAGCGTTGGTATGCAGCGACTGGGTGCCGCCCAGGGTGGCGGCCAGCGCCTCGATGGTGGTGCGGATCACGTTATTGTAGGGGTCTTGCTCGGTCAGGCTCCAGCCCGAGGTCTGGCAATGGGTACGCAGCGCCAGGGATTTGGGATTGGTGGACCCAAAGCTGCCGACCGCCTCGCTCCATAAAAAACGCGCGGCCCGCAGCATGGCGACATTCATAAATAAATCCATGCCGATGCCAAAGAAAAACGACAGGCGCGGCGCGAAGTCGTCTATATCCAGGCCGGCCGCCAGCGCCGCCTGAATATATTCAATACCGTCGGCAATGGTGAATGCCACCTGCTGGACGCAATTGGCCCCCGCTTCCCCCATATGGTAGCCGCTGATGCTGATGGTATTGAATTTCGGCATATTGCCGGAGCAATAGGCGATAATATCGGAAATAATGCGCATCGACGGTTTGGGGGGATAAATATAGGTATTCCGGCACAGATACTCTTTAAGAATATCATTCTGGATGGTGCCGGTGAGCTGGGCGGTGGGCACGCCCTGCTCTTCGGCGGCCACGATATAAAATGCCATAATGGGGATCACCGCGCCGTTCATGGTCATGGAAACCGACATTTTATCCAGCGGGATCTGGTCGAACAGGATCTTCATATCTTCGACGCTATCGATGGCCACGCCGGCTTTGCCGACATCGCCGGCCACCCGTTCATTATCCGAATCATAACCGCGGTGGGTGGGCAGATCGAACGCCACCGACAGCCCCTTTTGCCCCGCGGCCAGGTTGCGGCGATAAAAGGCGTTGGATTCCGTGGCGGTGGAAAACCCGGCGTATTGCCGGATGGTCCAGGGCTGGGCGGCGTACATGGTGGCGCGCGGGCCGCGAACGAACGGCGCCATGCCCGGCAGCGAGCCGGTCACTTCCAGCCCCGCCAGGTCATCGGCGGTATACAGGGGTTTGATGGCGATTTCTTCCGCCGTCAGGGTGGTTAAATCGGCAACGCTTTTCCCTAGCCGCGCCAATTCCTTATTGGCAAGTTTTTCCCATGCCTCTAGCTGAGCCATTATTTTTCTCCGGGTAGAATATATAATTTTTATTTTATCCAGACCGCTGCGGCGATACGTCAATCGTCCTTGCCGAATAAAGGGAATCCGGCAATAACCTGTTTAATGTATTGGTATGTTCGCTGCTGATCAGATTGAAATCTGTGGATGTAATATCGTTATGGTTATCCGCTTATGTCTGTATAAAATACCTGTAATTATAAATACCACCTTCCCCGGGGTTTTGCTCCCTCAAAAAATGCATGCTGAGCAATCATTATTTGCCGCATGGCGAAGAGCCGCCAAAGGCAGTGCTAAATCGATTAGGCCATAGCGGGGTAAAGACGGGATATCACCGGCGGACGCGGAGCGCGGCCGCCGGTTTCAGGAAGGCAACGGGTAGTTAACCCCGGTTAGAAATGGATCACGGTGCGAATGGATTTACCTTCATGCATCAAATCAAATGCGTCGTTGATCTGCTCAAGGGGCATGGTATGGGTAATAAAGGGATCGAGATTGATTTCACCGGTCATGGCCTGTTCCACCATGCCGGGCAATTGGGTGCGCCCCTTGACGCCGCCGAAGGCGGACCCGCGCCACACCCGACCGGTAACCAGCTGGAAGGGACGGGTTTTGATCTCTTTGCCCGCGCCGGCCACGCCGATAATGATGCTTTCGCCCCAGCCTTTATGGCAGCATTCCAGCGCCGCGCGCATCACGTCCACATTGCCGATGCATTCAAAACTGAAATCCACCCCGCCGTCCGTCAATTCGACAATCACGTCCTGGATCGGCCGCTCATGATCCTTGGGATTAATGCAATCGGTGGCGCCCATGGAGCGGGCCAGGTCGAACTTACCCGGATTGGTATCAATGGCGATAATCCGCCCCGCTTTGGCCTGCACCGCGCCCTGGATCGCCGCCAGCCCGATACCGCCCAGGCCGAAAATGGCCACCGTATCGCCCGCCTTGACCTTGGCGGTATTGTGCACCGCGCCGATGCCGGTGGTTACGCCGCAGCCCAGCAGGCACACCTTATCCAGCGGGGCCTGGGGATTAACCACCGCCAGGGAAATTTCGGCCACCACGGTATATTCGCTAAAGGTGCTGGTGCCCATATAATGATAAATGGGCTGGCCGTTATAGGAAAAACGCGTAGTGCCGTCGGGCATCAGGCCTTTGCCCTGGGTCGCCCGCACCGCCTGGCAAAGATTGGTTTTACCGGATTTGCAAAATTTGCACACTCCGCATTCCGCGGTATAAAGGGGAATCACATGATCGCCCGCTTTTACGCTGGTCACCCCTTCGCCCACTTCCACCACGATGCCGCCGCCCTCGTGCCCCAGCACGGCGGGGAACACGCCCTCGGGGTCGTCCCCCGACAGGGTAAAGGCGTCGGTGTGACATACGCCGGTATGGGTAATTTTCACCAGCACCTCGCCTGTTTGCGGCGGTGCGACATCAATCTCAACGATTTTAAGGGGCTGGCCCGGCGCAAAAGCAACGGCTGCACGAGATTTCATAGGGTTTCTCCAAAATAGATTGATACAAAAACCATTATTATCGCCAAAACGGACTTACCGGCGGCGTCTTCACTTTAAATAGGCGCGCACCAGGCTGGCGACGCCGTTCACCCGCTCGGCTTTTTCCGCCTCGGACAACCCGTCCTGGCCCAGCTCATCGCGGATATGGATTTCCATGATTTCCGACATCAGGCCGTGGGACGCGCCGCGCACGGCGGCGATTTGCTGCAATAACGCGCCGCAGTCCAGCCCGGCTTCCAGTCCGCGCTCCAGCGCTTCCACCTGGCCTTTAATGCGCCGCACCCGCAGCAGGATGCGTTGTTTATCGTCTAATGAACGCGGCATAACGCCACCTTATCCCAAACTATAGTATAGGGGGGTATAGTATAGCTATCGCCAAAAAGATCAACCCCGCGCCGGGAGGGCCTAATGATTATTTAACCAATGGCTACAATAGCTCCAGACGATAAGTATTACCCCACGGAAGGCCTATACTTGTCATACAAAACGCTTTACTTCCGTTTCATTACCAAATGTTTCATAAGGATATCATTTATCATGAGCGTTCAAACCGCCACATCTTCGTCGATTAAAACCGTCAATCCGGCTACCAATAAAATTGAAAAACAATTTGACGCCATGTCCGACGAGCAAATCGAGGCCATCCTGGCCCGGGCGGACGGCGCCTTTGCCCAGTGGAAAAAAGTGCCGTTCTCCCAGCGGGCCGAGCTGCTGCATAAAGTGGCGGCCATCATGCGCGAACAAAAAGAGGCGTTGGGCAAGCTTTGCACCATCGAGATGGGCAAACTGCTGTCCGAAGGCATCGGGGAGGTGCTGCTGTGCGCCGATATTTTTGATTACTACGCCGACAACGGCGAAGCGTTCCTGGCGGATAAACCCCTTGATACCCCGCTGGGCAGCGCCTTCCTGAGCTACGCGCCCATCGGCGTGCTGTTAAGCGTTCAGCCGTGGAATTTCCCGTTTTATCAAATCACCCGTTCGGCGGCGCCCAATATCATGGCCGGCAATACCATGGTATTAAAACATGCGTCCAACGTACCGCAATGCGCGGCGATTATGGAACAGATTTTCGCCCAGGCCGGCGTGCCGGCGGGGGTTTATACCAACCTGTTTG
This sequence comes from Enterobacterales bacterium, assembly GCA_015654925.1. Classification (GTDB taxonomy): domain Bacteria; phylum Pseudomonadota; class Gammaproteobacteria; order Enterobacterales; family Enterobacteriaceae; genus Acerihabitans. Next base: position 101,559 of record JAATFX010000043.1, on the reverse strand, counting down.
TACCGGGGTCCAAAGTTTCGGCGTTGATCGGCGATAAGCGCATTAAGGGCGTCTCGCTGACCGGCAGCGAGTCCGCCGGTTCAAGCTTTGCCGCCGAAGCGGGCAAATACGTGAAAAAATCCACCCTGGAACTGGGCGGCAGCGACGCTTTTGTCGTTCTGGCGGACGCCGATCTGGACCTGGCGGTCAAAACCGCCGCTCTGGGGCGTTTATGGAATGCCGGCCAAGTGTGCGTTTCACCCAAACGCATCATTGTCCTGGAAAGCGTGGCGCAAGCTTTTATCAGCAAGGCGCGGGCCATTTATGAAACCATCCGCATCGGCGATCCCCTGGACGCCGCCACCCAGTTGGCGCCCCTGAGCAGCGAAAAAGCGGCGCAGGAAATTATCGCCCAGGTGGAGACCGCCGTGAAACAAGGCGCGAAACTGGTATACGGCGGCCATCGCCTGGATCGCCCGGGCGCTTATATGGAACCGACGATTCTTACCGATATCAAACCCGGCACGGCGGCCTATGCCGAAGAAATTTTCGGGCCGGTACTGTGCATTTATGCGGTCAAGGATGAAGCGGCGGCCATTGCCTTGGCCAACGATTCGGTATTCGGACTGGGCGGCACCGTGTTTGGCGCCGATACCGCCAAGGCCGTAGCGGTGGCGCGGCAAATCGATACCGGCATGGTATATATTAATCATACCACCGGTATTGCGCCTGAATTGCCGTTTGGCGGCACTAAAAATTCGGGTTATGGCCGTGAACAGTCCCCTGCCGGTATCCATGAATTCGTAAATGAAAAACTGATCCGGATCACCACGCCTGATGCCCCTTATTGATCGGCAGTGAGTCTTCATTAATTATAATTGCCCTGCGGGCCGGATGCGTCAGCACCCGGTCCGCTCTTCATCTGCGAAACAAAATACCTGGTTACAATAACGGGTCGAAATAAGTTTTTAAAATACCTTTCAACATGCCTATCTCCTCTTTTTCCTTATTTGGCCTTATTTTGTCAAAAAAATATTTTAAATTTTAAATCAAAGTTATATTGTTGTGTCATGGCAAAAATGTGACCTGCCGCTTAGGCATAAAGGGATATTTAGCGATAAAATCCGTTTTTTTATGGACAATTGCACAATACAGTGTGATGTTCGTCATACTTTTTAATAGCATTTTAATTATCATACATAAACGTGATCTAACGCACAGTCACCGACTTTCTCCAAAATAAACCCTATGTATCGCCATAATACTGGTCATTTGCATAATGACTTACCCCGCGCCCATTTTTATACTTCTGCTCACGGATACATTATGACGATTGGTATTTCGGTGTTTAATATCGCGTCTCTGAAGCGTCCCAAATACCCAAACCCTATCTACAGGCATAAATTTTAATTATGAGGTTTATGGTTGCCGCGGATTATTTTTCCGATCGGCGGGAGATGCCATAGGCCAAAAGCGTCAACGCGGAGATATATAATGGCGATTGAGACCACTTTGGAGAATAACGGCAAAACGCACGTGCGTTATTTTGTTCTGCTGTTTATTTTTATTATCACGGCGGTAAATTATGCCGATCGGGTAACGTTATCGATAGCCGGCGTCGCCGTCTCCCATGATTTGGGGTTGGACGTCGTCAACCTGGGGCAGATTTTCTCGGCTTTTGGCATTGCCTACCTGGTGATGCAAGTGCCCGGCGGATGGTTGCTGGATAAATTTGGTTCGATTAAAGTCTACAGCTATAGCCTGTTTTTCTGGTCGCTGTTTACCTTATTGCAGGGGTTTGTCGGCGTATTGTCGGTGCCCGCGGCCATCTTCTCGCTGTTTATGCTGCAATTTTTACTGGGTTTTGCCGAGGCGCCCGCGTTCCCGGCGAATGCGCGCATCGTCGCGGCCTGGTTTCCGGCCAAAGAACGCGCTACCGCGTCGTCGATTTTCAATGCGGCGCAATATTTCTCGCTGGCGATTTTCTCGCCGTTCCTGGGCTGGCTGGTCTATGCCTGGAGCTGGAAACACGTGTTTACCGTAATGGGCGTCATCGGTTTCATCCTGACCTTCCTGTGGATTAAATTTGTCCATAACCCGTTTGAATCCCCCTACGCCAACCGCGCCGAACTCGATTACATCGAGCAAGGGGGCGGCGTAGTGAATATGGATCAGAAAAAGTCGGCCAAAACCGGCCCGAAATGGAACTACGTTAAACAATTGCTGACCAGCCGCATGATGCTGGGGATCTTTTTTGGCCAGTATTTCCTCAACACCATTACCTGGTTCTTCCTGACCTGGTTCCCGATTTATTTGGTGCAGGAAAAAGGCATGAGCATCCTGAAGGTGGGTTTGATTGCCTCCATTCCGGCGCTGTGCGGTTTTGCCGGCGGTATATCGGGCGGCGTGGTGTCCGACTTCCTGCTAAAACGCGGCTGCTCGCTGACCTTTGCGCGCAAAGCGCCTATCGTATTCGGCATGCTGCTGGCCTCCACCATGATCCTGTGCAACTATACCGATAATACGGTGCTGGTGGTGGGGCTGATGGCGCTGGCGTTTTTCGGCAAGGGGTTCGGGGCGCTGGGCTGGCCGGTGATAGCCGATACCGCGCCCAAAGAGGTGATCGGGCTGTGCGGCGCCATCTTTAATGTGTTTGGCAACGTGGCGTCCATTGTCACCCCGCTGCTGATTGGTTATCTGGTGAAAAATCTGCATTCGTTCAACAGCGCGCTGATCTTCGTCGGCTGTTCGGCCATCATGTCCATGCTCTGCTATCTGCTGGTGGTGGGTAAAATCCAGCGGCTGGAGCTGAAAAAAGTGCCTGAATAGCCAGGTTCGGCAGCCCGGGCCGCGAACGGTTCGGACCGCCGGCATAACGCATTATGTCAGGCCAACGAGGCGCCCCGTAACGGGGCGCCGTCGCTATCGCGGCCTGGATCAAAAATCGTAACCGACGGTCGCCACGATGGAGCGTTCCGCCCCCCAATAGCAATAGCCGGTGCCGTAGCAGGCGGCGACATATTTCCGGTCGGTCAGATTATTGACATTCAACTGCACATACGCCCCTTTCAGTTCAGGGCCCCAGGCCGCCAGATCCGCGCGCGCCGACAGATCCAGCAGCGTTACCGAGGGCACGCGCCGCGTGTTTTCATTATCCGCCCACTGCTTGCCGATATAACGCACCCCGCCGCCCAGATTGATACCATAATCCGCCCGATATTGCGCCCACAGCGACGCCATATGATCGGGGGTAATATAAGGCGTATTGCCGTTATTGCCGTCGATGGCATCCTTAAAGCGCAAATGGTTGTAAGTGTACCCGGCGATACCGGTCAGACGATCGGTAAGCTGGGTGCGGGCTTCCAGCTCTACGCCCCGGGATTGCACTTTACCCGCCGGCTCATAATAGCTGCCCTGCACGATGCGGTTGGCCACATTCTTTTGCGTCAGATCGTAAACCGCGGCGGTATATAAGGAGGATGTGCCCGGCGGCTGGTATTTCAGCCCCAATTCATACTGTTCGCTGGTGGTGGGTTTGAGCAGGTTGCCGTCGGCCCCCGACAGCGCCTGGGGGGTAATGGCCTGGCTGTAGCTGGCGTAAGGCGAAATGCCGCTGTCAAAAGCATACAGCAGCGAGCCGCGTCCGCTGACATGGTCATCCTGGCGGCGGTAAGTCGTATCGCTATCGAGCAGGGAATTTTTGGCCACGATGCGATCGTAGCGGCCGGAAACGTCCAAATGCCACTTATCCAGCACCATCTCATCTTGCAGATAGACCCCGCTTTGATAGTAGCGGCGCTTCGCATTGACCCGGCTGGTCCCCGGCTGGGTCAGGGCATAATCCGTGTACAGCTGCGGCCCGCCGCCGACGCCGTTAAACGGATTAAGTTGGGTAGCGTAGGCGCTGTCGTCCCAGAGGTCGTTAGTATATTCATGATATTCCCCACCCAATACGACCTTGTGCCGTACGGCGCCGGTGGCGAAATCCGCCGCCAGCTGGTTATCGATGGCGTAGGCGGCCAGGGAAGAGGATTCACCGCTGTAATAGCGGTTAAGGGCGCTGCGGTCGGTGTTCCAGCCAATCTGGTAAACCTGCTGCTGGTCGACATTGGCATGGGTATAGCTGGCGTTGGAGCGGAAAGACCAGACCTCGTTGAACTGGTGATCAAATTCATAACTGTAGATTTGCTGGCGCCGTTTGAATTCGTTGCGACTGCTTTCGCCGTCAAAGAAGCCCCGGCCCAGCTTGGGCCCGCTGCTGGCATACAGGCTGCCGTCCGCCGGCACCGCGCTGTGATAACCCCCCGAGGGATCTTTTTGCAGATAGGCTCTTAGCAACAGCGAGGTATTTTCATCCGGCTGCCACAGCAGCGACGGCGCGATGGCATAGCGCTCCTCGCGCTGGTGATCGTACATGGTGTCGCTATTGCGGGTGATGCCGGTCAGGCGGAACGCCCATTGGTCGTTAAGGGCATCGGTATAATCGAACGCCGCGCCGGAAGTGGCATTATTGCCGGCGAACAGTTTGACATGCCCTTCGCTGGCGAACTGCGGGCGCTTGGAGGTCATCATGACCAGGCCCCCGGGAATGGTTTGGCCATACAGCGCCGATGAAGGCCCGCGAATCACATCGATTCGCTCCAAAAACCAGGGGTCGATTTGCAAATTGTTATAACTGCCGCCGTCGCTCATCAGCCGCAGGCCGTCAAGGAAGGTGTTGGTGGTATCGCCGCCGTGAAAACCGCGCAGGGAAACGGTCTCATAACGCGTGGCCCCGCCGGCGAAATTGGTGAATACCCCGGGGGTATAATTCAGGGCGCTATTCACCGTCAATGCGCCCTGATCGTCCATTTGGCGGCGGGTGATCACCGACACGGACTGGCCGGTGGTAATCAGCGGTTTGTCGGTTTTCGTCGCCCCGCGGCTGGTTTGCGCCATGTACCCCCGGGTCGGGGCGTCGGCAGTATCCGCGGGCCCGGCGGCGGTAACGACCAGGGTATCGTCAGCGTGGGTGAACAACGGCGCCATAAACGCCAGAGAACAAAGCAGAGTGGAACGCTTTAAGCTAAAAACCCTTCTCATTTTATCTTTCCATTGACCAATAAATGATAACACCCCACCGCCAGGCAAAAAAAACCTCGCCTCGCTGGCGGGGAATGATGGATGACCGGTTACAAATGTTAACAAAAGTGAAACGAAATGAGAATTATTATCTTTCTTAATTAACCATAATTCGCGGTGATTTATCGGTGGGATTAACCGGGATTTTTTAGGGAGATAGGGCGAACGAAGGCGGTATCGGCGCTGGCGGCGCGGTTGGCGGGCGGAATACGCTTGCCCGCGAAGAGAGTTGACGCCGGAGGTCGGACTGTCGCCAATCGCCGGACCGGCAAGGGCGCAGCTATCGCCGGGACGAATGGCGCTTAATCAATATTCCGCTCTGCGTTACGGGCGCTATGCAATTGCAGCACCGCGACGGCAAAATCGTCATCGATGGTGTAGAAATAGCATTCCGGCACATCAAGGATTTTGGCGAATGCGCAGCAGGTTTCGAAGTTGGGACGGTAAATCCCATTTTCATACTGACTGATTCTGGAACGGGCGGTGGACTCATCGATACCTGCCATGACCGCCAGTTTCTCCTGTGTCAGTTTAGCCCGATGCCGGGCCTCTTTCAGGCGTTTTGGAATCATTATAATATATAAGTAATGTTAACTTGATTATCTGTTTAGCATCACTTAACATCACAGTTGTTTAGAATTGCTAAACACAAAAAGAATAGTACAAGCATCAGGGTTAGGGCCGGCATTTGCTGGCCTGATTTTGCTGCCCGCGCAATGCCATCATAACGAAGGGAAATTTCTCAGCTCCCGCGCATCTTTCTCCAAATTTAAGAATTTTACCGACCACTTCCGCTCATTTCGCCGCAAGGTATTTTTAACGTTTTTTAGCCCATGGCGGGTTAACGCCTTATCAACCTGTCTATCCTGCGTACGTATTCCGCTGTCCCTCCCCCGCTGCCTGCGGTAAAAAAAAGCACAAAAAATCCACGGCCGGCACGTCTTTTTAAATTCAAGCACCGCACTTGGTAATTTTGAACGGCCCATCACAATGACCGGCGCCAATGGGGGCCATGATCGGATCGAAAACAAAGGGGGCGACGATGTATATTGAAGATATCGAAGTCATAACGGCGATTGCGGTAATCATGATTGTATTGTTTTGGAACCTCACCGCCTGACGGCAATATTTGCGCCTTTATTATTTCAAAACATTGTTTTATTAAATATATAAAACACGGCAAAAATTTTGAAATGCATGATAACGATCACAGTTAGCCCGCCCATGTATCCGTTAGGATTGCCGCTCTTATGCCAGGGGCGGCGTGATGCTCTTGATTTGCCCTGGCAATAATCTTGTCCGGAGAAGGGCTTATAATGAAAAATATTTTGGGTGCGGCACTATTTTCGTTGTTGATGAGCGGTACATGTTTTGCGCAAAGCGCGGATACCACGGCGGTGACCAAGGCGGTGGAAACCATGCGCCAGGCGATGGTCAGCGCCAAAAAAGCTGATTTGGAAAAAGTCGGGGCGCCGACCCTGAGTTATGGCCATTCCAGCGGTAAAATTCAAAATAACGCGGAATTCGTTGATGCCATCGTAACCGGGCAATCGCAGTTCAAAACCCTGGATCTTAAAGACCAGACCGTGCAGGTTGACGGCGATGTAGCCATCGTGCGCCATATTTTGCAGGCCAAGACCAACGACGGCGGCAAACCGGGCGAAGTGAAAATCGGCGTTATGCAGGTATGGCAGAAGAACGCCTCCGGCGCCTGGAAACTGTTAGCGCGCCAGGCCTATACATTGCCTAAATAAGTATCAGTCGCGGCGGCTCGAAGAGATATGGGCCGCTTCGCTCCTGCCGTCCCGGTCCCGTGCCAGAAAAATAATGTAACTTTTTGTCAACAAAAATATGCCTAAACACCACGCACCCCCCGCTCAACTCTCACATTTCACTATTAATATCAATAAATTAAATCCATTTTTGATTTTTCCCCAACGCTAAACTTCGTTTTCCTTGCGCTACCGGCCGGCCTGGCTGGCGCACGCTTGTCACATTACGGTAATGATCTCTCGCGCCGGCCCGGATTAGTTGCTATATAGATAGTTATCATGAAGAGCTTACCGGAAGACTGCCTTGAAACGCTGCTGCTTTAACCGGGGGTTTTTCCCTTATTGTCTGCTGGAAGGGGAAGGATGCCTGTGGAAACATTATCGTTAGGATTATTTTTAGCGTCTGTTATTGTCTATTCAGCCAAAGCTAAAAAGAATAGATATTTATTTGCTTTGGTGCTGTTTTTTTTAGGCATCTATATCCTGCTTAATTTAATCCGGGTGGCCAGCAATTACTTTACCGGCGCCGGCATTAACGATTCGGTGCTTTATACCGTCACCAGCAGCCTGACCGGCGCGGGCCTGGGTAAATATATCCTGCCGTTTGCCGGTTTCCTGCTGGCGTCCCTGCTGGTGTTCGCCCTGATGTCATGGCTGTTGTTATTACGCAAATCCGGCAGCGGTCAAACCGCATACAGCTTATTGGCCTTATTGCTGGCCGCCGCCGCCGTGATTGCCACCCCGGCCAGCAAGGAAATTACCGGTCTGGTTAAATCCCAATTGGCAAACGGCGATACGGATTTCAATACCTATTATAAAACCCCTAATAAATTATTAGCCGGCAACCGGCCCAATCTTATTTATATTTATGCGGAAAGCCTTGAGAGAACCTATTTTGATCAGGATACTTTTGCCGGTTTAACCACCGAGCTTAACAGCCAGAAAAACGATTCGATTGATTTTAGCAATACCACCCAGCTGCCAGGCACCGGTTATACCATTGCCGGAATGGTAGCGTCGCAATGCGGCATTCCGTTATTCGCGCCGTTTGACGGCAATGCCTCCAGTTCACTGTCCACCTTTTATCCCCACGATATTTGCCTCGGTGATATCCTGCGCGCCTCCGGTTATGATAACTATTTTTATCAGGGGGCCGACCTGGCCTTTGCGGGTAAAGGCCTGTTTCTTAAGTCCCATGGTTTTGATCATATCTATGGATTGCAGGAGTTGCTGGCAATGGTCAAGGACCCCGGCTACCGCAACGAGTGGGGCTGGTACGACGATACCGTGCTGGATCTGGTCTATGATAAGTTCCTTGAGTTGTCGCAAAACAACCAGCGGTTTGCCTTATTTGCGCTAACGGTGGATACCCATCATCCCGACGGCTATATTTCGCAGTCGTGCGTCAACCGGTCTTATCAGTATGGCAATGAGGAAAACCGGTCCTTAAGCGCCGTGGCCTGTAGCCAGGAGCATATCGCGCGATTAATCAAAAGAATTAAAGAATCCGGCTATTTTAAGAATACTGTCATCGTGGTGTCTTCCGATCATTTGGCCATGAACAATACCGCCTATGATATTTTAAACCAGCACGACCGGAAAGATTTGTTTTTTATTATTCGCGGCGATCGGGATGAACGGCAGGTCAGCAATGTGAAGAGAAGCACGCTGGATAATGGCGCCACCGTGCTGGATGTATTAGGCGGTGATAACTATATCGGTTTAGGCCGCAGCAGCTTATCCGCCACATCATTATCGACCTATTTTCTGAATATCGACGATAAAATAACCGCCTGGATACCGGACGTCATACGGCAGTGGGATTTCCCCACTAAAATAAAAAAATACAAAATAGATGTTAATAATAAAACCATCGGCTTTTCTGGCGTTAAATTCAAGATTCCGCTGATTTTAAAAATTGACCATGACAATATCGAACCGATGTTTGATGTGTATTTATCCACGCCGCTAAAACAGCAGTTGGCCAAGCTCAATGCCAAAGATCGATTTTTATGGATAGATGACTGTAATAAAATGGCCGATGTGTGGGATGCCTCGCTCAGCCAGGCGTCAAATTACTGCGTCGCCGTCGGCAACCTAAGCACCCGTCCGCAAATCGTTAAAATAGACGGCGATGTCTACCGGGGTAAGGTCTCGTTTAAAAAATTACCCCAGGGGGACGATGCCCAGTTCCAGCAAACCGTCGGCCGGCTAAATTTAACCGATCCCCCGACCAATTAGCCGCGGGACACCGGCTGGCGATATTACCGGCCGGCCAGCGGCGCCGCCAGCCAGTCCAGCCACTGCTCCATGCCCTGCCCGGTTTTGGCCGACAGCGCCAGCACCTCGCCCCGGTTGCCCAACCGGTTGATATGCTCGCGCACCCGGCGGGGTGAAAAATCATCAAAATAGGGCAGCAGATCGATTTTGGTCATCAGCACCTTATTTGCCATCCGGAACATGACCGGATATTTTTCCGGTTTATCATCCCCTTCCGGCACCGATAGCAGCACCACGTCATAGCCTTGCCCGAGAGCAAAACTGGCGGGGCACACCAGATTGCCGACATTCTCGATAAACAGAATATCCAGCGGTTCATCCGGCAATTGCTTATACGCCGCATCAATCATGCGCGCATCCAGGTGACAGGCCATGCCGGTGGTAATCTGTACGACCGGTACGCCCTTGCGGCGCAGGCGCACGGCGTCATTTTCGGTTTCCAGATCGCCTTCTATCACGCCGATGCGCAGCCCGCGCGCCGCCAGCGCCTCGATAGTCGCTTCCAGCAGCGCGGTTTTGCCGCTGCCGGGAGAGGACATCAGGTTAAACACCACCGTGCCGCGCGCGGCAAACAGTTCGGCATTGGCCGCCGCTTGCCGGTCGTTTTCCTGCAACAGGTTTTGCAATACCTTGACGGTATGCGGCAACGCCGGTTTTAGTGGCCTAATGGAGCGGATAGCCCCCTGTTTTAATAGCAGGCGAGCCCCGTTGGTGATATTGCAGCCGCAGTTATTACACATAATTTACCTTCGTTTCGCGCGGCTAGCGGTGCGTCGCCGGGGTAGCCAGGGTGGCGATCACCGTTTGCAAGGCGGCGCTCACGTCGTCCATGCGCGCGATAGCCTGGGCGAACGTCCGGGTGGTTTCGGTTTCCCCCTGCTGTTCCAGGGCGTCAAGATAGGTTTGCATAACGGCGATATGCTCCAGGTTATGTTCCAGCCAATGGGGCAGCAATACGTTTATTTTCTCGGTTAGGGTGTGGTCTGGCATTGAATAGTCCTCTTAGGGTTCTTACGCCGGCGCCAACTGCTCTAATACGACGAGGCTGCGCAGGCAATCAATCTCGGTAACCTGAAAACCGATCAGGTCCCTGGGGGGTGCGAACAGGCTTGACAGGGTAATTTTGCCGGGCATAACCGCCATATGGGTCACCTCGGCCATCCTCTCCTCCTGATTATCGATAAATACCAATCTGACGTTTAGCTGGCACATGGCATGCTCCCGCGCAATTTCCCGCCGCCTACGTGATTACACATCGAATGTTGCGTCCGCATAGGCGATCAGCCGCGCCTTGATGCCTTCCATTTCGGCCATGAAAGCGCCGCCGATATCATAAGGCGCGGCCCCGGTACGATCCGCATCGCCAATCGCCTGGTTGAGCGACAAATAGCCCAATATTTTTTGTTCCGGCAGCGCGGCGCGCAGGAAGTCGAGATCGGCGGCGGATTTCATTTTGCTGCCGACATACGCCACCTGGCGAATACCGATATCCGCCGCCAGCTTTTCTATTTGCCGCGTGGTCTGTACGCTGCGCTGCCCGGGTTCCACCACTACAATCAGCACGTCCACCCCTTCGGCGGTGGATCTGCCGAGATGCTCGATGCCGGCTTCCATATCCATAATCACCAGATCGCGGCGCTCCAGCAGCAGATGTTTCATCAGGCTGCGCAGCAGGGTATGTTCGGGGCAGACGCAGCCGGTGCCGCCATGCTCCACGGTGCCCATCAGCAGTAGCCGCACGCCGGCGTGTTCCACGCTGAAGGCCTCGGGCAAATCGTCCACTTTGGGATTGAGAATAAACAGGCCGCCGTAGGCGCTATCGTGGCCCGTGCGCTCTTTTGCCAGGGTTTTCATCTGCGAAAAGGGCTGCAAACCGGCATAACGTTGCGCAGGGATGCCCAGGGCCGACGCCAGATTGGCGTCGGGGTCCGCGTCGATGGCCAGAACCTTGTGCCCGTCATGGGCAAAGGACCGGGCCAGCAAACCGGCCAGGGTGGTTTTGCCCACGCCGCCTTTTCCCGCTATTGCAATTTTCATCATCACCTCTTGTTTTACCGCTTTGGCCGCGCGGCTCAAATGCCCAGGGCGCGGCGCTTATCGCGAATGATCGCCACCAGTTTTTGCGCCGCGAGCGCCGGGTCGGCTTCCACCAGGAAGTAGCCGCCGAACAGATCCTTGGCCCCTTCGGTCAGCAGGCCGGTAACCACCGCCGAGCCGGTCACCTGGGGCACGATGCCCAAATGGGTCGGCAAACCGATGGCCACGCTCCAGCTGGCGATGGCGATGGCCTTTTCGGACATGGCCTCCGGCGCGGACGCCACCAGCGGCAAATCGCTGAGGTCCACGTTTAACCGGTTGGCCAGCGCCGTGGCCAATTGCACCGCCCGGCTGTTATCCACGCACGATCCCATATGCAGCACCAGCGGCAGCGGACCGTGCAGGCCGGCCGCGTCGCCGATGGTGGTCAGTACCGCTTTAAGCGAGTCGCCCGCATAGGTTTCGGTAGCCTGCTGGTTCATCATGCCGTTTTTGGCAAAGGCGCCCGCGCCGCAGCCGGTGGCCAGCATCAGGATATTATTGCGGGCCAGATGTTTAGCGATGATCTGGAAGCTTTCATCCTGCACCGCGCGCGTACTGTTGCAGCCGGCAAACAGGGCTACGCCGAGGATATTGCCGTTGACGATATTATCCACCAGCGGCGCCAGCGGATCTGCGGCGTTGACCGCGCTCAGGGCCGCCGTAATGGCTTCGCTGCTGAACCCGACGATGGCGGTCTGTTTAATATCGGGGATATGAATGCGTTTGGCGTCGCGGCGCTGGAAGGCGTCGATGGCATATTGCACGATGGCGCGGGCGGTTTCTTTAGCCCGATCCTCATGGAAACTGACGTGCCGCGCGCCCGGCATTTTATTCTCATCCATGGTGGTGATGAATTCGGTGTGATAGCACTCGCTGATTTGCGGCAGCGACGGCATGATGCACTGCACGTCCACCACCATCGCGTCGAGCGCCCCGGTGAAGATGGCCATTTCCTGCGACAGGTAGTTGGTCGCCAGCGGGATGCCGTGGCGCATCATGACCTCATTGCCGGTACAGCAAATCCCGACGATATTGATGCCTTCCGGCGCACCGGCATCCATGGCGATACTGTTCATCTCGGCGGCGATATCACAGATGACTTCGCTGAGCAGCGGATTATGGCCATTGACCGCGATATTCACCGCCTGGCGTTTGATTACGCCGATATTAGCCTGGGTTACCACCGGCGTCGGCGTGCCGAACATGGCGTCGGACAGTTCGGTGGCCAGCGCCATGCCGTTAAAATCGGCCAGCGCGCCGCGTATCCCGCCGCGGATCAGGTTTTCCGGTTCGGCATCGCAGCCGATGTGGGTGCGGGACATAATCTGCGCGACGGTGGCGTCGATATTATGCGGCAGCACGCCAAGCTTGCCGAGCAGCGCCAGGCGTTTGTCCGGCAGCGACAGGCTGATCCAGTGGCAGGGTTTTTTGCTGTCCTGGTTCTGGTAATCCTCCAGGGTTTTGGTGGCCACATCATAGGCGATATCCCGTACCGGGCGATCCGCCACCGCGATATGCAAACGCCCGGCGATACCGTTAAGTTTCGCGGCGTCGCGGATTTGATAATCGGGCAGCTCGCCTTTGCCGATGCGCTGCATGGCCAGCGTAATATGACGCCCGTGCTCGGAGTGCGCCGCCGCGCCGGCGGCCATCATGCGGATTAAATTGCGCGCGACGATGGTGTCTTTATTGGCGCCGCAAATGCCCACCTGCGGTCCGTCGCCGAACGGGTCGACCCGGCAGGGACCCTTCCAGCAAATCCGGCAGCACAGGCCCAGGGAACCAAATCCGCACTGGGGCTGCTGCATCTGGTGGCGATCGAATACGGTGGCGATGCCCTCTTTTTCCGCTACCGGACACAGCGCAATCACCGCCGGATCGCTCGACCTTACTTTGCTATCCATTACAGCCCCCTCAATGTCAGAGTGATATTTTTTTGCGACTGGGCCAATTCTTTGGCCCTGGCCTTGATAAGCGCTTCACGATAGGCGTGCATGTCGACCAGCCGTATGGCCTTGGTGGGGCACGCCTCCGCGCAGGCGGTATCGGTTTTGCCCTGCTGCGCGCGCCAGTCGGCGCACAGATCGCATTTTTGCGCCACACCCTGGTTGGTCACGCTGAAATGGTCTTTCAGGCCGGAGCGCCTGACGGTAATGGCGCCAAAGGGGCAAACCATCACGCAAAGCTTGCAACCGACGCAGGTTTGTTCATTGATTTGCACCTGCCCGTCGGCCTGGCGGCAGGCTCCGGTGGGACAGACCATAGCGCAGGGGGCGTTTTCACACTGTCGGCACTGCATCGGCATGGTGACGTCGTCGCTGGCCACGACTTTCATGCGCGGATGCAGCGGCAACTGCCGTAAAACCGCATCGAACAGCCCCGCGCTACCGCCGTGGGCCACCGCGCAGGCCATTTCACAACTATGGCAGCCGAGGCACTTTTGCGCATCGGCATAGATAATGACATTTTCCTTTTGGTTCATAGCGTCAACCCTTTGTTTCACGCGTCAAAACTCTCAATATAGAGTTCCTCGCCGGATAGCAGCTCGACATCCTGGCTATGGCACCGGGTACATTGAAAGTGGAATTTGATAACCTGAAAGTCGCGCCGGCACGCCCGGCATCTGGCTTGCGCCGCCACGCTCTCGATAATCAGTTCGGCGCCCTCGGCCAGGGTACCTTCGGTAAACAGCTCAAAACAAAACACCAGCGCCTGCGGCTCGACGGCTTTCAGTTGCCCTACCCTGAGCCGAACCCGCGTAATGGCGCGCACCCCGTGGCGCTGCGCCTCGGCCAGTAAAATAGCGACCAATCCCTGGGTCAGCGCCGCTTCATGCATATCGCCTCCGGGGGATAACGGCGTTCATCAGGTCAGCTCGCCCATATCATTAAGCAGATCCAGCATCTGCGCCGCCTGCTGCTCGTCGATGCGCGACATGGCAAAGCCCACATGCACCAAGACCCAACTGCCGAGACAGCTTTCCAGCGGATGCCGGGCATCAACCATAAAGGCGATATTGATTTCGCGTTTTACCCCCGCAACCTCTACCGTGGCCAGACGGTTTGCCCCATCGGTGATAGCGATAATTTTTCCCGGGATGCCAAGACACATAATGTTTTATTTCACTCCGGTTAATGTAAATCACGGCCCGCTGTGCGCAACGCGGTATATTTCTTTAAACGGCAATGATTATCATTTAATAAATTACGTCGTAACTATTTACTTACCGAAAAATATTACGCACAATGAGTAAATTGATTTAGATCATATTTAATCATCGCGACTATTTTTATTTTACCGCCTCGCTTTTGGTCTTATCCATATTGTCAGCTTTACTTTGGGATATCTGTCAGCCAGCCGACAGACAATGCCGCCGCTTTTCAATAAATTTAATTCAGCTTCGATGACATATCGACTCTCATACCAATAGCGAGGAATAAATGGGAGTACCACTGTTGGGCATTCCATTGCTGGCATGGGCAGGAACGTTGCTGCTGCTGGCGGGCGAAATATTCGCATTAATGCATATCCGTAACCTGGCCAGGCTGCTGCTGTTCTCGACCATGGCGGAAGTGGGTTACGTATTGCTGGGTTTTGGCCTGGATAATCAGTCCGGCGCAACCGGCGCATTGATGCACCTGGGTTTTCAGTTCACCATGCGCCTGCTGGTGTTTATCACCGCTGGATACTTAATTAAAACAAAGGGTTCAAGCCAGCTTGACAGCCTGGCGGGCAGCGGCGCGCGCCTGCCGGTCGCCGCGCTGCTGTTTGGCTTCGGCATGTTTTCGGTGATGGGCCTATCGCCGTTTAAAGGATCGTTCAGCAAGTTCCTGATCCTGTATGCGGCGGTGGAACAGGGCGAATGGCTACTGGCCGCCGTGGCGACGCTTGCCACTATTCTGGCCGCTTTTTATTATATTATTGTTATTCAGCGCATCTGCCTTGAGCGGCCGGAAAATCCATTATCGGCAACGCCGATAAAAGAGCCGCTATTTTCCCCCATTTATATTTTAATGTATTTATTGACCGGCATCACAATTTATATGAGTTTGGTGCCCGAACCTTTTCTGCATTTAGCCGAACATTTTGCCAAACCGTCGATACGCGGCGAGGTGCCGATATTTGAGACCCCCTGGCGATTCTTGGTTGCATTCCCTTATATCAGCGGCTTTGTACTTTATTTATTAGGCCGTTTTAACGGGATATTACGCGATCGCGCCGCGCTGGCAATCGCCGCCGCAACGTTATGGTTTGCCTGGCAAGAACCGGGGATCGATGGTTTATCACGGTTATTCACGCTGGTTTTTGCCGCCATGCTATTTATTGCGGTGATGTATTCCCAGGCTTACATGCGCGACGACGCCCATGCCAACCGCTACTATTTTTTCCTGTTCCTGATGGGCGGTTCGCTGCTGGGGGTGGCGACCGCCCATGACTTCGGCAACTTCTATCTGTTTTGGGAATTAATGACCTGGACCTCCTATATGCTGGTGATCCACGATCAAACGCCGGCGGCCTTGAAAGCCGGGCGAAAATATTTCCTGATGTGCGCGGCGGGCGCCTATGTGATGCATTTTGGCATCCTGCTGTGCCACGCCCGCTTCGGCAGCTTCGATATGGCCGCCATCTCGGCCCGGGCCGCGCAGCTCTCGCCGGCCGCCGGCGGGGTGATTGCCCTGTGCTTTCTGGCGGGGCTGGGGGTCAAAGCCGGTTTGTATCCCATGCATAGCTGGCTGCCCGCCGCTCATCCGGTGGCGCCTTCCCCGGTCTCCGCGCTGATGTCGGGTATCCTGACCAAGGCGGGAGTCTACGGCATTATCAAAGTGTTATTTGTGATTTTCGGTACCGGGATTATCAGCCGCGCGGTCGGCATTGACTCGTTTTCGGGCATCGGGCTGCTGGTCAGCGTCATGGGCTGCCTGACGGTCATCTACGGCGAGATTATGGCATTCCGGGAACAAAACCTGAAACGCATCCTGGCCTTTTCCACGCTGGCGCAGGTGGGGGAAATTCTGGCGATGGTGGGGCTGGCCACCTATTTAAGCCTGTCCGGGGCCTTGCTGCATGTGTTGAATCACGCCGTTTTCAAGAATCTGCTGTTCCTGGCGGCCGGGGCGCTGATCGCCCGGGCCGGCGGCAAACGCCTGGACGATCTCAAAGGGCTGGGCCGGGTCATGCCCTTTACCGCGCTGTGCTTTGCCATCGGCGCCCTGGCGGTCATGGGACTGCCGCCGTTCAGCGGTTTTTTCAGCAAATTCCTGATGATTTACGCGGCCGCCCAGGCCGGCCATCTGACGGTGGCCATCCTGTTCCTGCTGGGCAGCATTATCGGCGCCATGTACTATCTGCGTATCCTGCGCGTGCTGTTTTTCGCGCCATATCGGGGGAAGATGTCCGCCGAAGCGCCGATAGCCATGCGCCTGGCCATGGGGATACTGGCCGCGCTGGTGATTGCCGGCGGTCTGTGGCCCGATATCGGCCTGGATAATCTGGTGCGCCCGGCGGTGAATGTGATTGCCCTGCGCCAGGATTGGTCCGTGGTCGCCTTGCCGCATCTTGATCTTGCCTGGTCGCCGGCGGCGCTGATCGCGGTCTGCGGCGCGCTGCTGATCTTCTGCATCGGCAAAAGGGCCAGCGCCAAGGCCGGGCCGGTGGCGGTAGGCGTCATGGCGGCCTCGCTGGCCGCGGTGCTGCTGGATGCCGGCCGCTATGACCTGTTGTCCTATTGGTTTGCGCTGCTGATCGCCGGGGTCGGCGTGCTGAACCTGCTCTATGCCGTGGGGTATATGGCCCACGGCCATGCGCGGCACCGGTTCTTTTTCTTTTTTACCTTTATGATCGGCGGCCTGCTCGGGCTGGCGGGCAGCAAGGATATGTTCAACTTCTTCGCCTTCTGGGAAATCATGAGCAGTTGGACGCTCTATTTTGTCATTATCCACGACGAGACCGAAGAGGCGTTAAACGAAGGGTTTAAATACTTTATTTTTAACTTTGTCGGCGCCACCTGCATGTTTTTGGGCATTACCATGCTGACGGCCCGGGCCGGGGCATTTGACTTCGCGGCTATCGCGCGCGCCGCGCCGGACATGAGCCTGCCGTGGCTGGGAAGCGCCCTGATCCTGATCCTGGCGGGTCTGCTGATGAAAGCGGCCCAGCTACCCTGGCGCATCGACTACCAGATGCACCCGCCCACCGCCCCTACTCCGGTCAGCGGCTATATATCCGCGGTACTGCTCAAGAGCGGTATCTACGGCGTACTGAAGCTGTTTACCCTGGGCGGGGCCGGCCTGCTGTTTAGCCGGCTGGGCATGCGCGACGGCATGACCCATGTCATGTATGCCATCGCCGTCATCGCCGCGGCCACCCTGCTTTATGCCGGCGCGCTGGCGGTGATCCAAAACGGCATCAAGCGCCTGCTGATCTACAGCACCGTCAGCCAACTGGGCTATATCTTGCTGGGGATTGCCCTCGGTTCGCCCCTCGGCGTGGCGGGTGGGTTAATGCACTTGGTCAATCATATGATGCTCAAGGATATTTTATTTCTGGCGGCTGGCTGCATTATGGCGCAGGTCCATGTCGCCGGTTTGGATGAGTTGGGCGGTCTGGGCCGCAGGATGCCCATCACCTTCGGCCTGTTCCTGTTCGCCGGCTTGTCGCTCTCGGGCATCCCGCCGTTAAACGGCTTCTCTTCCAAATGGTTAATTTATCAGGCGGCATTTCAGTCGGGACATTACCTGCTGGGGCTGGCCGCCATGATGTCCAGCCTGTTCACCCTGGCGGCGGTATTAAAATTCGCCCACGCCGCGTTTATGGGCCAGCCGCGCCCGGAACTGGCCCAGGTGCGGGAAGCGCCGGCGGTGATGCTGATCCCCATGTCGCTGCTGACCGCCGGCTGCGTTGCCGCGGGGATGTTCCCGGGACTGCTGCTGGTACCCATCAGCCATGTTATGGATGCCCTGGCGCTGGGGCGGATCGCCGTCACCTGGACCGGGGGGCTGCCCGGCGCCGGCGGCTGGCAGCCCCTGGCGCTCTCGGTACTGCTGCTGTCCACCGGCGCCGCTGGCTGGCTGTTTTACCGCTTGAGCAACCGGCAGATCCGTTGCGTCCATTTGCATCAGGGCGGCGTAACGGACCTGACCCCGGCCCAGGCCCATGTGCCGGCATCCGGCTTGTACGAAGCGCCAGCCCGGTTTATCCGGCTGGCGCTGCGGCCGCGCGATAACGCGCCGCAGCCCCACAACGAGGAGTAGGCAGAGCATGATAACGGCATTGAATGGCCTCTTGGCTCCCCTGGTGATTTTCCCCCTGGGACTGGGGGCCCTGATGTTCGGCCTGCTGCTCAAGGGGATCGATCGCATCGTCGCGGCCCGTTTGCAGCGGCGCGTCGGGCCTCCGCTGTTACAGCCCTGGTTCGATATTATTAAACTGATGCGTAAACAATCCCTGGTGCCCGACGGTGCGCCGCGCGGATTATTCCTGGCGCTGCCGGCGGTGGGGGCGGGCAGCATGCTGCTGGCCGCCACCCTGATCCCCATCGCCGGGGTCTACCAGCCCAGCGGCGCCCTGGGGGATCTGCTGGTTTTGCTTTATCTGCTGACCCTGCCGGCCGTGGTGCTGATGCTGGCCGGGTCGGTCTCCGGCTCGGTATACGGCGCCATCGGTTTTTCCCGGGAAATGGCGCTGGTGCTGGCCTATGAAGGGCCGCTGCTGCTGGTGCTGGCCAGCGTCGCCATTAAAACCGGCCTGGCGCAGGGGGGCTGGGTAACCTTCTCCTTGACGGACATTGTGCATTATCAGCAAATTCATGGCGCCTATTTGCTTGACCCCTGGATGTGGCCGGCGGTGGCCGCCTACCTGCTGTTTTTCCCCGCCAACCTGGGCATACCGCCGTTTGATATCCCCGAGGCGGAGGCGGAAATACTGGAAGGTCCGCTGCTGGAATATTCCGGCCCCGCCCTGGCGCTGTTTAATATGATGTCGGCGCTGAAAACGGTAGTGGTGATCGGGCTTGGCATTACGCTGTTTTTCCCGGTCGGCCCGCAGGGGATCGCGGGATTGGCGGCGTTCCTGCTCAAAAGCCTGATGCTGTTCATCCTGGGGAAAACGCTGTTACGTACCGCGGTGGGGAGAATGCGCATCGACCAGGCATTTCTCTTCTATTTAAAGTGGCCGGAATTACTCGGGATCGTCAGTTTGATCGCCGTCATTATTCGGGCATAAAGGGATCAGCCAATGGGTTTTCTTAGCAGGATAGCCAAACGTTCGCCGTGGTTATATCGCATCAATGCCGGCTCCTGTAATGGCTGCGACGTGGAGCTGGCCACCACCGCCTGCATTCCGCGTTATGACGTCGAACGGCTGGGCTGCCAATACTGCGGCAGTCCGAAACACGCGGATATCGTGTTGATCACCGGGCCGCTTACCGCCAGGGTCAAAGACAATGTTCTGCGCGTATACCAGGAGATTCCAGACCCCAAAGTAACGGTGGCCATCGGTATTTGCCCGATTTCGGGGGGCGTATTTCGCGAGAGTTACGCCATCAGCGGCCCGGTTGACCGATACATCCCCGTGGATGTCAACGTCCCCGGCTGTCCGCCGCGTCCGCAGGCCATTATCGAAGGCATCGCGCTGGCCATCGATATCTGGCAGCAACGGTTGTAGTTGGCTAGCGTAGGAAACCACGATGAATTTTATCAGGATTTTATTTCGTAATCTCACGCAGGGACCGTCCACCGATCCCTTTCCCTTCGGCGCCACCTTTACGCCGAAGGGATTGCGCGGGCGCATCGCCTTCGACGCCGCGCGCTGCTCCGGCTGCCGCATGTGCGAGCATGTCTGCGCCGGCGGGGCCATCCGCTTCGACCCCACTCCCGAGGGTCTGCAGTTCACCCTGTGGCACAATACCTGCACATTTTGCGGCCTGTGTGAACACTACTGTATTCCCAAAGCCATCCACCTGACCGAAGACTGGCATCTGGCGCACCGGCAGGAAGATAAATACCGGATGATTGAACAAGGCACCGTGGCCTACCAGCCCTGCGCGGAGTGCGGCGTCAGGTTTATTCCCATCAGCGCGGCGCTGGTTACCAGGGTCTATGGCGCCGGCACCGCAGCGGTGGCACGCCTGGGCAGGCTGTGTCCCGACTGCCGGCGCAAACGCTCCGCCGCCGGCCTGAACACGACAGGAGAGGCCAAATGACGGACCCCAAAATAACGGACGACATGCTCACCCGGATCGGGCAGGTTCAATCCCGGTTCGCGGCCACCATGTCGGACGCCTTCACCTTTGCGATCCGCACCAACCGCAAAGGCGTGGTCACCGCCTGGAGCGAACTGGGCAGTCCGGCCATGCTGCTGCCGGCCGCCCGGGCGGTAAAGCAGGCCGCCGGCCGCCTGAGCACCATTACCGCCTACCAGCTCGCCACGCCCCGGCCTTCCGGCGTACATGAAATCGCCTATCACTTTGATATCAACGGCGCCACCCTCACCGTTACCGTGCATCTGCCCGAGAATGAGCGGGAAATTGATTCGATTACGCCGATTTTTCGTAATGCGGATTGGAATGAGCGCGAATTTATGGAGCTCTACGATCTGGTGGTTCGCGGTCATCCCAACCCGGTGGCGCTGTTTATCGACCCGACGATCGACCCCGCAGTGCTGCAACGCTTTATTCCTTTTTCCGAAATGGTCAATGCCGCCAGCACCAAATCCCTGTGGGAAAAGATTATGGCCCAGCGTGGAGAAAATACATGACCCATTATAAAGTGCCGGTCGGCCCGCTGCACGTGGCGTTGGAAGAGCCCATGTACTTTAAGCTCGACCTGGAGGGTGAAACCATCCGCGGGCTGGAAATTTCCGCCGGCCACGTGCACCGCGGCGTGGAATATCTGGTGATGAAACGCAATTTTTACCAGAATATCACCCTGACCGAGCGTATCTGCTCCCTGTGCTCCAATAGCCACCCCACCACCTTTTGCATGGCCCTGGAAGAGATTGCCGGGGTTGACGTTCCCGAGCGGGGGGAATATTTGCGGGTGATTGCCGATGAGATCAAGCGCGTGGCGTCCAACCTGTTTAACGTGGGCATCATGGCGCATATCATCGGCTTCACCTCGCTATTTATGCATGTCCTGGAAACCCGCGAAATCGTGCAGGATATCAAAGAGACGGTCTATGGCAACCGCATGGATCTGGGGGCCAACTGCATTGGCGGCGTCAAATACGATCTCAATGCGGATACCAGCGCCTACCTGCTGCGCCGGCTGGCCGAAGTGGAGCCGGCGGTGGAAGAGATACGCCGGATCTACGCCACCAACCGGTCTATATTGACCCGCACCCGGGGAGTGGGAATATTGCCCCATGGCGAGGCGCTGGAATATGGCCTGATTGGGCCGGTGGCGCGCGGATCGGGTGTGGCCTACGACGTCAGGCATAATTCCCCTTACGCCATTTACGACCGGCTGGATTTCGCCATCCAGACCCAGCCCGATGGCGATGTCTGGTCGCGGGCCATGGTGCGGCTGGACGAAGTGCGCATGGCGCTGAAACTGATCCGGCAATGTATGGCGCAGCTGCCCGCGGGACCGATTTGCATCAGCGGCACCCCGGACATTCCGCCGGGAGAAGCCATCGCCAAAACCGAAGCGCCGCGCGGCGAGCTGATTTACTACCTGCGCACCAACGGCACGGATATGCCGGAGCGTATGAAATGGCGGGTACCGAGCTACCCTAATTGGGATGCCCTGGAGGTGATGATGCGGGACAATAAGATTTCCGACGTGGCGCTCATCGTCAATAGTATCGATCCCTGTATTTCCTGTACCGAACGGTAATACCGGGTTATATTGCCCCGTCCGGGCAATATAACCCGGCCCGATACTATTTTTTATACACCGACAATCTGGTGGCCAAAGCGTCGATATCGCTGATGATAAATTTATTTTTGGCAATACGGGTTAAGTCTCCCTCCTTGATTAATATATTAAATAAGGATGAGGTGGTTTGACGGGTGGCGCCGATAACCAACGAAATATCTTCCATGGTTAAATCACATTCAAACTCAACGCCGGCGCCAATACGCTGCCCGCGCTCCCGGCCCAGTGAAACAATAAATGCCGTTAAGCGCGAAGTTGCGTCATGAAATATTAACCCTTCAATAACGTCCCAGGAACTACCCAACACCTCACCCAGGATTCCGGTCATTAATAATGATATTTCCGGATGAGCCGCCAGTTGTTGACGAAACGCCTGGGCGCTGGTCAGCATGACCAGCGAATCCTTGGCCGCTTCGATAAAAGCCCGGGTATGGGTGCTGAAGATATCGCCCTCGTCCAGGTAGCATAAGGTAAACTCGCGCCCCTCATAAGAAAGATAAACCCGCAGGCGGCCGGCCGAGACAATAAAGACTTCATTACCCGAAACATCGGGAATGCTGATTATGCTGCCTTTTTTAAATGGCCGGGTATGGAAATTATCTAAAAAACCGTCGTACTGCGGACTTTTCAGTAATTCGGATAGGTTTTGACTTGATAGCCGCATCTTCGATCGCATTCTTGGTCCTCCACTTCGGCTAAACGTCTAACCCATATTAATAATAATGATCATAATCAATTTTTATGTTTAATAATGCATGAACTGGCGCGAATAGCGTGGTGAAAACTTAAGGCTGCGGATCATAAAGGATTAATCGGCAAGGACAATGGCATTATCATGCGCTATTATCCGGGTTCCAACGATAAAGTCTGCGCGGCGGGTCATGTATTTTTTGTCTACTTCAGGGTTTTTATCGGCATTGACGACGGCCAGAAGCGAACCCCCGCGCGCCAATATCCCGCGGCGGGGGCGGTGCCGGTTGAATCGTCTCGTTAACGGTCGGCGCGGCCGGCCTCGGCTACCCGCACGGCCAGCCGCACCAGGCCCAGATCGCTGCCCCGGGGTCCCATCAGGGAAATGCCCAGCGGCGCGCCCTGCTTTTGCCCCAGCGGCAGGTTCACCTGCGGCGTGCCGCACAGTACGGCGATGGCCAGCAGATGATGGGATACGCGCCGGGTTTCCTCGATGGCGGAATCGTCGGCGTCGAGCCGCGGCGCAATATCCGGCACCGTCGGCAACACCAGCACCCGGTTGCCCAATAACCGCCGCCAGGCGTCCCTGAACGCGGCGCGCAGCGCGCAGCTTTGCGCGTATTGTTCTTCGGTTACGGTGGCGGCCCAGGCGAAGCGCTCCGCCACATCCGGCCCCAGCACCAGCCCATGGCGCGTAATGGTTTCCCCCTGGGCCTGCCAGGCTTCCCACCCCTGGATATAACGAAAGGCCCAGTAAGCTTCCGCCATATCGGGCAACGCGCCGGGTAACGCCTCGGGCGTGCCGGCGCAGGCGCTGATCGCCGCCAGGGCCGGGGCCAGCGCGTCGCGGGCGGCGGCGGACAGCATGGCGAACAGCGCTTCGCTGGCCACCAGCTGCGGCCGCTCCGGCAGCGGCGCCGGATCGGCGTCAAGCAGGCACTCCCCCACCCGGCCAAAGAGCTGCGCATCGCGGGTAAAATAGCCGGCGGTATCCATGCTGTGGCTCAGCGCCTGGCACTCCTCCAGGGAAATACGGCCATGGGTGGGCCGCAGGCCGAACAGTCCGCAATAGCTGGCCGGGGTGCGAACCGATCCGCCGGTATCGGTGCCCAGGGCGAAATCGCACAGACCGTTGGACACCGCCGAAGCCGACCCGGACGAGGACCCGCCGGGGATGCGATCGGGCGCCGCGCCGTTGCGCGGGGTGCCGTAGTGAATATTCTTGCCGGTCATGGAAAAGGCCAGTTCATTGGTATGGGTCTTGCCGATCAGGGCGGCCCCGGCATCCAGCAACCGCTGTACGGTGGGCGCGGTGCGGGTTTTAATGCCCGACATGGCCAGCACATGGGGATTGCCGCCGCCGGTGGGGTACCCCGCCACGTTGAATAAATCCTTGGCGGCAAACGTCAGGCCCGCCAGCGGACCGGTAGGCGCATGGGGCAGCGCCACGGGAGGATAAGGCATAAAAGCAAAAGCATCGTCGTGCATAACGGCTCCGGACTTGAACAGTGATTAAGGGTATTAACCGCTTAATACCTCAGATTGTCATCCAATGATGACAGTGAATGGGATGGCCGGGATTGACCAGTTCCTGCGCCGGCACCTGCTCCCGGCACACATCGGTGGCGTGCGGGCAGCGCGGGGCAAAAGCGCAGCCGGCCGGCAGCCGCGACAAATCGGGCGGCGCGCCGGCAATGCTCACCAGCCGCTGCCCTTTGCTCAGGCCCGCTTTGGGCCGGGTGCCGAGCAGCACGCGGGTATAGGGATGCCGGGGGTTATTCAATAACTCGGCCAGCGGGGCTTGCTCCACAATGCGCCCGCCGTACATCACCGCCACCCGATCGGCCACCTCCACCGCGGCGCCGATATCGTGGGTGACGAAAATAATCGCCAGGCCCAGCGCCTGCTGCAGTTCGCGCAATAAAATCAGGATCTGGATCTGCACCGTGGCGTCCAGCGCCGTGGTCGGCTCGTCGGCCAGCAGCAACTGCGGCCGGCAGGACAACGCCAGGGCGATCATGGCGCGCTGGCGCATCCCCCCCGACATTTCATGGGGATAGGCGTCGAGGCGCTGCTCGGCGCTGGGAATATGCACGCTGCGCAACGCCTCCAGCGCCATAATCCGCGCGTCGGCGTGGGAGAGCGTCTGGTGCTGGCGCAGCGCTTCGATAATCTGCTGGCCGACGGTATAAACCGGGTCCATGGCCAGCAGGGGTTCCTGGAAAATCATGGCGGCCACCGGGCCGCGCAGCGCCCGCAGCTGGCGTTTGGAGAGCGCCATCACGTCCTGGCCGGCGATATGGATTCGGCCCGCAATGGTGGTGGTCCGTTCGGCATGCAGACGCATCAGGGCGCGCAGGGTGACGCTTTTGCCGGACCCGGACTCGCCGATCAGCGCCAGCACTTCCCCCCGGGCCACTTCCAGGCTGACGCCGTTGACCGCCGAAACCGTCTGCCGGCCGTGGCGAAAACGCACGTTGAGATCTTTCACCGTAATCATGGGTGGCATTAACGGCTGCACGCTCATTCAAGCCTCCTGGCGGGCAACGCCCCGGGATGGGGAACGGCGGGACTGGCGGAATGTCCCGCGCCGGGTTCAATCATCAGACAGGCGGCCAAATGGCCCGGCGCGGCGGCGGCGAGCCGCGGCTTGCGGCGGGCGCACACGTCCTCGGCATAGGGGCAGCGGGTATGAAAGCGGCAGCCGGCGGGGGGCGCTATGGGACTGGGCGGATCGCCGGACAGCGGCGAGGCCAAAGTACGCCGGGACGGGTCCATGGACGGCATGGAACTGAGCAGCGCCCGGGTATAAGGATGCCGCGCCTGGGAAAACAGCGCCTCCGCGGGCCCTACTTCCGCCACTTCGCCCAGATACATCACCATGATGCGATCGGACAGATAGCGCACCACGTGTAAATCGTGGCTGATGAACACATAGGTCAACTGCAGGCTCTCTTTGAGATCCAGCAGCAGGTTAATCACCTGGGCCTCCACGGATTTGTCCAGCGCCGACACCGCTTCATCGAGGATCAGCAGGCGCGGGTCCACCGCCAGCGCCCGGGCAATATTCACCCGCTGGCGCTGGCCGCCGGATAATTCATGGGCATAGCGGCCGGCAAAACGCCCCGGGTCCAGCCCGACCCGATCCAGCAAGTCCCGGGCCCGTTCCCGGGCCGCGCCCTGTCCCATGCCGTGCACCGCCGGGCCGAAGGCCACCGACTGCTCCATGGTCAGGCGGGGATTCAGGGACGAATAGCTGTCCTGAAATACCATCTGTACCTGCCGGCGATAGTCGCGCAGCGTCAACCGCTGGCTGCCCACCGCGACCCCGTCGAAAATCAGCTCGCCGCTGTCTTGTTCAATTAACTGCATCAATACCCGCGCGGTGGTGGATTTGCCGCAACCGGATTCGCCCACCACCCCCAGGGTCTCGCCTTTGAGCACCGTGAAATCGATACCGTCCACCGCCCTGACCACCGCGCGTTTGCCCAAGGCCCCCTTGACCGGAAAATGTTTAACCAGCCGCTGCCCCATCAGCAACGGCTGGGCCGGCCCGCCAATATCGCGATCGCTCATAATCAGCTCCTCACCGCCATGGCCGATCGCAGGCGATCGGCCAGGATATTAAAGGAAATCGAAGTGATAAAAATCATCGCGCCGGGCAGCGCGGACACCCAGGGCTGGGTATAGATGGCGGTACGCAGGGTATTGAGCATCAATCCCCACTCCGGCTCGGGCGGCGTCACGCCCAGGCCGAGAAACGACAGTCCCGAGGCCAGGATCATCGAAACCGAAATCAGCCCGGTGGTAAAGACGAAAATCGGCCCCAGCACGTTGCCCAGGACCTGGGTGCGGATAATGGTCAGCGCGCCGGCGCCGGAGGCGCGCGCCGCTTCGATATAATCGCGGCTGCGCACCTGGGTGGTCACGCTTTCGGCAATCCTGGCCACCTGCGGCACAAACACCAGCGTTAGGGAAATCAGCGCATTGCCGACCCCGGCCCCCATGGCGCCGGACAGCGCAATGGCCAGCAGCACGGAAGGGAACGCATAAAAAATGTCCACGGTGCGCATAATCAGGCTATTAAGCCAACCGCCGGCATAGCCGGCCACCACGCCGATGGCGGAACCGATAAAAAAGGCGATCACCACCGGCGTGATGCCCATAAACAGCGACAGCCGGGTGCCCAGGATCAGCCGCGCCAGCATATCGCGCCCCAATTCATCCGACCCCAGCGGCAAGCCCGGCGCGCCGATGGGTTTTAGCCGTTTAAACATCGACGTGGCATAAGGGTCCAGATGCACCCATTGCACCAGCCAGGGGCCGGACAGCGCCATAACCAGCAGCACTAAAATCAGCGAGCCCACCGCCAGCGCCACCGGATCGCGCAGGGCGCGCCCCAGCACCACCCGCCAGTAGCCGGGCGAACGTTCCGTGGGCTGCGGCCAGGATTTGGCCGGGCGAACCAGGTTCAGCATCATGGTCAGGTCCTCTTGATGCGGGGATCAAACAGGGTTTGCAGAATATCCACCAGCAGGTTGAGCAGCACGAAGAACAGCGCCAGTACCCAAATGGTGCCCTGGAGCAGCGGCAGGTCGCGCTGAAAAATGGCCGAATTTAGCAGCAGGCCGGTGCCCGGCCAGGCGAACACCGTTTCCACCAGAATGGAGCCGCCCATCAGATACCCGATTTGCAGGCCCATTACCGCCATGGCGGTGGGCGCCGCATTTTTGGCCACGTGGCGAAACAGCAAAAATTCGCCCATGCCCTTGGCGCGCAGGCCGACGATAAATTCCTGCGCCAGCGTTTCGGCCACCTGGGCACGCACGGTGCGCGCGATAATGCCGGTGGGGATCACCGACAGGGTGATGGCGGGCAACAGCATAAATTGCAGGTGCGCCCAGTCCCAGGCCCAGTTTGCGGCGCCCATCGGCCCGCCGCCGGTGGCCGGCAGCCAGTTCAACTGCGAGGAAAAAATGATCACCAGCAGCATGCCGAGCCAATAGTGCGGCACGCTGACCCCGAACACCGAAAACACCGACGCCAGCCGATCCAGCCAGCTGTCCTGGAAATAGCCGGCGACAAAACCGAACAGGCTGCCCAGGGCAAAACCTATCAGCGACGCCAGCAGCGCCAGGCGCAGGGAGTAGCCCACCGCGTTCAGCACCTCGCTGCTCACCGGCCGGCC
Organism: Enterobacterales bacterium; assembly: GCA_015654925.1. Lineage (GTDB taxonomy): Bacteria > Pseudomonadota > Gammaproteobacteria > Enterobacterales > Enterobacteriaceae > Acerihabitans. The sequence goes on along the minus strand of JAATFX010000043.1, from coordinate 73,576 downwards.
GCTGGCGATGGACATACCCAGATCGCCATGCAGCGCATGCCATAACCACAGTCCGAACTGCACCGGCAGCGGCTTATCGAAGCCATACGCCTGGATCAGTTGCAGGCGCAGCGCCTGCGAGGCATCCGGCGGCATCACCGATACCAGCGGGTCCCCGGGCGTCATATGCACCAGCATAAAACACACCAGCGCCACCCCCAGCAGGATCGGCGTCGCCAATAACAAACGACGCAGGATATAAGCCAGCATCATGTCCCTCCGCGGGTCAGGTAGGAAAAACGGCGCCGGCCCTCGGGCGATACGGCGCCGGAACGCGGCGAATCAGGGTTGCTTGGTTACCAGGGTCAAGTCGATAAGCCAGCTCTGCGCCTGCACTACCCCGCTCACCTTCGGCGATATCGCCCGGGGGGCCATATCATGGGCGACGTAGAGAAAAGGCACTTCGTCCACCACCGCCTGGTGCAGCTCGGCGGTGGCCGCGTCCAGGGCCTTGGGATCAAAGGCGTTGCGGGTTTTGGTAATCAGCGCCTCGATTTTCGGGTCGGTAAAATAGCCCCAGTTGGTGGACGTGGGCGGAAACGCCTTATTGCTGGCAAAGCGCATCAGGCCGAAATAAGGGTCCATAACGGCCGAACTGACATTAATGGCGTCGGCCCCCTGGGCCGCCGGATCTTTGGCCCCCAGGCGCCAGCTGCTAAACAGGGTATTCCATTCGTTAACCACGATATTGACATCGAAATAACAGCTTTTCAGGCTCTGCTGGATGTATTCATTCATCGGCAGCGGCTGCATTTGGCCGGAACCGGACGCGGACGTGAGCACCTTCACTTTTACCGGCTTGGCGGCGCTATATCCCGCTTCGGTCATCAGCTTGCGGGCGGCATCGGCGTCAAAACGGATTTTAAAGGTGGGGTTGCCGTACCACGGCGAGTCCTTTTCATAGGTGCCGGTGGCTTCTTGCATATAACCGCCCAGATACGATTTCAGCTCGCTGCGATCGAGGCATAAATTGGCCGCCTGGCGCACGCGCTTATCCTGCCAGGGCGAACCGGGCAGAAACGAGAACTGCCAGGGCCAGAGATGGGGCTCGGCGTTGGCGTAAATTTTAAAACCGCGGCTTTTAATTTGATCCATGGCGTCCGGCGCCGGCGCCTCAATCCAGTCCACCTGGCCGGAGAGCAGCGCGGCGGTGCGGGCATTGGCTTCAGGCAAAGGAATCAGCATGATGCTATCCACTTTGGGGATGCGCTGCGGATTCCAATACTGCGGATTTTTGTCCAGGGTCAACTGCTGGCGCGGCACCAGCTGGCGCATTTTAAACGGCCCGGTGCCCACCGCATGGGCGGCGAAGGCAGTCCAGGCCGTTTTGGCCCGCGCCGCGGCATCGCCGCCGGCCGGCGCCGCGTCGAAATCCTTCTGCCAGGCGGTGGGCGAGACGATAAACAGATTGGTCAGGTTATAAGGCAGTACGGCATCCGGTTCGGAGGTGGCCAGCTCCACGGTCAAATCATCGATTTTCTTCGCCGATACCAGCGTGGGCATGCGCGACGCCGTATTGCCGATCTGCGCCGGGGCATATTGCGGCGCGGCTTTATTCAGCACTTTATCCACGTTCCATACCACCGCGTCGGCGTTGAAAGGGGTGCCGTCATGAAAGGTCACCCCCGGACGCAGCTTAAAGGTCCATTTGCTATGATCCTGCGGATTAACCGCCCATTCGGTGGCCAATCCGGGCACCAGTTCGCTGGGTTTCTGCCCCTGCGACAGATCCCACTCCACCAGCGAGTCGTATAGCGTAATGCCGGTAAAGCGGTTGCCTTCATAGCCTTGATCCGGTTGTCCCAGCGTCAGGGGAATATCGGCGGCGGTCATGGCAATGCGCAGCGTGGAATCGGCCCAGGCGCCAAACGGCAGCAGCGAGCCGGCGGCCAGCGCGCAGGCTAACGACCAACGGGTAAAGCGCAGGGAACGTGGAATGGAATGATTTGGCATCTTGGCATTTTCCTTGCTGTACTGGTTGATAGAGGACGGCGTAGCAAACCCTCGATAAACCCATACAATGGCTATACCAACTTTTTTTTAAGCACGGCGGCTTTTGCAGACAATAGGATACAACCTATTGATTATCATCAATTTTAACTATAAAAAAAATTTTAATTAATTTTAGCCAAACGTTTGGGTAACCCTCCCGCCCGCGGAATGAAACATTCTGGCGCGTTTTGCCCCAAAGCGGTGCGGAAAATTGCCCGATAAGGGATACCCCTCCCCGCCGGCACCGGAAACCGATCATTATTTTAAAGGCTATCCATGAGCACACGTCCCGCGACCTTACGCAGCATCGCCCAGCAGTTGGATATACATGTTTCGACGGTTTCACGGGTGCTTAACGGCGATATCGCCCGGGCGGGGCGCGCCGCCTCGAAAGAAACCATCGATCGGATACGGGCGCTGGCGGCCAGTCTCGACTACCGGCCCAATACCCATGCCACCACCTTGAAAACCCAGCGCAGCCACGAGATAGCGGTACTGGTGCCGCGCTTGTCGGATATCGTGCTGGCGACCATTTATGAGGGTATCGATCGGGCGGCCAGCGACCTGGGTTATACCGCTTTTGTCGCCAATACCCTGGATCGGCCGGAACGCCAGCGCGCCCTGGCCGAACGTGCGCTGGCGCGCAATGTCGATGGGTTGATCATCAGCGATGCCCATTGCACCCCGGAGCCGGATTTTATCGACGTGCTGGCGCAGCGCGAGATCCCTTTTGTCCTGGTGAGCCGGCGCAAGGGCCATTTCTGCTCGGTCACTTCGGATGATATGCAGGGCGGACGCCTGGCCGCCCGGCATCTCTACCAGCAGGGGCACCGGCGGGTGGCGATTATTGCCGGCCAGGCCTATACCGGCAATGCCCTTGAGCGTACCCGGGGGTTCTGCCAGTATTATCGGGAACAGGGAATCGACATCCCCGTTTCGCACATTATCCACGGCCCCTTTGATAGCGAAACGGGTTTCCTTATCGGCGGGCAACTGTTGGCCCTCAATCCCCGGCCCACGGCTATTTTTGCCGTTAATGACTTTCTGGCCATCGGCCTGATGGGCGCCATGCGCGACCGCGGCCTGGCGGCCGGGCGGGATATGGCGGTAGTGGGCTATAACGACACGCCGCTGGCCGCGCATTTACAAACGCCGCTGACCAGTATCAGCACCTGTATGGAGCAGCAAGGCTACCGGGCGGTGGAAATGCTGCTGCGGCGCATCAATGGCGAAGCCGTCGAGCCGTTCCGCTTCCCGCCGGTGCTCACGGTGCGGGCCAGCAGCCGATGCGGGCCGCGCTAAGGGATAAACCTGCCGGGCCTGGGCTGCGCGCGTCGCGGCACGGGCCGGGCTATTCCATTGCGCGCCATTTAGGGAATAGCCCGGTTTTATTTAACCGGCGGCCAACATTTATTTGAATGACTACTATCTTTATTACTTAATATGATTAACCTCTTCATTTAATCCCTCTGCGGATAAATATCTGCCGTTATCCGCGCCACAGGCGGAAATGATTATTATTCAGTATTAACCCTGATTATTTTTTGCCTGGCTGAAATTTTATTTTTTCTCATAATCTAAGCGCCCCGCGGCTCCGGTACGGTCATAAGTTATTCTTATGCTTAGCCGTGATAAACATATGCTTTTTTATACGTGGTTAATTATCTTGGCCTATGTAATATTCCTTGCCATAAAGCCGACTTCACTGGATAACCTATTGAAGCAGCTCACTTATCCATCAATTATTTCAAGGAATAGCATATGGCTGTGTTCATTAATAAGCGCCCTTCTGTTTTATCGCTGCTGACGTTGTTGGCTATGGGCGGTATTTCTTCTTTCACGGCCCATGCCGATCAATTGGCCGATATTAAACAGGCCGGCGTTATTCGCGTCGCTACCTTTGATTCCAACCCGCCGTTTGGTTCCGTGGACGCCAAAACCCATAATATCGTCGGTTATGACGTGGACTTTGCCAAGGCGCTGGCCTCGGCGCTGGGCGTAAAATTGGAACTGGTGCCCACCAACCCCGCCAATCGCATACCGTTATTGCAGTCGGGCAAAGCCGATATCATCGTGGCGGATATCACCATCACGCCGGAACGGGCCAAGGTCATCGATTTCTCCGTGCCCTATTTCGTGACCGGTCAGCAATTCCTGGTGCCGGCAAAATCGCCGGACAAACTCAGTGAGTATGCCAAGGCCCGCATCGGCGCGGTCAAGGGCACCACCGGCGAACAGGAATTGCACAACCGCTTCCCTGATTCGCGCGTCCTGTCCTATGACGATATCCCGCTGGCCCTGTCGGCCCTGCGCAACGGCAACGTCCAGGCGATTACCCAGGACAGCACCATTCTGGCCGGTTTGCTCGACGGCGCGCCGGATAAAGCGAAATATAAAGTATTGCCGGAATTATTGAGCAAAGAAGAGATTGGCGTCGGGGTTAAAAAAGGCGAAACCGCCCTGCTGGCGTTCGTGAACAACGAATTACTGCAACTGGAGAAAAACGGCCAGGCCACCTCCATCTATAATAACTGGTTCGGGCCGCAGACCAAGTCGCCTCAGCCGCGTTTGTTTAAAATAGAAGCAAAATAATCAGGCTGAATCAATGCACTTCCAGCACCACAATTCCGACGTATCCGCCACCCCGGTGGCGGATAATACCGCTATTTCTCCCGCCGTTGAATTTCGCCAGGTCGATAAATATTTCGGACCGCATCATGTTATCCGCCAGGTGGATTTCAGCGCCGCGCGCGGGGAAGTGGTGGCCATCTGCGGCCCGTCCGGGTCGGGAAAATCCACTCTGATACGCTTAATCAACCAGCTCGAAACCGTTAGCGGCGGCGAAATCCTGATCGACGGGCGGCCCACCTCCGCCTTGAAAGGCAAAGCGCTGCGGGAATTACGCACCCATATCGGTTTTGTCTTCCAACAATTTAATCTCTATGCCCATCTCAGCGCGCTGGATAACGTCAGCCTGGCGTTGATCAAGGTGCATGGCTGGACGCAGGCCCAGGCCCATGCCAAGGCGCAAACCCTGCTCGATCGGGTCGGCCTGGCGGATAAAGCGCCCTTTTTCCCGGCGCAGCTCTCCGGCGGGCAGCAGCAGCGCGTGGCCATTGCCCGCGCCCTGGTGACCGACCCCAGCCTGATCCTGTTCGACGAACCCACCTCGGCGCTGGACCCGGAAATGATCGGCGAAGTGTTGCAGGTCATGCAGGAACTGGCGCACAGCGGCATCACCATGATCGTGGTAACCCACGAGATGAGTTTTGCCCGCGAGATCGCCGATCGGGTGGTATTTATGGACGGAGGGGTCATTCTGGAACAGGCCGATCCGGAGACCTTTTTTACCGCCCCGGCGCATCCCCGCGCGCAGCGCTTTTTGCAAAAAGTCTTGAATCCGCTCCATGCGCGGGTGGAGGACGCCTGATGGCCTGGCATCTGGATTGGACCGGGGTCCTGACCGGCCAACCGTGGCAGTGGATTGTTTCCGGGTTCATGGCCACCCTGTATGTCACCCTGATCGGCAGCCTGCTGGCTACCCTTATCACCGTGCTGATGCTCGGCCTGCGCCTGGCTCCGGGCCGGCTGGGCCGCGGCCTGGTGGCGGCGTATGTTTCGGTGTTTCGCAATACGCCGCTGCTGGTGCAACTGCTGTTTTGGTATTTCGCCGCCTGGGGCATGCTGCCGCAAAGCCTGCGGTTTTATATCGGCGATATGCATCCCTGGGCCAACCTGCCGGGGAACGTCGCCTGGCTGACGCCGGAGTTTCTTTGCGCCTGCTGGGGCCTGGCGCTGTTCAGCGCGGCGTTTTTAATCGAAGAGATCCAGGCCGGGCTGAACTCGGTGCCCGCGGGCCAAACGGAAGCCGCGCTTTCCCAGGGGTTCAGCCAGTGGCATATCCTGCGCAATGTGCTGCTGCCGCAGGGATTGATTAATGCCTGGCAGCCCTTGGTCGGGCAATATCTCAACCTGATGAAACTCTCCTCCCTGGCCAGCGGGATCAGTTTTGCCGAACTCACCTATCAGGTGGGCCGCGTGGAGAGCTATAACGCCCACGCGCTGGAAGGCTTCGCCGTCGGCACCGGGTTGTATCTGTTATTGGGAGTGCTGATGGGCGGGCTGATGCTGCTGCTGGGACCCAAACGCCGCGACCGGCGCCAGCCCCTGCTGGCGGTTCTGGATGCCGATGGGCTGAGGGAACCGCCGTCGGACGCCGCCCTTAAGGGGACACGCCATGACGTTTAATTTTGATGTGATCCTCAATAACCTGACCTACCTGTTATGGGGACGGATGGCCGACGGCCAGCCGGGCGGCGTGCTGCTGACGCTTATCATGGCGATCACCAGCGGCGTGCTGGCCTGGGGGGTGGGCGTCCTGCTGGCCTGCCTGGCCTGGCGCTATAAAGGCTGGGTGCGCTGGACGCTGTTTATCTGGGCGGAGTTTATTCGCGGCATTCCGCTGATCTTCGTGATTTTCTGGATGTTTTTCCTGCTGCCGATCGTGTTTGGCGGTTCGATACCCGGCCCGCTGACGGTGATCCTGGCGCTGGCCTGGTTTACCTCGGCGGCGGTAATGCATACCACCCTGGCCGGGCTTAACGCCCTGCCCGCCGGGCAAATCGAAGCCGGCATCGCGTCCGGTCTGGGCGAATGGCAGATCCTGCGCGCCATCCTGCTGCCCCAGGCCATACCCAACTTATTGCCGTCCTATATCGGCCTGATGGTGGCGCTGATTAAAGACACCTCCCTGGCCTTTATCGTCAACGTGCCCGAGTTGACCACCGTGGCCGGCCAGGTGAATAATCGCGAGCAGATTTACCCCACCGAGATCTTTGTCTTTATCGGCGTGATTTATTATTTGCTCTGCTACGGCCTGTCGGCCCTGGCTAGCCGCCTTGGGGCGGCCAAACCCGCGTGAACCCTGGGCGGCCGCCCGCCGGCCGCCCTATTTATCCCCCTCCTTGCCGCCCGCTTGACTCGCCCGCCGCGCCTCGGCGCGCACCCGGTGCAGCACATGCTGCTTGATATCGCTATAGCCCGCCGCCTGCGCCAGGGTCTCGATATCCCGCTCGGGCCCGAAAGGCAGCACCACCTCATCCACGATAGTGCCCGGCCGCGCCGACATGACCAGAATGCGATCGGCCAGGAACAGCGCCTCTTCCACATCGTGGGTCACAAACAAAATCGTGGTGCCCGTTTGCCGCCAGGCGGCCCGCAGCAATTCCTGCATCATCATGCGGGTTTGCGCGTCCAGCGCGCCAAACGGCTCGTCCATCAGCAGCACATCGGGATCCGGCAGCCAGGCCCGCGCCAGCGCCACCCGCTGCTTCATGCCGCCGGACAGTTGCCAGGGGGCGTGGTGCTCGAAGCCTTCCAGCCCTACCCGCCGCAACCAGGCATTGGCTTCGCTATTCGCCGCGGCCCGTTTTTTGCCGGCCATGCGCGGGCCAAAAGTGACGTTATCCAATACCGATAGCCAGGGAAATAAATTGGGCTGCTGAAACACCATGCCGCGGCTCGGGTGAGGGCCGCTGACCGGTTGCCCCGCGCACAGAATGCGCCCTTGCCGGGCGCCGGTAAAACCGGCGATCGCGTTGAGGATGGTGGATTTCCCGCAGCCGGAGGGCCCCAGCAGCACCACGAATTCCCCCTGGGCCAACGATAGCGACACATCCTCCAGCACCGTCAGCCGCTGATGCTTGCCCGGAAAATCCAAAGTGACATGTTCAAGCCGGATATGATCGGTCATGCGTCCTTCCCCGCCCAGGGCACCAGCCATTTCTGCAATCCCACCAGCAGCAAATCCAGCGCGTAGCCGATGGCCCCCAGCAGCAGAATGCCGATCATCACGATATCGGTGCGCAGGTAGGCGCTGGCGTTAATTACCATCCAGCCCAGGCCCGAGGTCGCCGCCACCAGCTCGGCGGCAATCAGCGACGTCCAGCCCACGCCGATGGACAAACGCACGCTGGTAAACAGCTCCGGTAGCGTATCCGGCAAAACCACCCGCCAGAAAATCTGCCGGCGGGAAGCGCCCAGGGTCTGCGCCACGCGGATACGCGCACGGCCGATGCGCTCCACCGCCGCGGTCGCCCCCACCACCACGCTTAGAAAGGTGGCGATAAAAATCAAAAAGAATTTTGACGATTCGCCAATCCCCAGCCAGACCACCGCCAGCGGAATGAGCGCGATTTTGGGCAGCGGGCGCAAAAATTGCACAAAGGGATTAAGGGCGGCGGCCACCGGCTGCGACAACCCCATCACCAGGCCCAGCGGAATGCCCAGGGCGATGGCCACGGTAAACGCGCTTAACGCCCGCGCCAGGCTGATGGCGATATGCTCCCACAACGGTACCTGGCGATAGCCGTCATGCAATAATTCCACCGTGGTCTCGCCGATATCGGTTAACGGCGGCAATAATAGCGGGTCAACCCAGTGACGTTCTCCGGCCACCTGCCAGAGTAAGAAAAACAGCGTCACCGACGCGACGCTGATGGCTACATGATGAACAGCTTTCATAACGGCGATTATTTTCCCGCGGCCTGGCGGATATAGCTGGAATCAATGGCATCTTTCCAGGTGGCCGGTATATCCCGCTGACGCACTTCGCCGATACTTTGCAGGAAATGGGCGGTTTTATTCACCGCCTGGCCGATGCCGCTATGATCGGTATCGGTGCCGTCGCCCAACCAGGCGGCGGTGCCCTGCTCGGCCAGGGAAGGATATTCCAGCCCGGCCAGGGTATTGGTGGCGGTGGTCACCGGCGCGCCGACCTCTTTGGCGACAATGGCGGCGGCGGCCTCGGGGTTGCGGCGGAATTCATCTACTTTTTGCTGATGGACCCGCAGGAATTGCGTCACTACCTCGGGGTATTGTTTGGCAAACGCTTTACGCACCACATAGTTGTTATAAATCAGGTAACCGTCGGCCTGTAAATCCTTGGTGGCGAAAACCTGATGGCCCCCCGAGGCTTCCAGCTCCTGGGCGAAGGGCGCCCAGACATAACCGGCATCGATATCGCCGCGTTTCCAGGCGGCGACCATTTCCGCCGGGCGCAGCGGGATAAGGGTAATTTTGCTGCGATCGAGTTTATGCACGGCAATCGCCGCTTCCAGCGCGTATTGGGCGGTGGAGTTAGGCGGATAACCTACCCGTTTGCCTTCGATGCCTTTAAGGCCGTCGATACCCTGTTTGCCGATTAAGCGCTCATAGGTGGCGATCACCCCGGAGACCCCGATAATCTCCACCGGCAGTTTGCGCACGATGCCGGCGGTGGCCGGGCTGGAGCCAAAGTTGGCGATATCGATGGCGTCGCTGGCGAAATAATTCAGCGCATCGGCGCCGGAGGCGAATTGCACCCATTTGACCTTGGTGCCCAGCGCTTTTTCCAGCGAACCGTCCACTTTGGACAACAATAAAACCTGCGAGCCGCCGCTATAGGCGACCCGCACTTCATCTGGCACCGCTGCCGCCTGGGCGGCGGATAGCGTCATAATTAAACCCGCGGCGCCGAGCATGGCTGTCATTATTTTATGCATAAATTACCCTTAAGAAAGAGAGATATTGAAATTACCATTTAGGTATTATTAAGCAGCACAGTATAAAGGCCGGCTGTCAATATAGCTTAGTTAATAACTGAATATTAAAAGTGAATAAATGGCAATAGGCTTTTCTTGGCGAGAATATTTTTCTTTCTGGTTACAATTCCATCATTTAATGTAATAGACCCGATTAAAATAGACCCGCCGCTGGTTTAAAAATGTTCAAAATAGCGGCATATATTTCATAATAAATTGAAATTTATGCTTTTATTTTTTTAATCTTGGTTATAGCAAAATAACTTAACCATCTAACCAGCCGCTAAAATAATATATGCCAACGGCTATTATTTTCAGTTATAGTCATGCGAAAAATCACTATGGTTATGTGCTATTTTCATTTTAAGTTCAAATCTTTTTTGGTGTATGGTTGCGACCACGCGTATGGCTATAGCGGTCTCATGATGAGGGTAAAATGACGACAAATAATACAATAAAGCTGATTGATGAGTCCATCGATCGGCAACAGGATAATTATCTCGCCATCAGTAAAGATATCCATGCCCATCCGGAAACCGGCAATAATGAATATTATGCCAACGCCCGGCTGACCGAGCTGCTGGCGCGGGCCGGATTTGACGTCACGTCCAACGTGGCCGGGCATGAAACCGCTTTTTACGCCAGCAAAGACAGCGGCAAACCCGGCCCGATCATTGCCTATCTGGCGGAATACGACGCCTTGATCGAAATAGGCCATGCCTGCGGCCACAATATTATCGGCGTGACCAGCGTCGCCGCCGCCATAGCCCTGGCGGAAACCCTGCCGGCCACCGGCGGTAAAGTGGTGGTCTTGGGCACCCCGGCGGAAGAAGGCGGCCTCAAAGGCCCCGGCGGGTTAAACGGCAATGTCAAAGCCCGGTTCGTACAGCACGGCTTTTTGCAAGATGTGGATGCGGCCCTGATGATTCATCCCGCGGGCAAGACCCGGCTGTCCGGCCCCTCGCTGGCCAATAACCACCTTTATTTTAATTTTTACGGCAAACCTTCCCATGCCGGCAGTTCCCCCCATAAAGGCGTTAACGCGCTGGATGCGGTCGTGCTGCTGTATAACGGCATCAGCGTGCTGCGCCAGCAATTGCCCGACGGCATTCGGGTGCACGGCATTATTACCAACGGCGGCCAGGCGCCGAATGTGATTCCCGAGTTCGCCTCGGCGCACTATTACATCCGCGCCGATACCCGCGAAGAGGTGATTGCGCTGGAGCCGCGCATCCGGGCCATCGCCGAGGGCGCGGCCCTGGCCACCGGCACCCGGGTCGAGATCGAACATCAGGTCGGTCCGCGGGATTTTCGCATTAATCACGCCCTCAACGAGGTATTGCTCGACGAGCTGACCGCCCATGGCGAACGGGTGGACCTGACGCCGAAAACGGGCAAAGGCTCCACCGATGCCGGGGATATCAGCCACGCCGTCCCCACCGCCCATCCCTATATTAAAATCGGCCCGGATGACCTGATCGGCCATACGGTGGAGTTTCGCGAGGCGGCCAATTCAGAGGCCGGCTACCGGGCGCTGCTCACCGGCGCCCGGGTGCTGGCGAAAACCGGTTATCGCTTATTAACGGACGCGGAATTATTAGGCCGGGTGCGCGATGAATTCACATCAACGGCCCAGGGAGGAGCGCAGTGATGAAAACCAAACGCTTTAACGCCGCCGCGCTATTGCTGTGCGCCGCCCTGCCCTGGTACGCCGCCGCGACCCGGGCCGCCGAACCGGGCAACGATACGTTAAATATCGCCTATGGCAACCGGCCGGGCACCCTGGACCCGTATCTCACCACCAATAACGCCACCTCGGATGTGGATCGCCATATTTTCGAAGAACTATTTACCATCAACGATAAATTCGAGCCGGTGCCCGAATTGGTGGACCACTATGAGATCGGCGCCGATCGCCTGGTCTATACCTTTACCCTGCGCGATCATATTGCATTTCAAAACGGCCAGCCGCTCACCGCGGACGACGTGGTGGCGTCAATGAATCGCTGGCTGGCCTTGTCCACCCAGGGCAAAGCCAATTTACCCGGCGCGCGGTTTGCCAAAACCGGCCCGCTCAGCGTACAGCTAACGCTGAAAACGCCTTCGCTGATCACGCTCAATATCCTGGCGGACCTTAAAAACATCGCCGCCATTATGCCCAAGGGCATAATCGATCGGGCCAACGAGTCAAAAGGCCCGGTCACCGAGCTGATCGGCACCGGCCCCTATAAACTGGCCGAGTTTAAGCAAGGGGAGTATCTGCACCTGACCCGCTACGACGGTTATACCTCCCGCACGGAACCGGCCAGCGGCCTGTCGGGACAAAAACACGCCTGGGTGAAAGATATTTTTTTCCGCTACGTTACCGATGAATCCACGCGTCTGGCGGGCGCGCTGACCGGCGAGTACGATTTAGTCTTTAATCTGCCCAAAGATAATATCGACACCCTTAAGCAATCGGCCGGCGTGCATTTATATGCGCCGGAATCAGGCGGCTCCCTGATTACGTATCTGTTTAATAAAAAAACCGGCCCCTTCGCCGATGCCAAGCTGCGCGAGGCCTTTAACACCGCCCTGGACGTCAACAGCGTATTGCTGGCCGGCTACAGCGATGCGCGCTTTTTTACCGCGGATTCCTCCCTGGGATTCCCACAGCAGGCGGATTGGTATAGCGAGGCCGGCAAACCTTTCTATAACCAGCATAAGCTCGACGCGGCCAAAAAGCTGGTGCAGGAGTCCGGCTATAAAGGCGAGGAAGTGGTGATTATCGCCACCAAGGAGTACGCCGAACTTTATAACCTGGCCATCGTCGCCCAGCAGGTACTCAAACAAATCGGCGTGAAATCCCGGCTGGATGTGTATGACTGGCCGACGGTGCTGCAACGGCGCCAGGACCCGAAGAATTTTGATCTTTGCGCCCTGGAATTCTCCATGCGCCAGGTGCTGCACCAATACCCCTTCCTGGACTCGCGGGCCAATTTCCCCGGCTGGTCGAACAGCCCCGAGATCGACGGCGTATTGGATCAAATCAAGCTGGCGCCGTCGCTCAAAGAGGCCAGGCCGCTGGTGGATAAATTGCAAATCTTGACCTGGCGATATTTGCCGGTGATTGTGCTGGGCCACACCACCCCCGAACCCATCGCCATCAAGGACGGCGTCAGCGGTTATGCGGATTTAATCGGGCCCATTTTGTGGAATGTGCGAATAGCCCATTGATAACCTCCGGGCGAGGGTAACCCGGGCCCCGGCCCGGAAGGATTAACCGATGTTATGGTACGCATTGCACCGTTTGCTGGCGCTGATCCCGGTCTTGCTGGTGGTGGCGGTAGTGGTATTTTGCCTGGTACACCTGGCGCCGGGCGATCCGGTGCTGGTGATGCTGGGCAATGACGCCCGGCCGGAAGATATACTGGCGATGCGCGAACGGCTCGGCCTGAACCAAATCCTGCCGGTCCAGTTCTGGCAATGGTTTTACCATATTCTGCGCGGCGATTTGGGCCGCTCCCTGTTTATGGGGGAGAGCGTGGTCTCGCTGTTTGTACAGCATCTTAAACCCACCCTGGCCCTGGCGCTGCTGGCGCAGGGCATCGCCATGACGCTCGGTATCGCCGGGGGCATCGCGGCGGCCTATCGCCGCGGCCGCCTGGCCGATCGCCTGATTATGGCGTTATCCACCCTCGGGTTATCGATTCCGGGTTTTTTGCTGGGGCTGTTTTTGATCTTCTTTTTTGCCGTTCATCTGCGCTGGTTCCCGGTTATCGGTTATAAATCCGGCAGTCTGGACCTGTGGCAAAATCTGTATTATTTGTTCCTGCCGGCGATGGCGCTGGCTATCCGTATCGCCGCACTGCTGGCGCGAATGACCCGGGCGGTGATGCTCGATGTGCTTAACGAAAATTATATTAAAACCGCCCGCGCCAAGGGAGTGCCCGAACGGCTGGTGCTCCTGCGCCACGCGTTTAAAAACGCCTGGATACCGGTGTTGAATATTTGCGGCGAATCTTTTGGTTCCCTCGTGACCGGGGCGATCGTCATAGAAAGCGTGTTCGGCATTCCCGGCGTCGGTTTATTGATCGTCGATTCCATCGAGCGGCGCGATTTTACCGTGATCCAGGGGTCGGTGCTGTTGATTACCACCAGCTATGTGTTGATTAACCTGGCGGTGGACCTGCTGTTCGGGTTTATCGATCCGCGGATCAATGTCAAACCAGCATAAAGGAGCCGCGGCATGTCGAAGTTATACGGTAACAAACTGATGCTGACCGGGGGGATCATACTGCTGGGAATGGTGGTCTTCTCTTTGGCCATCGGTTATTTCAGCCCTTACGATCTCTATGCCCTCGACCCGCTGAGCCGGCTGAAAGGTCCGTCGGCCCCGCATTGGTTCGGCACCGATAATTTTGGCCGCGACCTGCTGGTGCGCGTGGCGTTCGCCATTCGTATTTCGCTGCTGGTAGGGGCGGCGGTCGGCGTCGCCGCCGGCGCGATCGGCATGGCCCTCGGCCTGCTGTCGGCCTGGTACCGGCCGGTGGATCTGATCGCCATGCGTATCTGCGACGGCCTGTTCGCATTCCCTTCCCTGCTGCTGGCGATTTCAATCGTGGGTATTTTGGGACCGAACACCCTTAACGTGGTGCTGGCGTTATCGCTGGTCTATATTCCGTCCATCGCGCGGGTGGTGCGCTCCGCGGCGCTGGTCATCAGGGAAAAAAATTATATCGAGGGGCTGCGGGCGCAGGGCGCGGGCAATGCGCGCATTATTTGGCTGCATATCATGCCCAATGTAATGTCGCCGTTTATCGTGCAGATCACCTTTATTTTCTCCGTGGCCATTCTCACGGAAGCGGCGCTGAGTTTTCTGGGTTCCGGCGTGCCGGCGCCGATGCCCAGCCTGGGCAATCTGTTATTGGAAGGCAAAAAAGTGATCTTCACGTCCTGGTGGATGACCTTTTTCCCCGGCCTGTCGATCATCTTCCTGATCTTTGCCCTGAATATGCTCGGCGACGGCCTGCGCGATCTGCTGGACCCCAATGTCCGTCCCCTGTCCCGGCGGATCATAAAGCAGCTCAAAGCCCGGTTTTAAGCTTTATAGGATAATGTCATGACCCAGTTTTCAGTTCAGGCCGCCCCGCCCCCGCCGCTATTGACCGTGGAGAATCTCTCGGTAAAATTCGCCACCGGACAGGGCATTGTCCGGCCGGTGCGCGGCGTATCCTTCGTGGTCAATGCCAACGAGACCCTGGGCATCATCGGCGAGTCGGGCTGCGGCAAAAGCGTGACCGCCGAGTCGATCATGGGATTATTGGACCCGCGTATTGCCAACGTGCAGGGCGGTGTGATATTTAGTCAGCAGGACCTGCTGGGGTTAACGGCCGGCGCGCGCCGCGCCATCCGGGGCGACCGCCTGTCGATGATATTCCAGGACCCGCTGTCGAGTTTAAATCCGCTGTTTACCATCGGCAGGCAGATCGAGGAAAGCCTGCGCTTGCATCTTAGCCTGGCTAAAGCGGCGCGGCGCGCGCGGGTAATAACGCTGCTGGACCAGGTGGGCATCGCCGATCCGCCGCGCTGCGCCGCGGCCTATCCCCATGAAATTTCCGGCGGCATGCGCCAGCGGGTGATGATTGCCATGGCCGTCGCCTGCCACCCGGCGCTGCTGATCGCCGATGAGCCGACCACCGCCCTGGATGTGACCATCCAGGCGCAGATCCTGGCGTTGCTGGAATCGCTGAAAGCCGCCAACGGCATGGGCATTATCCTGATCACCCATGACTTATCCGTCGTCGCCCAAATGTGCCAGCGGGTAATAGTCATGTACCTGGGAGAAGTGGTTGAGGAAGCCGATGTGATGACCCTGTTCGACCGGCCCCGGCATCCTTATACTTTGGGATTGCTGGCGTCGACCCCTACGCTGGACCGGGAGCGTAAATCCACGCTGCCGGAAATCAAAGGCAGCGTCCCGTCATTAACCCAGAGTCCGCAGGGCTGCGGTTTTGCGCCGCGCTGTCCGTTTGCCGGCGAGATTTGCCGCCGGCATCCGCCGCTGGCCGCCGTCGCCGGATCGAACGGCTCCCCGAACGCCGGCGGGGCGCATCATGTGCGCTGCTGGAAAGCGGACGAAATACCTGGCGGGGCGTGGCGATGACATCGGCGCAAAATAATCCGCCGCCGCTGCTCAGCGTGCATAATCTCACGAAAAGGTTTAAGGCCAGGCAGGGGTTTCGCAGCCGGTGGATCACCGCGGTGGAAAACGTCAGTTTTCATATCTATCCCCGGGAAACCTACGCCCTGGTCGGCGAATCCGGCAGCGGCAAAAGCACTACCGGCAGAGCGCTGTTAAGGCTTACCGAGGCGACGTCGGGGCAGGCCCATTTCGCCGGTAAGGATATATTCAGCCTGCCGGCCAAAGCCCTGCGCGAACTGCGCAAAGATATCCAGATGATATTCCAGGACCCGCTTTCTTCCCTGGACCCGAAGCGCAGCATCGGCTACAGCGTCGCGGAGCCGCTGATTATTCACGGTCTGGACGACCGCGCCGGGCGGCGGGCCAAGGTGGCGGGCTTATTGGCGCGCCTGGGCTTTAGTCCGGGGGATGCCGACCGTTATCCCCATGAGTTCTCGGGCGGCCAGCGCCAGCGCATCGGCATCGCCAAGGCGCTGATCCTCGACCCGCGGCTTATCGTCTGCGACGAGCCGGTATCGGCGCTGGACGTGTCCATCCAATCGCAAATCCTCAATTTATTGCTGGAGTTGCAGCGCGAGCGCGGGTTTTCCTACTTATTTATCGCGCACGATCTCGGCGTGGTGCGCCATATCGCCGATCGCATCGGCGTGATGTACCGGGGGCGCATAGTGGAGGAAGCGCCCACGCAAACGCTGTTTTCATCCGCCCGCCATCCCTATACCCGGTTTTTGCTGGCTTCCATACTCCCGGCCCATCCCCGGCAGAAAAAAAACCTCGTCCTTCCCGTGCGAACCAGCCCCGACGCCGGTTCGGTCCAGGGAGCCGGATGCGTGTACAGCGGCAAATGCCCCTTTGCCATTTCACTGTGCTTCGAGCACGCCCCGGTCGCCCGAATCATCGGCGACCAGCACCGGATTGCCTGCCATGTTTGCGATTAAACGCCGTTCCACCACCCACAACCTCCCCGAGCGTAAAGTTCTGGGCGCCGCCAGCCTGGCGCATTTATATCATGACGGCGTCACCGACATGCATTACCTGCTGTTTACCCTTTGGCAACAGCAGTTCGGCCTGTCGATGACGCAGATCGGCTTACTTAAAGCGCTGTTCTCCGGCTCGCTGGCGATTTGGCAGATTCCGGCGGGTGAACTGGGCAAACGCTTTGGCGAACGCAAGCTGCTGATTGCCGGCACCCTGCTGCTTTCGTCCGCCCTGTTCCTATATGGCTTTTCCAGCGGCATCATGCAGCTTATGGCGCTGATTATCGTGGGCGGAATGGGGGCCAGCGTACAGCATCCGCTGGCGTCCAGCTATATTTCCCATACCTTTACCACCCGGCAAATCCGGATGGCCCTGAGTACCTATAATTTTTTTGGCGATGTTGGTAAAAGCCTGATTCCCACGGCGATTTCCGGCATGCTATTGATTCTCACGTGGGGGACGTCGGTGCAAATCATCGCGCTGGCGGGGTTTTTGGTGGTCGCCGGTTTGCGCTGGCTGCTGCCGAAGCAGCCGATGGAGCGGACGGTCATCTCCCGCGCTTCCCCGGCCGAACCCCACGCGCCCGCCGGCGAGAGCTTGCGCGCCGCGTCTGCGCTGGCCGAAGGCAAACGTAAACTCGCCTTCTCTTCATTGTGCCTGATCGGCAGCCTGGATAACGCCACGCGTTCGGGCACCCTGACTTTTCTGCCTTTTTTACTGGCGGCCAAGGGGGCGACGGCGGCGAATGTCGGCATGGCGTTAACCACCATTTTTATCGGCGGCGCCTGCGGTAAACTGGTTTGCGGCGCGCTGGCGCCCCGGTTCGGGATATTGCGCACCGTGGCCTTCAGCGAATTGATCACCGCCGGAATTATTATCGCGTTGTTATTCACCCCGTTATCGGTGAGTTTTTTGCTGTTTATCCCCTTGGGCATCGTCTTGAACGGCACGTCCTCCATTCTCTACGGCACCGTGGCGGAGCTGGCCAAACCGGGCCAGCAAACGCGCGCCTTCGCCATCTTCTATACCCTATCGCTGGGCTGCGGGGCGGTAATGCCGATCTTCTATGGCGCCTTGAGCGATCATATCGGCATTATGCCGGCGCTGCTGTTCGTGGCGCTACTGCTGATGTGCGTTTTGCCGCTACTGCTGCCGCTGCGGGTAATCAGCCGCTAAATAGCCTATGATTATCGGTTTATTACGCTATTGATCCATTATTAACCCAATGACCCCAGGATGCGCCGCCAAGAAACCGCCGGTCGGCGGGCTGCGTCCTTGAAGAGAGGTATCATGACGGCGGCAATGCTTATTTTCATCCTGACGATGGTATTGGTCATCTGGCAGCCCAGGGGGCTGGGGATTGGCTGGAGCGCCGCGCTCGGAGCCGTGCTCGCCCTGCTGGCCGGGGTAGTGCATCCGGCGGACATTCCCGTGGTCTGGCAAATCGTCTGGAATGCCACCGCCACCTTTATCGCCATCATTATCATCAGCCTGCTGCTCGATGAATCCGGTTTTTTTGCGTGGGCCGCGCTGCACGTGGCCCGCTGGGGAAACGGCCGGGGACGGCGGTTGTTCAGCTATATCATCTTGCTGGGCGCCATTGTGGCGGCGCTATTCGCCAATGACGGCGCCGCGCTTATCCTGACCCCTATCGTCATGTCCATGCTGCTGGCCCTGGGGTTCGGCCGCGGCGCCACCCTGGCCTTTGTCATGGCGGCGGGCTTTATCGCCGATACCGCCAGCCTGCCGCTGGTGGTATCCAATCTGGTGAATATCGTCTCCGCCGACTACTTCACGCTGGGGTTCAACGCCTATGCGTCGGTGATGGTGCCGGTGAACATCGCCGCGGTAGCCGCCACCCTATTGACCCTGCACCTGTATTTACGCCGGCAAATACCGGTGACGTATGATCTGGCGCGCCTGCCGCAGCCGAAAGACGCCATTCGCGATCCGGCGACCTTTAAAACCGGGTGGGGAGTGTTATTGCTGTTACTGGCCGGGTTTTTCGGCCTGGAACCGCTGGGCGTGCCGATCAGCCTGATTTCGGCCATCGGGGCGGCGATCTTGTTTGCCGTGGCCAAAAAAGGCCATGCCATCAACACCGGCAGGGTCTTGCGCGGGGCGCCGTGGCAAATCGTGATCTTTTCGCTGGGCATGTATCTGGTGGTATATGGCCTGCGCAACGCCGGACTGACCCATTTCTTGTCCGCGCTGCTAAACCGGGTCGCCACGCACGGCTTATGGGCGGCCGCCCTGGGCACGGGCTTTCTCACGGCGTTTTTATCATCGGTGATGAATAACTTGCCCAGCGTATTGGTAGGGGCGTTATCGATTGAAGGCAGTACGGCTACGGGGGTGATTAAAGAGGCGATGATTTACGCCAATGTCATCGGCTGCGATCTGGGTCCCAAGATCACGCCCATCGGCAGCCTGGCGACGCTGCTGTGGCTGCATGTGCTGGCGCAAAAGGATTTGACCATCACCTGGGGATATTATTTTCGCGTCGGGATCATCATGACCCTGCCGGTCCTGTTAATCACGCTGGCGGCATTGGCCCTGCGGCTGTCAGTCCCGACATAAGCGGCGGGATAGCGGGTACGACGCTATCCCCGGCAAAAAAACCGGCGGTCAGTTTTTCATTACCGCATATTTCCCCGGACCTACCAGCATGATGATCAGGCCGCCGAAGAAATAAAGCGCTTCGGTTTCCAGCGCCCAGGCACCCACTTCCGTGAGCGTATAAAAATGTCCCATGCCGACCAGTAAAGTGGCTACCAGCAAATTAAAGGCAAAAATAAATCCCGCCAGGCGGGTAAGAAATCCCACAATAATCATAATCGGTGCGATAATCTCACCGATAAAAGCGCCATAGGCAATAAAACCCGGCAAACCATGGCTTTGTAATAAGTCGGCAATCCAGCCCACTCCATGTTGGGTTTTTGCGTAGCCATGGAATAACATTAATATACCAAAAGTAAGGCGTAACAGCAGCTTACCCGCATCTGGCCCGTCCACGAATCGCGCAAATCCATTGTTAATTGCAGTAAGCATAAAGAACCTTCGTTTATATTAATTAGTGTGTAGCGCTAATCTACCCGACATTTTCTCCGGCATCTAATCAAATAAACTGAAAGATATAGTCAAAAAAGTACCTTGGCGAAAATAATACGCAGCCAGCTTTTATTATTGCCGCAATTACGGCGGGCGGTTCGCCGGACGGATTATCCTCAGCCGACCCCGGCCTGGTGCAGATCGTGCAAATTAAGCGCCCCCACCAGCCGGCCCGCCGTATCCACCACGGGCGCGGCGGTAATATGCTGCTGGTGCAGGGCCTCCAGCGCGGCGCCGGCGCGCCACTGCGCCGGCAACAGATAGCCGGGCCGGGTCATGGCGTCCAGGATAGGTTCGTCCAGCCCGCGGCCTTTTACCAGCCAGCGGCGCAGGTCGCCGTCGGTAAATACCCCCGCCACCCGCTCGTCGCCGTCGCAGACCGCGACCAGGCCTAAACCGGTGCGGCTGAGTTCCAGCATGGCCGCCATTACGCTTTCCCCCTGGCCGATCCTTGGCAGTTGTTGCGCGGTGCGCATCAGATGATGAACCCGGTTTAATAAGCGGGCGCCCAGGCTGCCGCCCGGATGAGAGCGGGCAAACTGCTCGGCGTCGAACCCCCGGTAGCGCATCAGCGCCATGGCCAGGGCGTCGCCCATCATCAGGGTATTTACCGCGCTGGCGGTCGGCGCCAGCCCCATCGGGCACGCCTCGCGCCCGACCCCGACGTCAAGGACGCATTCGGCGGCGCGCGCCAGCGGCGAATCGGCATCGCCGGTAAGGGCGATAACCGGTATACCGCTCTCCGCCAACAGCGGCAAAATCAGACGTAATTCCTGGGCGCGGCCGGAATAGGAAATAAACATCACCACATCCTGCCGGTCTATCATGCCCAGGTCCCCGTGCAGCGCCTCGGCGGGATGCACAAAAAACGCCGGGGTGCCGGTGCTGGCGAGGGACGCCGCGATTTTTTTGCCGATATGCCCCGATTTCCCCATGCCGGAAACCACCACTTTTCCCCGGCAATCGAGCAGCAGGCGGCAGGCGCGCGCCACGCTGCCGTCCAGGCGATCCCGCATGCGCTGCGCTTCGGCGATTTCGATATCCAGCGTTTCCTGGGCATAACCGAGCAGGGCTTCACTCATCTCGTTCTCCAACCAGGATGACATTGATGCCCATGGCGGTTAACGCATCGAGATAAACGGGGTTGATATCCCGATCGGTAATCAAGATGTGTACCGCGCTCAGATCGCAGACCACATTGGGACTTTTACGGCCGAATTTCGACGAGTCCACCAGCAGAATCAGCTGCTGGGCCGCCCGGCACATCGCCTGGCTCACGGTATGGACTTCATTGAAGGTCGTGACGCCGGCATTGAGATCGACCCCGTCCGCGCCGATAAACAACTTATCAAAACTGAAATGGGAAAATGCCGCCTCGGCCAGGCTGCCGTGAAAGGAGGCGGAATTTTTACGGTAGGTGCCGCCCGGCATTAAAATGGTTTGATCGTTATCCAGCTCCACCAGCTCATTGACAATCGTCAGGCTGTTGGTCATGACGGTAATATTATTGAATTGCGCCAGGTAGGGCACCATTTGCAGCACGGTGCTGCCGGCATCGAAGATCAGCGAGTCGCCGTCATTGATCAGGCTTGCGGCCCGATGGGCAATCTGCTTTTTCTTGGCGGTATTGATGTGGGTTTTGCGGTCGATGGGCTGGTCGCCCTCTTCCCGGCTGAGCACCACTCCGCCATAGGTGCGGATCACCGCGCCTTCGTCTTCCAGCAAGGTTAAATCCTTGCGTATCGTGGTACCGGTAGTGGCGAACCGGCTGGCAAGTTCATCCACGGATGTTTTGCCGTGGGTTTGCAAATGTTCAAGAATAGCCGCGTGGCGCTGCTTTGGTTTCATAACGATTTCCGAGCCGACGAGTGAGATAATACCCTGTTGGTTATTATACGCTCATTATGATTTCAAATAAAAGGAGTTATCTTTTAAAATGAAAATATCATAATTTCGGTTTAATCGCTAATTCCAGCGCGGTTTGACAGGCCGCATCGTTAGGAAACAGCAGGGCCGGGATTAATTGCGCTTTTGGCAGACCGATAAGCGCCGTCAGCCGCCGCGGCCGGGCAAACACCGTGACGCCGCGCAGGACAAAACCATCGCATACCCGCTGCTCGCTATCAAAGGCCACCGCCAGCACCACGCGCGCCTTGAAACGCCCGGCGGAACGCCCTACCCCTACCGCCCCCTGGCGGCATAACGCATCAAATGCATGGTTAAAACGCCTGATTTGCCAGCCGCCCAAGATAATCTGCCCCAGCCAGGCTATTACCGCAATCGACACCAACAGTGATGTTGCGCTCATTGGTTGTTCTCCGTTTGTGGCGTGATGCCCTGCCGGCTCGCGCCAGGCAAGGCTCGTCGGGTTAAAACATCACCTGTCCGCCGGTAATATTAATGGATTGCCCGGTGCAGTACGAAGCGCGATCGCTGGCATAAAACAGCAGCGTATCGAGAACATCCTGATAATCGCAGCCGCGTTTGAGCGGAACTTTATCAATATAATATTGCTCGACTTCTTCCGGGCGCAGGCCCAGCTTTTGCGCGTATTGCGGCAACAGCGACTGAAACATCGGCGACTTCAGCAGATTGCCGAGCATCAGCGAATGCACGGTGATGCCGTACTCGGCCAAATCCAACGCCAGCGACTGGGTCAGGCCGACCCCGCCGAACTTGGCGGCGCTATAACCGGAATTATGCTTACTGCCCACTTTGCCGGATTTGGAGTTGATCTGGATAATCCGCCCGGCGATGCCGTCGCGAATCATTAATTTGGTATATTCCCGAGCGCAAAGAAAATAGCCCACCAGATTAACCTGCAGCGACAAATCAAAATCGGCCAATTTAAACTGGGTGATAGGCGCCGCCCTGGCCATTCCGGCGCTATAAACCAGCAGGTTTACCTGGCCGAAATACTGGTCTACGCGCTGCGCCGACTGAATCACGCTTGATTCATCGGTGGCGTCCACCTCTATCGCATAAGCCGTTTGCTCACCGAAACGGTTATTAATAGCGGACGCCACTTCGCCGGCATGCTGCGCATTTAAATCGGCCACCGCCACCCGGTATCCGGCTTGCGCCAGACCTTCGCATAAAAATGCGCCCAGGGTTTGACCACCACCAATGACTACCGCAACCTGCTTCATAGACTTCTCCTGCATTATCATAATTAGGCCGATATCGTTAACGCGCTACCGATGGGAATATCGGCGGGTATCTGGCCGGCGACGTGGACGGTGCCGGGATATTCCGCCTGGCTGGCGCCATCAAATCGAATGGTGATATGGCCCAGTTCGCGCAAATTGGCGCCCGCCACGTCGCCCACCGCCGTAATGGGAAATACCGTATCGGCCAGGGTCAGCGTCGCTCCGGCCCGCAGTTCCCCGCAAGTATTGCCGTGACGGTGGATAAAACAATAGGATTCGATATCCTCCGGCGCCCCTTCGCGAAACGTGATCAGCATATTGTCGGCCAGCGATTCCCGGGCGTAATCACCGACCCGGGTGAAGGTGGTCTGGTAAATCGTGTTCATACGCACTCCTCGACATAATCAATTATTGATAAATAAAGCCCGAGACCGCCCAGGCCAGCAGCACGGTGGGCGCGCCGGTCAGGAACCGTCCCACCAGCACCGACGGGACGCCGACCCGCACCGTATCCTGCTTGGCTTCGGCCAGCGACAATCCGACCGGGATGAAATCACAGGACGCCTGGGCGTTAATCGCAAACAGCGCCGGCAGCGCCAGATGGGGAGGAATATGTCCCTGGCCGATTTGCACGCCGACCAATACGCCAATCACTTGCGCGATAACCGCCCCTGGGCCGAGAAACGGCGAAAGCAGCGGAAAAGAACAAATCAACGCCAGCGTCACCAGGCCGATCGGGCTGTTTGCCAGCGGCGTCAGGCCATGGGCGATAAAGTCCCCCAGCCCCGAGGCGATAATGATGCCGATAAGCGCGGAGACGAAAGCCATAAACGGCAGGATGGTTTTTAATACGGTATCGATGGTTTCACGTCCGGCCTGAAAGAACACCGCCACCACCGACCCCATGCCCATGCCCACCTTGGCCAGCAGCCCGTCGCTTTGTTCGGTGATTTTTTTGCCGGTGTCGTAGTCACGGCCGCGGTATGGACCGGCCGGTTCGGCGGCCGGCCGCTCGGTTTCGTCCCGCCATGCGGGCGGAAGGACTTCTTCAGCGGGCGACTCATTATCTTCCAGCAACCGGATATTTTTTTCCCTTACGCCCGAGACATAGATATCTGCCAAAATAAACTGCGCCAGCGGGCCTGAACGCCCGGTAGCGTGGATATTGACCGTAGGGATGCGCCGTTTGGGATAAATACCGCAACGCAGCGTGCCGCCGCAGTCGATAACCACCACGCCAATCTCAGCCGCGTCCGGTTCGCCTTCCTTAAACCCGTCGACCGCCGGCCATCCCGTAAGCTCGCTTAAGCGATCCACGATCGCCGGGCGGGTGCCCGCCGTGATATAGACCACTTTTTTGCCCGGTATCGCTTCAATAACCAGGGGGCCGCCCCAGCCGCTTTCGCCTTTTTCGATACGAATAAACCTGTTCATCGCGCTCTCCTGGTATTACAACCGGACATGTTGATCGAGTTGGATATGCATTTTGCGTTCAAAAATCGAGGTGGTCAGATCGGTGACCCAGCCGCGGAAAAAATTGGTCAACATCCCCACCAGCAAATAGCTGACCGCCAGCGGCCCTAACGGTAAATTCAGCGTGGTTAATCCGTTGGCGATGCCCAGATAAACAAACAACTCCCCGGGATTGATATGGGGAAACAGGCCGTTCATGGAGTGACAGCTATACGACGCGGCGGCGTAGTAGCTGGGTTTATATTTCTCCGGCATAAAACGCCCCAGGCTCAGGGTCATCGGATTACAAAATACAAAGGTGCCGATGACCGGCAGGAAGAAATATCGCGCCACCGGATTACCCGCGCAGCGCTGGGCCAAACGTTCGATTCTGCCCTGCCCCACAAATACGATCAGGGCATTCATTATGACCAACAGGCTGATAAGCAGCGGAAGAATACCGGTGACCATGCCGACAAACACCGTTCCTCCTTTTTGAAATAAGCCGATAAACCATTCGGCTCCGTGGGCTATCACATCAATCATTTTTATCTCCATTCAATGCGTATAAGTGGATAAATGCCCTTGTCGTCACGCGTTTCGCGTTCTTTCGCTACTTAAGATATCCGGGATGAAGCCGGTTTTATTAGATGCACATCACATTATGAAAGATTTATCTTTTAAAATAAACGTTAACTTATTAAATTTCTTTCTAAATGAAATAAATTTATTTCATATTTAATACTGACGACTCGGGAAGAGTAATGGGAATGGTGACGAAGGAAGCAGGCCAGGGAGACGGGGGAACGGCCCAGGGGCAACGCCGCGCTGGCCGGGCGATGGTAATCGGCGGGTATGGCGCGCGCCGCCGGCGGCGTTTTTGTGACCGTCTTCATTTAAGGCTTTGCTTATGCCGCAAATTCTTAGCCACGGCTCGTGCGCATGCCAGAAGAAGCCCCCGGGACGGCGCTTTATACTGCGCAGAAGGCATTTTATTCGTTACATTATTGTGGAAAAACCATGAAAACCAAAGATATTCAAATCCTCATCGTGAGCTCGCTACCCCCGGCCATGCTCGATCAATTTGAACAATTATTTCATGTGCATAAATTATGGCTGCACGACGATAAACCAGCCTACCTGGCCGAACACGGGCCGTTTATACGCGGCGCCGTGACCCGGGGGGGCAGCGGCATTGCCACCGAAGTCATCAACGCGCTGCCGGCCCTGGAAATCATCTCCAGTTTCGGCGTGGGGGTGGACGCCATCGATCTTGAGCTGGCCAAGCAGCGGGGCATCCACGTAGCCAATACCCCGATGGTGCTCAATGAATGCGTGGCCGATACCGCGCTGGCGTTAATGCTGTGCGTATCCCGCCGGATTTGCGAAGCGGATCGGTATGCCCGCGCCGGCGCCTGGCTTAAATCCCCCTTCCCAGGGGCCATGCGTATGAGCGGCAAAATCTGCGGTATCGCCGGACTGGGCAATATCGGTCATGAAGTGGCCAAGCGGGCGCAAGGCTTCGGCATGACCATCCATTATTACGATCCCAAACTCGCCGCCGATCCGGATTTCATACGTTTCGATACGCTTGCGGCGCTGGCTGAATCCTGCGATTTTCTGGTATTAACCCTGCCCGGCGGCGAAAAAACGCTGCATATCGTTAATGCCGAAGTGCTCGCCGCCCTCGGGGAAAACGGCATTTTGATTAATATCGCCCGCGGATCGGTGGTGGACACCCAAGCGCTGATCGATGCCCTGGCCAATAAGCGAATTTACGGTGCCGGCCTGGATGTCTTTGAGCATGAGCCCGAGATCCCGCCAGAACTGTTCGCTTATGACAATGTGGTGTTATTGCCCCATGTCGCCAGCAATACCGTGGAGACGCGCAACGATATGGCCAACTTGACCATCAGCAATATAAAAAATCATTTTACCGGCGGTTCCCTTATCACGCGGGTAAAACTGCATAAATAAGTAAGGGTTTTTAAAATTAAGATATAACTCATGGAGGCCGCCAGCACCCGCGCCCACGCCCAGCGGGCGGGCTTGTTCGCGGCAACGCGGCCCGATCAATGCAACGATACCCCTGAAATCCCTCCGCGCCCGCGCAAGGGTTCTTCCCAAGTCCGTCATTACATGTAAAACTGAACTTGTAAAATTGAACTTGTCAAGTTCAACTAGATAACTTGGTCATGTCGGCCCCGTCCCAGGTTTTGCCGCCTGCCGGAGCCATCGATAATTACTATTGGCTGCGTTATGCCTGTCCAATTGTTTGGCGCGATCGATAATGGAAACTTCCAGCATCAAGGTTCTACTGGTTGAAGACGACGAGCCCATGCGCTTGGAGTTTGAATCCATGATAATGAGCCATCCCAAGCTTACCCTGGCGGGAAGCGTGGCGACGCTGGCCGACGCATGGGTGCTGCTAAGCCATACCTCTGCGGATGTCGCGATTATCGATTTGGGCCTGCATGACGGCGACGGTATCGAATTGATCAAGTCATTGCAGCAACGCGGCTCGGCCACCGCGGTTCTGGTAGCCACCATTTTTGGCGACGAGGCCCATGTGATCCGCGCCATCGAAGCCGGCGCCCGGGGTTATCTGCTCAAAGACACCTCCATTGACGATTTTGCGCGGGCGGTGGAATTGGTGCACGACGGCGGCGCGCCTTTATCGCCGCAAATAGCCCGCCATCTGCTTAAACGGTTCGAACCGGCGGGAAAATCGCCGGCCCCTCCCCGGCCCGATACGCTCACCGCGCGCGAAGTGGATATTCTGCGCCATATATCCCAAGGCTTTACCGTCGCGGAATCGGCACGCATGATGAATATATCCAACCATACCGTGGCCACTCATATTAAAAATATCTACAGCAAACTGGCGGTGCATAACCGGGTTGAAGCCATTATCCAGGCCCGGAACCAGGGCCTGATTTAATGGGCGCGGTCTTGCGGCGGCAGTGGGCCTGGACGATCCTGTGTTGCGCGCTGGCGCTCTGGGGAATACTCTGGGGTATAGCCCCGCCCAGCGCGGCGGAGCCCCTGCGTCCCGACGAAACGCGGCTGCTGGCCACCGCGGATTTTATTATCTCCAGCCAGCAGACCCCGCCCGCCCGGGCGGGCACGCAGGTGGCGCTGCCGGACAACTGGCGTCTGCGCGTTCCCGCCCTGGGCGGTTTCGCCTGGTATCGTATGCACTTCCAACTGGCCGAACTTCCCCAAGAGCCGCTGGCGCTCTATTTGCCCCATTTATCGGTGGCCGGCGAGGTGTGGCTTAACGGTTCGCTACTCAATCCGGGCGTGCGTTTCGGCAGCCCCGGCGGCGGGCCCGGTAGTGAACGCGGTCGTGAACGAATAGCGCCGATGAACGATAAGCCGCTGTATCTCGTGCTGCCGGCCGGTTTATTCCATATCGGCGACAATCAGCTCGCCGTGTTGCTGCGGGGCGATCCCGCGCTGCGCAGCGGGCTGTCCGCCATCCGCCTCGGACCCGCGCTGCCCTTGCAGCAGCAGTGGTTCAAGCGCTATCTCGTCCAGGAAATCACCCCCTATATTATCCTGGTGCTGATCGCCGGCTCGCTGTGTTTCCTGGTGGCCTATACCTGGCGGCAGCGCCGGCTGTTCATCATTCAGTTCGCGCTGCTGATCTCGCTTGCCGCCTGCTTGTCCTATATGGCCAATCTGGCCATCTCGCTGGGAGCCCAGGAAGCCCTGCGGGTGCTGATCACCACCACGATGTATTGGGCGCTGTGCGTGGCCGGCTACCGGCTTTCCGGCGCGCGGCTACGGTGGTTTCCGCCCCTGCTCCATGGCCTGACCGTGGCAACCCTGGCCATCACCCTTATCGTGATGGGCCTGGGCATGGCCACCGACCGCATCTGGCTATTCACCTGGCCCCACGTACTGTTGCGCCTGGTTCCCATTGCCCTGCTGCTGCGCCTGGGCTGGCGCCAGCGCTCGTTGAAATACTCCGCCCTGGCCCTGACGGCGCTGCTCTGGACTATCACGGTGGCCCAGTCGTATCTGATTATTATGGAGGCGCTGCCATGGGATAGTTTTCGCTGGAGCTTCGCCGGCGCGCTGCCGTTTTGCATTGTTTTAATTTATTTTTTTGCCGAGCGGTTTATTATCGATCGCGAAGTCAGCCAGTTGGAGAAGCGGGCGGCCATCGTGGCCGAACGATCGCGAATCTTGCAGGATATGCACGACGGCATGGGCGCGCAGCTGATTACCGCCCTGCGCCTGGCGCGGCGGGAGGGCACCGACCCCGCGGAGCTGGCGCGCCATATTGAAGAATCGCTCCAGGACCTGCGTTTAATCATCGACTCGCTGGATTTGACCGAACAGGATTTATTGCCGCTGCTGGGCAATTTGCGTTTTCGGCTCGAACCCCGCCTGCGGGCGCTGGGCATCGAGCTGGTGTGGGATGTCGCCCCCATTCCGCCCCTGCCGTATCTGACGCCGGAATCCGCCTTGTCCATCCTGCGGATCGTGCAGGAAGCCATCAATAATGCGCTGCAACACGCCCAGCCCTCCCGCATCCTGATTGCGGTCAAACCCGCCGGCGAAGAGGTCGTCATCAGGGTGGCGGACGATGGCGGCGGCGGCATTCCCCTGGACGTCAGGCCCGGGTCCCGCGGCCTGGCGGGCATGCATAACCGCGCCAGCAAGCTGGGCGTGGCCCTAACGGTGCGTGACAGCGCGCAGGGTACCGAAGTGATGCTGCAACTCCCGCGCCGTATGTGATGTCCCCCCCGCAGAATACCGTAAACAGGGTATGTATCACCCGCTTGAATTCCGTACACTCTTTGGCAACAGCGTAGGATTTCCCAGCTATGACTGGTAAACACTGTTATACAAACTTTTGACACACAGCGATTGAAATAACGTAATTATTCCAGGGGAATAAAATGCAAATCATATTACCTGTTGTAGGTTTAATCTTGCTGATTGCGTTAATGGTTTTTTCATTACTGATGCATCAGAAAAATAAAAGCAAAACAAGATTGCCTAATAGATATTCGGAAATACGCGCCAAAAAAAGGCTGCGGCTTTTCCATTAAACTGGCGGCAATGGCACCTGCGGTTAAACTGTCGCGCTTGACCCCGGCGCTGGCGTGATAGTTTATTTTGCCGCCCGGCCTGTTATTTCCCGCGTTTTATCCCCCGGCCTGGCCATGCGGCCGCCGGCCCGCCAAGACTTATTAACCACCCCAACCTTCCCGACGGAATTTTTGCGGCCCGGCCGGATAGCCGGCCGGCTCGGCCCGTGGAAACGCCCCTATCCGGTATCATCGATCGCGCCCATTTACGCTTACGGCAGCGCGCCGGCCCGCAAGGGTCGATATCATCCGCGTAAAATGCAATGATTTGCAGGGTAGCGTTCCGGCTTCAGTTTCCTTAAGATGAAGCCTGGGCAAACCGTCGGTTTTATCTTCTGCGGCGCATTTGCGGTGCATTTTCCGGTGCGCGCGGGTGACCGCCGGGCCGGATAGGGGCCGCGTCCGGCGGCAAAATAATTTGGTGATGGCAAAAAGGTTTGGCCCGCATTGGCGATCAAAGGTATCGCGGTGCCGGGTGATGGAACATTTTGCGGTATATTTTTCTTATAGGGCTCACATTAATGGAAACGATTCTCAGGCATCTCCCGGTTAACCAACGAGTGGGTATCGCCTTTTCCGGCGGTCTTGACACCAGCGCCGCGCTGCTTTGGATGCGCCAGAAAGGGGCGGTGCCTTATGCCTATACCGCCAATCTGGGGCAGCCGGATGAAGAGGATTACGACGCGATCCCGCGTAAAGCCTTGGCCTACGGCGCGGAAAAAGCCCGGTTGATCGACTGCCGCAAGCAGTTGGTGGCGGAAGGCATCGCCGCGCTGCAATGCGGCGCGTTTCATAATAGCACCGCCGGGGTGACTTATTTCAACACCACGCCACTGGGCCGCGCCGTAACCGGCACTATGCTGGTCGCCGCCATGAAAGAAGACGGCGTCAATATCTGGGGCGACGGCAGCACCTATAAAGGTAACGACATTGAACGTTTTTATCGCTACGGCCTGCTGACCAACGCCGATCTGAAAATCTACAAGCCCTGGCTGGATACCGATTTCATCGACGAACTGGGCGGACGCCATGAAATGTCCGAGTTTATGGCCCAGGCCGGGTTCGATTACAAAATGTCGGCGGAAAAAGCCTACTCCACCGACTCCAACATCCTGGGGGCGACCCACGAAGCCAAGGAACTCGAATTCCTGAATTCCAGCGTTAAAATCGTCAATCCCATCATGGGCGTCAAATTCTGGGACGACAACGTGCGCGTGCCGGCGGAAGAAGTTACGCTGCGATTCGAGCGCGGCCTGCCCGTGGCCATCAACGGCGTCACGTTCGGCGATCAGGTCGAACTGATGCTGGAAGCCAACCGGGTCGGCGGCCGCCACGGCCTGGGCATGAGCGACCAGATTGAAAACCGCATCATCGAAGCCAAAAGCCGCGGCATCTATGAAGCCCCGGGAATGGCGTTGCTGCACATCGCCTACGAACGCCTGGTGACCGGCATCCATAACGAAGACACCATCGCCCAATACCATGCCAATGGCCGCCAACTGGGCCGTTTGCTGTATCAGGGACGCTGGTTCGACTCCCAGGCGCTGATGCTGCGCGACTCGTCGCAGCGCTGGATCGCCAGTGAAATTACCGGCGAGGTTACCCTTGAGCTGCGCCGCGGCAATGATTATTCCATACTGAACACCGTATCGGATAACCTGACCTATATGCCGGAGCGCCTGACCATGGAAAAAGGCGATTCCGTTTTCTCGCCGGAAGACCGTATCGGCCAGTTAACCATGCGCAACCTGGATATCGCCGATACCCGGGAAAAGCTGATTAACTATATGAGCACCGGCCTGCTGTCCCCCGCCGACAACAGCGGTTTGCCGCAGTTGCAGGATAAAAGCGGCAAATAAGCCCATGATATTTACTGATAACGGGCGCTGGATTATCAGCGCCCGTTATCAGCCGCGCCGCCTGGCCGGCCGGCCCGTCTTTCCGGCCCTCCGCTATTATCGCCCGCATTTCCCCCGGCCAAATACCTTTACCTGAAACCCGATTTATGTTACTCGGGCCATCTTTCACGGTATTAAGATAATAAATTTTCACTACCCTGAACGGACAACATGACGATTAATACAACAGCGCCGGTTATAACGTCGGCACCCAGACTCCCGGCCACTTTCAGCGCGGCTATCGGCAATGCCTCAACCAATAATATTTCCACGGTTCGCCCCGATTCCTGGCTGAATAAACTTTATAATATATCTAATAGTAATATTACCTCATCGTTTATCTCTGCAATTAATTCAAACACCGGCCAACACGCCGGATTGATCGCCATCCCGGCCCGGCTGTCGCCGGCCGCGCCGAATACCGGATTCCCTGCACCGGCGGAGGTGTTCCCCGACCTTCTGGCCGTACGTGCGACGACCACGCGGGGCGGTGTCGCGGTTGATGCAGACGCGGGGCCGGAATCCGGTCGTTTCAGCCTGTGCGGCGGCTTTGACGATCTGGGCGACAGCGACATTGCGGATCGGCCGGCAGCCCTGGCGCGCGAGTCGGCGAGATACGTTAACCTGCGGCAACCGGATAAATCGCCGCCGCCGGTTTATCCTGGCGCGGCCGCGCCCAAAGCACAATATGCCCAGGCGCTGAAAACGTTTATTACCGGTTCGCTGCTCAATGAGGTCAACCGCGCCGGCCGCGCGCCGCTGTGGTTAAGGCCCTTCGCCGCCGTCTGCGGCTGGCTGGGGGTACACGGCGTGGGCCAGACCAACTGCATGTCTTGCGCCACGGCGGTAGCCGATACCGTTAAACAGGGCATGGTGCATTACGCCCATCCGGCTCTACGCGGCGGCACCCATAGCCAATTCGCGACCTTGCGGGACGCGGCAGGGACGCTGCTGTCCTCCGGCGGGGAGCTGGCGGCCAGGCTGCTGGCCGAGCGCGGCGATCTCAACGGCGTATTGACCATCACCCGCCCGCGGTCGTGGTGGCGCCGGGTGTTCAGTCCGGTGGACGGCCATGCCTGTAACCTTATCAAGACCGGGCGCACCCTGCATTTGCTTGATGCCCAGAAAAAAATCTACGTCACCGTGGATATCCCGGCGGGAACCGCGGCGCTGGAGCTTGCCCTGGGCCGGTTTATCGGCGCCGCGGCGCGCCATGACGGCAGCCTGAGACTGGATAATGTCGGTTTTTGACCGGATGCCGCAGGCTAACGACTGCGGCTGGGATTTCGTCCCCGGCGCGAGTCTCTTGCAATTCAGCCAATGAGAAGTAGTATCAATAACATCGCTACTCCATTCCCTGACTGGTGTTTATGGCTGAACAATCCGCCCATCCTGAGATCGCCACCGGCTGCTGCATTGTCGGCGGCGGTCCCGCGGGCCTGATGCTGGGGTACCTGCTCGCGCGGGCGGGCGTCAAGGTCACGGTGCTGGAGAAGCACCCGGACTTCCTGCGGGATTTCCGCGGCGATACCATCCATCCCTCGACGCTGCAAATCATGCATCACCTCGGGCTGTTGGAGGACTTTCTCACCCTCCCCCACCAGCGGGTGGAGCAACTGCGCGGCGAATTTCACGGAGAAACCGTTACCCTGGCGGATTTTTCCCGCCTGCCGACCCGCTGTAAATTTATGGCGCTGATGCCGCAGTGGGATTTCCTGGCGTTTTTGGCGCAAAAAGCCGAAGCCCTGCCCCATTTCACCCTGCTGCGCGCCACTACCGCCGTGCGGCTGCTCAGCGCCGGCGGTACGGTGCGCGGCGTGGTGGCGCAGCGTCCGGATGGCTTAACGCTGCATATCCACGCCGCGCTGGTGGTGGGCACCGACGGCCGGCAGTCCATGGTGCGCACGGCGGCCAATCTGCCCCGCCGCGAGTTCGGCGCGCCCAGGGACGTGGCGTGGTTCAAACTGCCCAAACAGCCGGATGATGACCACCATGCCAGCGGACACGGCGGACCGAAAAATAATTTTATCATGCTCGATCGGGGTGAGTACTGGCAGTGCGGCTATAGCATCGATAAAGGCAGCTTTGAGCCGCTGCGCCGGCAGGGGCTGGCGGCGTTTTTGCTGCGGGTGTCGCAGGCCGGGCCGTTTAGCCACCAGCGCCTGAGCGGGGCGGTAACGGATTGGCGGCAGATTAAGTTATTGGTGATCCGCATCGACCGCCTGGAACGGTGGGCGGCGCCCGGCGTATTATGTATCGGCGATGCCGCCCATGCCATGTCGCCCATCGGGGGCGTGGGCGTCAACCTGGCCATTCAGGATGCGGTGGCGACGGCGAATCTGCTCACCGCCCCGCTGCTGCGCGGCGCGGTGACCCTGGGCCAGTTAAACCGGGTGCAGCGCCGCCGCCGGTTCCCCACCTGGGCGTTGCAGTCGCTGCAAATTATGCTGACCGGCAAAAATAATTCCCCCCGCGATCCCACGCGCAAACCGTCCGCCATCGGCGGCTGGATGCGCCGCCGGCGCTGGGTTCCATTTATTACCGGGCGCATCATCGGCCTGGGGTTTCGCGGCGAAATCCCGCGCGCCGCGCGCTAAGTTACTTAAGGAGTCCCCATTGGACGCTGGCGAATATATGCTTCCCGGCATGCTGATCCGCGATCGGCTGTTTGACGTGCCCCTGGATTGGTCCAGGCCCGGCGACGGCCGCACTATCCAGGTTTTCGCGCGCGAAGTGGTCGACCCCGCCCGCCGCGACGCTCCCCTGCCCAAACTGGCGTTCCTGCAGGGCGGGCCGGGCGGCAAAGCGCCGCGCCCGGCCGGCGGCGGCACCGTCTGGCTACAGGAAGCGTTGAAAACCCACCGGGTTATCTTGATCGATCAACGCGGCACGGGGCGCAGCACCCGCATTGAAACCGCCACCATGGCCGGATTCGCGGATGACGGCGCGGCGGCCGATTATCTCTGGCTATTTCGCGCCGATAGCATTGTGCGCGACTGTGAACATATCCGCGGCGCCCTGTACGGCGATGAGCGCTGGGAAACCCTGGGCCAGAGCTACGGCGGTTTTATCACCCTGAGCTATCTGTCGCTGGCGCCCCAAGGGCTGGCGGCCTGCTACGTCACCGGCGGCCTGAGCGGCCTCGATGCCGGCGCCGAGGATGTCTACCGCCTTACCTACCCGCGGGTGGCGGCCAAAAATGCCCGCTACTATCAGCGTTATCCCGCCGACCAGGCGCGCATCGCCCGCCTGGCCGATCATATCGCCGCCAACGACGTGCGGCTGCCTGACGGCGACCGGCTCAGCGTGCGGCGCCTGCAAACCCTGGGCATCGGTTTTGGCATGGCCGCGGGTTATGACAGCCTGCACTGGCTAATCGATGAAGCGTTCAGCGATGCGGGGGAAACCCGGCTAGCGGATCATTTCCTCGCTTCCGTCATGACGCTGACCTCATTTGACGACAATCCGCTGTTCGCGGTACTGCATGAAATGATCTATGGCCATGGCGATGAAGCCACCAATTGGGCCGCCGAGCGGGTGCGCGCCGAATTCGGCGATTTTGACCCGGGCCGGCGCCCCCTGCTGTTTACCGGTGAAATGATGTATCCCTGGATGTTCAGCGAAATCCGATCGCTGCGGCCGTTCCAGGGCGCGGCCAACGCCCTGGCCGGGCGCGCCGGCTATCCGCCGCTGTATGACCCTGCCATCCTGGCGGCCAATGAGGTGCCGGTGGCGGCGGCTATCTATCATGAGGATATGTATGTGGATGCCGGCCTGTCGCTGGATACCGCCGGCCGGGTCGGCAATCTGCAAACCTGGGTAACCAATGAATACCAGCATGACGGCGTGCGGCAATCGGCGGCGGTGCTGCGCCGCCTGCTGGATAATATCCGCCAGCGCGGCGGCGCCCGGCGGTGAATCAGGGCTTGGGGTATTGCCGGCGGTAAACGTTATGATCCACATAACAATCGCCGATTTTCTCCGCCCGCACCTGGCGATAATCGAACTCGAAACCCAGGCGCTGGGCCAGGCGGTTGCTGGCCCGGTTGGACACCCCGCAGCGGATGATAAACGTATCCAGCCGGTCCGCGGCGGCATACCAGTCCATTAACGCCGCGACCGCCGTGGACATCACGCCCCGGCCTTCGTGCCGGGCCGCCAGCCAGTACCCTATCTCCGCCTGCTTATCGTTGATCGTATTATACGAGAGGATACCGGCGAGCTCTTCGTCCCAGCGCAGGACGTAGACGGCGGACCGCCCCTCGGCGAAATCGGCGCGATTATGGCGGATATTGGCCAGGGTATCGTTGACGTCATTGATCAGCTGCGGCCAGGAGAGATGGCGGCTCAGCCGCTCTTTTTCCAACTGCACCAGGGCAAAGAGATCCGCGGCATCGCTTTCTTGCTGCAATGAAAGCCGAAGGGAGGGAGGACATTTCAATTCACGGTAATCCATCATGCCGTCTCCGTTGGGTTACGCAATTTATTCTATTTTGTCGTCATTTCCGGCACCGGCGTCAACACCGGCTGGCCGGAAAAATGGCGTTTGAGGTTTTCCAGCACCCGCTCGAACATGGCCGCCTGCGCCTCGGGCGAGCGTCCCCCCACATGCGGGGTCAGGATAACATTCTCCAGCGCCAGCAGCGCCGGCGGCACCGCCGGTTCGCCTTCGATCACATCCAGCGCGGCGCCGGCGATACGCCGGTGTTGCAAACTCTCGATTAGCGCATCGGTATCCACTACGCTGCCGCGGGAAATATTGATTAAAAAGCCCTGCGGGCCTAACGCCGCCAGCGCCTGGCGGTCGATCAGATGCCGGGTGCCCGCGCCGCCGGGGGTGCAGACCACCAGGAAATCCGCCCAGCCCGCCAGTTCAGCGACGCTGGCGCAATAGGTCAGATCGCTGTCCTGGCGTACGCTGCGGTTATGGTAAGCCACCGCCATATCGAATCCCAGCGCGCAGCGCCTGGCGATTTTTTCACCGATATGGCCCAACCCCAGTATTCCGACCCGCTTGCCGCCAAGCTGCGGCAGGAGCGCGCGCGAATGCCGCCACTGTCCCCGGCGCACCGCGCGGTCGAGGCCGGCGATATCGCGCACGATGGACGCCAGCAGCGCCATGGCATGATCGGCCACGGCGGTATCGTTGGTGCCCGAGCCGTTGGCCACCATAATTCCCCGTTCGCGGGCGGCCGCCAGATCGATTTTCTCATACCCCACGCCCTGGCAGCAGATAATGCGCAAATCAGGCAATGCCGCCATATCGGCCGCCGTCAGGCCGATGGAACCAATGGTCAAGACCGCCTGAACGCCCTGGCCCCCCCCGGCGGGCAGCAGCGGGCTGCGGTCGTTTTCCCTGAGCATCGGCAGCAGGCTGAAACCGGCCTGTTCAAATGCCGGGCGAAACGCGGCCGGAATATCGACGTGCAGCAACAATGGAATGGACATGGTATTTGGCACTCATGATTTAACAAAAGTGATTGAATAATATAACCATACATTAGATATTTGCCGCGTAAAAGCATACGCAGATTAATTTTAGATTACCGCGGTGGGATTATCCTCAGCGCAGAAAGCGTTGCTCCACCTCGCGCATCGCCGCATCCCCCTGTAGCTCGATAATCGCTTTCACCGTCGGCAAAGCGGCATCAACGTTATAAATGCCCCCGTCCCGGCGAATTCGGGCAAACACCGACTGCATGGCTCCCACCGCGGCGCGGATGGCGTGGTTGCCGTAAATAACCAGCCCCACCTTGCCCAAGCGTTCGATCGCCCGTTCGGTGAGCTGCGGATAGGCGGTGGGCACCAATACCAGCGGCGTATCATCCTGCCAGGCGGCGATAAAACCCAGCACCTCATCGGGGGTGGGTTGCCTGGAGTGAATTAAAATGGCATCCGCCCCCGCCGCGGCATAAGCCCGCGCGCGGGACAGCGCTTCACCCTGGCCCAGCCCGGCGATCAGCGCCTCGGTGCGGGCGATAATCAGAAAATTCGCATCCCGGCGCGCGGCGCAGGCCGCGGCGATCTTGCCCGCGAATTCTTCGACCCGCACCAATTTCTGCCGGCCGTCGGCGCGCAGGCTGGTATCCTTGGGAAAGGTTTTATCCTCCATGACGACGGCGCTGACCCCGGCGGCCTCATATTGGGGGATAATCCAGGCGACATTCACGGCGTTGCCGAAACCGGTATCGATATCGGCGATAACCGGAATAGCCACGGCGGCGGCGATGGCGCGCATCATCTCCAGATGCGTGGACATGGAAAGAATATTGGCGTCCGGCACCGCATAACTGGCCGACAGCTCGAAACCGCTGCCCCAGATGGCATCAAAACCCGCCTGTTCGGCAAGCTTGGCCGCCAGGGGATTGTGGGCCGCCATGGCATGGGTCAGCGCCGCATCGCGCAGTTTGGCGCCGAGTATTTGATTCTTATTCATCTGATGTCCTCTTGGGAAATTAGTCCTTTCGGGCGCCCTATCGTACCGCCGCCGGATCGACTATTGAATCGCGATAATCACCGCCAAATACTATGCTGCTAATCGGAGGCCATGTACAACATGATGAAGCCATTCAATTATCAACAGGATTTTGCCGCCCTGGATTTCCGTTTGCACCCCGAGCTGTATCAAGTCGGACGCGGCGAACAGGGCGTACTATTGGTACAGCCCTATAAAAACGAGATTCTGCCCCACTGGCGCTTTCGCGATGTCGGGGTCGCCCGGGAGTCGGCCGGGAAGATTTATGCGCTGTTTGAACAATACCGGCGTGAAGACGACTTCGTGGGCATGGATATGGCGCGCAAATTTATCCAGATGGGGTATACCCGCGCCCGGCGTTACGCCAATCATCAAGGGGGTAAAAAGTACGATGCCGCGGGCAAGATACTGCCTTACATCGTCGATAAGCAAAAAGCCGACGCCGCCGCGGTATTCAAAGAGTACTGGGATCGATTGCGGGCGGATCGGGATTATCTGCAACGAAAAAAACGGCACCAGCAGCATTATGGCTGAGTCGGCGGCCGGAGTTGCCGCTTCGGGGATTTTGTGCCACTTTTTAATAACATTAAAAATAATTAGCTTTCTTTGCTCATTACATTGCTTATTTTACTTGGGAGAACCGCATGGAGACGTTAAGGAATCTTAACTTTTTCCGACTTATCACCTCGGGCGATTTTTGGCTTAATATCGCCATTATCATCGCCGCCACCATAATTATTTACTGGGTCATCTCCAAGGCCATTTTACTGGTCGGCCAGCGGGTCAAACAGTGGAGCACCGGCAAACACAGCGCCCTCTATCAGATGGCGGTGGAAATGCTCGATAACACCAAGCGGGTGCTGATCCTGTTTACCGCATTTCTTATCAGCATGCGGTTTATCGAACTGCCGGGCACCTGGCACAGCGCCCTATCCCACGGCTGGTTCCTGGTATTCGCGATCCAAATCGCTCTGTGGCTGGACAGCGCCATTCATATTTGGTCGCAAAAGGTGGTGAACCAGCCGGGGGCGGTGCGCAATACCGTGACCATGGTGATCCTGGGCGTCATGCTGCGCCTGCTGATTTGGGCGCTGATGCTGTTGTCCATCCTCGGTAACGTAGGGGTGAATATCACCGCGCTGGTGGCGAGTCTGGGCGTCGGCGGCATCGCCATCGCCCTGGCGATCCAGACCGTGCTGAGCGACGTATTCGCATCGCTGGCCATCGGGTTCGATAAACCCTTTGTGATAGGCGATTTCGTGGTGTTTAACGATATCGCGGGCACCATTGAGCATATCGGTCTGAAGACCACCCGCATCCGCAGCCTGAGCGGCGAGCAAATCGTCTGCGCCAACGCCATTTTGCTCCAGCAGACCATCCATAATTATAAGCGTATGCAAACCCGCCGCATCGTCTTTACTTTTGGTTTGGCCTACTCGACCCCGCCGGAAAAACTGCGCGATGTGGGCCCCATGCTTAAAAGGATTATTGAGGAAATCGAAGAAACCCGTTTTGACCGGGCGCATTTTCTCTCCTTTGATAACTTTCGCCTCACTTATGAAGTGGTGCATATCGTCGCCAGCGCCGACTACAACAAATACATGGATATCCAGCAGGAGATAAACATCCGGTTAATGGAAGAGTTGGTAAAAATGGACATAAAATTGGCTATCCCCACGCAAAATATTTTATTTACCGAACCCGAGTTCCCGCAAATAAAAGTACTGGAACCCGGTGCACGGGATGCCGCGCCGGCCGAACCAGGGGAATCGCAGGCTGGATAACGGCCGGCGTGATTAAAGTGGGGGATAAAATAATTACCGGGCGCCGCAGTGTACGAAACGCCCGGTAGGGATGGCTAACTTAGCGATACAGCTGGGCATCGCCGGACCATCTGCTGGAGTCGCCGGAATTATCGAGACCGATAATCCGGTAATAAGGAGCATTTTCTTCGTTGGCTTTATGCCGCAGGGCGCGCGCCGCATCATCCGTTGACCCGGTTAAACCGGACACCGATACTTCGCCGATGCTTTGATGCCCGGCGGCCTGCTCCTGAGAGATTTCCTGCGCCGCCAGGCTGGAGAACGAGACGCCGGCAATCATCGCTGCTACGATATAAGATAATATCTTCATAACCCGATCCTCTAGTTTATTAATACATATTAAAGAATAGGGAAGATAACGTTAATCGCCAAGCTGCGTTTGTAACACAATCTGACCACCGTGCTATATTTACGCATTTCCGCAAGCGTCCATTGATGATGCGATTGACGTTCTTGGCTTTTTTTTCCATTAAAAAATATCCGCTTACCAATTCATGGTCTCATGGGCTGGGTTGCTGGCTTGCGCCGGTATAGATTATAAATATAAAGAATAGATATAACCGCTGACCGGATACGCATTCATCCAGAAATAAATAAAGATAACCTGACAAATATTGAAGGTCGGCCCTATTTCGCGGCGGGAACATTTCTGCTTACATTCCCTGATTGAAGATCCGCCAGAAAAATTCGATACTTAGCCACGATCCGGCGTCAATATCGTCCGGAATGTACGCCAGGTGGAAAAAGGAGAACAATATGGACACCGAATTATTGCTGCGTATCGCCCTGGCCGGAGGATTGGGCGCGCTGATTGGAGTGGAACGCCAGCTGCGGGCCAAGGAGGCAGGTTTACGCACCCATATTTTAGTGTGTATCGGCAGCGCGATGTTTATGATTGTCTCGAAATATGGTTTTGCCGACCTGCTGGCGCAGGGGCATAATATCGCCCTCGACCCCAGCCGGATTGCGGCGCAGGTGGTCAGCGGCATCGGCTTCCTGGGCGCGGGCACCATTATGCTCAATAAACAATATGTCCGCGGCCTGACCACGGCGGCGGGCCTATGGGTCACCGCCGCCATAGGGCTAATCGTCGGCAGCGGCATGTATGCCATCGGCATTTACGGCACCCTGATGACCCTGCTGGTGCTGGAAGGCATAAGACAATTGAGCCGGCGGCTTATGGGCCAGCGTTATATCATCTCGCTCTCGCTTACCCCGGCCAGTATCGATTTGATTATGCCGGCATTAAAAAAGATGCGCATGCGGATAGTAAGATCGTCGGTTATACGCAGCGAAGATAAGAATAAGGATTGCAAAATGACGCTGGAAGTCATGCTGCACGCCCGCTATAAACCCACTGAAATCTATAACCAGCTATTGGGCATCGAAGGCCTGCATAAAATTGATATCCGCTGATACCCGGGGCCGCAGCGGTCGTTATGGCGTACCCGGCGCCGGCGCTATTCCAGTACTAAGCTGGCACTATACTGCCACTGCTACCAAGCAGGCACTATTCCGGCGTGAGTTTATCGCGCCGATAGATTGGGCATCGCTGCCAGTGTAATTATCATCCGGCGCCACGCCCAATGTGGCAAAAAATATTTTAGCGGCGCAGTATTTATTTAACATAGTATTGGCCGGGACTATATTAACATCATTAGCCGCTAGCTGGCTGGAATTATAATGAATCAAAGTACAATTATAAATACAGCTTTCATTTAGCGCCAGGGTATTATCCGGCCGGGTATGCGCATCAACCATCATAGGTCGCGTCGCTTGCATATCCGATGCGGTTTTTTGCCGCGTGGCCGCCAGCGCGCTGGGCTTGGGATAAATCGTTTTTCCCGCGTCGCCCCCCACAAACCGCCCCACTTGAAACTGATTTGCAGTATAATGTTTTCAATGACAACAGCTACATAGATAATGGCGAGTTCCCCTATTAAAAATCACAGCCTTGCACGCTTTAGCCCCCGCCGCCCGCCGGCCCCGATGCGGGGACCCCGTCGCGTCATTCTGTTTAACAAGCCGTTCGACGTTCTGCCGCAGTTCACCGACGATGCCGGCCGCCTGACGCTGAAGCATTATATCCCGATCCCGGATATTTATGCCGCCGGCCGCCTGGATCGCGATAGCGAAGGCCTGATGATCCTCACCAACGACGCCAAATTAAAAACCCGCTTGACCCAGCCCGTGGAAAAAACGGCTAAGATTTATTACGTGCAGGTGGAAGGCGAGCCCGAAGACGCCGCGCTCAAATTGTTGCGCACCGGCGTCACCTTGAGCGACGGGCCGACGCTGCCCGCCGGGGCGCAGCGCGTCAAAGAGCCGCGCTGGCTGTGGGAACGCACCCCGCCTATCAGGGAGCGTAAAGCCATTCCCACCTGCTGGCTCAAAATTACCCTTTATGAGGGCAGGAACCGCCAGGTCAGGCGCATGACCGCCCATATCGGCCACCCGACCCTGCGGCTGATCCGCTATCAAATGGCGGATCAAACGTTATTGGATTTGGCGCCGGGAGAATGGCGCGAAGTCCATCTATAGCGTCTGGCGGATACCCACGGGTATCCCTCCATCCTCAAGCGTTAAGGAGCGCGCATGTTTAAACCGCATGTCACCGTCGCCTGTGTCGTCCAGGCGGAAAATCATTTTCTGATCGTTGAGGAAACCATTCATGGCAATCCGCGCTGGAACCAGCCGGCGGGCCATCTGGAGGCGGACGAAACCGTGATCCAGGCCGCCCAGCGCGAGTTATGGGAAGAGGCCGGCATCCATGCCCGGCCCCAGTCCCTGCTGCGCCTCCATCAATGGATTGCCCCGGACAAAACGCCGTTTCTGCGTTTTTTATTCGCCATTGACTTGGCCAAACGCGTCACCGCCATTCCCCAGGACGATGATATCGATCGCTGCCTGTGGCTCAAGGCGGATGAAATCCTGGCCTCCACGCAGCTCCGCTCGCCGCTGGTGGCCGAAAGCATTATTTGTTATCAGCAAGATACGCGTTATCCCCTGGAGATACTCAACGCCTTCCAGTGGCCCGTTTAGCACAAATCTCCCCCTCCCGCCCCCCATGGGGTGGTGGCGCCGCGGGGCCGGATCGTGGTAAAATCCGGCGCTTCGCATCATCAGTCGCATCACCCCGTTTGTGAGAATCCCATGTCAGAAAACAGCCAGCTCAAAGTGATCGTCGGTATGTCCGGCGGCGTAGACTCCTCCGTTTCCGCCTATCTGCTCCAGCGCCAGGGCTACCAGGTGGAGGGACTGTTCATGAAAAATTGGGAAGAAGACGATAACGAGGAATATTGCACCGCGGCCAGCGATTTGGCCGACGCGCAGGCGGTATGCGATAAACTGTCCATCCCGCTGCACACGGTGAACTTCGCCGCCGAATACTGGGACAACGTATTTGAACTGTTCCTGGCGGAATATAAAGCCGGCCGCACGCCCAATCCCGATGTGTTATGCAACAAAGAGATCAAGTTCAAGGCGTTCCTGGAATTTGCCGCCGAGGATTTGGGCGCCGACTTCATCGCCACCGGCCACTATGTGCGCCGGGGCGACGCGGCGGGTAAAAGCCAACTGCTGCGCGGGCTGGACGACAATAAAGACCAGAGCTACTTTTTATACACCCTCGGCCATGAGCAATTGGCGCAGTGCCTGTTCCCGGTGGGCGAACTGGCCAAGCCGGAAGTGCGGCGCATCGCCGCCGAGCTGGATTTGGCCACCGCCGCCAAAAAAGATTCCACCGGCATCTGCTTTATCGGCGAACGCCGGTTCCGCGAATTTCTCGGCCGCTATCTGCCGGCGCAGCCCGGCCCGATCATGACCGTGGACGGGCAGCGGGTCGGCGAGCACCAGGGACTGATGTATCACACCCTCGGGCAGCGCAAGGGGCTGGGCATCGGCGGCACCCGCGAAGGCAGCGACGATCCCTGGTACGTCGTGGATAAACTGATGGACGACAACGTACTGGTGGTGGCGCAGGGCCATGAGCATCCGCGCCTGATGTCGGTGGGTTTGCTGGCCGGCCAGCTTAACTGGGTGGACCGCCTGCCGCTGGGCGCCGCGCTGCGCTGCGTGGTGAAAACCCGCTACCGCCAGGCGGACATCCCCTGCCTGGTGGAACCCCTGGCGGACCGCCAGGTTCGGGTGCTGTTCGACCAGCCGGTGGCGGCGGTAACCCCCGGCCAGTCCGCGGTGTTTTATCTTGACGATTTGTGCCTGGGCGGCGGCGTGATCGAAGCCCGGCTGCCGCTGCAAGCTTAACCGCCGCCAGCGCGGGGCGCCTTTGCCCGGCGCCCTGCCCGCCGCCGCGTTGCCCCGCTATTCCCCCCGCGCTTTTAAAAGTCGCGGCGCCTGCATCCCGAACTGGGTTTACCCCGCATTTTGTGGCATGATCGGCGGCAATGAAATGAACGCCCTTTTAGCGCCTGGCAAAGGCGGATGGCGATTATACGCGCGCGGTAGCGCATGGCTACGCGTCGTCGCACAATCAGGGACGTGTACAGGAGTCACCTTGGCTAAGAATTATTACGATATTACGCTGGCACTGGCCGGGATCTGCCAAAGCGCCTTATTGGTTCAGCAATTGGCCCACAAAGGCGCCTGTGATGACGGGTTGCTG
Organism: Enterobacterales bacterium; assembly: GCA_015654925.1. GTDB lineage: Bacteria > Pseudomonadota > Gammaproteobacteria > Enterobacterales > Enterobacteriaceae > Acerihabitans. The sequence goes on along the minus strand of JAATFX010000043.1, from coordinate 29,169 downwards.
GAAGTGTCGTTACGCAGCGTACTCGATCTTAATCCGCCCGCCACCCTTGCCGTATACGGCAATCAGCTGGCCAATCTCAAGCTGGGGCTGGAAGGGGTGGTGGGAATGCTTAACGCTTCGCGCCAGGGGCCGGGAGCGGAACTGACGCGCTATACCCTGAGCCTGATGGTGCTGGAGCGTAAACTCCATGCCGACAAAGCGGCGCTGGACGAACTGGGCAAACGTATCAGCCAATTAGAGCGCCAGCTGTCGCATTATGAACTGATGTCCGAACCCCTGTTCAGCGCGATGGCGTCTATTTATGTCGATGTCATCAGTCCGCTGGGGCCGCGCATCCAGGTCACCGGCGCGCCGGCGATGCTGCAAAACATTCAGGTACAGGCCAAGGTGCGCGCCGCGTTACTGGCCGGTATTCGTTCCGCGGTGCTCTGGCAACAAATAGGCGGCGGCCGTTTGCAATTGATGTTCGGCCGCAACCGCCTGATGAAGCAGGCACAGCAAATTCTTGCACAATGTTAAAATTTATCCCAGGAGTTGCCATCAATGGAATTATCCTCACTGACCGCCGTTTCCCCCGTTGACGGCCGCTACGGCGATAAAGTCAGCGCCTTGCGCCCAATCTTCAGTGAATATGGTTTGCTGAAATACCGTGTCCTGGTGGAAGTACGCTGGCTGCAAAAACTGGCCGCTTGCCCCGGCATTTTGGAAGTTCCGCCGTTTGACGACGACGCAAACGCTTACCTTGACGCTATTGCCGCTAATTTCAGCGAACAGGACGCGGCGCGCATCAAAACCATCGAACGTACCACCAATCACGACGTCAAGGCGGTGGAATACTTTCTGAAAGAGAAAGTCGCGCCGGCGCCGGCGCTGCACGCCGTTTCCGAATTCATCCATTTTGCCTGCACATCCGAAGATATCAACAATTTATCCCACGCCCTGATGCTGCAAACGGCGCGCCAGGAGGTGATCCTGCCCTATTGGCGGCAAATCATCGACGGCATCAAACACCTCGCGCAGCTTTACCGGGATATCCCCCTGCTGTCGCGCACCCACGGGCAGCCCGCGACCCCCTCCACGGTGGGCAAGGAGATGGCTAACGTGGCCTACCGGATGGAACGCCAATACGGTCAACTGGCGCAGGTGGAGATCCTGGGCAAGATCAACGGCGCGGTGGGCAATTACAATGCGCATATCGTCGCTTATCCGCAGGTGGACTGGCACCGCTTTAGCGAAGAATTCGTCACCTCGCTCGGCATTAGCTGGAACCCCTACACCACGCAAATCGAACCCCACGATTACATCGCCGAGCTGTTTGACTGCATCGCGCGGTTTAATACCATCCTGATTGATTTCGACCGGGATATCTGGGGCTATATCGCGCTGAATCATTTCAAACAGCGCACCGTGGCCGGTGAAATCGGTTCATCGACCATGCCCCACAAAGTCAATCCGATAGATTTTGAGAATTCCGAAGGTAATTTGGGCATGGCCAACGCTATAATGGGGCATCTGGCGGGTAAGCTGCCGATATCCCGCTGGCAGCGCGACCTGACCGACTCCACGGTATTACGTAATCTCGGCGTGGGCATCGGATATGCGTTAATCGCCTACCAGTCCACCCTGAAGGGCGTGAGCAAACTGGAAGTGAACGCCGATCGTCTGCTGGCGGAGCTGGATCAAAATTGGGAAGTCCTGGCGGAACCGATTCAAACCATCATGCGGCGCTACGGTATCGAGAAGCCTTATGAAAAACTTAAAGAGCTGACCCGCGGCAAACGCATCGACGCCGCCGGCATCCAGGCATTTATCGACGGCCTGCCGCTGCCGGAAAGTGAAAAAGCGCGGCTCAAGACCCTGACGCCCGCCAATTATATCGGCCGGGCAGTAACGCTGGTGGATGAGTTAAAATAGTTAAACCCGGGCAATTGACCCGCCGTCGGCGGCTCCGGTTAAAGCTCTGTTTAAGGTAAGTTTAGCCATCCTCTGGGATACTCACCCAAAAGACGTCCATAAACAGGGGATCGCTTTTACAGGTTTACAGAGGCGAGTGTTCCAGGCTCGTTACTGATGCTTTAACTTAGGAGTTGCGATGCGAGTTCTGGTTATAGAAGATAATTCTCTTCTTCGACATCACCTGACAGTACAAATGCGTGAAATGGGCCATCAGGTTGATGCAGCCGCCGATGCCAGAGAGGCGGATTATTTTTTACATGAGCATCCACCTGATATCGCTATTGTCGACCTCGGATTACCCGACGAAGACGGCTTGAGCCTGATTCGCCGCTGGCGGACGCATCAGGTGAAAATTCCCATCCTGGTGCTTACCGCGCGCGAGGGCTGGCAGGATAAAGTCACGGTGCTCGAAGCCGGGGCGGACGATTACGTCACTAAGCCCTTCCACCTCGAAGAGGTGGTGGCGCGGATGCAGGCGCTCATGCGCCGCAACAGCGGGCTGGCCTCGCAGGTGATCACGCTGCCGCCGTTTCAGATCGACCTTTCGCGGCGGGAACTGATGATCAACAGCGAGCATATCAAGCTGACGGCATTCGAATATACGATTATCGAAACGCTGATTCGCAACGCCGGTAAAGTCGTCAGCAAGGATTCGCTGATGCTGCAACTTTATCCCGATGCCGAACTGCGGGAGAGTCATACTATTGATGTGCTGATGGGACGTTTGCGCAAAAAAATGCAGGCCGATTATCCGTATGAAGTGATTACAACGGTTCGTGGGCAGGGCTATCGTTTTGATGTTAATTAAGCTCTATGGCCCATTTTCCGTATCACCATAAAAAGCCTTTCTCGCTTCGCGTCAGATTCCTGCTGGCTACCGCCTGCGTGGTTCTGGCGCTTTCCCTTTGCTATGGCATGGTGGCGGTCATCGGCTACAGCGTCAGCTTTGACAAAACCTCGTTTCGCCTGCTGCGCGGCGAAAGCAATCTGTTTTTCAGCCTGGCCCAGTGGAAGGACAACCGGCTGACCATCGCCGTGCCGCCCAACATTGACATTAATTTTGCCGCCCTGGTGCTGATTTATGACGATAAAGGCCATATTCTGTGGCGGCAGCGTTATGTCCCGGCCCTGGAGCCGCGGCTAAAACCGGAATGGCTGTCCAAAACCGGCTATTTCGAGCTGGATACCGATACCCGCACCAGCAGCGCCGTACTGGGGGACAACCCCAGCGCCCAAAACCGGCTGAAGGACTTCGACAGCAGCGACAGCAACGCCCTGACCCATTCGGTGGCGGTCAATCGCTACCCGGCCACCGAACGGCTGCCCCCGCTGACCATCGTGGTGGTGGATACCATACCCCACGAATTGCAGCGCACGGATCTGGTGTGGGAATGGTTCAGCTACGTGCTGCTGGCCAATCTGCTGCTGGTGGTGCCGCTGCTCTGGCTGGCGGCGCACTGGAGTTTACGGCCCATCAAGGATCTGGTGCAGCAGGTCAGGGAGCTGGAGGGCGGCGAGCGGGACCGCCTGGACGAAAATCCCCCGCGCGAGCTGGGCATTTTGGTACGCAATCTCAATATATTGCTCAACAATGAACGCCAGCGCTATCAAAAATACCGTTCCACCCTCTCCGACCTGACCCATAGCCTGAAAACCCCCCTGGCGGTATTACAAACCACCCTGCGCTCGCTGCGCACCGGCCGGGATACCAATATTGAACTCATCGAGCCCATCATGCTGGAGCAGATCAGCCGGATTTCCCAGCAAATCGGCTACTACCTGCATCGCGCCAGCGTCCATTCGGATCATAACGTGCTGAGCCGGGAGCTGCATTCCGTTCCCGCGCAGCTCGACAGCCTGTGTTCGGCCCTGAACAAGGTGTACCAGCGCAAAGGCGTATCCATCTCACTGGATCTTTCCCCCGAATTAACCTTTATCGGCGAAAAAAACGACTTTATGGAAGTGATGGGCAATATTCTGGATAACGCCTGCAAATATTGCCTGGAATTCGTCGAGGTCAGCGCCCGCGCCAGCGAAAAAGAACTGCACCTGCTGATTGAAGACGACGGGCCGGGCATTCCCGCGTCCAAACGCACCCTGATCTTCCAGCGCGGCCAGCGCGCGGACACCCTGCGCCCGGGGCAAGGCCTGGGTTTATCGGTGGCGGCGGAAATCCTTGAGCAATACGAAGGCGATATTATCGTCGGCGAAAGCGCCCTCGGCGGCGCGCTGGTGGAAGTGATTTTCAAACGCCAGCAGGGTTACCAGGACGACGATTAATCCTGCCGGCAATTGGCCGGGCATTTTTTAACGCGTAGCGGGCGAATTAAGCGATTTCATGCCGTTCTTTTGCGGTATGTCCGATAATTTCCCCCTCTTACCCCGCCCGCTTCCGTTATAATCCAGTCAGGTTCCCTTACGTGGAAAAGGCAATGGATTATCAACTCGATCTTGACTGGAATGACTTTTTACAGCGCTACTGGCAAAAACGGCCGGTCATCATCAAACGGGCCTTCAAGAATTTTGTCGACCCATTATCCCCGGACGAGCTGGCCGGCCTGGCGATGGAAACCGAGGTCGACAGCCGTTTGGTCAGCCACGACGACGGGCGCTGGCAGGTAAGCCATGGACCTTTTGAAAGTTTTGATCACCTGGGCGAAACCAACTGGTCGCTGCTGGTGCAGGCGGTCGATCACTGGCACGAGCCGTCGGCGGCGCTGATGCGCCCCTTCCGCCAATTGCCGGATTGGCGTATCGATGACCTGATGATCTCCTTTGCCGTGCCCGGCGGCGGCGTCGGTCCCCATTTCGATCAATATGACGTGTTCATTATCCAGGGCCAGGGGCGCCGCCATTGGCGGGTGGGTGATAAGCAGATACTGAAGCAGCATTGCCCGCATCCGGATCTGCTGCAGGTGGAACCTTTCGACGCCATTATCGATGAAGAAATGGAGCCGGGGGATATGCTGTACATTCCGCCGGGATTCCCTCATGAAGGTTATTCGCTGGAAAACGCCCTCAACTATTCGGTAGGGTTCCGCGCCCCCAGCGGCCGCGAGCTGGTCAGCGGTTTTGCCGATTATGTCCTGGCGCAGGAGCTGGGCGGCGCGCGCTACAGCGATCCGGCCATCAGCCTGCGGCCCGATCCGGCCGTGGTATTGCCGGAGGAAATCGATGCCTTGCGCACCATGATGATGGATTTGGTGCAGCAGCCGGATCGTTTTAACCATTGGTTTGGTGAATTTGTTTCCCAATCGCGCCATGAACTGGACCTCGCCCCGCCGGAACCGCCTTACCAGGCGGGGGAAATTTATGATTTGCTCCAGCAGGGCGATCATTTGCAACGCCTCGGCGGGCTGCGCGTGATTAAAGTGGGGGAAGAGTGCTATGTGAACGGGGAACAGATCGTTACCCAGCATAAGCCGGCGGCCTCCGTGCTGGCAAACTCGTACACCATAACCGCCGGGCAGTTGGGCGATGCGCTGGACGATCCTTCATTCCTGGCGCTGCTGACCGCCCTGATCAATAGCGGCTACTGGTACTTTAAAAATTAATATTCGCCTGGCCACATAACAACGGCCCGATTAATCGGGCCGTTGTTTTTCCTGCCGGGGGGCGATCGCCCGCGCTAAATCTTATGCGGCGCGCCCTTGGAGCGCAACGCGGTCAGTTCGGCGATACGCATAATCACCTGCACCGCTTTTTCCATGCCGTCATGGGACGCGAACTCGTGTTTGCCGTGGTAGTTATAACCGCCGGTAAATAAATTCGGGCAGGGTAAACCGCGAAATGACAGCTGCGCGCCGTCGGTACCGCCGCGAATCGGCTTCATGATGGGGTCCAGCGCGCAGTCACGCATTGCCTGCTGGGCCAGCTCGATGATATGCGGGTATTTGGCCACCTGATCGCGCATATTGTAGTAGCTGTCCTCGATGGACAATTCGATATAGCAATCAGGATGCAGCCCTTTGCCCAGTTCTTCGGCGGCGGTAATCATAAACTGCTTGCGCGCGGCAAAACTCTGGCGATCGAAATCGCGGACAATATAGTGCATCTCCGCCCGATCGACGCTGCCCTTCATGGTATTGAGATGGTAAAAGCCCTGGTAGCCGTCGGTGGTTTCCGGCGTTTCATCGGCCGGCATCTTCTGATGAAACCGGGCCGCCAGCGTCAGGGCATTGACCATGACCCCTTTGGCCGAGCCTGGATGAACGTTGTTGCCGACGATTTTCACCAGCACCGAGGCGGCATTGAAATTTTCATATTCCAGCTCGCCGATGCCGCCGCCGTCCATGGTGTAGGCCCACTGCGCGCCAAAACGTTCAACGTCGAAGAACTGCGCCCCTTTACCCACCTCTTCGTCCGGCGTAAAGGCGATGCGGATGTCGCCATGGGGCAGCTCTTTGGTTTTGATGCGCACCATGGCGGTGATGATTTCGGCAATGCCGGCTTTGTCGTCGGCGCCCAGCAGCGTTTTGCCGTCGGTGGTCACCAGGGTATGTCCCAGCAGTTGGTGCAATACCGGGAACATCACCGGCGACAGGATTTCATCGCCGTTGCCCAGGGCGATATCGCCACCGCGATAGTTTTCCACAATTTGCGGATTGACATGTTTACCGGAAAAATCCGGCGCGGTATCCATATGGGAAATAAAGCCAATGGCCGGCACCGCCCAGGCGACATTGGACGGCAGGGTGGCCATCAGGCAACCGTGATCGCTTAATGTCACCTGCTCAAACCCCAATGCGGAAAGTTCTTCCTGCAAGGCATGCGCCAGTTTCCATTGACCTTCGGTACTTGGGACCTGTTTGACCCCGGGTTTGGATTGGGTGTCAAAGGAGACATAATTTAGAAAACGATCGAGTAATTTATCCATTTTTTCCGCCTATCGCATCTTTGACACCTATTATGGGCAGCGATGATTTTGCAAATATTGTGTCAGGTCAGTTTTCACCGTTTTTGACCAATAAAAAGCACGCGCGGCTTAGCATGGCGTATTCTCCCTATCCCCGCTGCGCCACGAATCCCTCGATAAACTTGTTGACGTACTCCGGCACGCATTGGCTCGCCGGACCGTAGACATGTTCTTCGAACTGGCTCTCCACGTGGCTTGGCTCCAGGTTGAGCTCGACCGTCCGGGCGCCGCTCAGGCGCGCCTCATGCACAAACCCCGCCGCCGGGTACACATGGCCGGACGTGCCGACGGCCAGGAAATAATCCGCCTTGCCGAGCGCCGCGTAAATATCATCCATGCCCAACGGCATCTCGCCGAACCACACGACGTGCGGGCGCAAAACCGACGGGAACTGGCAGCAATGGCAGCGGTCGTTTTCAGCCACGTCCTGCGTCCACTCAAAGATCTGGCCGCTGTTGACGCAGCGCACCTTCAGCAGTTCGCCGTGCATATGAATCACGCGCCGGCTGCCCGCCCGCTCGTGCAAATTATCGATATTCTGGGTCACCAGCAGGAAATGCTCCCCCAGCATCTGCTCCAGCTCCGCGAGCGCCAGATGCGCGGCATTCGGCTTGATTTCCGGCTGCTGCAACTGGCGGCGGCGCTCATTGTAAAACCCCTGCACCAGCTGCGGGTCGCGCTGAAAGCCTTCCGGCGTAGCGACGTCTTCCACCCGGTGTTCTTCCCACAGGCCATCGGCGGCCCGGAAAGTGCGGATACCGGATTCGGCGGAAATACCCGCCCCGGTCAGCACCACCACAAAAGGTTTTTTCATCTTGGTTACCGCCATGATGTCACGGTGAAAAATACGTGAACGCAATCGTTGCTGCCGGAGCCGTTTACTTTTACGAAACCGGATTAACCGGCGATGTATACGCATGCTGCTGATTCCTTAATGCCCGGGAGAACCACCGCCGGGACTTATAAACCACTTAAGACCCGGGCCGGATCGATGCGGCTGGCGCGCCGTGCCGGATACCAGCTGGCCAGCAAACTGAGCAGCAGCGCCGTACCTAATACGCTGGCCACATCCAGCCAATGCAGCTCGGTGGGCAGAAAATCGATGGGATAGATATCGCCGGACAGCAGCGTATGCCCCAGCAACCGTTCTATGCCTTTCACCAGCGACGTCAGATTCAATGCCGCCAGTACGCCGACCACCACGCCGCTGACGCTGCCGGTCAAGCCGGCCAGCAGCCCATACCAAATAAAAATAGCACGGGTCAGGCGGTCTTTGGCCCCCAGGGTGCGCAATATCGCAATATCGGTGCTTTTATCTTTCACCGCCATCACCAGGGTGGAGACGATATTAAAACAGGCCACGCCAATCACCAGCACCATGGCCAGGTACATAATGGCCCGGATCATCTGGATATCCCGGTACATGTACCCATAGGTACCGATCCAGCTGCGGATATAGACATAGGATTGCGTCACTTCGCCCGCGTCGCGCACCAGCTTGTTGGCGGCGAAGGGGTCGCTCATCTTGAGGGCGATGCCGCTGATATCCTGGCCTTTGTCCAGATACTGCTGGGCGTCGGTGAGCGGCACCATGGCGAAACTATGATCCAACTGTCCGCTCAGGGCCAGAATACCGCTCACCTGCAGCCGGATACGCTTGGGTTCGAGCAGCTTCATTTCGGGATCGCTATTGGGGATCATGACGGTCAGCCAGTCGCCCTGCTTGACGTCAAGGGTATCCGCCACGCCCTTGCCGATGATGATTTGCTGTTTGCCGGCGCTGAAATCCTTCCAGGCGTTGTTTTGCACGTATCCCGGCAGAGCGCTCAAACGCGACTCCTGGGCGGGATCGACGCCCTTAATCTGGATGGCCTTGAGCTTGACGCCCCGCTCCACCAGGCCGGTGAAATTCACATACGGCGCCGCCGCAACGATGCCCGGCACTTTTTCCACCCGCGCCAGCACGCCCTGCCAGTCTTTAAACGGCGGGTTCACCGGCTCGATTTCCCCGTGGGGCACCACCGCCAGTATCCGGTTATTGAGTTCGCGTTCAAAGCCGTTCATCGCGCTCAGGCCGATAATCAGCACCGCCACGCCCAAGGCGATGCCGAAAGTGGAAATAATCGAGATCAGCGAAACCATGCCGCCGCGACGCCGGCCGCGGCTAAAACGCAGTGCAATTTGTAACGCCAGCGGCAACCCACTCATTCCCGCACTCCCAGCAGGTCGCCGTCTTGCTGCAACTGGCCGTCGCGCATCTCCAACTGGCGGTTGAGCCGGCGGGCCAGATGCAAATCGTGGGTCACCACTAAAAACGCGGTGCCCTGGCGCATATTCAGCTCGCCCAATAATTCAAAAATACTGTCGGCGGTACGTTGATCCAGATTCCCGGTGGGCTCATCGGCCAGCACCAGCGCCGGATGATTCACCAGCGCGCGCGCAATGGCCACCCGCTGGCGTTCGCCGCCGGACAGTTCGGACGGACGGTGATGGCCGCGTTTCTCCAGGCCCACCGCCGCCAGCATTTCCCGGGCCGTAGCCTTGGCCTGCTGGGGAGTGGCGCCGCCGATCAGCAGCGGCATGGCGACGTTTTCCATGGCGCTGAAATCCGGCAGCAAATGGTGAAACTGGTAGATAAAACCCAGGCGGCGGTTGCGGATTTCAGCGCGGGCCTGGGATGACAGGCTGTTGAGCTGCTGGCCTTCGAAAATCACCTCGCCGGACGTCGGTTCGTCCAGGCCGCCCAGCAAATGCAGCAAGGTGCTTTTGCCGGAGCCGGAGCTGCCGACAATCGCCATCATTTCGCCCGGCTGCATGGAAAAGGTCACATCGCGCAGCACATCGGTAAACAGCTTGCCTTCCTGATAACGCTTACTCAGATTGTTACACTGCAACAAAGGAGTATTATTCATAACGTAAAGCCTCAGCGGGATGAACGGCGGCCGCGCGCCAGGAAGGATAAAGCGTGGATAATAACGCCACCACCATGGCCAATACGGCGATGGTAGCGACCTGAAGGGGGTCGATATCGACCGGCAGCTGGGCGCCGTCAAGGAACGCCCCGATCACCGGCATTAAATTATTCAGCTGGCCAGCCAGCAGCAGGCCCAGGCCGGTGCCAAGCAATGCGCCGATAATGCCGGCGCCGGCGCCCTGCACCATAAACACCAGCATCACCTGGCGGCGGGTCAGGCCCAGCGTTTGCAAAATGGCCACTTCACCCTGCTTTTCCATAACCAGCAGGCCGAGGGACGTGATAATGTTGAACGCCGCCACCGCCACGATCAGGCTTAACAGCAGTCCCATCATATTTTTTTCCATCCGCACCGCCTGGAACAGCTCGCCCTTGCGCTCGCGCCAGTCCTTCCACTGGGTTCCTTCCGGCAGGGTCTGCCGGCTGACGGCCTCCACGTCCAGGGGCTGTTGCAGCCACAGGCGCCAGCCGGTGATATTGCCGGCCGGGTAGCGCATCAGGCGCGAGGCGTCCTGCTGATTGGTCAATAATTGATACTCATCCACTTCGCTGTTGGCGGCAAAGGTGCCCGCCACGGTAAACAGGCGCTGGCTGGGAATACGGCCCATGGGCGTGAACTGGCTGGCGCCGGGCACCATCAGGCGCAGCCGATCGCCGCGTTTGACCCCCAACTGGCCGGCCAGCTGCTCGCCAAGGATGACCTGGTAGCCGCCGGGCTGCAGTTTATCCATGCGCACGTTGACCAGATAACGGGCCAGCGGCTCCGGGTCCTGGGGATTAACGCCCAGCATCACCCCCACGGCGACGCTGCGCGCGCTTTGCAGCACCACATCGCCGGTGGTCAGGGGTACAATGCGGCTGACGCCCTTAAGTCTTTCTAGCGCTGAGGGCGGAATACGTTTAGGATCTAACGAACCGCCGGGTGTGGTGATCAACGCCTGGGGCATGACACCGAGGATATTGCCTTCCAGCTCGCGCTCGAAGCCGTTCATCACCGATAATACGGTGACCAGGGCCATCACGCCGAGGGTAATGCCGATGGTGGATAACCAGGAGACAAAGCGCCCGAAGCGGTCTGATGCCCGCCCGCGCATGTAGCGCAGGCCAATATATAATGCGACAGGTTGATACATTGAATTCCGTTTGGATGCAATTGCCAAAGCAAAGTGATCAAGGATAATAAAGGGTCGTACCCTATTATGGAACTACTAACCGCCTCAATAACCGGCTTTTATTCTTGTTAGGCCGCCGTACATGAGCCATCATGCCCAATGCATGACCGTTTCGCCACAGGCCGTAGCGTATTGGCCCCCGGCCGCAAGAGAAGAGATCTGACCACAGTTTATGTCCGAACACTATCGTTATACCTTACCCGCCAAGCCCGGTGAACAGCGTTTATTGGGCCAGCTCACCGGCGCCGCCTGCGCCGTGGAATGCGCCGCCATCGTCGATCGCTATGCCGGTCCGGTCATGCTGATCGCCCCGGATATGCAAAACGCCCTGCGCCTGCATGACGAAATCCGGCAATTTACGCGCCATCCGGTGGTGACCCTGCCCGATTGGGAAACCTTGCCCTACGACAATTTTTCGCCGCACCAGGAGATCATCTCCGATCGGCTGTCGACGCTCTACCGGTTGCCGTCGATGGAGCGCGGGGTCATTATCCTGCCAATCAATACCCTGATGCAACGGGTATGCCCGCACTCCTTCCTTCACGGCCACGCGCTGCTGATGAAAAAGGGACAGCGCCTGTCGCGCGATAAACTGCGCGGGCAGTTGGAACAGGCCGGCTACCGCAGCGTCGATCAGGTAATGGAACACGGGGAGTTCGCCACCCGCGGCGCGCTGCTCGATCTCTATCCGATGGGTAGTGAAGAACCCTACCGCATCGATTTTTTCGACGACGAGATCGACAGCCTGCGTATTTTCGATGTGGACACCCAGCGCACGCTGCAGGAAGTGGATCATATCAATCTGCTGCCGGCCCATGAATTCCCCACCGACAAGACCGCCATCGAGCTGTTTCGCAGCCAGTGGCGCGAGCAGTTCGAAGTCAGGCGCGACGCGGAGCATATTTACCAGCAGGTCAGCAAAGGCACTCTGCCGGCCGGTATTGAATATTGGCAACCGCTGTTTTTCAGCGAGCCGCTGCCCGCCTTGTTCAGCTATTTGCCCGCCAATACCCTGCTGATCAATACCGGCGATCTGGAAGCCGGCGCCGAACGCTTCTGGCAGGACGCCCAGCAGCGTTATGAAAACCGCCGGGTTGATCCCATGCGCCCGCTGGTGGCGCCCGAATCGCTGTGGCTGCGGGTGGACGGGCTGTTCAGCGAGCTGAAAAACTGGCCGCGGGTGCAACTGATCGGCGACCAGTTGACCGACAAAGCCGCCAATGTCAATATGGAGTATCAGCCGCTGCCGGACCTGGCGGTGGAAGCGCAAAGCAAAGCCCCCATGGATAAGCTGCGCCAGTTCTGCGAACGGTTCGACGGCAGCGTGATTTTCTCGGTGGAAAGCGAAGGGCGTCGGGAAACCCTGCAGGAACTGCTGGCGCGCATCAAGCTCAATCCCAAATTAATCGCCCGGCTCGATGATATCGCCGCGCCGGGGCATTACCTGATTATCGGCGCCAGCGAACGCGGGTTTATCGACAACTACCGCCACCGCGCCCTGATTTGCGAAGGGGATCTGCTGGGGGAACGGGTCAGCCGGCGGCGCCAAGATAACCGCCGGGCCATCAACGCCGACACCTTGATCCGCAATCTGGCGGAGCTGCACCCCGGACAGCCGGTGGTGCATCTGGAGCACGGCGTCGGCCGCTATGCGGGCATGACCACCCTTGAGGCCGGCGGCATCAAGGCGGAATACCTGATCCTGACTTATGCCGGTCACGACAAGCTCTATGTGCCGGTTTCGTCGCTGCACCTGATCAGCCGCTATTCCGGCGGCGCGGAAGAAAGCGCCCCGCTGCATAAACTGGGCGGCGACGTCTGGTCGCGCGCGCGGCAAAAGGCGGCGGAACGGGTGCGCGACGTGGCGGCCGAGCTGCTCGATATCTATGCCCAGCGCGCCGCCAAGGTCGGTTTCGCTTTCCGGCAGAACCGCGAAAACTATCAGCTGTTCTGCGAAGGTTTCCCGTTTGAGGCCACGCCGGACCAAGCGCAGGCCATCAACGCGGTGCTCAGCGATATGTGCCAGCCGCTGGCCATGGATCGCCTGGTGTGCGGCGACGTCGGGTTCGGCAAAACCGAAGTGGCGATGCGCGCCGCCTTCCTGGCGATTGAGAATCATAAACAGGTGGCGGTGCTGGTGCCCACCACCCTGCTCGCCCAGCAGCATTACGATAATTTCCGCGACCGCTTCGCCAACTGGCCGGTGCGCATCGAAATGATTTCCCGCTTTCGCAGCGCCAAGGACCAGGTCCAGGTGCTGGAACAGACGGTGGAAGGCAAGGTGGATATCCTGATCGGCACCCATAAGCTGCTGCAAAGCGATATCAAATGGCGCGACCTGGGATTGCTGATCGTCGATGAGGAGCACCGCTTCGGCGTGCGCCACAAGGAACGCATCAAGGCCATGCGCGCCGATGTGGATATCCTGACCCTTACCGCCACCCCGATCCCCCGCACCTTGAATATGGCCATGAGCGGTATGCGCGACCTGTCGATTATCGCCACCCCCCCGGCCCGGCGCCTGGCGGTGAAAACCTTTGTGCGGGAATACGACAGCCTGGTGATCCGCGAGGCCATCCTGCGCGAAGTGCTGCGCGGCGGCCAGGTCTATTATCTCTACAATGATGTGGAAAATATCGAAAAGGCCACCCTGCGCCTGCAGGAACTGGTGCCGGAAGCCCGCATCGTCATCGGCCACGGCCAGATGCGCGAGCGCGACCTGGAGCGGGTGATGAATGATTTCCACCACCAGCGGTTTAATGTACTGGTATGCACCACCATTATTGAAACCGGCATCGATATCGCCAACGCCAATACCATTATTATCGAACGGGCCGATCGCTTCGGTCTGGCGCAGTTGCATCAGCTGCGCGGCCGCGTGGGGCGTTCCCATCACCAGGCCTATGCCTACCTGCTGACCCCGCCGCCCAAAGCCATGAGCCAGGACGCCCTGAAACGGCTGGAAGCCATTGCTTCCCTGGAGGATTTGGGTGCCGGCTTCGCGCTGGCCACCCACGATCTGGAAATTCGCGGCGCCGGCGAACTGCTGGGCGAAGATCAGAGCGGCCAGTTGCAGACCATTGGTTTCTCACTGTATATGGAGCTGCTGGAGAGCGCGGTGGAAGCGTTGAAAGCCGGACGCGAACCTTCGCTGGAAGATCTGACCAGCCAATTAACCGACGTGGAACTGCGCATGCCCGCCCTGCTGCCGGAGGAATATATTCCGGACGTCAATACGCGCCTGTCGTTCTACAAGCGTATCGCCAGCGCGCCGGATACCCGGGAAATCGAGGAGCTAAAGGTGGAGTTAATCGACCGTTTCGGGTTATTGCCCGATCCGGCGCGCCACCTGCTGGATATCGCCGCTTTGCGTCAACGCGCCCGCCGGCTGGGGATTAAACGCATAGAAGGCAATGAGAAAGGCGGTTTTATCGAGTTCAGCGAGAAAAACTGCGTCGATCCGGTGTATTTAATCGGCCTGCTGCAGCGCGACCCGAAAACCTTCCGCCTGGACGGCCCCACGCGGCTGAAATTTATCCAGCCCCTGCCTGAACGGCTGGAACGGCTGAAATATGTGGATCAACTGCTGGAAGGGCTGGATCGGCACCGGGTGCCGGCGTAATACCGCTACGCTGGGATCTTGCCCTGAGTAATGAATACCGTTTGCCGCCGGCATGGCGCCGGCGGCAAACGGGCGCACGGGTTTACAGCGGCTGGCTTAGACCTGTTTATTCAGTTGCAGCCGGCCTTTATTATCCAGGGGAATCTGGGTGCCCGGATCGTGGTCCATGCGGATTTTGCCCTGCTGATCGCCAATTTTGTAGGTGACGTCGTAGCCCAGCAATTTTTGCGATTTGTCATACACGGTCTGGCAGCGCTGCTGCGTACTGGAGTAAGTGTCGCTATTTTGCAAGTTGCCCTGCACCTGGTTACCGGTGTAGCCGCCGGCCAGCGCCCCGGCCACCGTCGCCACGTCCTTGCCCCGCCCGCCGCCGAACTGGTGGCCGATGACGCCGCCCGCCACCGCCCCCAGCAACGAACCGGCAATTTTATTTTCATCCTGCACCGGCCGGCGGTGCGTGACGGTAACATTGCGGCACTGCTGGCGCGGGGTTTTAATGGTTTCATTGATCGGGGTCGCCGTGACCACCTGCGCATATTGCGGACCAGAGGAGAACATGTCCAGTCCGGCGACCGCCGCGATCCCTGACGCCGCCGCAATCCCAATGCCGACACCGGCTAACATTGATTTATTCATGGGGAATCCTCCTGAAGTATTAACCCACGCATTCACTGACGGCCACCAGATTGCCGGCGCGGGCGAAAGCATAAGCCAGCCTGCCCAGCCTGCATTGACACCAGCGAACATCCGGGCAATCCTACCCATCGATACAGCATACTTGGCCCATCTAAAACGGCGTGCGTGAATCGCCAGCTAGATGCTCCGAAGTCTGCACAAACTAGCCGGACGCTGCAATAAGACTAATAGCCAAAACGAGAGAAAGTGACGGGTGATAAGGCGAGTTTGGGAGAATTCCTAGGGGGTTAAGCTAAAAAAACCCTATTTTCTGCTAAGGATAAGAGCGGCTAATATGACGCCAACGGCCGGTTCGGACGGCTGGAAGGCGCCCAGTCCCCGCGCGGCCAACCCGCGCGGGGACAAAGGGCGGGGCGAATGATTAATGCAGCTTCAAATGCGGCCGGATCACCCGGTTGATCCGCCCCACCAGCATAATCAGACCGGTTTTAATAAAACCATGCAGGGCTATTTGGTGCATGCGGTACAGCGAAATATACACCGCCCGGGCGATGCGCCCTTCAATCATCATGGAACCGCGCATCAGGTTGCCCATCAGGCTGCCCACGGTGCTGAACCGGGACAGGGAAACCAGCGAGCCGTGATCTTTATACACATACGGCTTCTGGTCGCGGCCGTTCAACAGCGCCAGGATATTGCCGTGTACCCGGGTAGCCATCTGGTGCGCCGCCTGGGCGCGCGGCGGGACAAACCCCCCGGACGCCTGGGGACATGATGCGCAATCGCCGATGGCGAAAATAGCCGGATCGCGGGTGGTTTGCAGCGTTGGCTCCACCACCAACTGGTTGGTGCGGTTGGTTTCCAGCCCGGCGATCTCCTTGAGGAAGTCCGGCGCTTTAATGCCCGCGGCCCATACCATCAGTTCCGCCTGGATAAATTCGCCTTCTTTGGTGGTCAGCCCGCCCGGACCGGCGCTGGTCACCAGGGTTTTGGTCAATACCCTGACGCCCATTTTGCTCAATTCCTGATGCGCCGACGCGGAAATACGCGCGGGCAAAGCGGGCAGGATGCGCTCGCCCGCCTCCACCAGCGTAACGTTCAGCGCATGATTGTCCAGGCCTTTAAAGCCGTAGCTGTGCAGTTCCTGTACCGCATTATGCAGTTCCGCCGACAGCTCCACCCCGGTGGCTCCGCCGCCGACGATGGCGATATTAACCCGCTCGTCGGCGCCGGATTGAGTGGAAAATTTCAGGAACAGATTGAGCATTTCATTGTGGAAACGCTGGGCCTGGGCCGGATTATCCAGGAAAATGCAGTGTTCTTTGACCCCGGCGGTGCCGAAGTCGTTGGAAACGCTGCCCAGCGCCATCACCAGGACGTCATAGGGCAACTGGCGCACCGGCACCAGCAGATCGCCCTGGGCATCGCGGATCTCGCCCAGTTGCACCGTTTTTTCCTCACGGTTCAACCCCGTCAGGCTGCCCATCTGGAATTGGAAATGATGATTGCGGGCATGGGCCAGATAGCTGATGGCATCGACGCCTTCGTCCAGCGAGCCGGTGGCCACTTCATGCAGCAGGGGTTTCCACAGATGGCTGTGATTGCGATCCACCAGGGTGATTTGCGCTTTATGGCCGCGGCCAAGAGAAGAACCCAGGCGGGTCGCCAGCTCCAGTCCGCCGGCGCCGCCGCCGATAATAACAATTTTCTTCAGGGGTGATGACAAAATAACCTCCAATTGTAAACCAATCGTTAACTAAGAGTAACGATAAATACCCTTATAAAACACATGGTTACACTAAAAATAAGTAGCTACTGCGGTCAGATTATCACGCCCGGTCATTTGGTCATACCAGAATTGATATAAATCAATTTTTCCAGCGGCGGCGGCCGGGAACCCACCCAACGTGAGGCCCCGCACGCATCATAATGAAGTCAGGAAAAAACGGCGGTCAGCCCAGGGCTTTAAACGCCTGGATACGCTGCAGATGGGGCGAGATATTTTTGAATTTATGAGCTTGCTCATCGTCCCAGATGATTTCGTAAAACGGCCCCAGCAGCTCGGCGCTGCGGCGGTTATCCAGGGCTTCATCGTTGCGCGCCAGCAAAACCAGGCAGCGGTCGCGGTTTTTATCGCGAAAATTGCTCACGCATTTGGTGGCGATATCCACATACTCTTCCGGCCGGTCGATTTTGCCCGGCATGTTGTCCTGCGGAAACAAATTCGGATTGATGATGACCTGGCGGATATCGCACAGGAAACCGATACGCTCCGCCCAAAAACCGCCTAAGCCGACGCCGCAAATCAGCGGGCGCTCGTCATCGGTCAGTTGCTGCATCTTGTCCACTTCTTTGAGCAAATGCTGCATATCGTGGCGCGGGTGGCGGGTGCTATAGCTGATTAAGCGCACATCGGGATCGATAAACTGAAGCTGGAGCACCTTTTCATGATTACCGGGACTGTTAGAATCAAAACCGTGCAAATAGATGATCATCACTATCCTCGTCTATAAATGAGTCCGGTCGCTGGACATCAGCGGTCGGGGAATTCTTCCCGTCGCTGTTTCTCCTCGGCCCACTGCCGCGATAACAGGGTCAGTTGCTGGTGGATCTGCTTCCAGCGTGGAGAACTCAGGAGTTCCTTACGGGAACAGACTCCCCGATGGTATAACGTCTCCAGGCCCCCGACTTTGATCGGCGACAGATTATCCAGCACCTTTACGGCGCCTGCGCGGTTATTGCACACCAGGATCATGTCGCAGCCGGCCTCAAGGGACGCCTGGGCCCGTTCGGCGTACCCGCCCATCACCGCCGCTCCTTCCATGGATAAATCATCCGAGAAAATAATGCCTGCAAATCCCAGCTCCCGGCGCAGCATCTGTTTCAGCCAGAACGGCGAACCGCTGGCGGGCAGGTCATCTACTTCAGTATATATGACGTGGGCGGGCATGATGGCATCCAGGGCGCCGCGCTGGATTAACGTCGTGAATACCCGCATATCGTGGGCGCGGATCTCGTCCAGCGGCCGGCCGTCCCGGGGGGTTTCTTTATGGGAATCGGCGGTGACCGCGCCATGGCCGGGAAAATGCTTGCCGGTGGCCTTCATGCCCGCCTGGCGCATGCCGCTGATAAAACTCTCCGCCAGCTCGATGGCCGGTTCCGCCAGGTGATGGAAAGCCCGCTCGCCGATGGCCGCGCAGCCGTGGCCGATATCCAGCACCGGCGCGAAGCTGATATCGATATCCATGGCGATCATTTCCGCCGCCATCAGCCAGCCGGCGTCCCGCGCCAGCACAGCGGCCTCGGGCATGGGCCGCAGCGCCGCGTAAGATTCGGCGGCGGGCAGCAGGGTAAACCCTTCGCGAAAACGCTGCACCCTGCCCCCCTCCTGATCCACCGCCACCACCAGACGCCGGCGGGAAGCGCCGCGAATTTGCGCGATGAGCGCCGCCAGTTGATCGGGATCGTGATAGTTGCGGGTAAAGATAATTACGCCGCCCACCAGCGGGTGCTGCAATATTTCACGTTCTTCGTTATCCAGCTCGTAGCTGGCGACATCTAACATCAATGGACCCACAACCACCTCAACCTGTTATTTAATTTGTACCGCCTGCCAGGCCCAAACGGCGGCGCGGCGCCACGGCCTGTAGTATAAATTGCCGCCGGCCGGTTTGACCCCAGCGGGCCTCGTACCACATCAGCATCAGATAATCCACCCAAGGCGTCCAGGCGGCAACCTGACGGCGCAGCGCGGCCAGGGAATAGCCGGGCGACGCCGCGTGGTAACCGGCCAGCAGGGCAGCGCATTGGCGCCCGTCCAATTGGTTGCCCCGCGCCAGCGCCGCCAGCTCCAGGGCGATATCGCCGTCGCCGGCATACTCCCAGTCTATCAGCCGCAGCCCGCCGTCGTCAGCGCGCACCAGATTGCCGGGATGAACATCCATATGCAAGGGGACGATATGCAGGGGCGCCGGCATTTTGCCTCGCATAAAGCGCTGGTGCAGGCGCAGCCAGGCCGGTGAGCGTCGGCCGGGATCGCTGGCCTGCCAGCAGGCGGCGTAACGCGGACGCAGCGCCAACGGATAACCGCAGCGCGGGCCGCGGTGCAAATGCAGTAACCGACCGGCCAGCGTACCGTCGGCCAGCGCCCTATGCCAATCAGCCGCTGACAGGGTTTCCCCCGCCAGCCACTCCACGACGAGCCAGGGCGTTTTGGGTGCGATCGGCCGCGGCGCCAGTTGCCGGGGCTGTAAATGCCGCAATATGCGGTATTCCCGCTGCCGATCGACGCCGAGCGCCGGATGCTGCGGCGTAGCGGCCCGCACCAGCCAATCCACTCCCGGCGCGCGGATGCGCCAGCTTTCGCCGGTCAGCCCGCCGACCGGTTCCACCCGGCACGCGCCGGGATCGATGCCGGGCAGCCGGCGCGCCAACATATCGGCCAGGGCGCCATTATTCCCGGGCAAGCCCTTTGCCCGACCAGATAATTTCCCCTGACTGCACCAGCATCAGCTGCATTTCCAATTCCGGCAGCTTGGCGTCGCCGTTGGCATCGCTATACAGGACATATTGCGCGTTGACGTAGCGCGCCAGGCCTACGGCCTTGGAGCGCGATTCCAGGCTATCGTCCGCCGACAGACCCAGGGTCTGCTTGGCCGAAGTCATTTGATCCTGGCCGATAATCTTGAACCGATCGCTGGACGCCAGGGCGCTATAGAGCGCGGCGGTGGCCTTGCCGGCCTGGATGCTGCCGTTGGTGTTGTTTTTCATGGTATTGATTAACAATACGCTGCCCGGCGCTACCCCTTCGGCACCCAGCATTTGCTGGATCAGCGGGCTGACGCTGGCCTGCCAGTCAATGGTGCGGATTTTCGGCGGGGACGGCACCGGCTGCGGGGCCGGCGGCGGAGTCGGGGTCGGGATCGGCTCCGGCTGTGCCGGCTCCACGGTGGCCGGCGGTTGTTGGGGCTCGGGCGCACGTGTTGGACAGCCGGTCAGCACCAGGGCGGCCAACAGGATAAACAGATACTTTTTCATCATCGATCGCTCAAAAAAAAATCATAAGAAAAGATAAAGGCGAACGCGCTTGGCCTCAAGATTACCATTGACCGAATCGAGGGTTACGCTGGTCCCGGGGGGAACCACCACCGTACGGGTATCGGGAAAGGGCAAAATATCCAACCCCTGCGCGTCGTACCAGTAAAACCGGTAATTGACGGTGACGGCGCGGTTTTGGCCGTTATTGATCACCGCATGGGCGCGCAGGCGGCCCTGATCGTCGCCAATCGCGGGCTGCTCGGCGATGATGCCCGCCGTCATCACCGACGGGTCCATGATCAACGTTTGCCGATCGTTAATCATCAGGGTCTTATTGGCGCTGCCGCTGCATCCCGCGACGATCAGCAACGCGGCGAGGACCAGATAAGGCCGCGTAGAACGCATGCTTTTTCCCATTGCCGTAGCGCCCCGATCGCTGCGTTGGCCGATCAAAAAGCCACCAGGGGTCCGAGGGGCCGGCCGCCTAGCAGATGCATATGGAGATGGTAGACTTCCTGGCCGCCGTGGCGGTTGCAATTCACAATCAGCCGGAAGCCGTTTTCGGCGATACCTTCCCGCTCGGCGATTTTAGCGGCGGCGGTGAACATGCGCCCCAGCGCGGCTTCATGCTCGGCGGTGACGTCATTGACGGTAGGAATCAGGATATTCGGGACAATGACGATATGGCTCGGCGCTTTAGGAGAAATATCGCGAAAGGCGGTAACCAGGTCGTCTTGATAAACGATCTCCGATGGTATTTCCCGGCGAATGATTTTGCTAAAAATAGTTTCTTCAGCCATGACATCTTTCCTTGTAGCAAAACAGGTTAGTGCATGGAGTATGAGCGACTTATACCACTTCTTTCAACCTTCCGATGGTTTTATTACGCAGTGAAGTTCATGGGATTGGGAATTCGCGCCGCGGGGGATAAAAATAGCCCCAGGCAGGCATTTGGCCTCCCTGGGGCGGTGCGCATCGTCGGTGAATGATCCGTCAGGCAAATTGACGCATATATTCATCCATATCGGTTTTCAAGTTGTCGGATTTGGTGCCGAAGATTGCCTGCACGCCGGAACCGGCGACCACTACGCCGGCCGCGCCCAACTGTTTCAGGCCGGCCTGATCGACCTTGGAAATATCCGCCACGCTGATGCGCAGGCGGGTAATGCAGGCATCGAGGTTGGTGATGTTTTCTTTACCGCCAAACGCCTTGACCAGCGCGCCGGCCATTTCGGTGCCCATGCGGCTCACCTGCTGGCTGGCATTGGTTTCACGCCCCGGCGTTTTCAGGTCCAGCTTGGCGATTAACACGCGGAACACGGTGTAATATATCAGGCCATAAATAATGCCCACTAACGGGAATAGCCAGATCCGGCTGCTATTACCGCTCAGCACCACGAAATCAATCAGGCCGTGGGAGAAACTGGTGCCGTCGCGCATCCCGAGCAGGATGCAAATCGGGAAAGCCAGGCCGGCCAGGATGGCATGAATCACATACAGGATAGGCGCAACAAAGATAAAGGAGAACTCGATGGGTTCGGTGATGCCGGTCAGGAACGCCGTCAGGGCGCCCGAGATCATGATGCCGCCCACTTTGGCGCGATTTTCCGGTTTGGCGGAGTGCCAAATGGCAATGGCGGCGGCGGGCAGGCCGTACATCTTGAACAGGAAACCGCCGGAGAGTTTGCCCGCGGTCGGGTCACCGGCCATATAACGGGGGATATCCCCATGGAATACCTGGCCGGCGGCATTGGTGTATTCGCCCACCTGCATCTGGAACGGCACGTTCCAGATATGATGCAGGCCAAAAGGCACCAGCGCGCGTTCGACCAAGCCATAAATGCCAAATGCCACCACCGGGTTCTGGTAAGCCGCCCATTGGGAGAAATCCTGGATCGCCGAGCCGATGGGGGGCCAGATAAAGGACAGCACGACGCCCAATATAATGGCAAACAGCCCGGAAATAATCGGCACAAAACGTTTACCGGCGAAAAAGCCCAGATACTCCGGCAGCTTGATGCGATAAAAGCGGTTAAACATATAAGCGGCGATGGCGCCGGAAATAATACCGCCCAGCACGCCGGTGTCCGCCAGGTGTTTCGCGGCGATTTCTTCCGGCGGCAAATGCAATACCAGCGGCGCAACCACCGCCATGGTTTTGACCATGATGCCGTAGGCGACCACCGATGCCAGCGCGGAAACGCCGTCGTTATTGGTAAAACCCAGCGCGACGCCGATGGCGAAAATCAGCGGCATATTGGCGAAGACCGAACCGCCGGCTTCCGCCATAACGTGGGAAATCACTTCGGGTATCCAGCTGAAATTGGCCGAACCGACCCCCAGCAGTATCCCGGCGATCGGCAATACCGATACCGGCAGCATTAGCGATTTACCTACTTTTTGCAGGTTGGCAAATGCGTTCTTGAACATAATTGTGTGTGCTCCTGAGTAAAAAAATGCCGCTTACTTTATCCCGCATACCGGCGGGCGCAAAGGTTCTTGGGCCTTTGTTCGGATGGAAAACCAGATCCTGTTATTTATTACGAAGAGTAAAATAAATCGGCGCGAGAGTGTTTGATTACAGTCACGTTTCGCGCAAAGGGTACCGCTAAATAACGCCGATTACGAGCCGGAATTATTCCCCGCGCGGTTCAGGCCGGGAGCATCAGGCGCTGGGGAGCGACATGGAACAGTTGGCCGAAATTGGCGGTGGTGGCCGCGGCCAGTTGTTCTACCGAGACGCCCTTGAGCTGCGCCACGAAATCGGCCACATCCCGTACGTAGGCGGGCTGGTTCTCTTTGCCGCGGTAGGGCACCGGCGCCAGATAAGGCGAATCGGTTTCCACCAGCAGGCGATCGAGCGGCACGTAGCGGGCCGCTTCGCGCAGCTCTTCGGCTTTGCGAAAGGTCACCATGCCGGAAAAAGAGATATAAAAACCCAGATCCAGCAATACCCTGGCCGTGGCGGTATCTTCCGTAAAGCAGTGCAATACCCCGCCGCACTCCCCCGCCCGCTCTTCCTGTAAAATAGTCAGCGTATCTTCGCGGGCCGCGCGGGTATGCACGATCACCGGCTTATCGAGCTCGCGGCCGATGCGGATATGCTCGCGCAGCGCCGCCTGCTGTTCTTCCTTGTTATCCTGCTGGTAGTAATAATCCAGCCCGGTTTCGCCCAGGGCCACCACGGCCTCGCCGGCGGCCAGGCGGCGCAGCTCGGCAAAATCATAAGGCTCATCCAGATTAAGGGGATGAATGCCGCAGGACATCAGCACCTCGTCGCGCTGGCCAATCAGTTCGGCCATGTTGCGAAAACCCTGCAGCGTGGTGGCCACCGCCAGCATCAAATGCACCTCGCGGGCTTTGGCCTTGGCGACCACATCGGCTACGTCGCGGTGCAGCGTTTCATAATTCAACCCATCCAGATGACAGTGGGAATCAACTAAAAACATGGCTATGACCTTTATAATGTCCAGGGATGCGTACGCCCGTCAGGGGCGCCGTTTTCCCAATTAAGCAGTTGGTTGGTTAAGACCAATTCACGGTTAACGCCGGCGATGGCCTGCCATTGCTGGCGGCATCCCAGCCATTGATGCAATTGGTGATGCAAGGCCCCGGCCTGATACCGGGTGCCCAGTTCGCTCACCAGTTGAAGCTGATCCTGGTTAATCATAAAGCCGGTGGCGCCCTGCTGCCATTTCAGCGCATCGGTTAGCAAGCTGAGCAGCCAATAGAGCGGCTCGTCGTCCTTATCCTTATTGAGCAGGGGCAACAGCAGCAGGAAATCGCGCCGGGCGAGCGCGTTGCCGATGCCGGCGCACAGCGCCGCCCGCTCCGCCCAGCGGGCGGGTTGCAGCAATTCCAGCGCGCCGAGGGGCGCGCCGCCGGCCAGACGCAGCGCGGTGCGGGCCTGTTCCGCCCCCTCGATGCCCTGCTGGCGCAGCCACTGCAACCCGACGGCTTCGTCAGGGGACGGCAGGTGCCAGTACAGGCAGCGGCTGCGCAGGGTCGGCAGCAGGCGTGACGGCTCGCGGCAGCCCAGCAGGAAATATGTGCGTTCGGGCGGCTCTTCCAGCGTTTTTAGCAGCGCATTGGCCGCCTGTTCGGTCAGCAGTTCGCTGTGCGGCAGCCAAACAACCTTGGCGCCGCCCTGCTGGGCATGATTATACAACGGATCGATAATCTGGCGAATGCCGTCCACGCCCAGGCTCAGGCGCCCTTTTTCCGGCTCCGGCTGATAAAAATCGGGATGCGTGCCGGCCATCATCAGGCGGCAGCTATGGCAATGGCCGCAGCTTTTGATGCCTTCCGGCTGCTGGCAAATCAGCCAGCGGCCCAGGGCGTAAAACAGCGATGATTCGCCATTGCCCTTGAGCGCATGGATCAACAGGGCGTGATGCCCCTGCCCCTCCTGGTAGCGGGCGAGAATTTGCCGGTAAGGCGCATTCAGCCAAGGGTACCAGTTCACGAATGCCGCTCCCCCGCGCCAAGCCAGCTTTCCAGCCGATCGCGCAGCGCGGCGCCCACCTGCTCCAGCGGCCGGCTGGCATCCAGGGTGATAATCGCGGGATCGGCGGCGGCCAAAGCCTGGTAGCGCAGGCGGGTGCGCTCAAAAAACGCCAGCGATTCCTGTTCAATGCGATCGAGCTCGCCGCGGGCCCGGGCGCGTTGCAGCCCCACCACCGGCGGCAGATCGAGATACAGCGTCAAATCGGGACGAAAATCCCCCAGCACCAAATCCCGCAGCGTGGCCAGCAGCGTCGGATCGACTCCGCGCCCGCCGCCCTGGTAAGCCTGGGATGAGAGATCGTGACGATCGCCCACCACCCATGCGCCGCGGGCCAGGGCCGGTTTGATCACATTTTCCACCAGCTGTACGCGGGCGGCATAGAGCATCAGCAATTCCGCCTTGTCGGTCACGACGTCGCCGTCGATACCGTCCTTGATTAACCGGCGCAGCACTTCCGCCAGCGGCGTTCCGCCGGGCTCGCGGGTAAAGACCACATCATGGATGCCATGGCGGCCGAGAGTCTCGACCACCACGCTGATGGCGCTGGTTTTGCCGGCGCCCTCAAGCCCTTCGATGACGATGAATTTACTGTCCATGGTTTTCCTTAACGCTTTCACGGTATTGCTGTACGGCCTGATTGTGGCTCGCCAGATTGGTGCTGAACACATGTCCGCCCTTGCCGTCGGCGACAAAATAGAGATAGGACGTCTTGGCCGGGTGCGCGGCGGCATCCAGCGCCGCCTGGCCCGGCATGGCGATGGGCGTCGGAGGCAGCCCGGTTATCACATAGGTATTATACGGCGTCGGCGCGCTCAGGTCTTGTTTGCCGATCGTGCCGCGATAACGCCCGCCCATGCCGTAGATGACGGTCGGGTCGGTTTGCAGCCGCATGCTCAGGCGCAGGCGATTGATAAATACCGACGCGACTTTGGCGCGCTCGTCCGCGACCCCGGTCTCTTTTTCAACGAGCGAGGCCATGGTCAATAAGTCCAGCGGCGTTTTATAAGGCAACCCGGGCGCCTTGCCCTGCCAGGCCCCATCGAGGGCTTTATCCATGCGCTGCCCCGCGCGCTTTAACAGCGCGGTATCGGCGGTTTGGGCGGTATAGAGATAGGTATCGGGATAAAAATGCCCCTCCAGCGGCGCCGAAGGCTCCCGCCCCAGTTTTAACGCCAGCTGATCCTCCGCCACGCCTGCCAGCGTATGCTTAAGATAAGGCGCTTTGCCGAGGATGGCCAGCCACTCTTTAAGCGTGGACCCTTCAACGAACCGTATGGAAAACTGCGCTTCGCGGCCGCTGACCAATAACGCCAGCATCTGGCGCACGGTCATGCCGGGCGTAAAGCGGTAAGTGCCGGCTTTAAAGCTGGCCAGCTCCGGTTCCAGCAGCCACAGGCCCGGCAGCCAGCGGGTACGCTTGACGATATGCTGTTGGTGCAACGCGAGTTTAAGCCCTTCGCGGCCGGTGCCGGCGGGCAAAGTGAAAATGGTATCTTCACGGATGGTCAGCGGGGACGCGGCGAAGTGCTTAATCTGGAACAGGCAAAAAGCTAACCCGGCCGCCAGCAGGATGACGGCGATAATCAAAATCTTTTTCTTCATGCAATAACTCTGTTAACAGTTCGGGCTGACGAAATCAAACAAGGTCCGGGAATCATACCGGCGCTGATCGATGGCAGTAACCGGCAATACCGGCATCAGCGCATTACACACTATCGCCTCATCGGCACTCTCAAGTTCCGCGGCGAGGGCCTCCACCAGGCGGACCCTGAATGGCGAAGCGGCCAACTGCCGCAAAATATGCCGGCGCATGACCCCGGCCACGCCCGCATGTTCCAGCGCCGGCGTAAACACTTCGTCGCCTTTACGCCAGAAGATATTCGCCGCGCAGCATTCAACCACCACCCCCCGGGTATCGAGCACCAGCGCTTCCCCGGCATCCGCGACCCGATCCAGATGGGCGCGGATCAGCACCTGCTCCAGCCGGTTAAGGTGCTTGATTCCCGCCAGCAGCGAACCGCGCGCCAGCCTGATGGGGCTAAGGGCCAGTTTGACGCCGCTTGCGCGCCAGGCGGCATACTGGGCCGGGACGGGCCGGTGGGAAATAATGCGCAGCGGCGCGGCGCAACCGGTGGGACTGTAGCCGTGGCCGCCGCTGCCGCGGCTGATTATCACTTTGAGCACGCCTTGTTGCCGGAGTTCCGCGACCTGGTTCATTTCATGGGTTAGCGCCTGCCAATCCGGCGGTGGGAATAACAGGCGTTCGGCGGCCTGGGCCAGGCGCTCAAGATGGTACGCCATCAACTCCACCCGCCCGGCGCGGATCAGCGCGGTGGTGAAAAAACCATCGCCGAACTGGATGGCGCGATCGGTCAATGGCAGGTACTGCTGGGATTGTCCGTTGATCCAATACATATCTCACCCGCTAAGCCGCCGCACAGGCGCCAATGATAAAAAAATGGCCCGATAAACGGGCCATTGGTCATAACTCTACGATTAAAGCTTACGAAACACCAGCGAGCCGTTGGTGCCGCCGAAACCGAATGAGTTACAAAGCGTATATTCCATCCTGGATGCCTGCCGCGCTTCATTGGGCACAAAGTCCAAATCGCATTCCGGGTCGGTATTATCCAGATTGATGGTAGGCGGAACCGCGCCGTCACGCAGCGCCAGGATACTGAAGATGGACTCAATCGCCCCGGCCGCGCCCAGCAAATGCCCGGTCATGGATTTGGTGGAACTGATCATGACTTTGTAGGCATTTTCGCCAAATACGGATTTCACGGCATAGGTTTCGGCTTTATCACCCACCGGCGTGGAAGTGCCGTGGGCATTGATATAGTCGACCTGCGACGGCGTGATGCCGGCATCGCGCAGGGCATTGACCATGGCCAGCGCCGCGCCGGCGCCGTTTTCCGGCGGCGAGGTCATGTGGTAAGCATCGCTGCTCATCCCAAAACCCACCAATTCGGCATAAATTTTCGCGCCGCGCTTTTTAGCATGTTCGTATTCTTCCAGCACCATGACGCCGGCGCCGTCGCCCAGCACAAAACCATCGCGGTCACGATCCCATGGACGGCTGGCCGCCTGGGGATTGTCGTTGCGGGTCGAAAGCGCCCGGGCCGCGCCAAAACCACCGACGCCCAGCGGAGTGCTGCCTTTTTCGGCGCCGCCGGCCAGCATGACATCCGCATCGTTATACGCAATGATGCGCGCGGCGTGGCCGATGTTATGCACGCCGGTGGTACAAGCGGTGGCCACACAAATACTGGGGCCACGCAGTCCACACATGATAGTCAGGTGACCGGCTATCATATTGACGATGGTGGATGGCACAAAAAACGGGCTGATTTTACGCGGACCGCCGTTGACCAGGGCGGTATGATTATCTTCGATTAAACCCAGGCCGCCGATGCCGGAGCCGATTGCCGCCCCGATACGCGGTGCGTTTTCTTCGGTGACAACCAGTCCTGAATCCCGCATGGCCTGCATGCCAGCCGCAATGCCGTACTGAATGAAGATATCCATCTTGCGGGCTTCTTTACGAGAAAGATAATCTTCACAATTAAAATTTTTCACTAAGCCAGCAAAACGTGTTGCATAGGCAGTAGTATCAAAATGGTCGATCGGGCCGATGCCACTCTGTCCGGCTAGGAGCGCGCTCCACGTAGATTCTACGGTATTGCCGACAGGAGACAACATGCCAAGTCCGGTCACAACTACTCGACGCTTAGACACGCTTGTCCTCCAAGGAGGGAAAATATGACGCTGTGGGACAAAAAACTTAGGCGGTCGAGTGACCGCCTAGGGATGTTCGCTTACTGCTGGCTTGCCTGAATGAAATCAATAGCTGCCTGGACAGTAGTGATTTTCTCAGCTTCTTCGTCCGGAATTTCAGTATCAAATTCTTCTTCCAGCGCCATTACCAGCTCAACGGTATTTTCACTATTTCTGACCCTTCTGCCTTTTTCTTCCCTCTCCCTCCAGGCTTCTTGCTGCTACCCCTCCCCTTGGCCTTTGCAGTTTGCCTGCCAGAAACTTTTGAGGCAGCTCCTTCTTGCTCTCCCTTCACTTCTGCCCTCTCATTTTGGTCCCACTCTTGATCAGGTTCTGGCTTGTCTGCTCTTCCACGCTTTCTATTGACACACAAATGCTGTAAGTCATGCGTTTTGCATGCCTTCATCATTAAAAATCTAAAGGCGTTTATTGCTCAAGTCTGATGTACACACGAATCAGCCAGAAGAGCATTCAAGAGGATGAATGCTCTGAACTGAAGACACATATGATTGTGGGAGAAAAGCCTACTGGGCAAATACTAATCTCTTGCAAGCTCTAAAGGCTGTGCCTCAG
>JAATFX010000086.1 GCA_015654925.1 Enterobacterales bacterium | reverse complement strand
ATTTGACTAATATAGGAATACTATGAGTCTGAATTTTCTTGATTTTGAACAGCCGATTGCAGAGCTGGAAGCGAAAATTGACTCGCTGACCGCAGTCAGCCGTCAAGACGAAAAATTAGATATTAATCTGGATGAAGAGGTGCAGCGGCTGCGCGAAAAAAGCGTAGAGCTGACCCGTAAGATTTTCTCCGATTTAGGCGCCTGGCAGATTGCCCAGTTGGCCCGTCATCCCCGCCGGCCCTATACGCTGGATTATATCCAGCATATTTTCACCGACTTTGATGAGCAGGCCGGCGATCGCGCCTATGCCGACGATAAGGCGATTGTCGGCGGTACGGCGCGTCTGGACGGCCGGCCGGTGATGATTATCGGCCATCAGAAAGGCCGGGAAACCAAGGAAAAGATTCGCCGTAACTTCGGTATGCCGGCGCCGGAAGGCTACCGTAAAGCCCTGCGCCTGATGGAAATGGCCGATCGGTTCAACCTGCCGCTGCTGACCTTTATCGATACGCCGGGAGCCTATCCCGGCGTGGGCGCCGAAGAGCGCGGCCAGTCGGAAGCCATCGCCCATAACCTGCGCGAAATGCCCGGCCTGCGTATCCCGGTGATATGCACCGTTATCGGTGAAGGCGGTTCGGGCGGCGCCCTGGCCATCGGCGTGGGCGATAAGGTCAATATGATGCAATACAGCACCTATTCGGTTATTTCCCCCGAGGGCTGTGCGTCCATCCTGTGGAAAAGCGCCGATAAAGCGCCGATTGCCGCGGAAGCCATGGGCATCATCGCACCGCGCTTAAAAGAGCTGGAACTGATCGACAGCATTATCCCCGAACCTTTGGGGGGAGCCCATCGCGATGTCACGGCGGTGGCGGCGTCGTTAAAAGCGCAATTGCTGTCGGATCTCGGCGATCTGGATAAATTCAGTGAAGAAGAGCTGCTCAACCGCCGCTACCAGCGGTTGATGAATTACGGCTACTGCTGATCCCGCGGTTACTCCTGGTTTAACCACACCCCGCCGGCGTTGCGTCGGCGGGGTGTTTTTTTATGGGCCCGCCCCGGCCCGATGAGTTTGCCCGTTATGGGGCACATGCAATTGCGCAATGTCATCTATGCTTAATTGTTACGGATTTTACTGTCACGGTTTTCCAGGCGGAACAGCCCAAGGATAAAAGGACCGGCTGAATGAACATTATTGCAATTTTGACTCCTGAACGGGTTTTTTACAAAAATGAACCGATCCGGGAGCTGGATGAGGCGCTGAAAGCGCAAGGCTTTCAATTAGTCTATCCCACCAGCAGCGGCGATTTGCTCAAACTGATTGAACAAAATCCCCGCATTTGCGGCGTGATTTTCGATTGGGATCAATACAGTATGGATTTGTGTATCGATATCAACGAACTGAACGAATACTTGCCGCTGTACGCGTTTATCAATACCCACTCATCGCTGGATGTCAGCCTGAATGAAATGCGCATGGTGCTGTACTTTTTCGAGTATGGCCTGGGAGTGGCCGAGGATATCAGTATCCGTATCCGGCAATATACCGACGAATACATCGATAATATTATCCCGCCCTTTACCAAAGCGTTATTCAATTATGTGAAAGAAGGCAAATACACTTTCTGCACCCCGGGCCACATGGCCGGCACCGCCTACCAGAAAAGCCCGGTGGGCAGCCTGTTTTACGATTTTTTCGGCGCCAATACCCTGAAGGCGGACGTCTCGATCTCGGTGACCGAACTGGGATCGCTGCTCGATCATTCCGGCCCGCACCTGGAGGCGGAAGAATTTATTGCCCGCATCTTCGGCGCGGAGCAAAGTTATATGGTGACCAACGGCACGTCCACCGCCAATAAAATGGTGGGGATGTATGCCGCCCCGTCCGGCAGCACGGTGCTTATCGATCGCAACTGCCACAAATCGCTGACCCATTTATTGATGATGAGTGATATCGTGCCCATCTATCTGTGCCCGATACGTAACGCCTACGGCATTTTAGGCGGCATACCCAAGCGTGAGTTTACCCGCGAAAGCATCGCGCTAAAGGTGGCGCAAACCCCGCGCGCCACCTGGCCGGTGCATGCGGTGATCACCAACTCCACCTATGACGGCTTGCTGTACAACACGCAATACATCAAAGAAACGCTGGATGTGCCTTCCATTCACTTTGACTCCGCCTGGGTGCCTTATACCAATTTCCATCCGATTTACCGGGGTAAAAGCGGCATGAGCGGCGAGCGCATTCCGGGGAAGGTCATCTTTGAAACCCAGTCCACCCATAAGCTGCTGGCGGCATTTTCCCAGGCTTCATTGATTCATATTAAAGGCGATTATGACGAACGCACCTTTAATGAAGCCTATATGATGCACACCACCACCTCGCCGAATTACGGCATCGTGGCGTCAATCGAAACCGCGGCGGCGATGGTGCGCGGCAAACCCGGCCGCCGGCTGATTTTGCGCTCCATCGAACGGGCGCTGCATTTTCGTAAAGAGGTGCAGCGCCTGCGCCAGGAATCCGAAGGCTGGTTTTTTGATATCTGGCAGCCGGAAATTATCGAAGAGGCGGTCTGCTGGCCCATCGAGCCGGGGGCCCCATGGCATGGGTTTAACAATGCCGATGCCGATCATATGTATCTCGACCCGATCAAAGTCACCATCCTTACCCCGGGCATGGATGAGTTCGGCACCATGGCGGACGAAGGCATCCCGGCGGCGCTGGTGGCCAAGTTCCTCGATGAACGGGGCGTGGTGGTGGAAAAGACCGGCCCCTACAACCTGCTGTTCCTGTTTAGCATCGGTATCGACAAGACCAAGGCCATGAGCCTGCTGCGCGGGCTGACCGAATTCAAACGTTCCTATGACCTGAATTTGCGCGTGCGGAATATGCTGCCGGATTTATATGCGCAAGACCCCGACTTTTACCGCAATATGCGTATCCAGGATCTGGCCCAGGGTATTCATCGCCTGATTCGGCAACACCGCTTGCCGCATTTGATGCTCAGCGCCTTCGACGTGCTGCCGGAAATGAAAATGACCCCCCATGCCGCATTCCAGCAGCAGGTGCGCGGTAATGTGGAAACGGTGGAACTGCCGGAGATGATCGGCCGTATTTCCGCCAATATGCTATTGCCTTATCCCCCCGGCGTGCCGGTGGTGATGCCGGGCGAGATGATTACCGAGCAGAGCCGATCGGTGCTGGATTTCCTGATCATGCTTTGCACCATCGGCATTCATTATCCTGGATTTGAAACCGATATCCACGGCGCCCAGTTGACCGAGGACGGACGCTACCTGGTGCGGGTCTTGAAAACCGATACCGCCGCCGGTAATTAATCGTCAGCCGCGCGCCGTCGACACCGGCCGGGAAGCCGCATGCTACTCCGGCCGGACATGGCCGAACGCTTCGCGGGCGGCGGCGATCTCATACAGGTAAAAATTGAATTTATGCACCATATCTTCAAAGCTCTCTTCCGGACATAACGTGAGCTTGGCCAGGATAATCCCCTCCGCCGCGCAGTAGTTTATTTCGCTGCGGCAATTAAGGGAGAGCAGTTCCAGCAGGTCCATTTGGCTGGTAGGCACCGGAAAACAGGGGCAGAGCAGGGTGATTTTATCGCCCGCTTCCCCTAAAAATACCAGGGTGTTGGTATCCATGCGCACGACGTTATCTTCATCGGGCATAATAGCGAACCGGTCGTATAACACTTGCAAGAATCTTTCCATGGGTCACCTATACGTAGTCCGACAGCCCTTTCGCCGCCGTTGCCACGGCCTTATCGCCGATGCGGTCATGCAATGTCAGCCCGCCGATCAGCGTTTGCGCGAGCTTATTACTCTTCAAACTTTTATTACCCGGGACGCCGGTATTGTATTGCTGAATAGCTAAATTGCCGCTATTGAGCATTACCGCCTGCATCAGCGCCTGTCCCTGTTTATCCAGGGAGCCGATATCGCCGGTCCGCCCCTGTAAGAAATGCGCCGCCGCCTCGCGTTTGATTTCAGCATCCATCATCCCGGTGCGATCTTTGCCGCTCTTGCAATTCCAGCAGGGGACGATGCCGATTTCATGGGATAACAGCGCCACGCGCATGGCGGCTTTGTAGGGTTCACCGCCGTCGGCGTGATGGGATTTATTCGTCCATATGGCCTTCAGCTGCGCAGCCAGAGCTTCCACGCGGGCGGCGTTTGCCGGACGGGCGGCCAGGTATTTCCCCACCCATCCCCCCGGCGGCGCGGCGGGGGAGAGATCCGGGCCCAGCAATTTGATCAACGCCGGCAGATTAAATTTATCCGCCTGCTGATGTCCCAGCTTTAACAAACCCATGGCAAGTTCGTTTACCCCGAAATTAAAGGCGGCGATATCGGCGCGCACCGTTACCGGCACCAGCATCCCCTGGTGGTTGCGGATGTTAAGCACCACCGGCCCGGCATTGAGGGTGTTCCAGGCCGACATTTGATCGTCCAACTGGGATTTTTCGGTATGGACGCCCAGATTAACCGGCGTGAGCAGACTGGCGGAGGTCAAATGCAGCGCCACGGTATGGCCGGCCAGCCCCTGCGCCATTTTTTCAGGGTGCAAGAGTAATGCCGCGCTCAGGACTTCTTTAGCCCGGTTTAGCGCCCCCTGGGTACGTTCCTGGCTGTTGGCCTCCAGATCGTAGGGGCTAAGCACCCCATGGCGAATGCCCGCAAACAGGGTGCGCCGCCGGCTGCCGTCCGCGACGGTATAACGCGACGTCCAGAGGTTGACCGCATGCCGGGTTTCCGTGCTGGATTTGCTGCAGATTCCCCGATCGCGGTAGCTGGTGGCGAAGATATCGTTAT
>JAATFX010000010.1 GCA_015654925.1 Enterobacterales bacterium | reverse complement strand
TTTAATTGAGCAAAATAGTTCTTCAGTGCTTGTTTCACCGAGTCCCGCAGCGGTTTTTGAGTTACCTGATCCTGAGAGTTAACGGTGGAAACGGTCAGTACGTCAGAATTTACGCGTTGTTCGAACATAGTTCTGTCAGCTCTTTTTTCTATTACGCAAGATTTTCAAAATATGCCTTCAACGCCTCCAGCTGTTCGCTGGCATCCTCAATGGCGTTGAATGTGCGCCTAAACTGGTTGTCGGGGGCATGCTCCTGCAAGTACCAGGAGACGTGCTTACGAGCAATGCGGAATCCCTTGCCTGGACCATAAAAGTCGTGCAGTTCCCGTACATGCTCTATCAACAAACGCTTCACCTCGCTTAACGGCAGCGGTGGCAGCAGTTCCCCCGTATCCAGATAATGCTGGATTTCCCGGAAGATCCAGGGTCTTCCCTGAGCGGCACGTCCTATCATCAAGGCGTCAGCCCCGGTGTAGTCGAGTACCGCTCTGGCTTTTTGCGGGTCAGCGATGTCGCCATTCGCGATAACCGGAATGGAAACAGACTGTTTAACTGCCCGAATACTGTCGTACTCCGCGTTGCCGTTAAACAAGCAGGCGCGGGTGCGGCCATGAATCGTGATGGCCTGTATACCACAATCTTCGGCCAATTGGGCAATTTCTACACAGTTACGGTGTTCCGGCGACCAGCCCGTGCGAATTTTCAGCATAACCGGCACGTCTACCGCCTGTACCACGGTAAGCAGGATCTGTTTCACCAGATCCGGATACTGCAATAAGGCGGAACCCGCCATTTTCCGGTTAACTTTCTTGGCGGGGCAACCCATATTGATATCGATCAGCTGTGCGCCGTTCGCTACGTTAATAACGGCGGCGGCAGCCATATCATCTGGGTCGCATCCGGCAATCTGCACGGCCCGGATACCGGGTTCATCACTATGTACCATACGTAGACGCGACTTATCCGTGCGCCATACCTCAGGATTCGAGGAAAGCATCTCGGAAACTGTCAGCCCGGCCCCCATCGCATGACATAACGCCCTGAACGGCCGATCGGTTACTCCGGCCATCGGTGCGGCTATCAGGCAATTATCGAGCTGAAGGTGTCCAATACGCATAGACAAAGAAAGACCATACTGTGTCCGCAAGGGCGCGTATATTACGCATTTTTTTCTTCAGATGAAAGGCCAAACTTTGAACAATCCGATGCTATAGATCAATGAAATTGTCGTTTGAATGGCCATTTTTTTACTTTTTAATGTAAATACAACAAGTTATATAAAAAAGGACCTTTTGTGCGATCAAGGTTTTTTCTCTAATCGCACAATGTTCGTTCCGGTCACGACGCCCTGGCCAGACGTTTCGACGCCCGGTCAGCGGCGATAACCGGTAATCCGGCACCACTCGTCTTTCTCGGCGATCGGGTCCAGTTCAAACGCGCCGGCATACGCCGCCGCCACCCCCGGCGCCTGGCTGGCGAGGATACCCGACAGACCCAGGGCGCCGCCGGCCTGCGGCAGGGCGGAAAGCAGCGGGGCCAGTTCGCGCAGCGGGCCGGCGAGAATATTGGCCACCACTACGTCGGCGCTCAGCAAATCGGGTTTATCCTGCGACAAATACAGCTCCAGCCGGTCGGCCACCCCATTGCGCTGGGCATTGTCGCGGCTGGCCTGTATGGCCTGCGGGTCGATATCGATGCCGATGGCGCGCGCGGCGCCCAGTTTCAGCGCGGCAATCGCCAGAATACCGGAACCGCAGCCGAAATCGATGATGGTTTTGCCCTGGAGATCCAGCCCGTCCAGCCATTGCAGGCACAGAGCGGTAGTAGGGTGGGTGCCGGTGCCGAACGCCAAACCGGGATCGAGCATCACGTTTACCGCGCTTTCATCGGGCACCGGCCGCCAGCTCGGGCAAATCCACAGGCGTTCGCCAAAACGCATGGGATGAAAGTTATCCATCCATTCCCGCTCCCAATCTTTATCTTCCAGCTGTTCGATCTTATGGGCAAAGCCGGCCCCCAGCAGCGGATGGCCCGCCAGGGCGTCTATAACCGCCGCCATATCGGCGTCGGCCTCGAATAGGCCAATGACATCGGTATCCCCCCACAAACGCGTCTCGCCCGGCAGCGGCTCGAATACCGGATTATCATGCGTATCCTGGAACGTGACCGAAACCGCGCCGTTTGCCGCCAGGGCATCGCTGAGATTTTCGGCATTGCGGCCGGTAGTATTGATTTTGAGTTGTATCCAGGGCATTAGCTGCTCCCAATTGATAAATTAAATACCCGATCGGTCTATGGGCCGGTCTATAGGCCGCCTCGCGGCCGGGGCCAGCCAATTACCCGCTAAAAACGCCAGCAGGCTCAGCGCCAGGGCGGGAACAATCGGGTGAAAACCGCCGATATGCACATCAAAAGTGGCCAGCAGGGCGTAACAAACGCCCCCGCCGATCATTGAGCTCAAGGCGCCGGCGGCGTTGGCGCGCTCCCAGTATAACCCCAGCACCAGCGGCCATAAAAATACCGCCTCCAGCCCGCCGAACGCCAGCAGGTTGAGCCAGATAATCATCTCCGGCGGCCGCCAGGCGGCCAGCAGCAGCAGCAGCCCCAGCACCAGCGTGACCATGCCGGACATGCGCGTCAGCAGCCGCTCGTTGCGCGCCTGTTCCGGCCGCAGGCTAAGATACAGATCCTTGACGATAGTCGCCGAGGATTGCAGCAGTTGGGCGTTAATCGTCGACATAATCGCCGCCAGCGGCGCCGCCAGGAAAATCCCCGCGACAAACGGCGGCAATATGGTGATCATCAGCGTCGGGATTACCTGGTCTGGGATGGCCAGGTCGGGCAGTATGGCCCGTCCCAGCGCGCCGGACAAATGCATGCCCAGCATTAAAACGCCGATCACCAGGGTGCCGAGAATCATACCCCGGTGCACCGCTTTGCTGTCTTTGTAGGAGATACAGCGTACGGCGGTATGGGGCAGGCCGATCACCCCGAAACACACCAGTATCCAGAACGACGACATAAACTGCGGCGTCAGGATATGGTCTACGCCGGTGGGTGAGATCAGCGCCGGTTCCATGTGCTGCAACTTCTCCACCGCCGCGGATAGCCCGCCGGCGGCATGAATTACGGCATACAGCAGGATAAAGGTGCCCAGCAGCATCACCAGCCCCTGGAACGCATCATTGAGCACGCTGGCGCGAAAGCCGCCAAAGGACGTATACAGCGCGATGCTGACGCCGAAGATCAGCAGGCCGGTATCATAAGGAATACCCGCCGCGGTCTCCAGCAGGCGCGCGCCGCCGATAAACTGTACCGTCATGGCGCCGATAAACGCCACCAGCAGGCTGATGCTGGCCAGCCAGACCAGCAGCGGGCTGTTATAGCGGGCCAGCAGCATATCGTTGAGCGTCACCGCGTTATAGCGCCTGGCGAGGATGGCGAATTTTTTGCCCAGCACCCCGAGCGACAACCAGACGGTAGGCACCTGAATCATCGCCAGCAGCACCCAGCCGAGCCCATATTTATAGGCCGCTCCCGGCCCGCCGATAAACGAGCTGGCGCTGATATAGGTGGCGGTCAGCGTCATGGCCAGCACAAAGCCGCCCATCGACCGGTTGCCCAGGAAATACTCGGCCAGGAACTCACCTTTCTGGCGGCGCCGGTAGGCATAGAAGGAAAGCGCGAACACCAGCGCCAGATAAGCCACCAGCGGCGCTATGACCTCAATTTGCATCATGGTCCTCCAGGGGGATGTCACGATAAATAACGCGCACCATCAGCCAGCAGAGCAGCAGGAAAACCAGCGGTACCAGCAGGCAGGCCATTTCAAACCAGTGGGGCAGGCCGGTGATGCCCTGCTGGCTGTCCGGCAGATAAGCCGCCAATAACCAGGCGATCAGATAAGCCACCGCCAGGCCAAACGCCCACCGGGCTTCACGGTGAGCCTGAAGAAATCGTTTATCCATGATGTATGTATGCCGAAATGATTAATATGGAAAAGGCCGGTGAAAACCGGCCTTAACGACTGTCTGAATAACCCGGGATATGGCCGGGTTTATTTTTCCACTAAACCGAGTTTTTTCTCCAGATAGTGGATATTGGCGCCGCCATGCTGGAAGTTTTCGTCGTTCATGATTCTCAGTTGCAAATCGATATTGGTCTTGATGCCGTCGATAATCAGCTCCGCCAGCGCATTTTTCATACGGGCGATGGCCACATCGCGGTTTTCACCGTAACAAATCAATTTACCAATCATCGAATCATAATACGGCGGTACGGTATAACCGGCGTAGATATGGGATTCCCAGCGTACCCCGAAACCGCCTGGGGCATGGAACCGGGTAATCTTGCCGGGACTGGGCATAAACGTATTGGGATCTTCGGCATTGATACGGCATTCCACCGCATGGCCCTTGACCACCACTTCTTCCTGCTTGATGGATAAAGGCTGGCCGGCGGCGATGCGCAACTGCTCTTTAATCAGATCCACGCCGGTAATCATCTCGGTTACCGGATGCTCCACCTGGATACGGGTGTTCATTTCGATGAAATAAAACTCGCCGTTTTCATACAGGAATTCAAAGGTGCCGGCCCCGCGATAGCCGATATCCCGGCAGGCTTTGGAGCAGCGTTCGCCGATGTAGCGGCGCATATCTTCGGTAATGCCCGGCGCCGGCGCTTCTTCCACCACTTTCTGGTGACGGCGCTGCATCGAACAGTCGCGTTCCGCCAGGTAAATCGCGTTGCCCTGGCCGTCGGCCAATACCTGTATCTCGATATGCCGAGGATTTTCCAGGTATTTTTCCATGTAGATGACGTCGTTATTAAACGCCGCCTTGGCTTCGGCCCGGGTCATTTTCAGCGATGATTCCAGCTCATTGTCGCTTCTGACCACGCGCATGCCGCGCCCGCCGCCGCCGCCGGAGGCTTTGATAATCACCGGATAACCGATGCGCTTGGCCACCGCGCGGTTTTTTTCCATATCGTCGCCGACCGGGCCGTCGGAGCCCGGGACGCAGGGCACGCCGGCTTTTTTCATCGCGCTGATGGCGGAGACTTTGTCGCCCATCAGGCGGATGGTTTCAGCCCGCGGGCCGATAAAAATAAAGCCTGAACGCTCCACCTGCTCGGCAAAGTCGGCATTTTCGGAGAGAAAACCGTAGCCGGGGTGGATCGCCACCGAACCGGTGATTTCCGCGGCCGAAATAATCGCCGGGATATTCAGATAGCTTTTGACCGAGGGAGGCGGCCCGATGCAGATGGTTTCATCCGCCAGCAGGACGT
The DNA here is from genome assembly GCA_015654925.1 of Enterobacterales bacterium. Lineage (GTDB taxonomy): Bacteria > Pseudomonadota > Gammaproteobacteria > Enterobacterales > Enterobacteriaceae > Acerihabitans. Next base: position 5,519 of record JAATFX010000010.1, on the reverse strand, counting down.
GTTTGAGATCGCGATCCACCGTGGAATGTACCGCCACGGTTTTAATGCCTAATTCCTTGCATGCGCGCAAAATACGCAGCGCAATTTCACCGCGGTTGGCGATAACAATTTTATCTAACATGTGGCGCCTCGTTATTCGATGACGACCAGCGGCTCGTCAAATTCAACCGGTTGACCGTTGTCCAGCAAAATGGCTTTTACCACTCCTGCTTTATCGGATTCAATCTGGTTCATCATTTTCATCGCTTCGACGATGCACAACGTGTCGCCGACGTTGACTTTTTGTCCGACTTCAATAAAAGGCTTGGCATCCGGGCTCGGGGTGCGATAGAAAGTGCCAACCATCGGGGAGCGCACCAGATGGCCGCTCATGGAGGCGGGTACGGCCGCGGCTTGTTCGGCGGCGGGCGCGGTGGTGGCGACCGGGGCGATTTGTTGCTGGGCGGCAGGGATATAAGCCTGTTGCATCATCGGATAGGCCGGCGCTGCGGGAGCGCGACTGATACGAACCGATTCTTCACCTTCGGAGATTTCCAGCTCTGAAATGCCGGACTCTTCTACCAGTTCAATCAGTTTCTTGATCTTACGAATATCCATGAGTGGGGTTCCATACTCTAATTAATTGGATGCAGACAAGCGATTGACCGCTGCCTGAAAAGCAAAATTATAACCATCGGCGCCGAGGCCGCAGATAACGCCAACCGCAATATCGGAGAGATAAGAGTGCTGACGGAAAGGCTCACGCGCATGCACATTGGATAAATGGATCTCGATAAACGGGATGTTTACCGCTAACAGCGCATCACGCAGTGCTACGCTGGTATGGGTAAACGCCGCGGGATTGATTACGATAAAATCAGTATTGCCCCGGGCCTGATGGATACGATCTATCAGGACGTGCTCCGCGTTGGATTGCAGATGACTTAACGTTACATCGAGTTCCTGCGCCTGTACCTCAAGACTCTTAATGATATCGGCGAGCGTAGTGTGGCCGTACTTATCCGGCTCGCGTGTCCCCAACAAATTAAGGTTTGGGCCATTTAGGAGCAAAATGTGTAATTTATCCGCCATCGTGCCGCTATCTCCGGTAAATTAACGATGCCCCGTAAAAAATAACCTCCGGCAGGGGATTTGTCACCTTTTTGATGAAAAATCCGCCCCAGACTGTTAGCGGGGTCATGCATTATAATGATATCGCAACTTTTCGCAGCTAAATACTGGTGTTTTCTGCGAAGATGACCTGGACGTGGTATCCAAAGTGGGAAGCAAGATAACGCATTTTGAATGGGGATTGAAATAAAAAATTCTGCTTTCACCGCCGCCATAGCCGGAATTTTTTGTAACGCAGCGCCAACAGTACCGCCGCGATCAGCGCGTAGATCACCGGCTGCGGCGACAGGATTTTCACCGACCAGAGATAATGAATCGGCGCCAATATGGCCACAACATAGATCAGGTTATGCAGCGTTTGCCACCGGTTTTTCAATTTACGCTGGGCCCGCTGGGTGGACGTAGCCGCCAGGGCCAGCAAAATCAGCCAACTGACGATGCCAAGCGTCAGGTATGGACGGGTAATCAGCTCCCGGCCAAGCAAACCGATATTATCGATGCCGAGTTCCAGCAGCGAATAACTGACCAGGTGCAGGGTCACCCAGGCGAAACACCACAAGCCAATCAGGCGGCGGCAGCGGATCAGCAAAGGCTGGCGGCCGTAGCGCGCCAGGGGAGTGACCAGCAGCGACGCCAGCAACAGCTTCAGGGCCATCCGGCCGGTAAAATGCTGAATATCCTTAGCCGGATCGGCGCTGAAATCCCCCTGCCCGACCGCATAAACCAGCCAGACAAAGGGCAGGAATGCCGCCAGGTGGATTAGTACTTTGAGCCAGAAAATCTGCTTGAGGTTAAGGCGCACTTAGAAATTCTCCCGCAAATCGAGTCCATGATAAAGGCCTGCCACCTGCTCGGCGTAACCGTTAAAAAGCAGGGTCGGCTGGCGTTTGACATCCAGAATGCCGCCGGCGCCGATGACGCGTTCCGTCGCCTGCGACCAGCGCGGATGGTCCACATGGGGATTCACGTTGGCGTAAAAACCATATTCATTGGGCGCGGACAGATTCCAGGTGGTGGGCGGCCGTTCGCGGGTCAGGCGGATATGGACAATGGATTTAATTCCTTTGAAGCCATATTTCCAGGGGGTGATCAGGCGAATAGGCGCGCCATTTTGCGGCGGCAGGGTTTTACCGTAGACGCCGACGGTCATCAGCGCCAGCGGGTGCATGGCCTCATCGAGGCGCAGTCCTTCCACATAGGGATAATCCAGGCCGCCGCCGAGATAACGGTCTTTCTCGCCGGGCATCTGCTGCGGATCGTCCAGGGTTTGGAACGCCACGAAGCGCGCCTGGCCGGTGGGTTCCGCCAGTTTAATCAATTTGCCCAATTCAAACCCGATCCAGGGCACCACCATTGACCAGGCCTCGACGCAGCGCAGCCGGTAGATGCGTTCTTCCAGCGAGAAACGCTTAAGGATATCGTCGATATCCAGCGTCATCGGCTTGGCCACCTCGCCGTCGATGCGTACCTGCCAGCCTGCGGTTTTCAAGCCGCCGGCGTTGGCTGCCGGATCGGCTTTATCCAGGCCGAATTCGTAAAAATTGTTATAGCCTGTCACTTTATCCAGCGGCGTCAACGGCAAATCGGCATGCCAGGCCGGCGGTTTGGTAAATGTCAGATCCTTGCCGGGCGCCGCCTTAGGCGGCTTATCTCCCTTGAACCAGGATAAGACGTCGGCCCGGGCCGATAGCGGCAGGCTGAGCGAAGCGGCCGTGATGCCCAAGGCCTTTAATACTTTGCGGCGCTGAAAAAACACCTCTTCAGCGGTAACGTCGGCGTCCCGCAATTTGCGGTATCGGGTCATGGTAGGCTCCATCAGCTGGAATAGTGGATCTGCACCAAGTATGACGTATAAGCGCCGTTTTTATTCCCGCGCAGTGCCGACTATTTTTCATTTGGCGGCGGCATGCGCCGTGATTGTCCGTCCAGCGGTCATATTCTGCGCATAACGGCCGAAAATATGTCATTTTAGCCCGGGTGCCGATAAAATAAATCCGGGCCGGCTAGCCCGGCTCTACCCCAACACTCATTTTTCAGGGCACAGGGATGCGATTACAAGTCAGACTGTCCGCGATGGTGGCCTTGCTGTGTTCGCTGGTGATGTTATTGATGCTGGCGGGCAGCGCATTGAGTTTTTTTTACCTCAATCAACACCGCACCGATCGGCAAATGGCGGCGCTCGCCGCGATGCTGGATGGCGCGCTGCTGACCCAAACCCCGGCGGAACTGGCGCGGTGGCTGCCCTACGTCATGCAAACCAACGATATCAGCGAGCTGGAGATACGCCAGGGCGAGGCGGTGATATACCGCTTTTTGCCCCCCGCAGGCGAGACGACCGCCCGTACGCCCGCCGATTACCGCCAGCGGCGTCTGGCATTGCCACATCATCCCGACTGGCAAATTCAGCTGACGTACCCGTCCGCGTTGCTAAGCGAGGCCCGAACGCTGTCGATCACCGCACCGGTCAGTATTGCCATCGCCTTGATAATATTGTCGTTATTGGGCGGTTTACGCTGGCTGCGCCGCCAAATCCAGCCGCAGGAAACACTGGAATACCGGGCCAGGCGCATTATGCACGGCGAGCGCGACAGCGTACGCGAGAACGCGGGCGACCCCCCGTCGTTGACCAGCAGCGCCATCGATCGCCTGCTGAGCGACCTGGCCCAGGCCCGTGAGCAGCGTAGCCGGATCGATATCCTGATCCGGGCTTTCGCGGCGCGGGATGCGAAAACCGGCCTGAGCAATCGGCTGTTTTTCGATAACCAGCTGGCATTGCAACTGGAGGAAGACCAGGAGATGGGCACCCATGGCGTGGTCATGATGCTGCGCCCGCCGGATCCGGAAATGCTGGAGGCCCGCATGGGGTCGGCCCAGGCCAACGAACTGCTGCAATCGTTGATTAATCTCATTTCAGCCTATGTCATGCGTTATCCCGATGCCTTGCTGGCGCGCTATTTTCGCCGTGATCTGGCGGTTTTGCTGCCCCATTGTTCCCTGAAAGAGGCGGAATCGCTGGCGGCGCAGCTGGTAGCGGCCCTGGACACCTTGCCGGGGGGGGCCGGGCAACATCGCGAGGATGTGCTGCATATCGGAATTTGCGTCTATCGCAAAGACCAGACGGCGGTGGAGGTGATGGAATCCGTGGAGCAGGCGACCCGCGAGGCGGGGTTGCAGGGCAGCAATAGCTGGTCGGTTTACGATCAGCGGGTGCCGGAGCAGGTACGCGGCAATGTCAAATGGCGCACCCTGCTTGAGCAGACGCTGGCGCAGGGCGGACCGCTGCTGTTTGCGCGCGGGGCATATAGCCGCGATGGACGGCTTGATCACTACGTGATCATCAATCGCATCCAGGAAGGGGGGCAAACGCTGGCCGCCGCCGAGTTTTTACCGGTTATGCGGCAATTGGGCCTGCTTGAGCGCTTCGATCGGCAACAGTTGACCCGGATAATACCGCTGCTGGCGAAGTTGCCGGGCCAGGTGTTGTCCATCGGCCTTAGCGTGGAGTCCTTGCTGCGGCGCGACTTTTTGCCGTGGCTGCGCAATACCCTGATGCAATGCGAAAAAATGCAGCGCCGGCAAATTATGTTTGAACTTGTTGAGGCAGATCTGTGTCAACACTTGGTGCAGTTGCGTCCGGCGCTACGTTTGCTGGACGCGCTGGGCTGTCGCCTGACCGTGGTGCAGGCGGGTCTGACCGTGATCAGCACCGCGTATATTACCGCCGCGCCGATATCGATGATTAAATTGCATCCGGGCCTGGTCAGGGAAATCGACCGCCGCGCGGAAAACCGGCTCTTCGTCCAGAGTCTGCCGGAAGCCTGCATCGGCACCGCGACGCAGGTTTTCGCCACCGGCGTCAGAAGTAAACTGGAATGGCAAACGCTAACGGATAATGCCGTGGCGGGGGGACAAGGGGACTTTTTCGCGCCGATTGAGCCTCTGGAAGACCTGGTAAAAAAATATTCACGTCAGGATGCGCGATTAGTATAAAAGTTCGTGAAAATTTAACGTACAATACGCCCATTAACCGAAATGGTTAGTAGGCACTTACATTACCTGGATTCAGGTGCTCTGCCAGATTTCCCGCCTATTGTTGTTGATAACCGACCGTTGGTGACTGATAGTTAGCAGCGTGATGGTTAGTAATATGACGACAACCGGCGCAAGACATAATCTCGCATTTCATCTGACTAAAAACCGCGTCAGGGATTTCTTCGGTGTGTGGGAATGTTAACGAGGACGTATTTTCATTGAAGTAGCGCGTTTTTGCGCCTTGTCGCTGCTTCTCGTGGTTGGTAAAGTAGGCGGATTTTATTTTCGCCCCAGCTTGCAGGATTATCCTTCAGTTATGTTTAAAAAATTTCGTGGCATGTTTTCCAACGACTTGTCCATCGACCTGGGTACAGCCA
>JAATFX010000047.1 GCA_015654925.1 Enterobacterales bacterium | reverse complement strand
TCCTGCCAGCATAAACGCCATCGCAACGAACCACCAGCGCAAGTAAGGCCTCATTTCCCACTCCCGAAGAAAAACATTGGATGAACGTCCTGTCCCCCATCGGCTTAACACAAGGCGTCCCGCCCTTGTGATACGAACAGCCCCTTACCCGGTAAGGGGCTGTAAAATGCGCTAACAGTTATTTATTCTACTCTAATTCTATTATTATGCTGATTATTCTACTTCCGGAACCACTGCGTCCTGACCAGGAGCGGTAGCTTCCTTGATACTCAGGCGCACACGACCCTGACGATCGACTTCCAGCACTTTAACCGGTACATCCTGACCCATTTGCAGGTAGTCGGATACTTTCTCCACACGCTTGTCGGCGATCTGCGAGATATGCACCAAACCTTCCTTGCCGCCGCCGATGGCCACGAATGCGCCAAAATCAACGATGCGGGTCACTTTACCATTATAGATCCGGCCCACTTCAATTTCAGCGGTAATCTCTTCGATACGACGGATGGCATGGCGCGCTTTTTCGCCGTCGGTCGCCGCAACCTTCACCGTACCATCATCTTCGATTTCGATAGTGGTGCCGGTTTCTTCGGTCAACGCACGGATAACCGAGCCGCCTTTACCAATCACGTCCTTGATCTTGTCGGGATTGATCTTGATGGTATGGATACGCGGCGCGAACTGGGAGATATCGCCGCGCGGGCTGCTGATAGCCTGTTCCATCACGCCCAGGATATGCAAACGCGCGCCCTTGGCCTGATTTAACGCTACCTGCATGATTTCGCGGGTGATGCCTTCGATTTTAATATCCATTTGCAGCGCGGTGACGCCTTCACGGCTACCGGCCACTTTAAAGTCCATGTCGCCCAGATGATCTTCATCACCCAGAATATCGGACAACACGACAAAGTTATCACCTTCTTTTACCAGACCCATGGCGATACCGGCGACGGCGGCCTTGATCGGCACCCCGGCATCCATCAGCGCCAAGGAAGCGCCGCACACGGAGGCCATGGATGATGAACCATTGGACTCAGTGATTTCCGATACCACACGCACGGTGTACGGGAACTCATTGGCTTTTGGCATTACCGCCAGCACACCGCGTTTCGCCAAACGGCCATGGCCGATTTCACGGCGCTTGGGTGAGCCGACCATGCCGGTTTCACCAACGCAGTAAGGAGGGAAATTATAGTGTAGCAGGAAACGGTCGGTACGCTCACCGGTCAATTCATCGATATTTTGCGCGTCGCGCTCGGTGCCGAGGGTGGCGGTAACCAGCGCCTGGGTTTCGCCGCGGGTGAACAGCGCTGAACCATGGGTACGCGGCAGCACGCCGGTACGGATGTCCAGGCCGCGGATCATGTCTTTTTCGCGGCCGTCGATACGCGGTTCGCCGCGCAGTACGCGGCTGCGAACCACGGTCTTCTCAAGGCTGGCCAGCAGTTCTTTGATATCGCCTTCGTCCAGCGTCTCGTCCTGCGCCAGCAGCGCGGCAACGACGTCGGATTTGATGCTATTGACCTGGGCGTAGCGTTCCAGCTTCTCGGTGATATGGTAAGCATCACCCAGACGACCTTCCGCCAGTTCGGCCACGCGGGTTTGCAGCGCGGCGTTGACTTCAGGGGCGTGCCATTCCCATTTCGGCTTGCCGGCTTCGGCAACCAGGGCATTGATATTGTCGATAACGATTTGCTGTTGATCGTGGCCGAATACCACCGCGCCCAGCATTTCATCTTCGCTTAACAGCTGTGCTTCGGATTCCACCATCAGCACGGCATTGGCGGTACCGGCGACCACCAGGTCCAAACGGCTTTCAGCCAGCTCGGCCATGGTCGGGTTCAGCACGTACTGGTTATTGATATAACCGACGCGGGCCGCGCCAATCGGGCCGCTGAACGGGATGCCGGACAGGCTCAGGGCGGCGGAAGCCCCGATCATCGCCACGATATCCGGGCTGACCTGCGGGTTTACCGAAACCACGGTGGCGATAACCTGGATTTCATTCAGGAAGCCATCGGGGAACAGAGGACGGATAGGACGGTCGATCAGACGGGAAATCAGGGTTTCGCCTTCGCTGGGACGTCCTTCGCGACGGAAGAACCCACCAGGGAAACGCCCGGCGGCGTAAGTACGTTCCTGGTAGTTAACCGTCAACGGGAAGAAGCTTTGGCCCGGCTTGGCCTGCTTGGCGCCGACCACGGTTACGAATACCGCGGTGTCGTCCATGCTTACCATAACGGCAGCGGTCGCCTGGCGAGCCATCATACCGGTTTCCAGCGTTACCGTATGTTGGCCGTATTGAAACTTACGCACGATCGGATTTAGCAAAATGATATCCTTTTTCAAGGTGAGCTTAATCTGACAAACTCACCGATGACTAACCCATCTTCTTATCGCATCCTCGCGACTAATGACAATCCTTATCCCCCGGATAAAGCCTCTCATTAGCCGCGCGAATCTCAGCAATTGAAGAATCTACTTAAGCAACAACTCATTATCTTGCAATGGCTATTGCTCCCTAGAAGAAAGGGGCCACATAAGGCCCCTTTCTACCGAAACTGTCTGGCTTAACGACGCAGACCCAGGCGCTCGATCAGGCCGGTGTAACGTGCGACATCTTTACCTTTCAGGTAGTCAAGCAGCTTACGACGCTGTGAAACCATGCGCAGCAGACCACGACGGCTATGATGGTCTTTCTTATGTTCCGCAAAATGGCCTTGCAAATGGCTGATTTGAGCGGTTAAAAGAGCAACCTGCACTTCGGTGGAACCGCTATCGTTGGCATCACGGCCGAAATCAGTAACGATTTTTGCTTTCGCTTCAACACTTAGAGACATTATAACACTCCAGATTTATTGTGAAATACACAGGCGCCGATCTCTAATTCAGCAACCCCATTCATAAGCCGCGCTATTCTACTCTTAGCGCACGTCGATCGCAAGGTACAAGCTGAATCAGACGCGCGGTTCAGCCACCAGGCGACGCGGGGCGACGCGGCCGATTTCCGTCATTTCGCCGACGCCGAAAAAGCGCCGTTCCCCGCCCTCGGTAAGCCGCACCAGACCCTGCGGCGGCGCGTCGCTTACCGCCACCGATTGGCCCAGCCGGACAAAACCCGCAACGGTCGCCGGCAGGTTCACTTCCGGCAGATTGCCCACCGCGCTGTCCATGGGCAGCAGCAGGCGGTCCAGCGCGGCCAGGGTATCCGGCGCCGTGGGTTCGTCGGCGGCCAGGGCCTGCAACTGCTCCAGCGTCACCATCCGCGCGGCCGGATAGTCGGCCACCGCCAGGCGGCGCAGCGCGCTGACATGGGCGCCGCAGCCGAGGATTTCGCCCAGGTCGTCAACGATGGTGCGGATATAGGTGCCTTTGGAGCAGTGGATTTCCAGCTCTACGCTGTGCAAATCCCATTGGATCAGATCCAGCGAATAGACATTTATCAGGCGCGAGGGACGCGGGACATCGATCCCCTGCCGCGCATATTCATACAGCGGTTTGCCCTGGTGTTTCAGCGCCGAATACATGGAAGGAACCTGCTGCGTTTCCCCGCGAAAGCCGTCCAGGGCCTGGTCCAGCTGCGCCTGCCCGATATTGGCCGGACGTTCGCTGATAATAGCCCCCTCGGCGTCCGAGGTGTCGGTGCGCTGGCCCAGGCGGGCAACCACCCGGTAGCGTTTATCCGCATCCAGAAGATGCTGGGAAAACTTGGTGGCTTCACCCAGGCAAATGGGCAGCATGCCGGTGGCCAGCGGGTCCAGCGCACCGGTATGCCCGGCCTTGTTGGCATGGAACAGCCGTTTGACTTTTTGCAGCAGATCGTTGGATGAAAGGCCCAGCGGCTTATCCAATAATACGATACCGTCGATATCACGGCCGCGGCGACTTGGACGGCCCATCAGTCTTCCTTGCCCTCTTCGCCCTCGTCGGGTTCGGATTCGCTGCGGCGCGCGCGGTCATGCTGCACCACCTGGCTGACCAGATTGGACATGCGCATGCCTTCTACCAGCGAGTTATCGTAGGCGAAGGTCAGTTCAGGCACCACGCGCAAACGCATCGCTTTACCCAGCAGGCTGCGGATAAAACCGGACGCGTCCTGCAAAGCGGTAATGCCGATTTTGATTTGCTGCGGTTCGTTATCATTGAGGAAAGTAACAAAAACTTTGGCATAAGCCAGATCGCGCGAGACTTCCACCGCGGATACGGTAGCCATGCCTATGCGGGGATCTTTGATTTCGCGTTGCAGGATGATGGCAATTTCTTTTTGCATCTCCTGGGAGACGCGCTGGGTTCGGCTGTATTCTTTTGCCATTATGATTTCTCCAGACAAAACAGGGGGCATAATGCCCCCTTTCAGATATGCGGTATGGCTGGTGCCAGTTAAGCGATGGTGCGTTGAATCTCGATAGTTTCGAAACATTCAATCACATCGCCCGGACGGACGTCGTTGTAGTTCTTGACGCCGACACCACATTCCATGCCGTTGCGCACTTCGTTGACGTCATCTTTAAAGCGGCGCAGGGATTCCAGCTCGCCTTCATAGATTACAACGTTGTCGCGCAGTACGCGGATGCGGTTGTGACGTTTCACCATACCTTCCGTCACCATACAACCGGCGATGGCGCCAAACTTCGGCGAACGGAACACATCACGCACTTCGGCCAGGCCGATGATTTCCTGACGATATTCCGGAGCCAGCATGCCGCTCATGGCCTGTTTGACTTCGTCAATCAGGTCATAGATTACCGAGTAGTAACGCAGATCCAGGCTTTCCGACTCAACCACCCGGCGGGCGGACGCATCGGCACGGACGTTAAAGCCGAGGATGATGGCGCTTGACGCCGCGGCCAGGGTCGCATCGGTTTCGGTGATACCACCGACGCCGGAGCCGACGATCTTGACCTTGACTTCAGGGGTGGACAACCCTTCCAGCGCATCGCAAATCGCTTCCGTGGAGCCCTGGACGTCGGCTTTCAGCACGATGTTCAATTCGGAGACTTCGCCTTCGGTCATATTGGCGAACATATTCTCCAGCTTGGACTTCTGCTGACGCGCCAGTTTGACTTCGCGGAACTTGCCCTGACGATACAACGCCACTTCCCGGGCTTTTTTCTCGTCGCGCACGACGGTCGCTTCATCACCCGCGGCGGGTACGCCGGACAGGCCGAGAATTTCCACAGGAATGGACGGACCGGCGGAAGAGACTTCACGGCCCAGTTCGTCGCGCATGGCGCGCACACGGCCGTATTCGAAGCCGCACAGCACGATATCGCCTTTATTAAGCGTACCTTCACGCACCAGGACGGTAGCCACGGGACCGCGGCCTTTATCCAGGAACGATTCGATCACCGCGCCGCTCGCCATGCCGTTACGGATGGCTTTGAGTTCCAGCACTTCGGCCTGCAGCAGTATCGCGTCCAGCAGTTCATCGATGCCCACGCCTGATTTGGCCGACACATTGACGAACTGGCTTTCGCCGCCCCATTCTTCAGGGATAACGCCGTACTGGGTCAATTCATTTTTAACGCGATCCGGATCGGCTTCCGGTTTATCGATTTTATTCACCGCCACCACGACCGGCACTTTCGCGGCCTTGGCATGTTGAATGGCTTCGATGGTCTGCGGCATCACGCCGTCATCGGCGGCCACTACCAGCACCACGATATCCGTCGCCTGGGCGCCGCGGGCACGCATGGCGGTAAATGCCGCATGTCCGGGAGTATCCAGGAAGGTGATCATGCCGTTTTCGGTTTCCACATGGTAAGCACCGATATGCTGGGTGATACCACCGGCTTCGCCAGCCGCCACTTTCGTGGAGCGGATATAATCGAGCAGCGAGGTTTTACCGTGGTCGACGTGGCCCATGATGGTCACGACCGGAGCGCGCGGCTCAGCCGCCGCATCAACGTCACGGTCGCTCATCACCAGCTCTTCGAGCTCGTTTTCGCGGCGCAGGATCACTTTATGACCCATTTCTTCCGCTACCAGCTGCGCCGTTTCCTGATCGATGACCTGGTTGATGGTGGCCATGGCGCCAAGCTTCATCATAGCCTTGATGACCTGGGAACCCTTGACCGCCATTTTGTTGGCCAGTTCGGCCACGGTCACGGTTTCGCCAATCACCACATCGCGGTTAACGATTTGAGCGGGCTTGTTGAAGCTCTGCTGCAGGGTGCTAGGCTTGCGTTTGCCTTTGCCGCCGCGGCCCACGGCGCGCGCTTCTTCGCGGTCAGCCTTGGATTCGGACAACCGGCTGGTTTTTTTCTTGGTGGCCTTGCCGCCACGAGTGCGGGCGCGACGCTCGCCCTCGACCTTACGGTCGTTTTCATCTTCCGCTTCGCGGGCATGGTGAGATGTCGTGACGTGGTAATCACTGGCATCCTCTTCGGTCGGCTCCGGCGTGGCAACCCAAGTACCGCCATTCTCTTCCGCCATCCGCTTGGCTTCTTCGACGGCGAGGCGAGCGCTTTCTTCAACCTTGCGACGCGTTTCCTCTTCCGCTTTACGTCTAAGCTCAGCGGCCTCGGCTTCACGGCGAGCTTTTTCAGCCGCCTGTGGTGACTTGGTCATATGATTGGTCTGCTGGTTGGTCAATTTTTCACTTTCCGCTGCCACGCGCTTCGCTTGTTCAGCGGCCTCACGTTTGGCTTTATCGTCGGCCGCACGTTTTGCTTTTTCTTCGGCTTCGCGTTGGGCTTTTTCAGCGGCTTCATGCGCAGCACGCTCTTCAGCTTCACGAAGGGCCAGTTCTTCCGCTTCACGTTTCGCCAGCTCTTCCGCTTCAGCCTGCTCGGCAGTCTGAGAATCGCGTTGCACATACGTACGTTTCTTGCGGACTTCTATTTGCACCGATTTACTTTTACCGCCGGTGCTCGGAATATTCAAGGTACTACGGGTTTTACGCTGTAATGTCAGTTTATTCGGCGCGCTGCCCCGTTCACGGTTCAGGTGCGCCAATAACGTTTGTTTCTCATGCTGGGTCACAGAATCGGCCTCGGTCTTGTCGATACCAGCATCAGCAAACTGCTGTACCAGGCGATCGACCGGGGTCTGAATTTCTGCGGCGAGCGATTTTACGGTTACATCTGTCATGCTGTTCCTTTCCTGCTACAGTTTATTACGCGTTGTCGCCAAACCAACAGATATTACGGGCGGCCATAATAAGCTCACCGGCCTTTTCGGTACTCAGCCCTTCAATATCCGACAGGTCATCGACACCCTGTTCGGCAAGATCTTCCAGCGTACAAACACCGCGCGCCGCCAGCTTGAACGCCATCTCACGCTCAAGCTCCGGCAAATTTAGCAGGTCTTCAGCCGGCTTGCCTCCGCCGCGAGTCTCTTCCTGCGCCAAGGCGAGCGTGGTCAAGGCATTTTTAGCCCGTTCACGCAGCGCTTCCACCATGTCTTCATCAAGCCCTTCGATTTCCATTAATTCCTTGATCGGGACGTAGGCGAGTTCTTCCAATGAGGAGAAACCTTCCTCCACCAGCACAGTGGCGAACTCTTCATCGATGTCCAGATGCTTGGTAAAAATATCAATGGCGGCGTGGGCTTCAGCCTGATGTTTTTCCTGCAGATCCTCCACCGTCATGACATTCAGCTCCCAACCGCTGAGCTGCGACGCCAGACGAACGTTCTGCCCGTTGCGGCCGATAGCCTGCGCCAGGTTACCGGACTCAACCGCGATGTCCATGGTGTGCTTGTCTTCATCCACAACGATGGAGGCAACGTCAGCGGGCGCCATGGCGTTAATCACGAACTGGGCCGGGTTGTCGTCCCACAGGACAATATCGATACGCTCGCCGCCCAATTCGCTGGAAACCGCCTGCACGCGCGCACCGCGCATACCGACACAGGCGCCCACGGGATCAATACGCTTATCATTGGTTTTCACAGCGATTTTGGCCCGGGACCCCGGATCGCGGGCAGCGGCCTTTATTTCTATCACTTCTTCACCGATTTCCGGCACTTCGATGCGGAAAAGCTCGATCAGCATCTCGGGACGAGAACGGCTGACAAACAGCTGGGCGCCGCGCGCTTCCGGACGCACGGAATACAGCACGCCGCGAATCCGATCGCCGGGGCGGAAATTTTCCCGCGGCAGCATGTCCTCACGGCCGATAACCGCTTCGGCATTGCTGCCCAGATCAAGGCTGATGTTGTCGCGATTGACTTTTTTTACCACGCCGGTGACTATCTCGCCTTCATGCTGGCGGAATTGATCCACCACCATCGCGCGTTCGGCCTCGCGTACTTTCTGGACGATGACCTGCTTTGCGGTCTGGGTGGTGATGCGGTCGAAGACCACGGACTCGATCTCATCTTCAACGTAGCCGCCAAGGGAAGCGCTTGGATCTTCAAACTGGGCGGCGTCAAGGGTGATTTCACGGGTCGGCTGCGTGACTTCGTCGACAATGACCCAACGACGGAAGGTCTCGAAATCGCCGGTTTTGCGATCGATATTGACACGAACCTCAATTTCTTGCTCGTATTTTTTCTTTGTTGCCGTCGCCAGCGCGGTTTCCAACGCTTCAAAAATTTTTTCACGAGGAACCGCTTTCTCGTTGGAAACTGCTTCAACAACAGCCAGAATTTCTTTATTCATCCTAGTTGCCTCATTAAAACGTTAAAAGTGGGGTACCAGGTTCGCTTTCTGGATGTTGCTTAAAGCGAACACTTCATCTTTTCCTTCCACCGTCACCGTGATCATTTCGCCGTCAACCGTTTTAATGATTCCCTGCCATTTGCGACG
>JAATFX010000007.1 GCA_015654925.1 Enterobacterales bacterium | reverse complement strand
GCTGGCCGATTGGCCTCAATCTTAAAGGAGCGCTATATGCCATTCACTCGTATTACGCTGCGCCAGGGCAGATCGCCGTCGTTTATCCAGGACCTGTCATCCTTGCTCCAGCAAAATCTGGTGGCATGGTTCGACGTGCCGCCCGGCGACTGTTTCCAGGTGATTGATCAAGTTCCCCCCGAGTCGCTGGTGGTTGATCGCGACTATATTTGCGGGCCGCGTTCCAAGGATTTTATATTATTGCATATTGTCGCCGGCCGGGAGCGCGACCTTGAAACCCAACGGATGTTCTATCGCCGGTTGACCGAGACGCTGGAGCAAAAGCTGCACGTCAGGACGCAGGATGTGATGATCGTCGTCACCTTGAACCGTCCGCAGGATTGGTCACTTGGCGGCGGCGCAATGTTTGCCCTGCCGTGAGTCGGGGCCGAACCCCGGCGGCGCCGGGGTTCGGTCCTGTGAGGTTATGATTAACTGACCGAACGGGCAAAATGCCGCAGGCGAAATCCCAGTAGTCCCAGCGTGGCGAAGTACGCCACCACCCCTACCGCCACCACCAGCGCCAGCCTGAGCAGCCGCGCCAGCATATTGCCCTGCGCCCAGTCGGGCATGATCCACATCATGCCCAGCAGCGCCGCCGCCATGACCGCCACGGCGACAAACATCCGGATTAAGAAACCGGCCCAGCCCGGCTGCGGCTGGAAGAAGTTTTTCTTGCGCAATTGCCAGTAGAGCAGGCCGGCATTCAGGCAGGCGGCCAGGCCTATGGAGAGCGATAGTCCGGCGTGTTTCAGCGGGCCGATAAACACCAGGTTCATGAGCTGCGTGCAGATAAGCGTGATAATCGCCACTTTCACCGGCGTTTTAATATCCTGGCGGGAGTAGAACCCCGGGGCCAGCACCTTCACCATAATCAGTCCGATCAGCCCTACCGAATAGGCCATCAGCGCGCGCTGCGTCATGGAAGCGTCGAAGGCGGAAAACCGTCCGTACTGAAACAGCGCCACGGTCAGGGGCTTAGCCAGAATCCCCAGGGCCACCGCGCTCGGCAAAGCCAGGACAAAGCATAGCCGCAGCCCCCAATCCATCAGGCGTGAATACTCGTCGTGGTTGCCGCTGGAAAAACTGCGCGCCAGCGACGGCAGCAAAATGGTGCCCAACGCCACCCCCAGCACCCCGGAAGGAAATTCCATCAGGCGATCGGCATAATACATCCAGGAGACCGAGCCGGAGACCAGGAACGAGGCGAAAATGGTATTGATAATCAGCGAGATCTGGCTGACCGAAACCCCGAGGATCGCCGGCCCCATCAAACGCAGCACCCGCCAGACCCCCGCATCGCGAAACTGCAGGCGCGGCATAACCAGCATGCCGATTTTTTTCAGGTGCGGAAGCTGATAACCGAGCTGCAATACGCCCCCGGCCACCACCGCCCAGGCCAGGGCCAGCACCGGTGGATGGAAATGGGGCGCGGCGAACAGCGCAAAACCGATCATGCTGACGTTAAGCAGCGTCGGGGCGAATGCCGGCACCGAAAAACGATTCCAGGTATTAAGAATGGCGCCCACCAGGGACGCCAGGGAAATCAGCAAAATGTAGGGGAAAGTAATGCGCAGCAGCGACGACGTCAGGGCAAATTTATCCGGCGTATCGACAAAACCCGGCGCGGTAATCATGATTACCCAGGGGGCCGCCAGCATGCCGGCTACGGTGACCAGCGCCAGCGCCAGGGTCAGCAGCCCGGAAATATAGGCGATAAAAGTGCGGGTCGCCTCTTCCCCTTGCTGGGTTTTATATTCGGCCAGGATCGGCACAAAGGCTTGCGAGAATGCCCCCTCGGCAAAAATGCGCCGCAGCAGGTTGGGCAGTTTAAATGCGACAAAAAATGCATCCGTCGCCATGCCGGCGCCAAAAATACGCGCGACAATAGCGTCGCGGGCAAAACCCAGCACCCGCGAAAACATGGTCATGGAACTGACAGCAGCCAGCGATCTTAATAAATTCATGGTGTTATTTTTCTACAGCGCCCGGGTGTCGGGGTTCGTTGCATTGCCAAGCCCCGCCGACATCCCTATCCTTTTGTGGTGCGCCTAGTCTACCCTGACTTCAGGAAATCGCTACCGAGAGTTGTTACTCCCGGTAAGCGCTATCATAACTTCAGCACCAGATGATGGGTTCCGCCATCCAATGGCGTTTGTACCCGATGCCCCACCAGTTCCAGCGGCCGATCGTCCAGCAGCGCCTCGCTGACCCCGCGCGGACGCTGGCCGCTATTGGTCACCTCAATGCTAAAGCGGGTATCCAGCACCAGCACTTCGGCGTCGAAACCCGGCCAGGCGGCCGGTAGGCAAGGATCGATAATCAAGATATCCCCTTCCCGGCGGATGCCGAGAATCCCTTCAACGCCGGCGCGGTACATCCAGCCCGCGGAGCCGGTATACCAGGTCCAGCCGCCACGCCCGACATGAGGCGCGACGGAGTAGACATCGGCGGCTATCACATAGGGTTCGACCTTATAGCGCGCCACCTGTTCCGGCGTCGAGGCGTGATTGATCGGGTTAAGCAGGGCAAACAGTTCATGGGCCTTATCCCCCTGGTCCAGGCCGGCAAACGCCAGGATCGCCCACATGGCGGCATGGGTATATTGACCGCCATTTTCGCGCAGTCCGGGCGGATAGCCTTTGATATAACCCGGATCGTGGGCGGTTTGATCAAACGGCGGGGTAAACAGCAGCGCCAGCTTATCCTCGCGGCGGATCAATAAGCGATCGAGGGAATCCATCGCCGTGGCCGCTCGTTGCGGCTCGGCCGCCCCGGATAATACGGCCCAGGATTGGGCTATGGAGTCTATGCGGCATTCGTCGTTATCTTTGCTGCCGAGCCAGGTGCCGTCGTCAAAGGTAGCCCGGCGATACCATTCGCCGTCCCAGGCGTCTTGCTCGATGGCCTGGCGCACGGATTGCGCATGGGCCTGCCAGCGCGCCGCCCGCTCGGGTTCCCGGGCGCCGACCCAGGGAGCAAACAGCGCAATGGTGCGAATCAGCAGCCAGCCAAGCCAAACGCTTTCGCCCTTGCCGCCCTCTCCCACCCGGTTCATGCCGTCATTCCAGTCGCCGGTTCCCATTAGCGGCAAACCGTGTTCCCCGGTCAGGGTCAGGCACTGTTCCATCGCCTGCACGCAGTGCTGGTACAGCGTCGCGCTTTCGGCGGCCACCATGGGCTGGAAAAAGGCGTCGTGCTCGCCAGGCGCCAGACGCGGCCCTTCCAGATAGGGCAGCACTTCGTCGAGCACCGCTTCATCCCGGCTGCAGGCGATGTAAGTGGCCACGGCGTAGGACAACCACACCCGATCATCGGAAATGCGGGTACGCACTCCCTGGCCCGAGTGAGGCAGCCACCAATGCTGCACATCGCCTTCGATAAACTGGCGGCCCGCGGCGCGCAGTAAATGGCCGCGGGTTTGCTCCGGCTGGGCGAAGGTCAGCGCCATACCGTCCTGCAACTGATCGCGGAAGCCATAGGCGCCGCTGGCCTGATAGAAACCGGAGCGGGCCTGGATGCGGCAGGCCTGGGTCTGATACAGCAGCCAGCCGTTAAGCATGATATCCATGGCCGGATCGGGCGTGGTCACTTGTATCGCGCCCAATCGCCGTTGCCAATGTTCGGTAACCTGGGCCAATACCGCATCCAGATCGGCGGCGCGGTAGTTTTCAATCAGTAACCGGGCACTTTGCGCCGAGTCGCTCTGGCCGATAAACCACACCACTTCAACGCTTTGATTTACGCCTATTTCGATATGGGTCTGCAATACCGTGCAAGGATCAAAACCCGCCCCGCTGGCGCCGCTGAGGCGGCTGCCGTTCACCAAAGCGGCGGGCGCTTGCATGGCGCCGTTGCGGCCGAGGAATTCGGTGCGATCGGCGGTAAATGAATCCTGCCGTCCATCAAGATCGGCGAACGCCACCTGGCCCTGGAAGGCGGTAGCCCAGGAGTTGCGCACCAATATGGCGCCGGTATTTTCTTCCTGGCCGCTGATAAGAAACGGCCCCGATGCGCTGCGCGAGGTGCCCAGCACCCATTCCACATAGGCGGAAACGGACAGATGCAGCGTCTGATTGCCCAGGTTGCGCAGGGTTAACCGGGAAATCTTGATGGCATCGTCCAACGGCACATATTGCAACAGCTCCGCCGCGCAATCGAGGGTGTTATGCTCGAAACGGGAATACCCGAAACCGTGGCGCGCCAGATAGCGGCCGCCGTCATTGATGGGGTGGGCGGTGGGGCTCCATAATTCACCGGTGGTTTCGTTGCGGATATACAACGCCTCGCCGCCGCTGTCCAGGACCGCGTCGTTCAGCCAGGGGGTCAATTGATTCTCACGGCTGTTTTGCGCCCAGGTATAGCCGCCGCCCTGGGCCGACACCTGGAAGCCGAAATCGGGATTGGCGATCACATTGATCCAGGGCGCGGGCGGACGGGTTTGCCCATCCATTACCACCACATATTCCCGTCCGTGCCGGGCAAACCCGCCGGTGCCGTTAAAAAACGCCAAATCGGCGGGCACGGGCAGCGGGCCGGGCGCCGGCAAATGCAATTTTCTCTGCGGCAACAGGGTCACCGGCGGCAGTTCCAGGGAGGCCAATTGGCTGCCGATAGGACCGCGCCGCGCCAGCAACGCCAGCCGGGCTATGGACTGCAATAGCATCCGCGCTTCCTGGCTCATCAAATCCGCGCGCAGCGTATAAACATTGCCGCGCCTGGCGTCGCCGGCATAGCGGGGATGGGACTGGCTGCTGCGTACCGCGGTTTCAATGGCGATTTGCAAGTCTTGTAGATAGGACGAGGAGTGCTCGTTGATAATCACCAAATCGACGCTGAGCAGCTTCATTTGCCAATATTCATGGGCGCGCAGCAGTTGTTTCACCTGGGCGATATCCTGGACATCGTCGATACGCAGCAGCACGATGGGCAGATCGCCCGAAATCGACAACGACCACAGGGCGGATTGAATGCCGGAACCGCGAATGATGGTGTCGGAAGGCGCACGGAAACGCGAGTCGGCATAGAGCAGCGGCGCCGCCAGGCGCTGGAAGTCGGCGGCTTCCTCGGCATTGATATCCAGATGGCGCAGTTGGACCTGCGCCTGGGTCCAGGCCAGGGTCTTGGCCCGTTTATAGGCGCTGCGGTCGTGGTGCTTGTCAATCAGCGCCATCAACTCCTCTTCGGTGGAGGCCACCAGCGTCCAGAAGGTCACGCGCACCGAGCTGCCGGACGGAATACGCACCTGGCGGCGCAGGGAGAAAATGGGATCAAGCACCGTGCCGACGGTATTGGACAACGGTTCCCGGCCGAGGATGGCATCGCCGAAGGTCGGCGAACTTCCCTGGCCGATAAACCGCGCCCGGTCGGTTTCATACTGCGGATCGCTCAGGCTCTCCCCTTCCACGATGGCCAAATGCGCCGCCCAAACGTGGGGTTCCTGCGGAGTGCGGGTGCGGCGGGTGGCCACCAGGGCGGTAAATTCCGGCAGATAATGGGTCTGCACGAACATTTTGGCAAACGCCGGGTGGGCAATATCGGTATTGTCCGGCGCCAGCACGATTTCCGAATACGATGTCAATTCCACTTCGCGGGTACGGCGGCCGCTGTTGGTTAACATCACGCGCCTGACTTCGCCGTCATCCTCGCCGGACACCAGCACATTAAGCGTGGTGGTCAGGGTGCGGTCGTGATGGATAAAGGTGGCATCGTCTTCGCTGAAAATCACCTGGTTAAAGGATTTGCCTTTCAAGGCGCGGATGCGCCGCTCGCTTTGGGTGGTCATTCCCTGCAACTGCAGGCCGGCCGACCATACCTTGCCGCTGCGCAGATCGCGAAAGCGGATAAAAGAGCGGCTGTCGTCGCGGGTGACATCTTCGCGCCAGCGGGTGATGGCGATATTGCCCCAACGGCTATAACCGCCGCCGGCCACGGTGAGCATTACCGCATAGCGGCCGTTGGACACCAGATGCGTGACCGGCGCGCCGGCCGGCAGCGCGGAGAAGCGGCGCTGCATGACATACTCCTGAGCGGATTTGACCACGGCTTTTTTGACTTCTTCCGCATGGGGTTTGGTCAACGCCACTTCGCGCGGCATCCGTTCCTGTAATAACAGTTCGCTGGCTTGGATCATCGGTTCGCGATGGAACCGCGCGCGCATGACTCCCCCCAGCAGGGTGTTGTCCAGCGCAACTATCGTCATGCCCTGGTGGTGGGCCATATAGCTGCGCACAATGGCCACTTTCTGGTTCTCAGGCAGCCGGGCGGCCGTGAAGTCCAGCGCTTCATAAAAGCCATACTCCCCGCGCGCGCCCATCTCCGCCAGCCGGCGGTAATTGAGCATGGCGCCGCGGCCGTCCACCATGGAGGCCAGGGCGGTGGCGTACGGGGCGATCACTTGGTTTTGCGCCAGGCCGCGCTGCAACCCCAGCCCCGGCACGCCGAAGTTGGAGTATTGATAGGTAAAATCCAAATCGCGGGCGTTATAGGCGGACTCGGAAACACCCCAGGGAATCTTGAGGGCCTGGCCATAAGCCTGCTGATGCGCCACCACCACCCGGTTGGTTTGTTCCAGCAGCGTACCGGCCGCCGCGCGCATCACCAGCGACGGCATCAGATATTCAAACATCGATCCCGACCACGAAATCAACGCCGCCCCTTTACCGGATTGGATAGCCGCGCGGCTCAGGCGAAACCAGTGCCGGGTGGGGATATCCCCTTTGGCGATGGCGAACAGGCTGGCCAGGCGGGCTTCCGAAGCCAATAAATCATAGCAACTGCTGTCGAGCTGATTATCGGTAAAAGAGTAGCCAATCGACAGCAACTTGCGTTCATCGTCCACCAAAAAACGGAAATCCATGCCCAGCGCCAGGGCGCGGGCGCGATCCGCCAGGGATTGCAGGCGCAGGTTCATTACCGCCGGCTCCGACAACGCCAACAGCCGATCCTCATTATGGCCGGCAAGGCCGTTTTTCAGCGCTTCCAGCCAAAATAGCAGGGCCGGTTCCGGCTTTTCGTCCGCGTCTATGTCCCGATCGTAGACCAGTCCATGCGCCTCTTCGGTGAGCGCGGCCAGGTCAGGCAGCAGTCCGTCATCCGGCGGCGATAGTTCAAGCTGGCGGGCGATTTCATCAAGCAATACGCCCAGCGGCAGCTCGGCCAGATCGGGGGATTTCTTTAATGCCCGGCGGATCAGCAGCAGATGATCCCGCGCCCCATCCCGCCAGCCCGGCGCCACGGCGACGTCCCGCCATTCTTCGCAGGCGTTGGCCAATACGATCAGGTGGCCGGCCAGATTGCCGCTGTCCACCGAGGAGACATAGGCCGGGGCCAGGGCTTCCAGATTGCGGGTTTCATACCAGTTAAAGAAATGACCGCGATAGCGCTGTAATTTATCCAGCGACTCAAAGGTCGCTTCAAGGCGCCGCAGACTGTCGTGGGTGCCGGTCCAGCCAAAATCGCGCGCCGCCACGGTGGACAGAAGATACAGCCCGATATTGGTGGGTGAAGTCCGGTGGGCCACGATCGGCCGCGGTTCTTCCTGGAAATTATCCGGCGGCAGCATATTGTCCACCGGGGTGACAAAGGTTTCAAAAAAGCGCCAGGTGCGCCGCGCGGTAAGACGCAGCGACTGGGCGTCCGCCGGGGCCAGGACGGCCTGCGGGGCGATGACCGGCGCGCGGCTGGCCCAGAGGGCCATCAATGGCGACAGCAGCCATAACAGCGCAAAAATAGCGATGGTCGGCCAACTCCAGGGCGCGAGAAAGGCGATTACCGCGCACATCGCCAGTCCCAGGACGATGCCGCCGATCATTTGCCGGTAGAAGCCGAGCAGGTTTAAGCGCGGACTGCCGCCGGTCTGGGCCGACGTGGTCCATTCCAGCAGTTTGCGGCGGCTGAAAAATACCCGGGATAATGACCGGACGATAGCATCGAGCATGCGCCAGGCATTGTCGGCTAAAAACACCACTTGCATCAGGATGCGCAACAGCGCATAACGCAAATCGATGGCGACATTGCGCAAATGCTTGCGCAGCGGGACACGGCGGCGGCGCGGCAATAAATCGCAGGCGATGGGCAATAAAGACGGCACGGCGATGGCGGCGATAATCATCACCGTCGCCAAGATCGCCAGCGGTTGAGGCAATAACCAGCTCCACCCCAGGGCGACCAGGCTAAACGGCGCCAGCAGCGAGCGCCGCAGGTTATCGATCATTTTCCAGCGGCCGACGGGCGGCACCGGGCTTAACCCGCCGCGGCCGTTGACGATCCAGGGCAACAGTTGCCAATCGCCGCGCGTCCAGCGATGCTGTCTTTTCGCCACCACGTCGTAACGGGCCGGGGAATCCTCCACCAGCTCCACGTCGGACGCCAGGCCGGCGCGGGCATAAATACCTTCGAACAAATCGTGGCTAAGTAACGTATTTTCAGGAATTCGCCCGTCCAGGGCGGCGTCAAACGCATCCACATCGTAAATACCCTTGCCGGTATACGAACCTTCACCAAACAGATCCTGATAGACATCGGATACCGCGGACGCATACGGGTCCATGCCGCCCGGCCCCGAGAAGACCCGCTGATAAACGGAACCTTCATTGCCCAGGGGCAGCGAGGGGGTAATGCGCGGCTGCAAAATGCCGTAGCCGCTGACGATACGTTTGCGCTGCGGGTCGAATTTCGGCCGGTTGAGGGGATGGGCCATTTTACCCACAAGCAGCAACGCGGTTTCACGCGGCAGCCGGGTATCCGCATCCAGGGTGATGACATAGCGCACCCCTTGCGGTACGTGGCTGCCCGGGATAAAGCTGGTATCCGTGGCGCCGCGCAGCAGCAGATTAAGTTCATGCAGCTTGCCGCGTTTGCGCTCCCAGCCCATCCAGCAAGATTCGCGCTCATTAAACAAACGGCGGCGATGCAGCAGCAAAAACCGCGCGCCCGCCGGGCCGGGACCGTGGCGCTGGTTCAACTGGGCTACGCCCTCCTGAGCGCAGGCCAGCAGCGCCGCGTCGCCGGGCAGGGTTTCCTGCTGCGCATCCAAACTATCGGACAGCAGGGCGAAGGTTAAATCTCCCGTACTGCTGGCCAGGTAATGCACTTCCAGCCGTTCGATTTGTTCATTGATATCCCGCTCGTCGGTGAGCAGCACCGGCACCACGATCATGGTGCGCAATGCGGTGGGCACCCCGTCGGTTAATGCCAGGCCGGCCAGAGGCGATGCGCCGAGACGCCAATTGACCAGCCGGTTAATCAGGGCGCTGGCGGCATCGCTGAACACGGGCAGCCCCAGCAGGATGAATATCGTCAGCCAGCCGAAGCCCTGGAGGGACGGATGTAAAGCAGCGCCCGCCCCCGCCGCCAATAACAGCGTGACCACCACGATGGCTCCGGCATAGCCGGTGATGCCCGGCTCGATGGCGAAACGGTTGAGCCGCAGTCGCCAGGGCGGGGTAAATCCGATGACCCGTTCCAGGGCCAAACGGCCGCCGGCAATCAGATGGTAGCCGGGATCGCCCAGTCGGGCCGCTTCGAGAGGATCGGTCTGGCCGGCCGCCGCGTCGCGGGCCACTTCCAGCACCCGCGAAGCTATCTCCAATTCGCTCCAGCTCGACCCCCTGGCCAATTGTTCAATGGCGCTGCGATACAGGTTGCGGGTTGTGAAGTTCATTTCGTCAAACGCGCTGTACTGGCGTAAACGGTCGTCCACCAGGCTTACGCTTTCAAATAAGGTGGCCCAATCAATATCGGAAATCAGGCGCATGCTGGTGATGATATTGCGCACCGTCACGTTGGAGGCGCCCAACCGTTGCTGGGCGTTTTGCACAATCAGCTCGATGGAGCTGTCCTGCTGATTCAAGCGCTCTTCCAGCCAGGCCACCGCGGGCGTGGTGCGAGGGTCCTGATTGCGCAGACGCTTGGCCAACTGCGCGGCGAAATGCTCATTAAGCGGCGTGGTATAGCGGGAAAGGTGCGCCGCTTCCATCGCCGCCTGCGCATTACCCTTGGCCAACAGCCGGTTGGCCAATTCCTCGGCATTCTGGCGGGCTTTACGTCCCTCGCCGATTTGATCCGCCAGGCGCCGCAGATTTTCGATGAGCACAATACGCAGGGTAATGGCCACCGCCCAGAGTTCGCCGATGGTGAGCGGCTGCACCCGTTGGTAGGCATTAATAAAACGCTTGAGATTTTCCGGGTCGAAATGGCTATCGGTATGGGCGATAAATGCCCAGGCCAGGCCGAAGACGCGCGGGTAACCGGCAAAAGGACCCTCTGCCAGTTTGGGCAACAGGCGGTAGAAACTCGGCGGTAAATCTTCGCGGATTTCGCGGATCTGCGCTTCGACTAAATGGTAGTTATCCAGCAGCCATTCGGCGGCGGGCACCACGGTGCGTCCCTTTTCCAGCTCTTGGGCGCTGGCCCGGTAAGCCGCCAGCAGTACCGCGGCGTTATCATTGAGCCGCAGGCGCAGCGACGATACGGAGGGGGGGTTAGCGGTAACCGTCTGTGCCATCGCCAGGGTTTGTGCATGTTGTTCCAGCCGTTCGACGCCGAACAATTCTCTTCTGACGGGAGAAGTGTCATTCCACGGTGACGAGGCCTCGCGGAAACGAAATATCCCAGCCAATAAATTTTTCATAGCAGCCTCGACCCGCGGCTTCTTGCCACGGGCATAACCAATAATAATATACGTGCAACATGCCGTATTATGGATTCAATGCAATGACCGTCCCCCGCCATCCCGCGGCGGTTCTCGCCGCCGCGCCAGCGGCGCTCGCCGCTCGATAGCGGAGCACATTCGGACAAAGCCATTCGTCGCCGTCATGTGCGGCGACATCACCCTGGTAAGAGGCACCGCGCGTGGTGCCGCGCATGTGATTAACCATGCCTGAGTAAGGAATGCCTTAACGGCAAAAAAGAAATGCAAGCATCCGCATGGGGGCAATAAACCGCCCCTGATCGCGCCGCCAGGCGGCGCGTGCATATCGGGTACTCTGAATATGGACCATAACCCTGATTTTCGCCAATGCGATGATATCAAGTTGCTTAGTGAGTCATTAAATCAAAGCAAACCAGGTCTCGAGGGGAAAAATGAGGCTGTGAAGTTATAAACGCGCCACCCACGCCTGGGCAAGCAACGCCTGGTCGCCGCTGATGGCCGGCGGGGTTTGGTTGCTTACCGCATCGATAAAATGCCGTACCGCGCCGGTAAACCCCCGCTGGACCAGGATGGTCTGCCAGGCGGGCACCGGTAATTCGCTGATAACGCCCTGGCTTTCGCTGCGCCATACGCGCATCTCTTCGATGCGATACATCGCCCCCGCGTCCACCGCGCCGACGGTTTCGCACTGGCTGCCCGCCTGGCGGTGCATACTGGTGGTAACCAGACAACCCCGATGGTTGAAATGATGCTCGGCATACAGCAGTTGGCCCGCCGGGTTGCTTTGCAGCACCCCGCTCTCCAGGACCGGGCCGCCGGGCCGATCGGGGCCGTCCAGGGTTGCCGCCCCGCCGCCGGCACGCTCGCCGTCCGCCAGCCACAGCGCGGTGTCCACCACGTGCAGATAATCATCAAGCAGCGTGAAGCGCATATCCTGAGGGCCTACGCTGTCGGCGCGGTGTTTATCCATCCGGATCGAGGCCGGCTGGCGCAAGGATTGTTTCAAGCGCAGATACAGCGGGGCAAAACGCCGGTTGAACCCCACCATCAAAGCCCGTTGCTTATGGGCCGCCAGGGCGACCAGTTGCTCCGCCTGCTCCAGCGTCTGCGCCAGGGGTTTGTCCACATAGACATGTAAGCCGCGCGCCAGCAATTGCCCCACCACCGCGAAATGGGTGGCGGTGCTGGTATGCACAAACGCCGCGTCGCACCGCTGCGCCAATGCGTCCAGGCTGGAGAAGCATTCGATGCGATAGCCGGCGCATATGGCATGCGCTTTTTGTTGATTGGGTGAAAAGGCGCCGACCACCTGCCAGTTTTCCATTTGGCACAATAACGGCAAATAGACTTTTTGCGCGATACCGCCCAGTCCCACGATCCCGATGCGTAAGGTCATACTCTCTCCGGCAAGCTTTCAAGCAAGATATTTAACGGCCCGGCGTCCAGGCGCTATAGGTCAATGCCGTCAGGACATGATCGCGCCACTGGCCGTCGATCAGCAGATACTCCTTGGCAAAGCCTTCCTGCTCGAACCCCAGGCGCGCCAGCAGGTTACCGCTGCGCTGATTGTGCGGCATATAGTTGGCCATGATACGGTGCATTTGCTGATGGCGCTGCATATACCGGATGGCGGCCAGCAGCGCTTCATACATTAACCCCTGGCCCTGCCATTTTTCACCCAGCGAATAACCGAGAAAGCAGGCATAAAACGACCCACGCAGCACATTGCTGAAGTTGGCCACGCCGTACACCTCTTTTTCCTCCGGATCGAGCAGGATAAAATAGTAAGCGGTACCCTGCCGGTGCATTTCGGTAATCAGGCCCAGTCGGGCCTGCCAGCCCGAAGGGAAGCAGTGGCTTTCATCACGAACCGGTTCCCAGGGCTTCAGGTAGCCCCGGTTGGCGGCATAATACTCAGCCAGTAGGTACGCGTCGCGTTCATGAACCAAACGCACCACCAGCCTGGCGGTAACCAGTCGCACCTTAGGCGACGCTGAGCGATAGCCAAACATCTTTCCTCCGCTATCAGGGCAATGTGATAAGCATGTCGGGTCGACGTCCCGGTCATTGGCCGACGCGCCATAAAAGGGGTCGCTGTAAGCGAAGCCACGGCCTCGACCCGGCCATTTCACCACAGTACAATTAGCGGCATACACTTTTTTTGCCGTTAAACCGCGGGAAAGTGATCCCCCTCATAAATTAACGGTTCTGCCATCATTTTTCGATAAAAAAATTATCCCTGCCGCCGGGCTATCGTTATTCATCCATAGCGGTCAGAATAAGGTTCTCATTATAGGTCATTGGGTTCGTGGTGAAGTATGTCATCGGTGTCGCAAGCTCGGAGCTTGGGTAAGTATTTTCTCCTGTTGGATAATATGTTGGTCGTCCTGGGTTTTTTCGTGGTGTTTCCCCTTATTTCCATCCGCTTCGTCGATCAATTAGGCTGGGCCGCGCTGCTGGTGGGCATCGCACTCGGGCTGCGCCAGTTGATTCAGCAGGGGCTGGGCATCTTTGGCGGCGCTATCGCCGATCGCCTGGGCGCCAAACCCATGATTATCACCGGCATGCTGTTGCGCGCCTTGGGTTTCGCCCTGATGGCCATTGCGGATCAACCCTGGGTACTTTGGCTGTCCTGCGCGCTTTCAGGCCTGGGCGGAACGCTGTTCGACCCGCCGCGCACCGCGCTGGTGGTCAAATTGACCCGGCCCCATGAACGGGGCAGGTTCTTTTCCATTCTGATGATGCAAGATAGCGCCTGCTCGGTGATCGGGGCGCTGATCGGCAGTTGGCTGCTGAAATATGATTTTCACCTGGTCTGCTGGGCGGGCGCGCTGATGTTTATCCTGGCGGCGATATTCAACGGCTGGCTGCTGCCGGCCTATCGCATTTCGTCCGTGCGCGCCCCTATGCTGGACGGCATGCGGCGCGTGCTGCGGGATCGGCGATTCGTCACCTATGTCTTGACGCTGACCGGCTATTATATGCTGGCAGTGCAGGTGATGCTGATGCTGCCGATTAGGGTCAACGAAGTGTCGGGACAACCTTCGGCGGTAAAATGGATGTACGCCATCGAAGCGGTGCTGTCCCTTACCTTGCTCTACCCCATCGCCCGCTGGAGTGAAAAACGGTTCAGCCTGGAGGTCAGGCTGATGGCGGGCCTGCTGATCATGACGCTCAGCCTGTTCCCTATCGGCATGGCCGGCAGCCTGCACGTTCTGTTTAGTTTAATCGGCCTGTTTTACGTAGGCTCGATCATCGCCGAACCCGCCAGGGAAACCCTCGGCGCCTCGCTGGCGGACGGTCGGGCCAGGGGCAGCTATCTGGGCTTTAGCCGGCTGGGCCTGGCGCTGGGAGGCGCCATCGGGTACAGCGGCGGCGGTTGGTTGTATGATGTCGGTATGCAATTGGATCTCCCCGAACTGCCCTGGATGATGCTGGGCCTCATCGGGCTGGCCACCCTGTTCGGCCTGTACCGGCAGTTTCATCAGCGCGGCATTGAACCGGCCATGCTTAGCGGGCGCTAAGTACGCCAACCCCGGGCCGTATTTGCCCGCTGCTGGCCGGACAAACAGGCGATAAATATGGTTATATAGCAAAGGTTAACCCATAATTATCTCTACCGGCATGGATTTACGTCGCGGACGTCCAGGGCTATTGAGTTACGCGGCCCCACTGTGCCGCCGCCACTATGCCGGGATATGTCAACCAGGAGAAGAAGCCTCATTATGAAACTCTATATCTATGAGCATTGCCCATTCTGCGTTAAAGCCCGATCGATATTCGGCCTGAAGAATGTTCCCGTCGAACTGAAGGTCTTTCTCAATGACGACGAAGCCACGCCTATCGGTATGGTAGGTAAAAAAATGGTGCCGATCTTACAAAAAGACGACGGCAGCTTTATGCCCGAAAGTATGGATATCGTCCATTTCATCGATCAACAGTATGGCCAGCCGCTGCTGACCGGGCCGCTTAACGCCGCCATTAGTCAATGGCTGGCCGCCAATCATGAATCATCTTACCCGCTGGTTTTGCCGCGTAACGCCAATGCCCCGTTCGAAGAGTTCTCCACCCCGGCGGCGCGCAGTTATTTCATTACCAAAAAAGAGGCCGCCAACGGCAGCTTCGAAGAACATCTGTCCCATACGCCGGGACTGGTAAAAAAGGTCAGCCAGCAATTGCGCGAGCTCGATCCGTTGATCCAGCAGGCCAACGCCTGCAACGGCGAGTTGTCCGATGACGATATCCATTTGTTCGCCCGGTTGCGCTCCCTGACCATCGTCGCCGGCCTGGACTGGCCGACCCGGCTAGCGGATTACCGCGACAATATGGCCAAACAGACGCAGGTTAATCTGTTGACCAGCGTCGCCCAATAAGCTTTACCGCCCGGCGCCGATGGCCAATGGACAACGGCGCCGGACGGTTTGGCCAGACTTTTCGGGACGGGAATGAAGAAACCTAAACAGACGGCGCGGACGTGGCTGCTCGGCACAATGGCCGTGAGCATGCTGCTCAGCGGCTGTAATAAGCTGACGCAATACACCATCAGCGAACGCGAAGTGAATACCTATTTGCAAAAGCATAGCGATTTCAAAAAAAATATCGGCATTCCCGGCGTGGCCGATGCCCGCATCCAGGTGACCGATCTGGCCAGCCAAATCGGCCGTACTGAAGCGGATAAGGTCAGGCTGTCCGGCAACGCCCGGGTGGACATCGATACGCTCTGGGGGTCGCAACAGGCCGATGTGCAGCTGACCTTGCAGGCGCAGCCTTACTATGACAAATCGCGGGGCGCGATTTATCTGCGCGACATGCGCCTGCTGGATTACCGGGTACAGCCGGAAACGCTGGCATCGACATTCAGTGCGCTGAGTCCTTATCTCGATCTCGCCCTGAAGTCCTATTTCGACACGCAGCCCGCTTATGTGCTGGACGCGGATCGCGATAAGAACGAAGCATTGGCCAAACGGCTGGCCCAGCGTATAGACGTTATACCCGGCGCGTTGGTAATCCCCTTTAGCTATTGACGCGGATGCGTATTCAACCTGCGGGCGTTTCGTCCAGTTCTTCGCGCATGGCTTGCAGGGCTTCACGGGATATTATCGCCAGGGCGCGGTAGAAGTCCCCGGTGGCGCAGGCTTCCACCTGATCCAGGAACCGATCGCTCCAAGGCAGCAAATAGAGGTCGAACAGCCGGCGCTGGGCGGCGGTTTCATCCTGCTGCGCATGATCTTCCAGCCACGAAGCGGCCAGCAATAAGGCGCCAAAGTGATCCGCCGGCCCGTCGCCGCGCGGCATGCCGAGCTGCTGCAAGAATGCCGTCACATCGGCCGCGTCCGCCGGCAACCACGCCGAACGCAGGGGCGATACGCGCGCGGCCTCGCCGATAAGCGCACCCTCTCTATCCGTACCAGCAATAACCGCACCATTAATAGACGTATTGCCAATAACCGATTTACCAACAAATAGCCGCGCATATTCCTCGGCCAGCCCCACAGGATCGCAGCTTTGCTGCAACCGCGCCAATAGTTCGTCTTGTTCAAGCGGCCAATGGGCCGCCAGCTTTCCTTCCGCAATGAGCGCCATCAGCGGCGCCAGCGTGGCATCCTGCGGCTGGCGGTAAAATAACGTCCCCAACACCCGGCAAACCATAGAGAAATCGTTCATCCCATATACCCGTTTTACTAAACCGGCGCGAACCTTGGCATAAAATAATGCAATGCGCAATGCAAAGAATGGCGTTGTGCGGACGCCGCGCCCACACAACGCCAAACGTGGCGGCACCAGGCTGGCAAGGGCAAATATAGTGATACAAAACTGCGGCGTGCTGTAACATTTTGTGCTGTTTAGCCTGTGATTCGTGTTTTTTATAAAGCAGAATTTGACCCACATCCCAGACATTTTCCTTCCTGCGTTAAAAAAAAATATTCCTACCCTAAAATGAACATTGTATGGCCGGAATGACAGCGAAGCGGCAAAGTAAAATGTTATTTTATTTTATCTCATTTAAAAATATACTTATAAATCAATAAATTAATAATCAAGGCAAAACTTGGCCATAAGAATATTAATGCAGGATTTGTGACTCAACAGTCGTTTTTAAGAGTATAAGTATGCTGCCGATAGAAGTAGACGTGATAAGATCATATCCTTATCTTTATTCTGTATTAGGCTGGAATTAAACGACTATTGTATGCACTCTTTCAGGGGGCGGCGGCACCTAATCTGCATATTTATGCAACCTCGCATTAATTTGCCACTGTCCTGCTGATAAAATGAACATTCCTGAAATAAATGAGGCAAAATTTTAGATAAAAAAAATAAATAACCATATAAAATATTAGGTTTTATAATTTTATATACAACTTAACTACCTACCCATTGTTCGAAATTCAGATTTATTACCCTCCCTATAATTTCAGGTCTCGTCTATTGTTTCTATGGTTCGTATTAATTTTCTTTAAGATAAACCTTATTAGGAGGTAGGCATGAGCAGGTAACGGATTTATGAAAAAGATAAAATATTAGAAAATACAATATTCTATATCTTGAAAATTTCAGCACCTAGCGTAACGTTCACAACAGCATGTATAAGAAAAAGAGTTACCTCGAGGTATTTGCAGATGAAACTGTCACAAACAATAACCATAAATCAGCGTGATGTGAAAATTCCAACCGATCTTCGTACCCGGCTACGCTGGAAAGAGTATCAGATCCTACTCTTATTACTTGAAAAATCACCGGAAGTGCTCACCCGCGCCGAGTTGATTGATACCATTTGGAAAGGCACTTATTGCTCAGATTCAACGATCAATCAAACTATAAAATCGATACGTCAAAAGATTGGCGATGAAAATCACCAGATTATTAAAACCATTCCCAGGATTGGCTATATAATTGAGGAAAAACAAAGAATTACTATTAACTCAGACGAGGAGTTCATTGCCGAAATCAGTCCACCCGAGCCGCAGCATGACACCTCTCAGGTGGCAGACATTTCAACAGGGAAAAGATCGAATATCCCCCTTAGCAATGAGCATGATCGGTACAAAGGGAATGATCGTGATGAAGAGTTATATTGTGCGCCAATCTGGGCGTTGCCTTCTCATTCCAGATCGGCTCGTAGCGTAAGCAAAACGTCATTAATTCGATCGAATAAGTTAAAAAGTATTACTTATCTTTGTTTGTTGATGATCCAGCATAAAAAAAATGAAATAGTTATTAGCTTTTTAGGTTTCTTTGTCTTTGCAGTAGTCATCTTATGTTCGTTATCCATTCTCAAGGCGCCCATATCCTCTTACACTCTAGGATTAGCCAACCTGAGCCGCGCAAATGTCCTATCGTTGACTTGTCCGCTAGGTTATGGGAAGTTTTTTTCAGATGAAGCCAGTTGTGAACATTACACCACCAAATTCGCCATAGATACCGCTGATTGCCAGGCAGTCAATATAAGATGATCTAACCCCTGCCCTATCGCGCTACTTCTCTCACTAAAAGGCCCGAAAGCTATTTCGGGCTTTTTTTATCTTATTTCCTCACGCGTCGATGAGACCAATGATATAAAACACAATAAAATGTCATGTGAATTTTATAAACAAAAGACATTTCATATAAACTCAATAATAATTTCTGTATTAAATATACCATTTCATCTTTTTTTATTTGTTTAACTCAACGTTTATTCTTATATTAGTCACTCGGCAAACATTATTTTTAGGCTGAAGCATAAGCCGTGAAAAGCGTCTCAAGCTTCCTTCATGATAATTCAATTGTCAATCATGCATGTACGACGATGACAACAGCCCTTCAATACTGTCACGAGGATCATGAAAGCAATAATTTATAATTCTTTTTGGATCATTCTTGAGAAAATTTGCTTCGCCGGTGCGGGCATCATCTCTGCCATGTATGTTGCTCGCTATTTAGGACCGGATAATTTTGGGACGTTAAATTATTTAGTTTCAATCATTGCCTTAATTCTTCCTTTCATTCAATTAGGCAGTGATAATATTTTATTCAATCGAATTGCGAAGAAACCGCTTAGCGGTATGACATTGATGATTGCCTCTTTACGGATAAAATTTATACTTTTTTTGTTCTTCAGCATCGGATTGTTTATTTGGGCCAGCCAGACTTTGCCGGCAGATAAAACAAAAATTTTGGTGATATTATTAATTAGCAGTTTTTTTACTCTGCGTGATATTTATAAATTGTACTATGACGCGACGCTGGCTTCGAAAATTAATTTAGTCATTAATAACACGGCGCTGGTCATTTTTGTGGGGCTTAATCTGGCCTTTGTTCATTTTCAGTTAGACTTGACGTGGTTTGCGGGTTCTGTCGCGGTACGCACCCTGCTCCCTTATCTAGTGCGAAAAGTGATATTTAGCCGCGGTCACATGGCCAAGCGCTATGCGCGCCAGAAACCGCTAAAGTTAAAATATTTAAAATTTTATAATATTTATTTACTGAAGGTTGGATTACCGCTGGCGGTATCCGGCCTAGCAATTGTTATTTATACCCGCATAGATCAAATTATGCTGGCAAAATTCATCGGCTACCATGCGGTGGGGTTATATAGCGCGGCCATGGCGATTAGCCAAGGGTGGGTGCTGGTGCCAATGGCCCTCATAACCTCGTTCATGAGCCTGATTGCGGGCGAGAGAGACCCGCAAAACGCCAATGGCCGGATCCGTTTGCTTTATATGCTGACCCTGGCGCTATCCGTGCCGGTAATCATAATAATCTCATTATTCAACAAAGAAATCATATGGTTAGTATATGGCGAGGCTTACATGGCTTCCGCAGCTATTTTGCCGATCTGCGCATTGACCTCGCTGTGCAGTGTATTGGGCACCATTTCTTACCGCATCATCATTATGCATGCGGGGTATCGATTTATGGCAATGAAGATGCCCATCGTGGCTTTATTGAACGTGGGCCTTAATTATCATTTTATTCCGTTATTCGGCATAACCGGGGCCGCACTATCCACATTGTGTTCCGAGGCTATATCGCTTTTTTTGCTTAATGCCATGTTTAAAAAAGGGTTAGTCACAAATCATTTATTTGGTGCCTACAAAAGTATCCCTGCTTTAATAATAGAGGTGAAAAATCATGTTAAATCCAATCGCCAGACAAGCCACTAAACTACTCCCAGACATGCTGTATCATCAATTAAAATATGCGCGAGTGTTTAAAAAATGGCCGAATTTCTCCAAGCCCACCACGTTTAGCGAGAAGATCACGCTCCGTAATTTCAGACCCAAGACCATTTATACTGACTTGGCGGATAAATTAAAGGTTCGTGATTATATAGCGAATTCCATTGGTGAAAAATACCTGATTAATCTACATACCTATTGCACCGAGTTAACCCAGGCCATCTATGACGGTCTGCCGGAATCGTTCGTGATCAAAGCCAATCATGGCTCGGGTTTTAACCTGGTGGTCTTTGATAAAATGCAAACCACCTTTGCCCAGTTAAGCGCCCTAACCAAGCAATGGACCAAAAGTAATTTCTATAAAGTTACTCGGGAAAGGCATTATAAAAAAATCCAGCCTTACATTATGGTGGAGCAACTGCTGATACAAGATGGCAAAGTGCCCAATGATGTGAAATTTCACTGTTTTAACCAACGGGGGGAAATGCATATCTTTATTCAGGTGGATTATGACCGCTTCGGCGTGCATCGCCGGGATGTGTTTGATACCCAATGGAACAAGACCGATATACGCATGGGCCTGCCGAACAACCCTGTCCCCATGGCCGCGCCCAAAAACCTGGCTGAGATGGTTTCCCTGGCTAAACATATTGCCCAAGAATTTTCCTATGTCAGGGTAGATTTTTACGAAACCAACGGCAGCGTCTATTTTGGCGAACTCACCTTCACCCCCGGCGCGGGGCTGTGTAAAATGTACCCGGAAGGCGTTCAGCATCAATGGGGCAGCTTTTTTACCGACTGATCGGCGGAAATTGCGTGTCTGTCGATTACGCACAATTGACCGTTGGCGGGCCGGCAAAGGACTAATGGGCCACGCAATAACATATTTTAATAACTATGCGGCCCATATGCTCAAAGCCTGAGCAAACAGCTGAACATTGAAAAATTATACTTGACCAAAATGGGGCGAATCCCTATAGTACCGCCCCGTTGCCCCTGTAGTTAAAGATGTAGTTAAAGATGTAGTTAAGCATGTAGTAATTACATCAGCAGCAGCGACAACAACGTGGTGAGGTGTCCGAGTGGCTGAAGGAGCACGCCTGGAAAGTGTGTATACGAGAAATCGTATCGAGGGTTCGAACCCCTCTCTCACCGCCAAAATTAAAAAGAAAGCCCGGGTTTTTATCCGGGCTTTTTTTGGTTTGCGTTTTAAGTCCATCACCGGCCGCCGGCCGTCTTAATCCTTATTGATAGGCATTAAGCGTACGCTGGCACAATGCCGAGCGCACACAATCCTGTTTACCGAAACGCACCACACCGATCATCTCATCTTCCTGGGTAAAGCGTTCCAGAGCATCCGCCAGGCCCGATTTAACCCCCCGCGGCAAATCGCATTGCGTAATATCCCCATTGACGATTACCGTGACGTTTTCCCCCAGCCGGGTTAAAAACATCTTCATTTGATTAACCGTAACATTTTGCGCTTCATCCAAAATGACTACCGCATTTTCAAACGTTCGTCCTCGCATATACGCGAAAGGGGCAATTTCCACTTTACCGATTTCCGGACGCAGGCAATATTGCATGAAAGACGACCCTAACCGGCGCAATAGGATGTCATAAACCGGGCGGAAATAAGGGGCGAATTTTTCGGCAATATCCCCGGGCAGGAAACCGAGGTCTTCATCGGCCTGTAATACCGGCCGGGTGACAATAATACGTTCAACCTCTTTGTGGATTAACGCATCTGCCGCCTTGGCGGCGCTGAGGAAGGTTTTGCCACAGCCAGCCTCACCGGTTGCAAATATTAACTGTTTGGTCTCAATGGCCGTTAAGTAAGCTTCCTGAACTTCATTTCGTGCCTCAATTAACTTAGTATCGCGACTATCGCGCGCCATGCCAATCGATTCAATCCCGCTCATATGAACAAGAGAAGTGACCGAGTCCTCTTCGCGCATTTTGTGATTGCGCGACTCACGCCGGATAACACGTTTTGCTTCACGACGAGCTTTGATCACTACTTTTTGTCTTCCCATAAGTGGCACCTTACAGTTTGTTTCACCATTCACAGGGCGTAAGCCTTGTGATTACGCTTCACATTCAGATGAGGTTGTGGCTTCCTTTCAAGCCAATGATAGCCATTAAATATGATGAAATATCTTGGCGCATGCGCATTAACCATCCGG
Organism: Enterobacterales bacterium; assembly: GCA_015654925.1. GTDB lineage: Bacteria > Pseudomonadota > Gammaproteobacteria > Enterobacterales > Enterobacteriaceae > Acerihabitans. The sequence goes on along the minus strand of JAATFX010000007.1, from coordinate 33,383 downwards.
ACGCGCCGCGATTTTCATCGGGGGTAAAATAGGGAATTAATCGGTAACGCTGAGGCGTAATTAAAGTAGGGGTAAGCAATAAAACGGTAGGCAGTATGGTATTAAAATAATAGATATCGTAGTAGCAAGTGTCGGAATGGCAACCGCCGGAGACCAGGGAGGCGGCTGGTAAAGCATGTTGCGGTGTCATCAGCCCATAAAAGGACATTGTCATCAGCAATCCCCGCGTTTATGAATCCACACTTGATGTCTTGAGTATAATGACATTGCAACAGATTGCCGCCCATATGCAACTTTTTTTTTGCCGAGCGGACAATTAATAACCATCTGCCTTTATGTTCTCCTATCCCAACCGCACCGCCAGTGTTATATAACGCCTTTATGAAACAGGGAAAAAAATTAATTAGCGTCATGGTTTCCGGTTAAAATATGACCGCTAAAAAACATCAATTATTACAAATTAACCTACCGGCACAAGGCGCGTTTTCACTATAAGATAATTGTTTATTAACCTGGTTGCACAAAGTTGCAACATTGGCGATAGTGAGGCATCTTTTGCTCGCGGAAACAGCGCCATGGCCACGACTACGATGGGCGTCAAGCTTGACGACGCCGCCCGGGAACGCATTAAACAAGCGGCGCGCCGCATCGACCGCACGCCGCATTGGTTGATTAAACATGCCATCTTTCATTATCTCGATTTATTGGAAAGCGATACCGCCCCCGCGCCCGACGCGCAGGCAGCCCCGGAAGATCGCGAGCTGCCTGCGCCGCCGGCGGACTCACGCCAGCCGTTCCTTAATTTTGCCGAGCAGATTTTACCTCAATCCATACTGCGCTCCGCCACGACCGCAGCCTGGCGCCGGCCAGAAACCGAAGCGGTTCCCTGGCTGATTGCCCAGGCGCGGCAACCCGCCCCGCTGGCGCATGCCATTACCCTCCTGGCCCGCCGCCTGGCTGAAGCGCTGCGTAACCAAAAAACGCAGGCAGGACGCGCGGGCATGGTACAGGGATTTTTACAGGAATTTTCCCTTTCGTCCCAGGAGGGCGTGGCGCTAATGTGCCTGGCGGAGGCGCTGTTGCGCGTACCCGACAAAGCCACCCGCGATGCCCTGATCCGCGACAAGATCAGCCAGGGCGACTGGCAAAGCCATCTGGGGCGCAGCCGCTCCATGTTCGTGAATGCCGCCACCTGGGGCCTGCTCTTTACCGGCCGGCTGGTGGCTACCCATAACGAGGCCAGTTTGTCGCGCTCCCTTAACCGCATCATAGGCAAAAGCGGCGAACCGCTGATTCGCAAAGGGGTGGATGTCGCCATGCGCCTGATGGGGGAGCAGTTTGTGACGGGCGAAAATATCGGCGAAGGGCTGGCCAACGCGCATCCGCTTGAGCAACGGGGGTTCCGCTATTCGTACGATATGCTGGGGGAAGCCGCCCTGACGGACGATGACGCGCAGGCCTATCTGCTGTCCTATCAGCAGGCGATTCATGCCATCGGCCAGGCCTCCAACGGCCGCGGGATTTATGAGGGGCCGGGAATATCCATCAAGCTTTCCGCCCTGCACCCGCGTTACAGCCGCGCCCAGTATACCAGGGTGATGGATGAGCTCTACCCCCGCCTGCTCAACCTCACCCTGCTGGCGCGGCAATATGATATCGGCATTAATATCGACGCCGAAGAAGCCGATCGGCTGGAGATTTCCCTCGATCTCCTGACCAAGCTCTGTTTTGAGCCCGACCTGGCCGGCTGGAACGGCATTGGTTTTGTCATCCAGGCCTATCAGAAGCGCTGTCCGCTGGTGATCGACGAACTTATCGATCTGGCGCAGAGAACCCGGCGGCGTTTGATGATCCGGCTGGTTAAAGGCGCCTATTGGGATAGCGAAATCAAACGCGCCCAGGTTGATGGGCTGGAGGGGTACCCGGTCTATACCCGCAAGGTCTATACCGACATCGCCTATCTGGCCTGCGCCCGCAAATTGCTGGCGGTGCCCCACCATATCTATCCCCAGTTCGCCACGCATAATGCCCAGACCCTGGCGGCGATCTATCATATGGCCGGCCAGAATTATTATCCCGGCCAGTACGAATTCCAATGTCTGCACGGCATGGGCGAGCCGTTATACGATCGGGTGGTGGGCAGCATCGCCGCTGGGAAACTCAACCGCCCCTGCCGGATTTATGCCCCGGTAGGCACTCACGCCACCCTGCTGGCCTACCTGGTGCGGCGACTGCTGGAAAATGGCGCCAATACCTCGTTCGTTAACCGTATCGCCGACGGTACCTTGCCGCTGGAGGCGCTGATCGCCGACCCGGTGGATGAAGCCGAGGCCCTGGGGGAACAGGAGGGGCAGATAGGCCTGCCTCATCCACGCATCCCCCTGCCCCGCCATCTCTATGGTCCCGCGCGGCTGAATTCGGCCGGTATCGACCTGGCCAACGAACATCGCCTCGCCTCGCTGTCCACCGCGTTGCTTAACGGCGGCACTCTGCCCTGGCGCGCGCAGCCCCTAACCGACCCACCGCCGGCCGCCATGATGCCCGACCACCCGGCGCGGCCGATCCTTAACCCCGCCGATCGCCGGGATTGCGTCGGGGAGTGCCGCGATGTCAGCGCCGCCGAGGCCAGGCAGGCCATTACCAGCGCCGGTCACAACGGCCCGGTATGGGCGGCCACGCCCGCGACGCAACGGGCGGCGATTCTATGCCGGGCGGCGGATCTGATGGAACATGGCATGCCGGCGCTGATCGGTTTATTGATCAGGGAAGCGGGCAAAAGTTTCGCCAATGCCATCGCCGAAGTGCGCGAAGCGGCGGATTTCCTGCGCTACTACGCCAGCCAGCTCGGCGCGGTTGCACAGGATGGCTGTCGCCCGCTGGGTCCGGTGGTCTGCATCAGCCCCTGGAACTTCCCGCTGGCGATTTTTACCGGCCAGGTGGCGGCGGCGCTGGCCGCCGGCAACACCGTGCTGGCCAAACCGGCGGAACAAACGCCGCTGGTGGCCGCCCGGGCGGTCGCTATCCTGCACGAAGCGGGGATACCGCCGGGCGTGCTGCATCTTCTGCCCGGCGACGGTGAAACCATCGGCCATCTGCTGGCGGGCGACCCGCGGGTGCGCGCCGTAATGTTTACTGGCTCAACCGCCGTGGCCCGTAGCCTGCAAACGACTCTGGCGGCGCGGCTGGACCCGCAAGGGCGGCCGGTGCCGCTGATCGCGGAAACCGGCGGTCTAAACGCCATGATTGTGGATTCATCCGCCCTGACCGAGCAGGTGGTTAACGATGTTATCGCCTCGGCGTTCGACAGCGCGGGGCAGCGCTGCTCGGCGCTGCGCCTGTTATGCATCCAGGAGGATGTGGCCGACCGGACGCTGCGGATGCTGCGCGGGGCGATGGAACAATGCAGCCTGGGGGACCCGCAGTTGCAAGCCACCGATATCGGGCCGGTCATCGACGCCGACGCCGCGCGGTCGATCGGGGAGCATATCGCCGCCATGGGCGAGGCGGGACACCGGGTATGGCAGCCGGAAGGCGCCGTCGCCAGCGCGCGGGAGCATAACGCCTTCGGCACCTTTATCCCGCCCACGCTTATCGAGCTGGATAACGTCGGGCAATTGGCTAAGGAGATCTTTGGTCCGGTATTGCATGTGGTGCGCTATCGCAGCCATGAGCTGCCGCGGGTGCTCGAAGACATTAACGCCAGCGGCTATGGCCTGACGCTGGGGCTGCATACCCGCATTGACGAGACCATAAATCGGGTGATCGGGCGGGTGCGGGTGGGCAATTGCTATATTAACCGCAATATCGTCGGCGCGGTGGTGGGGGTGCAACCTTTCGGCGGCGAGGGTCTGTCGGGCACCGGCCCGAAAGCCGGCGGTCCGCTTTACCTTTATCGGCTATTATCCCGGCGCCGGGCGGACGACCCCCTTGCTTCGCTGCGCGCGCTCGATAGCGCGCAGGAAACGGACGCCATGCCGCGGCCGGAACCGGCGGCCCACCAGGCGCTGGTGGCCTGGGCCGACGAGGGGCGGCGTACGCAACAGGCGGCGCTATGGCGCCGTTTTGGCGTATTGTCCCAGGCCGGAACGGTGCGCCAGCTTAACGGCCCTACCGGTGAACAGAATACCTATCGCCTGCTGCCGCGCGAACACGTGTTGTGCCTGGCGCACGATGAAGACGATCTGCTTAATCAGCTGGCGGCGGCCACCAGTCTGGGGGCCGGGATACTGTGGAATGACACAGCGCTGACCCGTACGCTGCTCACGGCCCTGCCGGCGGCGGTGCAACAGCGAATTACCGTCAATGCCGACTGGCTGGCGGCCGACGGCCCTATAGACGCGGTGATGTTTCACGGCGACTCGGACCAATTGCTGCCGGTATGCGCCAAGATCGCGCAGCGACCCGGCCCGTTGATTCAGGTACATGGCTATGCGCGCGGCGAAACGGCCATTATGCTGGAGCGCTTGCTGGTGGAGCGAGCGGTGAGCATCAATACCGCCGCCGCCGGCGGCAACGCCAGTTTGATGACTTTAGGCTGAGATCGGCGCGTTAAGACGTGCCGGATACGTCCCGTTAACGTCGGGTTAACGGGATAGGCCCGATATCACACGGTGGAATTAAAAATTGCGCTGCCAGTTCAGATACTGATCGTATTTGCGTAGCGCAATGCGATAATTGCTTTGTCCGGCGTCGGGCACGTCCTCAATCAGCGTTTGCGCCCCGCTAGGCCGCTCGAATTTATCATGGGGATAATTCCTCGCCGCCAATATTTCATCCAGCCGCCGCAGGCGCACAACATATTCCCGAATGGTGCTATGGCTCATTGCCGTCTGTTCAAAGAGATATTGCTTAAAGGCTTTAATATCGAAATAATTCGCCGCGCTGTCGCAGGATATTACGCTGCAAAAACGGCACAGCGCGGTTAGCTCCTGACTCAGGCTTTGCCATACGCTATCGTCGATCAATTGATCCATGCCGGCGATAGCTTCTTTATTGATAATTTGCCCGCGAAACACCAGCGTCATGCGATCCAGCGGTTTGGCGCATTGACAGCAATGGGTCTGGGTGTGTTTAAAATCTTTTAAATAACGGCTCAGAGGCCGCTTTTTTCCAACTTTGGCTAACATGTCGTTTTCCCTACTGCCTGGAAACAGGAGTGCGGTAAATTCGTGTTTGAAAAAATACGCCCGCGCTTATTATCCAGCGTCAAAGATCGTTATTTAATCGCGCACGCAAGCGCTTAATGGCCTGACTATGCAACTGGCTGACCCGCGATTCGCCGACGTCGAGAACGGCCCCTATTTCCTTTAGGTTCAACTCTTCCTGGTAATACAAGACCAGAACCATTTTTTCTCTTTCCGGCAGCGCGTCAATGGCCTCGATAACCCGTTCACGTAATTTCCCTTCCATTAATACATGGAGCGGATTAGCGTCTTCGTGACCCGGCATAAGGTTATCGGCACTATCGCCGTGATCTTCACACCATTCGTCATAAGAAAATAATTGGCTGTTATTGGTATCGAGCAATATTTGCCGATACTCCGCCAAACTGATATTCAGCGTCTGGGCCACTTCCTGTTCGGAGGCCACCCGCCCGAGCTGCTGCTCGGTCTGGTGAATGGCCTGCGCCACTTCCCGCGCATGGCGCCGCACGCTCCTGGGCACCCAGTCGCGGCTGCGCAGTTCATCGAGCATCGCCCCGCGAATGCGCTGTACCGCATAGGTGGTAAACGCCGTTCCCTGCAGGGAGTCATAACGCTCCACCGCGCTGAGCAGGCCGATGCCTCCCGCCTGTAGCAAATCATCCAGTTCCACGCTTGCAGGCAGCCGAACCTGTAATCGCAGGGCTTCGTGACGAACCAAAGGAATATAGCGCTGCCATAGGGACTGTTTATCTATTACGCCCGTGGCAGTATACAGATCGCTCACCATGACTAACCCTACATTGATCCTGTTATCGCCGTTATTATCCGGTTAGCGGCGGCGATCAATCGCCGGAATAGTCGCGTTATTACCCCTCTATTTAGATCTGCCGTGCCCGGCCACGGGTTTTAAGCGTAAAAAAGTCTATTAGACCGGCAAAATAGTCATGGATTTGTTGCGGGCTGAATACCAGGCAGAAAAAACCCCGCGATCGCGGGGTTGGCTGGTGTAAATCAAGAAACTAAAACGCTAACTTATTTCAGCAGGGACAGCACGGTCTGCGGAACCTGGTTAGCCTGTGCCAGCACGGAGGTACCTGCCTGTTGCAGAATCTGCGCCTTGCTCATATTCGACACTTCGGTGGCGTAATCGGCATCCTGGATACGGGATTGCGCTTCGCTCAGGTTGCTGGTGGTGCTAGCCAGATTATTGATGGTGGAATCAAACCGGTTTTGCACCGCACCCAGGTTGGAGCGCATGGTATCAACGGTTGACAGTGCCGAATCAAGAGTAGCTAGCGCGTTATCGGTGCCGGTGTTTTTGATGGCCTTGGAAGAATCCGCCGTAGCGGTCACTGCGCCTTTATTATCAATGGAAACTTTGGCGGCATAAGCATTGCCATCAGTACCTTGGATGTAATAATTGCCCTTTTCGTCGGCAACTAGGCTGCCGCCGGTAACGCTGGCGCTTTTAGTGCCATTACTATCGACAACGCTTACGGAAGTAACGTCGTTGCCTTCAACCTGGCTGGCGGTGGAAACATAAGAAGTGGTTGTGGTGCCACCGGTGGTAACTTGTGGAACAGTGCTAGAGGCTGTACCGGTAACTGTGAAAGTCAATACTTCGGCGCCAGTAGTCGCATCATATGTAGAATCAGCTAAAGTAACAGCCGTATAAGTCTCACTGCCAGCACCAGCCGATGTATCTACGGCATAAAAATTGCCGTCACTACCCTTTTGAATGGTAGTGTCAGGCTTAGGCGTTGAGCCATCGGTTGTCACAACCATTGATGCAGTAGTGGCATAGGTAGCATCTAAATCGTTGGCTTTAGCTGCGGTAAAGGTCACATTGGCAGTAGTGCCACCAGTGGTAGTAGTGGTCTTAGCCGCTGCGGTGAACGTACCTACGGTGCCAGTTAACTTGCCGGCCCCATCAATTGCAAGGCTGCTTTCATCAACGGCATAGTAACCTTTATCCGTGGTGGCGACATATTTTCCGCTGCTGTCCTTGCTCAACGCGGCGGTAACATCATTGCCATCGCTATCTTTTAACTCGACCGATTTGATCGTATCAGCACCGAACTTGTCGGTGTTAAGAACGACGGCGGTTGGCGTCATGGAAGTGCCGGCTTTGGTCACTGCGGTGGTTTGACCCTGCGTGCCGTTAACGTTAAACGTACCTAAACCCAGGCTTTTGGCATCTATTTTTTTCAATGCGATATCGATGGTTTCACCATCGTTGGAACCTACCTGAATTGACAAATTTTTGTCAGAGCTCAGTACTTTTACGCCGTTGAAGTCGGTTTGTTTGGAGATACGATCAACTTCGTCCAGACGCTGGGTGACTTCGTCCTGGATGGACTGCAGGTCGCTGGAAGAGTTGGTGCCAGTCTGGGACTGTACGGTCAGGGTACGGATGGCCTGCAGGTTGCTGTTGATTTCGTCCAGCGCGCCTTCGGTGGTTTGCGCCAGGGAGATGCCGTCGTTGGCGTTACGCGACGCCTGGTTCAGGCCGTTGATGTTGGAGGTAAAACGGTTGGAGATGGCCTGGCCGGCGGCATCGTCCTTGGCGCTGTTGATGCGCAGGCCTGATGACAGGCGTTCGATAGCGGTGCTCAGCGATGACTGAGATTTGTTCAGGTTGTTCTGAGCCAGCAGGGAAATGCTGTTCGTATTGATAACTTGTGCCATGGTAATGTTCCTTATAAAACATGCATCAGGACTGGGTAAAATAATTCGGGCATCAAAACAGATTACCGTTAATGACCGTCCCAACATGTATCGGCGAGGGCAGGACAACCTTTAGCTAAAACTGTAAATTTACTTGCCGCCCTGCCCGCCCTGGCCTTGACGCCAGCGCCTTCGCTGTAAATTGCTTGACCTTTATATAGGCCGGTCAACACGATCGTCGCCCTTGCGCATCAAGTTAGCCGCCATCCCCCAATAGCCGGAATTAACCCCGAACCCGCCCTCTTTCCCCGCCATGGGAATTATAAAATCGGGGTAAACTTCTGGCCTTATATGCCGATAACCGCTACGCCTAACACGTAACCCTCAGGAGATAGCATGGCCAGCATCAGTTCATTGGGCGTAGGATCGAATTTGGATTTAAGCACGCTGCTTGATACATTAACCACCAACGAAAATAAGCGCTTAGATCCAATCACCAGCAAAAAAGCCAGCATCAACGCCACGACTGCCGCCTACGGCACGCTGAAAACCGCGCTGGACACCTTTAATACCGCCACCAAGGCGCTGACCGATAAAACGCTCTATACCAAAAAAGTCGCCAGCGCCACCACCGGATTTACCACCACGGTGGGCGATAGCGCGGTAAGCGGCAGTTACAATATTAAAGTTACGCAGTTGGCAACGGCCCAATCATTGGCCACCAAACAGGTTTTCTCCGATACCACATCGCAGATCGGCACCAGCAGTACCGATCGCAAACTCAGTATCCAGGTCGGCAGCGGCGAGGAAGTGAGCATCTCCTTGACCGATGCGCAGACCACCCTGGCCGGGGTGCGTGACGCCATCAACGCGTCCGGCGCCGGCGTGACCGCCAGTATCGTGCAGTCCAAGGATAATGGCTATCAACTGGTAGTGGCGTCCAATACCACCGGCACCGCGTCCAACATGACCCTGAGCGTGACCGGCGATGACACGCTAAAAGGCATTCTGAACTACAGCAGCGCCGCCACCGACAGCGACGCCGACAGAGCGGCCTCGGGCATGGCGGCCACCGACTCCCAGGATGCCGAACTGACCATGAACGGCATTACGGTGGTGCGCAGCAGCAACACCATTACCGATGTGCCCCAGGGCGTCACCCTGACCCTGACCGCCACCAACGATACCGCGCAAAACCTGATTATCCGCCAAAGCGCCACCGATTCGGCCAAGGCGGTGGAAGATTGGGTTACGGCGTACAATACGCTGCAAACCACCTTTAATACCCTGACCAAATATACGGCGGTGACGTCGGGCTCCGCCCAGGATACCAGCAATGGCGCCCTGCTCGGCGATAGCGTACTGCGTTCGGTAAAAACCCAGTTAAAGACCGCGATCAGCTCGGCGCAAAGTAACGATACGTTTAAGGTGCTGAACCAATTAGGCGTAACGCTTAATAAAGACGGCACCCTGACCACCGACGAAACGGCGCTGGTGAAAAACCTGGCGAATAATCCGGCCAAAGTGGCGGACTTTTTTATCGGCGACGGCAAGACCACCGGGCTGGCGACGCAAATGTCCACCATCCTGACGTCGTTTACCGCGGACCATGGCACTATCGCCGATGCGCAAGACAGCCTGAGCGATGTGCTTACCGGCCTGGATAAGCAATATACCCAGGTGCAGTCCAGTATCGATGCGAACATTGCCCGCTATAAAAAGCAGTTTACCCAGCTGGATGTATTGGTTAACTCGTTAAACAGCACCGCCAACTATTTAACCCAGCAATTTGATGCCATATCCAACATGTCCAGCAGTAAATAGCGGCTGATGCATGTGCGTAATGTCGAAAAAAGGATAACAACCATGTATGGTTCACAAGCTTATGCGGTAGTGGGCTTGCAAAGCAGCGTGATGAGCGCCAGCCCGCACAAACTAATCACTCTATTATTTGACGGGGCGCTCAGCGCCCTGGTGAAAGCGGATATTTATATGGAACAGGGCAATATCGCCGCTAAGGGCAACGCCCTGTCCAAAGCTATCGATATTATCAGCAGCGGCCTGAAGCTGGGCCTGGATATGGACAAAGGTGGTGAATTGAGCCGTAATTTGGCCGATTTGTATGATTACTGTTGCCGGCAGTTGATCCAGGTTAACCTGCATAACGATCGCGGGCTATTAACACAAATTCGCGTGCTGCTAACCGACATTGCCGATGCCTGGAAACAGATTTCGCCGGATATGGCCCAATCATAATACAACTGCCCATTTAACGATTTTATTCATGTTTCGTTTCTAATCATGGTTATCCCGGCACGTCAGGGTGTGAGATAAAAATAGCTAGAAAATGAGCATAATTAACCCAATATATATGTACAATAATATTTAGGATAGCCATGATGGATGCTTGCTCCTCCCTCCTAGCCCATTACCAGTATATTCTTGCGTTAAGCGAAAATATGCTGTCGATGGCTCGTCAGTCAGAATGGGATGCTTTGGTCTATATTGAAGAAAAATACGTGCAGGCTGTATCAAAAATTTCTGAACTCAACGCAGGCATAGAGCAAACCCTCCCCGCGTTGATACAAGATAACATCACCACATTATTACGCCAGCTGTTAGATAATGAAAATGAAGTCAATCAATTACTTCAGGCCCGCATGCGCCAGTTAAAAGAATTAATTAGCCAATCGGCGCGTCAGCAAACCCTTAATTCAGCCTACCATAAATTTTCCGACCTGGCGTCCATCTTGCCTGGCGAAATAAAAACCACCGGCTAACTTTGCCCCGGCGCCGGGCTGGCATGACGAACGTATCGAAAACGGGGCCTGTTTAACCCACAGGCTTCGTTTTGCGCTGGCCGCCCGCTCGGGGCGCCGACAAGCGGCATTGCGTAAAAAATAAAGATAATTCCCAAAAACGTCGTTAAATGGTCCAAAAAGCAGGAAAACTTGCCAAACCCGCCTATATTTAAAGGGTTCCCACTAAAAAAGGATGATAACGATGTTTGATAAAGCCAAAGATAAAGCGGAAGAAGCCGCGGGTAAAGGCCAGGAAGAGTTCGGCAAGGCAACCGGCGATCGCGCACTGCACCTTGAAGGGAAAGCCCGCAAGTATGCCGCGCAGGCGTCGTATAGCGTTAACGACTGCATCGATACCATCAAAGAAAAAACCACCAACGATCCTATTCCCGCGTTGTTAATCGCCAGCGGCGTAGGTTTTCTGTTGGCGAAGATTTTGGGGCATCGCCGCCACTAATGCCAAATAGGCGCCAGCCAGCCGTGCACTGACCGGCAAATAACGGCAGCTAATCCCATGGGAGGCTGCCGTTTTTTGTGCTGGCCCAAGCACAGCGAGCTATCCGCCGCGCTAAGTGGTATTATGGACAATCAAGTACAACTGCGGCGAATATTATGTCTATCTTTGATGCGCTAAAAAAGTTCGGCAGTACCACGGTCAAAGTAATTTGTCCGGAATGCAAACATGTCGCCCTGCAACCCGCGGAAAAAATGCGTAAAAACGTCACCCTCGTTTGCCCAAAATGCGGCCACTATTTTTTGCCGAAAGACAAATAACGCTTATTCCGTAAATTATTAAAAATCTCGTAGTTAAGGATCGTGAGTTAAGGATCGCGAGTTAAGGATCGTAATTAATCGATATCGGGTAATGACGTTGGCTCATCAAATATAAGCGCTATTATAACGCCAGCAGCCCCGCCGCCACGCCCAAAAAGAATCGCCGGGTCTCGTCCGCCTCTTTTTCCTGCTGCGCCATCAGATAATTGACTATCTGCAGTTGGTGAATATTTTTGCCATGCCTATGCAGATCGAGGATGGCTTGCCCAATCAGCTGACTGATAATCTCATGCGTCGCCGGTAACTCTGTTTGCGTTAAAGCCATGGCCAACCTCGATACTCTTCATCTTGCCGCAGGTTAAAAGGCCATATTATGCGGTCGTTTTATGTCAGAAAGATGAAGGGAGGAGGAACCAGGACAGGCGGGAATGCAGAAAACCTACAATGAAATGGTTGCACCGCAAAGACACCACCACATCCCAGGCCCGGGTAAAAGGCGGGCCGGATGCATCACTCTTCTGCCGGCTGCGTGCTCAGTGCCACCGGAGCGGCATTTGCCCCGCCACCGGTTACGGCATTTGTCTTAATACCAGCCTCGGCAATGATTTCGATAGCGGCGCTGGCCTCGTCGTTAGCCTCAACCTCGGCATTCGCCTCGATAAACTGCGTGACCGAAATCAGCCTGACAAAATGCGCCAACAGCAGATCGGCGTCCGATTGCATTATCTCTTCGGAAGCCTCTTTGGCCGAAGAAATGGCCTTTTGGATATTAACCGACATCACCGAAGAACCGCCCTTGCCCACCGTTAAGACCAGCGCCGCCAGCAGCAGCGACTGCGCCTCCACCAGCGCGGTCAAATCTTTCATTTTAGCGTCGGTGCGGGCCAACTTATTTAGAATCTGGATGATGAAATCATTCATGTTATCTTTTTCACTCGAAAAACCAGGGTGCATTGTACCACAAACCCACCTCTGCCGTTTGTGAGGCCGTATACCATCGGGGCATGATATGACCGGAGAAATTTTTAAATAGCACCATTTGCACATAATTAAGGAATAGAGAATGCGACCGGCATTACCCGACCCTATGCGGCCGATTTAACCGATTTTCAACAGAAAACCGCCCCAAACCATCGCCATCAGGCTAGCGGCCTGCAGGCCATGGCGCTCAGTGGGAAATATATATGGTAAAGCAATACCCGCGCGCCAATGAAATAGGCACTATTAATGATGAAACCGGATGGAAATTAATATAAAAGCTCCTTTAGCAAGTAGCACCCTCCCTGTTCCCAACCGGCAAGCAAACAGCTTGAGTCGGACGGGGAACCATCAAGGCACTAAGACACCGGATGCCGAATATCCGCAGTTAAATCGTAGGCTAAAATAATGTCAAATCCGTGAATTTCATTATAAAAAACCATTAAATTCATAAAGTTAAAAAATATTGTCGCAATGGGTAATTATTGGGAAATTTTATTTAATGAATAATTTCACTTATCACAATCGCCTACTAATAAATTTCACATTCCCATTTTATGTATAAACTTATTATTGAGATTTAAATTTCACGCATCTTTTATATGGCCAAGATTGAATATTTAAAAACTAACGGGCAAACTTACGCCGTTATAACGCTTAACAAAAATGTCACAACTAACGGATAAAACAATTTTTTTACAGCTAAAAACCGTATTTAAATTTCAATCAACACATTAATTCTCAGGAATAATAAAAATGAATCGATCGTTTTTTACAGCACCACTGGCTTTATGTATTATTTTGACTTCGGGCTGTGCTTTTTTAAGCGGAACCCCAGGGGATAAACCTTCGAGTACGTCGCCAAAAATTGTCACGTCCTCCGCTCAAAAGCACCAGTTTTGGAATGATTCGAGTTTATTTGGCTCCATCCCCAAAAGCATGCAGGCTGAAGGAGATCAAAGCTGTTCCCGCGATGGCAATGGCAAAGCCATCGGTTATCATCCGCACCCTAAAAAGTACGATGACACCTATTTTACCGGTCCGGGATATTTATGTTTAATGAATTAACCTTTAAACACCGCCTCATAGCTGCGGAACTTATCCGCGTCATTAGCCAAGATACCTAAAAAAAGTCCCCGTCGCGCCATCCCACGCCTGCCCGCCGCAGCCGCCCATCATTAGTCGCATCACCGATGGGCTACGCCGGCCCCGGGGCTACGCCGTTGGTTCAATGAATTTGGGCCAGTTCCTCCGTTGCAATCAAACATCCAATTGCCTATACTCCAGCAAGGCGCTCTCTACGCCACCATCCGCGGAAAGGGCTGCGCCCAAGACTTTGATTCAACATCACATCATTACGACTCCCAACCTTAAAGCGGACAAGGTTTGTGCAAGGAGATCGTATGTCCCGACCCACTATGCCACTGTCCAATGACGGCAGAATCAACCTTGAGCAGCAACGCAAACGCGCCAAGGAGCTTCTCCAACGGATGAAAACAGGTGCTGATCCCGAGCAACTTGCCCAGCTCGCCGGCAGAAACGCGCTCTCTCCTCCGACCCTATCTGACGCCCAATGGCTGATCGCCCGACAATTGGGTTTCAGTAGCTGGCCTAGGCTCAAGGCGCATGTCGATGCTATTGATTTCGCTGCTCGCCATCCGGACTTTGATGCCAGCGATGAGGCTCGAACCACCCACTGGCGATGCGGAAACGATATTGCGCACAGTCTGCGTTTGGCCGGTTTCAAGGGCGCCTTTCAAATGCTGACCGACCCGTTATGCATGGGGCCGGTCCAGGACTTACCTATAGAAAAATACAAGGCTACCCGGGGCCAATATATAAGCCAAGCGTTTGGGATAAATAGCACCGATGTAATACATCGGCTAGACGACGAGTACGCCAGCCTCAAACTCTTGGGCAGTGGCGGTCACCATGTACTCTGGTGCGAGGCGGATGCTTATGACCAATTGTTCTTGATTCGCGCGCTGGCAGGTCTTGAGGGCTTGCCGGCCAAGCTCGAACTCATAGAGGTCGATCGCATACCCGGCGTACGGCGCTTCATGGGCATTGGCCAGTTGGCGCCTGACGTACTGGCGTGGTTGTGGCCACAGCGCAGGCTCATCAATGAAGAAACGGTTCAATTGGCTCGTCAGGCCTGGTCGGCGTATTGCGCCGCCTCCCCCATCAAACTCGCGAACCTGGCCCACAGCCCGCAAAAATGCCTGCCCTTGCTCGCTCCGGCGCTGCTGCGGCAATTACAAGAGCTGCCGGGCATCCACGACGGATTATCATTGACGGAACGCCTGTCCTTGCAACTGGTAGATGAGGCAGGGCCGGTGGCGTTCGGCACAATATTCGCCGAGCTGATGGACAAGCGAGAACCGTTACCCTTCCTGGGCGATTTGATGTTTTACGCGATCATGCGGCCTTTTATCGACTCCCCGACGCCATTACTGATCGAGTCAGACGCTCACCTGGTTTGGCCTAAACGCACGTTGAAGCTGACCCCGCTAGGCCATAATGTCCTGAGCGGAAAGGTTTATTGGCCTGACCTTGCGCCCCAAGAGCGATGGGTAGGCGGTGTATGTATACAGCCTGGCCGACCTCACTGGATGATTGATGTCAATTCCTTTCCTGTGTGGCGCGGCTAACTCCCGGCGAGGGACTATCCAGTTCAACGGTCAACGTCCTGTGGGGCGCGTTTAACATCGCGACCGGATACTCGCTGGTCGTTTCGACCTGAACGATTCCGTCCTGGCGGGCGTCGCAGGGCCAGGCGCTTTGCTTATCGGGTTGCTGGACGCGCGCGTTCGCTTTTCAAGACCCCCCAGGCCACCACGCCGCTCTCACGTGTCCAAAAATGCCATAATATATAGTAGGTTGAGCGCACCGGCGACCCGTTACCGATGCAAGTACCGATAGTTGCAAAATATATGCATTTACTATTATTATATTTTTTTACTATTATAAGGCAAACATCGCTCTCCAAAGTGGGATTTCTAATGAAAATAAAAGGGATCAATGAAGGTTTCTTCATCTTGTTATTACTCGTTACCACCATTGCCTTTATTTTTGTCTTAAAAGCTTATTATTCTGCAATTTTCTGGGCTGCAATACTTGCGGTTTTATTTTATCCCCTTAAAACGTGGATCAGACAAAAAATTAATGACAAAAATGGTTTAGCTTCCTTTATATCACTTATTTTTATTTGTTTAATTGTTTTCATACCCCTATCATTAATTACTACGTCCCTTGCGATTGAGTCCAATGATTTATACACTAGAATCCAACACAACCAAATTCAATTCCCTACCATTATAAGTAATATAATAGAGCACCTTCCACGCAGGATGCAGGAAATCATTGCCGAACATGGGCTGAGTGACGTTAACACACTACAAAATAAAATATCAGATATATTCATGCAAGGAAGCAAAATCTTGGCGAGCAGTGCGCTGCTGATCGGAGAAAGTACCTTTAGTTTTACGATCGGATTTGGCATTATGCTTTATTTGTTATTTTTCTTTTTGAAAGATGGTTCATACCTCGTTAAGTTAATTCTTGATTCAATCCCCCTATCAAGACATGTCAAACACCATTTGTTCGTTAAACTGGCCGCTGTATCCAAAGCAACGGTAAAGGGAACCGTCGTTGTGGCCTTGGTCCAAGGGGCACTGGGTGGACTGGCTTTTTATTTTATGGGGGTTAAAGGGAGCATACTCTGGGGCGCATTGATGGCATTCCTTTCACTCATCCCGGCTATAGGTTCCGCTATTATCTGGGCGCCCGTATCTGTTTACTTTCTTGTGGCCGGTCCGTTGTGGAAAGGTATTTTTTTAGTCTTATTTTTTGTGGTGGTTGTCGGGTTGATAGACAACATACTCAGGCCATTGCTTGTAGGTAAAGAGACTAAAATCCCGGATTATCTTATTCTAATAACAACGCTTGGTGGCATGGAACTTTTCGGTATTAATGGATTTGTTATCGGCCCATTGATTGCTGTCTTGTTTATCGCCTGTTGGAATTTGCTCTCTGGCAAAGACCATAGAGGTAATATTGAAGAGATAGATGAGGATATTATTGCTGAAGCGCTAGAAAGCGAAAAACTCCTTGAAAACGAAGAAAAAAAAGATGAATAGCATCTATTTTAATTCACTCTTCCGAATTTTGACAATACGCTTTCTTGGGAGTTATGAATACCCGCATTTTATTCATGGATTAATTTTGTGATCGAACTCATATTATATATAACAGAATGTTAACATTGATTTAAAAACACTACAACAGTCACATATCAGCATACATCCTACATTTTATTATCAGGGTGTGCTCCACACCGAGCACACCCTGGTTTTCCCTAGCTGGCAGTACTATTTCGCCCCTTTATCCGCGTCGCTGGGGCTTTTTTTTGACCGGGATTCAACAACCACACTTGGAAGGCCGGCGCAATATAATCCTCCGATTTACGTGTCGTTACTGCTAAGTTCCTCTCAATTTATCTACATCGTTACTATCGGCATGACCGTGATTAGGCTCTCGTCAATCTGTTTCTGGCGTTGAGGGGGATAGCTGTACAGCTCAAATTTTAGTTTGTATCAGCCTACAGTTGTATAAATACACACATTTATAAACAATAGTGATTTGTGTTATTTATAAACAAACACTCAACAACTGATAACAATAAGGTCACAGCCAAGTGCCTATAACAGACAAACAAGCGGAAGAGTACGAGGAGGCGGGATTATGGCGGCGAGCCGCCTACCGCTGGCTTCAGGTCATGGATCTTTATGAAAACGTAGCTGCCAGGGAAAAAATTGCCTTGCGACGTAATCAGTGTCTTGCCATCGCTGCCGGGACAAAGCCTAGCTTAAGGACAAGATTAGCCCGCGAGTACTATTATCAATGGAGAAGAAAAAGGCACTCTTTATAACGGAAATCATAACGGAAAGGAATTAATCGCAACGGGTACAATCTCGTCTCGATATAGTCCCTCACTATTCCGCCCGTCCCTGCGTTAAAGACGTTTTACCCCCCGCAACGTGCCAACAATCGTTACGTCGTCACCGCGTAGCGTAATGATTCAAATGTGCAACCGACAGCTTTAAGTAATTAGATGTAAGAAAATAGTTCACTTTGTTAATGCGTTACACTTGCTATGCATAATCTTCTGGGATGGATTTGCGCCTGCTGTATCATAGCGCCTACATGAGTAAAATCTTAAAATCAAAAAATAAAATGAAAATTTCAGGACATATGGTATGGATCGGAATGTTCGTGATTTGCGGCCTGTTTTGGCTGATGATATTGCTAGTCTTCCACCTGGTTTTTTTTCACTAAGTGGCGATGCCTCCGCTATGGCTGATTTTTTTTTGCGCGTTATGTTGGAAACCTAACGTTTATTGCAAATTTTTACGTAATCCATACTGACCATATCCCTTGGATATTGATAATTTTGGATGGCTGTCACGAAGTAGAGTTACACGATGTGCATATCGCTTACCCGCCCTTTCCGATGCAGGCATTTTTTTGCATTGCGTGAGATAAATTGTATATTTACTTGCTTACAAAAGTTATACCAGTGAAATTAGGCCCGCACTTGCGGGCCGACCTCAATCGGATCACCAAACTCAGCAAATCCCATTTCGTTCAAGCGACACTACACCGACATATTCATAATATGATTTGATAAATTAATAACTTAGAATATCTGCGTATAAGTACGTTGTAGCAGAGCATTACCGCAATGTCCGTAGCTTGCACTTGCAGGGTTACGAATAGTTGCGGTAATTTTTTGCCCCATGCATGCCCCATCCCCTTCACATCACCGGCGAATCATCCCACTCCCCAGCCCTCATATCATTTACGCAATACGTCACTACGCCAAAAATCTGCACACCCGCCCCAGTATCATCATCCCGAACATCCACAAGCTGAATGTACCCCGTATCGAGCCGCTCCAAGCCCACAGCCGGGTATAACTGCAATCGCCTTACGACGCGTCGGCCATCTACTTCCGCGACGACGATGCTGCCGTGTACCGGCTTAACGGATGCATCCACAATCAGCAACGCATCCTTGAAGATGCCGGCCACTATCAGCGTACTGTCTGCTCGGATAAGGTAAGTCGATGCCGGGCGAGCAATGCACGTCTCGTCCAGGCTGATTGGCCGCTCTACGTAGTCTGCGGCCGGAGAAGGAAAGCCCATAGTGTCACGCTCAATTCACTGTTGTTTTATACAGTATAAGCATTCAAAGCTGAGCTTGTGAAGTGAAGCGGGTGCGGAAAAAGATAGGTGATTGAGCGACAGGGGAATTTAGTTTTGTGAAGTGTGTACCGGGATGCGTGATAATTTCTTTTGGTTATTATATTAAAGAACAAGTATATAATTTTGCATTATGTGCTATGTGTCATAATATTTCAGTTAATACATATTGATAACATATGGCGATAGTTATTAACTGATAAGTACGGTAATGCCCACATTAGGCATTACCGGATTTCCCTGGTGTCACATTTTGCCCACACTCGCTGGGCATTTTTTTACTAATCCAGCGCCGAACCTGCCACGCCTGAGCAGTCTTAAATAATCTCCTTCCCTACAAATTCCCCATAAAGATACTTCTTATCGAAAATAGCGTCCTTTTATATTGCCCTCCATGTAACATGGTAAACATAAAAATATTTAATGATTTTAACAAAATACTGTTTTTATTAACATATTTTAATAATACAAATATTGTGCATAATTAGGCTGCTAATCTTGTTAACAGTGGAGCCGATTATGGCGCATGATGAAAAAGCCGAGGAGTTAGAACGTGCCGGTTTATGGCGTCGTGCTGCGCGTCGCTGGTTGGAAGTCATGGATATATGCTCTGATACCCGTGTCAAAGAATACATCATGATAAGAAGAAACCAGTGTCTGGCCATTGCCTCTGAAGACATCCCTCGACTGAAAAGACAGCTTGAGCGGCGTTATTATATGCTCTGGGGAAGAAATGATAATTTTTGATTTTGTCCTATATATCGGGCAATAAGTGGTGCGATTTTTACTCTTGTTCAGTGCTACAAATCAAATAATCAATTCCCATGGATCAGAATTGTGGTAACACTTTGCTTCCTCGCCCATCCTTTCCCAATTAATTTTTTTGCAGCAAGCTTTTCAGAAATCCCCGTTCGAGTTGATGCTAAATAGCGGAGCCGGTAGCGTTCGACTGTCTCTCTGTGCTTGTTGTGATTGGGCCGTAATGGCCCTTTAAATGGATACGCCCAGCACGCTCATATAAGCCTTGTCATAGGCGTACTGGGCCTGTAATTCTGCTAACGTTAGCAGTCGGTCAAAGACCAAAATTTCAGCGATATCAACATTGCTGTAAGTCGTTGCCGGGGTAGAGTTATCACGCCATACCGCAAGGCGGTAGTAACTGGGTGCGGCGCTTTCGGTAACATCACGCGCAGCGAGGTTTGCACCCGCCGCCAAAGTAGCGGCGATAAGCCCTGTACTAATAGTGGGGATAAAATTATAAGCCGAATTTCCGGCGCCACTTACACCGGCCGCCTGCCATGCAAACAAAGAGCGATTGGTCAGTGGTTCTGCCGTACCATCTGCGACACCATATAGTGCTGCGCTTTTGCTTGTACTTCCTACCAAGATCGAACGACGGGAAAGAGCAGAAGGGGACGAGCTATTTGCTTTTATGCCGAAACCAATGCCGCTCGCACCGCTCAACTGAGAAAGGTTTCCAACCGGGTAAATATATGAATCCTGTGCCAGCGTGTGCCGATAGATAGCAATGATGGTGCGTTCAAGGCCGTCGGCTACATTCGTCAAATAGCCATTTGCTTTATCGCCACTGATATAATAAGCGCCAATAGTTGGAGCACCTACAGCAGTTAATGTTTTCCCGTTTCCGGATAGGTCAGTTAAACCATTACCAAAGCGCCAGGCTGCCAATAAATTATTGACTGCTACAGAACGAAATGGTGCGTAAAGAGGTTTAAGCATTGGATTAACTATCAATTTATCCATACTTTTGAATGCTGTTGTCATGGTTTTTCCTTAATTAAAAGATAACGCACCAGTTGTGGAGTTTTCGCAATATACCGTCAGCGCCCGTATAACTTTCTCCCGGTAAATCCCCCTCACTATCACGAAGATTTCCGCGAGGGCCAGTAGTCCTGCCGTTTGTTGCTGGATCGCCAGTTCTACCCCACCCATACGTTATTACTTCAGTGTCGAGAAGTGCTCTTGACGTGATAATTCTCACCCTGTCAGGACCAGCGATAGATACTGAGGTGATAATATCGACCAATGTAGAATTCGATTTTAGTCTAACATCAAACCCCATATTAACGGCAGATGTCACCCATGTGGTATCAAATACCAACGGGGGTACAGGAACTGAGAAAAGCAGGTCGTTAATAACCCCTTGCCGTATTTCGTTTATCACATCAACTCGATGCATCCCCCTCGATAGTCCCGCCTCATCATCTTGCATTAATTTATAAATTATGCGCCCATGATATTTGGCCCACATCTGATACGTATAGTTCGTTCCATGAACATTATCAGAATTGTAATCGAATATATAGCCGGGGGCAGACATATACGACAGGCCGGATAAAGCTGCGTCTCTTAGAGCCAGGGCGATTACCGGAATATTTTGACTATATGCTCGATGCGTGCTTAGTTGATAAGTTATGAAAGGGATGTCAAACGCCTGCTTAGTTATGAGTAATTTGTCAGCTTTGGAATCGGATATGTATTGTTTTAACAGACTTAGATAGCCTGCTCTTGTTGTTCCGGCACTATAATCGGTTTCCCCTTGCATCCAAATGATGGCTAACACGGCATAACTTTTCCCAGCGGCAGCTGAAAGACGTAAGCCATTGGTCACGTGATCTAACATCCTCTGATAAGGGACTGTGCCTTTGCTCAGGTTTGATATCTGTTGCCCACCCTTTCCCGGTGCCGATCCGAAATAAATAGTACCCTGATTTGAGTACGCCAGCCCCGTTTGCTCCTGGATTAACTCAACCAACTTACTCGTTGCTGCCGTACACGGAGTTTCAGCGCCAGGATAGGTACCTTCCTCCGGGGTATATGCCTTTTCGATAAGGGCAATAGCTGTATCTGTTGCGGAGGTCCCGGAATTATGCCCCCCACTGAATCCCAAGTTATTGTAAGGTTGAGTTGTTGATAACGGGGGGTTGGCGGCGGCATCTGCGGACGTCATAAGTCCCAGCCCAAGGGATTGCGACTCTACCACAACGTGCATGACGTCATAACGACGAATGCCCTCCAATGCTGCTGGCGCGGTTGCCCCTCCACCAATTAGCGGAATGTCCTGTCCAAAATATTCAGGAATGCCAGGTGATGCTGCATACGGAATCCAGTTTTGATCTACAAATACAATTCCAGGCGGACCTGGTATCTCAACTATTTCTGTTCGCCCTACTATTATCCCACCTAATTTTGACAATCCGAGATAAGGAACAAAATTTTTATCTGTAAATGCACTGATATATTCATCATTATCTGTAATTGGTAAAATTTGTATATTGTCGAGATTTAAGCCACCTTCAGTATTAAAATTTACCGGGGATATCCCGTTAGCGTCAAACATTCCCATGATAACCGGAACGCCTTCTTGGTCTCGGATGCCATCAATTATTTGAATCCCGACATTAGGCAATAACGTATTCTTTGTGACCTCAAGCCCTTCAGCCACAGCATCCACCGCCCCCTTGCCCACACCCTCGATCCGCACGACTGCTACTCCGTTCGCGTTCTCGAATGTCTTATAAGAAATATCCGCGCCGCTGCCATAGCCTACAGTGAAGGTTTGGCCGTTGGTGGTATGGGCGAGACCGGTGGCCTCATCAGGCTGAAGGTTGCCCGAACTAATAGCGGATTGAGCGGCCGTGACTGCGGTGTCGCGGGCGGCAATGGTTTCGTCTCTGGCTGCCTGAGAAGCAACTCGCATCGATTCAACTGCTGCGACAATAGCGGGCGTGAGCTCACTTTCACCAGGTGAGATCAGGAAATCATTTATCGTGCCGTTGCCTGAATCAGCAAATACTCGGATATTCCCCACACTAACCGTGGGCTGACCGTAAGCAGATATCGATACCTGATACTCACCCACTTTCACAGAAATTGAATATGACCCGTTTTGGCCGGTTACCGTGGTGGATTCCGTCTGCACGACAACGGCTGACGATGTAGCGATTGCTTTCAAAATAATACTGACATTGGGTAATACACTGCCATCAGGCGCAGTGAGAACGCCGGAAATTACCGTCATGGTTTTACTCCAATAAAAAACCCGCCGAAGCGGGTCAAATTCTGATGATGTGCTGAGGGATTAAGACCAATTAGCGTCTTGCTTTCTCGATGAATAGAATAAGGCTGGCCCAGCAAAGGCCGTATGTGTTCCGGAAGAAAGGGCAGACTTGGTCACCTTTAGGGCGATGGTTTTCGAGCTACCCGCGGGAACATCCACCGACCATCCGCCGGACGTGCCGTTTGTAGCCGAATTTCCCCCACCGGGAGCGTAAGCAAGTGTCGAAAAAGAAGTGACTAATGAACCGTCAACATACACTTCAACCGTCAGGGTTATCGATGCTTCACTGCTTGTCTCGCCCGTTGCGCTTCGTGCCGATACGTTCATCGGAAAGACTACTGATAGAGTTCTATCAATATATTGATCAGGATTGAGGGTTTTTGTGTAGGTTTGGCTATTTGCGCCACCGCCGGACGGTGTAGCGACATCAATATTCATGAAACTTTGATTCGATATTGCACCAACGATAGACGTGGCCACGACGCGATTAATTGTTGCCGTGTCTGTTATGGTGACATTCTCTAATGTCCCGCCGATTGCGTTAATCCATCCTTTAATGAATAATTCGTTTTTGGTGCCATCCCAATAAACCTTTCGCTCAAGGGTATCGGGATCGGTGAGAGCAAAATAATCCGCCAGGATATCGACCACCGAGGCGCCAGGCGTCGTGGAAATAGCCACTCCTGACACCCTGCCCTCATTATTGACAACGAGGTAAGCGTGGTCTTTGAGCAGCCCCACGGCAGAGGTATTTGTAGCAACTTCCTGGGACAGATTTCGCGCCCATTCGATGTCAGGGATTGCATCGCTGATGACCGTCATAATATCGGTGGCATCTTTTTTGGTAGCAATGCTGCCAGTTACCAATGCTGATTTACCGACATTATTAAATGCCCTCACCGCATACCAATACGTCGTTAAAGGTTTGAGCCCATCATCAAGAAACTCATATCCCTGTCCTACATAGTTCGCCATGGCTAAGGCTTCGCTTTCACTGGCACCGCGGTAGAACTGATACCGGGTGCCGAGCGTCACAACGCCGTTAACAACGGGCACAATCTTGATGCTGAAATTTGTGCTGTAGAGCGACAAGGACGAGGGAGCCAGCGGCGGCCCGATAGTCATATCGACTTCTGCTTCTTCACCGAGCTGGCCAGCGGCGTTCATGCCCCGGATAAACACCGAATAGCTGCCCAGCGAAAGGTTGCCGACAGTGTATTCCATGTCAGAGGTGTTAGCTCTGACTACAACCACGTCGCCTCCAGCGTCATGGCGTACCAGCTTAAGGTTGAAGGTAATGCCGGTGTAGATTTTTGCCGTGTCCCAGGTAATGCGGATCTGATAAACATCATTCGCTACCGAGTCATCAATCGAAATATGTTCTGGGGCCGGTATTGAGCTGCCGTAAAGCGTTGTAGTGGGGTCATCGAACAGGACACCCTCGTCTACCTCGGCCTGTTTGTGCGGGTTGTGCTGTAGTGCTGTGATGCTATACGTGCCATCGTCAACGTTATCCGTTATCGCCAGACAGCGGAATAGCCTCGTTGCTAGGCTGCTTTTTGAAATAGTGAAGATGCCCCACTTTTTCAAGCCTGACGGCGCGCTATGCAAGGTTATGACAGCGCCTGACACCGGTACGTTGATCTGAATCTTCACCATCTCAGCGGAGGCGTTTAGATAGGAGAAATACGCCGTTTCTGTTGAAGCGATCTCAACTGGCGCATCAAGCGTAACTGATGCCCCAGAAAAAGCTATGACACGGCCACCCATGCGAGCGCCGGCATAATCATTGTCCGCAACAGTGACAATATCCCCAGGTAGGTTGTTAAGACCATCGCGGCCAACGTCAAAAGTTACCGTCTGGGTTTCGAGTTGCTCAGTTTTGAGTATCCACCGCCCTACCCGGTTCGCCTGGCCCCTGGACGTGCAGCCGAACGCGGTAACCTTTGCCACATTCAGCATGTAGCGGTCAATCAGCTTATCGTCTGAGACATACTCTATATCTGATGCCCACCCGTTATCTGGGTTAACCCATTCGACCTGAATAGCGGTATGACGGGCTTTGCGGGCGCTGGACGCGTACTTGAAAATCCCATCGACCACATTGGCGTTGGTGTAAGCCCAAACGGGATCAACTGGCCTGTCCTGGACGACAGTCATCTGTAAACCGTCCCAGACTGGCATGCCCCGGAAGCTTGACGCTAAATCATAGAGAACGTCATAAGCCTGCCGCTGGTCAGTGATGTACACGTTGCAAGTAAAGCGCGGCTCCTGACCGCCAAAACCATCATCAACCAGGACGTCACAGAATTGAGCAACGGCATACAGTGCCCATTTATCGCAGCCAAACGAGCCAAGGCGCTTGCCTAATCCATACCGGGTATTAGTGACCAGGTCGTAATAAACCCATGCGGGATTATTCGTCCAGGCGATTTTGAATGTGCCGTCCCACAACCCAGAATACGTACGGGCAACCGGGTCGTAATTGCTTGGGACTTTTACCAACAATCCTTTCAGATCATAGGTCCTGGTCGGAATTCCGCTGAACTGGCCAGTATATTGAATGGTTGTGCCGATCACTGCGCTGTTGGGATAAGACAGTTTGGCGTCAATGATTTCGGTATAGCTGCTGAAATAGGTCGAGTTCTGCAATTGGCTCGACGTGCTGTCCGCTTCAACGCGTGAGACGCGGAACGACCATGGCGAGTGCGCAGGCGCGTCAATGACGTGAGCTTCAAGATATTGCGACGTGGTTTTACCGGTAATGGTGACTGTTTTAACGGTATCCCAGCCGCTCGCCGAGTTCTGGACTTGGATGAGCATGTTGACTGTGGCGTATCCGAGGTCATTGCCGTTTTGCTGTAGCAGCGACTGGACGCCCAAGGATAAGCGAATGTGATTAACATCCGAGTCCGTCACCGTGCGGACTATGGGAGTGGCATAAACGAGCTGAGTGCTGACACCGATTTCATTTTCAATATCTGAATAACCGGGTAGGTAATCCTGGTCCTGCGTACCGCTCACCCAGTTCATGGCGACGCCGGTAAAATTCTCGTTGCCGTCAGCATCGATCACCTGCGTATCGTTCAGATAAGCGGATTTAAGCCCGTCAATCGGGCCGTAAATTGGGCCTTCAGATATCAGGTCGATGATTTTTAGTTGCTGAACGGATTTGAGGTTATCGGGTTTTTCTGTAGCCGATTCCGTCTTACTGCTCCCGCCGCTACTTCCGCCCATGAGCTACTCCCATAAAAAAGGCCCGCCGAAGCGATCCCATAGATGATCAAATATCAGGATTCCCAAAAGACCATTCAATTGGTATGGTCATTACACCCTTTGTTAGATCTGATGACTTTACCCATGGAAAAAGATCCCGATAATGACTACTTCGTGGCATTTCCCTATCAGAAGGAAGTTCATTCCGATGGAGGGATCAATAATGGTGGCATTGATTTAACAAAAGAATTGCACAGACTTGATGAAATTCACGAGATTAAAGAAATACCTTGGCTGAGGCGTTTGCTGATTGAAGTAAATGCAAATGGCGGATTATTCATGACCTTCGGCTGCGATTTCGGCCCCCGCGAAAGCGGGTATGCCGGGTATATCGATTTCTCTTTTCGCCCCGAAAGACGACCAGCAGACAGAGCGATAATCAGAAATCTGGATCACATTTTTTATCAGTGGCTTTCTCATCTTTATTTAGACGATTTATCCGAGGACAATCCGGTAGAGTTCGCCAGGAACTCGCTTCAGTGGAATTACTCCCCTCTGGCCCAAAAAGATGAGGCAATTTACGACAAAGTAACTCTTTGGTTCGGCGGCTCAGTTGGTGGCTGTGAATGGTTGGTGAACCACATTCGTCATTTTCTTGTTGTTGATTATCCATTATTACCTCTATCTAAATGAACGACATCACTAAATTCATTCCGTTTTATCAGTGGTAATGCCCTGCGAGATAACATGCGAGCCAACGCGCATACGCCCATACAGCAATGGGACCGGATCACCCTGACCGACAACGTTCTCAAGGGATGAGAAATAGTTGTTCGCTATGCCGTTGTCTGTGCCAGATGAGGATGAGTTTGTTTTGGGGGTCTTGGTGAGCATCTGGGCGACGCCGCCTAACATCATACTTGCCCCAGTGGCATACAAAAAAGGCGATGCCGCCGCGAAAGGAGTGAAACTTAAGACGACCCCAACCGCAACTAATGCCGCTCCGAGTACGGTTTGGAAAAGACCGGCATTTTTCGCGCCAGCCACCACCGGGGTGATCCTGATTTCAGTATTTTGCTTCAGCCGTGCATGCATGCCTTTTTCGAGCGTATCCATATCGAGCTTTTTCTCACCCACCCGGACCTTGTAGCGACCCTCTCTAAGGTGCTGTCGCAGACCAGGGATTTGGAAGAGCAGCGCCCGAATTGCCTCCGCGCCTGTATCTACTTCAAGCTGGAAGTCGCTGCCAAATCGTTTGAGATCCCCGTAAAATCTGACTTTTGCCATGCGCTGTATCTCCAGACTGAATGAGTGAAACGCTGCCAATACCCGCCGTAAACGTCGCGCTTGCTGAGCGTGTTTGGCCGTTGGTGCAGGATGAATTGGTCGCCAATGTAGATAGCGGAATGGTTGGCTTTCGGGACGTTCTGTCCAGTGGTACCCAGGCACATTAAGAAAACGTCACCGACTTGAATTTCGGCATCGTCGGCTAGCCGAGTAAAGCCGCCCGCTTCCATGTTTTCGATGTATAAATCCTGATCGCCTTCCCACCAATCATCCTGCCGCTCGAAGTCGGGCAAATCGTGGCCGCACAGGTGATAGGCGTCGCGCATGACCGTGTAGCAATCCATCACGCCATGTTCAAACTTTCGTCCCAGCAGCGGTGGCACGGAGCGGAATTTTCGTATGGTTTCACCGCAAGCCAGCCACCAGGGAAATCCAGACTGGCATTGCGTTACCCGGTCAGCCTCACTAAGAAACGGCATGCCGCCGGGATGGCTATGGACAATGGCCTCAACTTCGCCTTTGTCCTCCGCTGCGGCCCAGCTAACCGGGTCGATTTCAAAATAGTTATTGGGGTCGGGTGAGATATTGCGGCACGGGAAATACTCGCCGGCCACAACCAAACCGCAGCACTCTGCCGGAGCGCACGCCGAGGCATGAGCCAAAATGTCATCTTCTATCATTTGAGAGCCTGCTATTTGATCTTGGACGCCGCCGGGAATCCCGCGAAGGCGAGCACTGTCATGCGCATTTTGCACGACCGCATTTTTTTGCCGCACTTATCTTTGCTGCTGTCAGATGTCGGTTGATCGAATTCATCGGCCACCGGCCCGCCGGTGTAACTGCAATCAGCTGATCGATATACCCATGAGCAAACGTCAGCCAGGATGGTTCGTGTCGGCAGTAAGGCCCCGTCGCTCTCGCTTGGGAGGCAAAGGACGTATGAGACAAACTCGGTTTGCAGATTTGAGCATTGTTCGATGATATAGCGCGTGACAGATTCTTGGGTTGGATCTGCCTGGGGATTTCCGTTGGGGTAGTTCACGGCGTCGAGGCATTGCTCGTAAACCTGCCGACGGGTAACGATGGCGCCCACTGCGTCGTCATAATCCTGATTAATGCCGGTGATTAATCCGCTGATATTGGCAAGGGTTAACGTCGGTCGGTTACTGGTGCCTGCACCACTCACCTCGAAGCCAGATGCCTCCACCGGGTACGGCTGGTATGTATGCCCCTGCCACACAACAGGCTGAAGCCGTCCATTCATGCCTGAGTGGAACCGATAAATATCGCCACCGAACTCCGTTAAATCAACTTCGAATAGTTCTAATAACGCGGGCTGCTCGATCTGGGTGACATCAATACGCATTGACGCCGGGATGTCTCGCATGGATTACTCCCATTAAAAAACCCGGCACGGTGCCCGGGTTCATTGGAATTTGTATTTTTTTTATTGCAATGTAGTCGGTCGAATATCCATATTCCCATTTTGATCAGTAAATATTCTCAGATATTTTGTTTCTCCTGGCGAAACTGTAACAAAGACCTCTTGCCTTTCACCGCCAAAGCTACATATTCCGCTTCCATCCAGTTTTGTACCCACTGCGACTTCACCATGATTGAGATTCAGGTTTACCTTTTCCTTGGTGCCTAACCGCGCCACAAGATCGCCGTTAATATATACGCTCGCGTAACACATGCTGCCAACCATGCCGCTGTCTCTCACAACTACAAGCTTTGAGTCTCCACTAGTTGGCGATTGATATTTGAAGACACGGTCGGTGGGTACTGACAATGCTTTAGATGGGGGAACGACTTGTGTTGAGCATGCACACAACAGCAAAGCAAATAAGCAACTAATTATTTTCTTCATATTTTCGCCCTTACGCTCCTGAACTCTGATAAATATTTATCTGCAAGAAGAATGCCCTCATTATCGGCACATGATATGGATGCGTTTTTAAGATGTTTAATATCATTTACTTTCAAATTACTTGAACCGATAAAATATTCACGATTGCGAACCGTTCCGTGTCGCTCAGACCAGTATCTACACAATTCAGATAGCATTTCTTCGTCAAGGGATATCATTCTTTTAAGCAGAGATACAATATCCATATCCTTTCCTTGCTTGGCGTACATTTTTATTACCATTCGCCAAATGATAAACAGCTCTCTATAGTGGCCTGTATATATACTTGGTGGGTTTACAGATGGCAACAAAAACCTTTCCTCTTCTCCGTAATTCCCTTGTTGTTTGAATAACATAGCCTGTTCATAATTTTCAATAAGCTTAAAGCCGTCTGGATCAATATTTTTATATTCTAAGGCAGACAATAATTCTTTTGTTTTATAATAATCTGATATTTTCCCTAAAGCCAATTCCTGATCCACTATCAGCAAAGTTCGATTACCGTCCTTGCCTGGGTCGCTGATTAACCCTACATCTTGGAGCGTATCAACCAAGCGAGCTGCCCTAGAATAACCAATCCTGAATTGTCTCTGCACGCCTGAGATGGATGCAGATTTTCTCTCAATTACATATACAACAACCTGATCAAGAAGCGGATCTGCTTCTGTATCCATTGGCTGCTCCCCCACTCGTTACATTTCGCAACAGCATATCACCAGGGGTGCGCAAAGGAACGCAAATCGTAAGAGTTATGCAACGACTTCCTGCACGGTCACGGTTATGGTTTCCCATATCCCGTTCAGCGGGTATGTCCAATCTGTGGCCTTGAAGGTGCGGTTGATCCACTTATCCGGTGCCTTCCAGATGAATGCTTCCACGCCGCCCCGCTCCTCAAGGAAATCCAGTATCTCCTTGATGTACACGCCGTCACCGGTAAAGGATAGCGAATAGCTGCGCAGGTCGTGGTTAATACCGTTCTTCTGCCGCTGCTCATACCCATCACCGAAGGAGACGACGCGCACCTTTGGCTCAGCCTTGGCGGTCGTCCCTTCCTGGTCTGGTATCCATTTAAACTCGTACATATCATGCTCCGCTTAATTGAACCCAGGCCGCGCCATTTCCATTTTGAATGATGCCAGCTTTGCGTCCATCAGCTTGCTCAACCCCTTCAGTAGCGAAGTGTTATTCTGCTGCTGTTGGTCGTTGTCATTGCCGCGTTGATCGACAGTCAGTGTGATGGTAGGAGCAAACGTCATTGCGGCTGTCGAACCGCCTTTTGCCCGAACACCCAGGGAGCCATTAGAACCGCGCTCCAATGGCAATATCGCTTCCGGCCCCGCCTCACCCATCACGCCGCCGCCTTTGGCAAATGCGAAATAGGTCGGTTTGTTGACTACCTGCCCGCTATAGGCGCTCAGACTTGGAGAGTCATACACGCCGCCCTTAGCATTAAAGCTAAGGCTTTGATTGGCACTGCTTGAATAAGCTCCTGCTGAAGCACTACCGGACGAAGCGCCACCGGCATAAGCCGAAGCAGCACTACCCACCAATCCGAATAGGCTGGAGAGCGCCGAGGACGAAGCGGTCCGAATGGCAATACGCGCCATATCATCAAGCACAGATGTAGCAAAGCTGCGGAAGCTCAATTTGCCGGTGGTGACGAACGAAACCAATGCGTCCTCCATGCTGCCAAAGGCGTTGGTGAATGCCTCTTTCGTCTGGCCGGCGATATCCTTCGCAGAGTCAATATAGTTCTGGTATGCGGCAGTGGCGCCATTCGTCCAATCACCCTGGAGTGCATCGAGCTGGGCGTAATAATCGCTCTGCTGCTGCAAGCGGGCGTCGAGCTGCGTCTTGATATTGGCTGTTTCCTGCTTATAGGCATCCGAGCCTAAAAGCTCCTTGGGCGTAGCCTTATCAAGCTGCTCCTGGTAGCGCTGGTATTCCTTGTAGATGCTGGCCGTACTATCCGTCCGCTCGACCGCCTTATCGCCCTTACCGTAGGCGTTAAGCTGGCGCAGATACTGATCCCCGGCCCCACTGTAGGCCGACGCCATCGATTCATTGAGCTGCGCTGAGCGCTCCTCAAGCTTCTGCAAAGCCTCACGCTGTTGTATCCGTTGCGCCAGGGCCGCATTCTGCTGGTAGGCACCGCGTAATGCATCTTCATTTGCCAGGATACTTTTCTGGTCGGCAGTCAGGATTGCCTTGCCTTTCAGATCGGCTATTTCCTGATTGAACTTAACCAGGGCTTGTTCAGAAGTGGACAGCTTATTCGTGGTAACGAGCTGCGCCTCAAGCGTGGCGTGCTGCTCTTGGAGTTGCAAAAGCTCGCGAGTAGCGGCGCTATCGGTTACTGCCTTTTCCTTTGGCGCTTTCGGGTCTTTGTATCTGTCGTCAATATTTTTGCGTAGCGTAGCCTCTTCAGACGCGCTTATTTTTGCACCTTGCTGAATGGCGCGAGTTAAGGCCAATTGCTCCTTGGTGCGCTTCTGAGCGTTGCTAAGGGATTGCTCGGTCAGCGTATTGACATACGCCTGAGCTTTGATGGCCTTATCCTGTTCCTCGCGACCCTTAGCTTGTACGCCAGCTACATCATTTTGCAGGTTTAAAGCCCTTTGCAATATTGAGACATTTGCTTGTGCCCCGGGCCCAGGTGTCACCGTAAGCTTACCCATTTGATAACTGCCAGCAGCTTTCTGGGCATCCGCCAACAGTTCAGATAGCGATTTCTCACGGCCAATTCCCAGCATCGCATCCCATGCGCCCTTTGCTGTGTTCCATACGGCCTGCCAGCCGCTTTCGATAAACCCTAAGTTGTCATGGATAGCAGAGGCCCGGCTTTGCATGGCCGAAGCGTAAGCATCCTCGGCAACCTTCTGCGCCGCCTGAGTGTTCCCCTGTTGCTCAAGAGCGTAAATCTGGTCGTATACCGATTTGGTCAGGTAATGGTACTGATTATTCAGTGCTACCGAGCCTTGCAGCGGATCATCGGCAAGCTTTTTGAAGTCGGCAATAGTCTCGTCTATGGCCTTGCCTGTTGTAACCTGCATGGCTACAGCGGTTTTGCCGATCTCTTCCAAGGAGGCGCCGCTGAATGCGCCGGTAGACAAAGCTGAGGTCAGGGCTTTAGCTGCCGCTGAGGTAGTGCCGATATTGGAACTTATCGACTTCGCCATGTCGGCGAGTTGGCCGGAGGTCTTGCCGGCATAACCGCCCGTTAGGACAATGGCGTTATTGAACGCCGTGCTTTCGTCGCTACCCTGCTTATAGGCCAACGCTACAGCAACCGCGATACCTGCCAGCGCGCCTAATCCCAATGTAACCGGGTTGATATATCCGATCAGCGCTTTTGCAGCGTTGCCTATGCCGCCGAACGAATCCTTAATCTGCCCGCCCTGCTGGATAGCTATCATCCATACCGGCATGCCTGATGCCAGGGAGGTAACGATGTCGGTCATCTGCATAGGCAGCATGCGCATTGCCTGGGCATACTGCTTAGTGCTCAGCGTTGCCGCTTTAACAGTGCCGTCCTGTTGATACAACTTTTGGATGTAAGGCGATGCCTGAGCAGTAACGCCGAGTTGGGCTGCTTTGTATTGCAGCAACTCGGCGGTGGTCATGCCCATGGTTTCAGCCTGCATGCGCAGACTGGCTATAAACGCTTCTTTAGTCGCTTGGGCTTTCATTTCAGCTTGAGCGGCTTCCCGCGCTGCTGCCGCTTCAGCTTTATGCCCTGCTGTAGCGGCAACGGCGGATTGTTCAAGCTGAACGCGATAGGTATTAATTTTGTCAGCATAACTGCCGTAGCTTTCATCATCGAGAAGGCCGGAGGCGTTGAAGCCCTTGAGTTGCTTCTCCATCTCATCAAGACGGCCATATGCACCAACAACCGGATCAATCTTGCCGAGCAGGGATTGCAGCGCAGCTTGCTGCGAGGCCAAATCTGCTGTGACACCGTTTATGCTCTTTGTAGCTGCCGCAGCTTTCTGCGACATCGCAGCAGTCTGCCGGCCGTACAAATCAATGCCATCAGCAGCCTTGCGGGAGACGGTATTCGTGTTCGCCATTTCACTGGCGAGGCTGCCGGCCATACCTTCAGCCTTCACTCCGGCGGCGGTCAGGTTATCCAGAGCATCAGCCGCTTTCGCTACGCCGTCTTGCTGAACTTTGATAATTAAGCCGGCTGTTTCTTGCGTCATTTGCCGATCTCCAGGCTATTTGATGAAGGTATCGTTATTTAGGAATCAGCAGGCATAGACT
>JAATFX010000041.1 GCA_015654925.1 Enterobacterales bacterium | reverse complement strand
GGCGGGTTTAGAAGATCTCGTAATCTTTATCGGTATTGCCGGCAAGCAGCGCCTCCTGACGCTCCTGTTTCATTTGCTCGTGCAGGAGCATCAGTTCGTCATTGGAAACAGGGAGTTTTGGTTCGGGAATGATTTTTTTTTCAATAAGCCGGCGCATTTCACGGCGGTACTGATGCATGAGCTTCCAACTGCCCGTATTATCAACCTTCATAAAGGACCTCCATTAAAAGTAACGCTGATATCGCCATTCATATTATATATTGCTTTCATATGGGGAGCAATTTCAATTCCTTTCTTGATACATGCTTTCTCCAGGGCATCATAAATATGATCGAAGTTCATCGTATATTTCCTCATACATTCCACTTCTTTTAAATAAGTATTTTTACTATCAAGCGAATTGGCAAATAGGGTCACGGCATATTTTTTTATTCTCGGCTTGTGATAAACTAAACATAATGGGCCTTGGGCCTGGACGATGATGTTTTTCCTGGTGACCGAATAAAAAGCGAAGTAAGCCAGGAGATACGCAACGGCACTGATGGCATAACCGGTAAAAACCAGCACTATCAGCCGATCTGATGGGCAATTATCAATAGCAACAATGAGTTCCTTGATAATGGCCACGTTACCGCCACCATTATGATCGAAATAGATTATTATTTTATTTTTTCTGGCTCTATTTTTTAGCGAATTAATAATTAAAATTATTCTGTTATCAGCCTGTTTGATATTGTTGCCAACATAATATTTTTCTTCTTCTGTTTTCATTATACATACCAGCATCATTAAATCGTCTAAATAATTTTTAAACCGGCTGCCTTTGCCCATCAAACATATTGAGTATCTTTTACATCAGATTTTTTCTTAAAATGCGGAAATAAAAAGCGGTAACGCGTTATTACCGATAGCCAATAGCTGCTAACGAGAAGCGCCATAGGATTAAAACACATTTTACGTCTACGCCCTACATAGCGAAAGGATAAATTGATCCCCGTTTTTTATACTGCGGGTTGCCTTCCAAATAGCGGGGCCACTCCAGGGAGCATAAAGTCAGGGGCATCAAGTAAGGAGGCGTGGAGCGGTTGGCGGAACGCAAGCCGGCGCGCGGGCTGCCGGTACCCCAGGAGGCCGCCGGCAGTCCCATGGTCAGGCGGTAACCCGCTCCTTGCGCGGACGGCTGGCGTAGAGGTAGCAGAGCATCGAGCTCAAGGTGCAAAATCCCATGGACAGCACCATAGGCCAGGCGCTGTTGAAGGTGGCCAGCGATAACACGGCCCCCACGACCGCGCCGACGCCGAAACGCAGGGTGCCGGCCAGGGAAGAGGCGGTGCCCGCCATATGGGGGAATTCGTCCAGAATAACCGCCATGCCGTTGGAAGTGACCATGGCCACGCAGCCGACAAAAGCCGCCACGCCGATGACCAGCGGCCAGAAGCCCAGATTCATGGCGCAGACCACCAGCAGCCAGATGCCCATCATAAACTGGATAAACAGCCCGAGGCGGAACATCTTCAGCGCGCCGAAATGCCTGACGCTGCGGCTGTTAATCAAGGTCATGATAAACAAGAACGCCACGTTCAAGGCGAAATAATAGCCGAAATTTTGCGGCGAAACGCCGTTAAGATCGATATACACAAACGGCCCGGCGCTGAGAAACGAGAACATGCCGGCAAAGGAAAAGCCGCTGGCGAGCATATAGCTGAATACCCGCTTGTGGCGAAACAGCGTGCCGAAGTTGCCGATCGTCGTGCGCAAACTGAATTTTTGCCGCCGCTCCTTGGGCAGGGTTTCACGGATATACAGCATCACCAGCACGGTGGCGATCAGCGCCGCGAGCGCCATGCTCCAGAAGATGGCGTGCCAGCTGAACAACAGCAGCAAGCCGCCGCCGATGATAGGCGCCAGCAGGGGCGCCACCGTCATGACCAGCACCACAAACGACATCATGCGCGAAAAATCGTCCTTGGTGAACATATCGCGCATCAGGGCATTGATGACCACGCTTGCGGCGGCGGCGGACAGGCCGTGCACAAAGCGCATATTGATTAATTGTTCCACCGATTGGGACAAGGCGCAGGCCGCCGCGGCCAGGGTAAAAAAGAAAGTGCCGAATAAAATCACCGGCTTGCGGCCCAGGCTGTCGGCCAGCGGCCCGTAAAACAACTGCCCTACCGAGAACCCCAGCACATATGCGCTAAGCGTCATTTGCACGCTGCCCGCGCTGACGCCGAATTCGCTGGCGATAAGCGGCATCGCCGGCAAATACATATCAATGGCCAGGGGCATCAGCATCGACAGCAGCCCCAGGATGACGATCAAACCGATATGGGATTTCCGGTCAGCTTGCACGTTGTACTACTCCTTAATCTCTCTTTATTCAGCCGGCGGGCCGGGGTATGGGGTTATTTTGCCGGCGCGCCGATG
The DNA here is from genome assembly GCA_015654925.1 of Enterobacterales bacterium. GTDB lineage: Bacteria > Pseudomonadota > Gammaproteobacteria > Enterobacterales > Enterobacteriaceae > Acerihabitans. Next base: position 51,420 of record JAATFX010000041.1, on the reverse strand, counting down.
CTTTGGATTTCGGCCTCGGTTAACGGCCGATAGTCGCCGGGCTGCAGATCCTGGTCCAGCACGATGGCGCCGACCCGTTCACGATGCAGCGCCGTTACGTGGTTGCCCACCGCGGCAAACATTCTCTTGACCTGGTGGTAGCGCCCCTCGCTGATGGTCAGCCGCACTTCCCGTTCGGATAGCGCTTCCAGGATCGCCGGGCGGGTCGGGAGTTTTTCGTTGTGCAACATGACGCCTTCGCTGAACTGGCGCGCGGTATCTTGATCCAACGGATTTTCCAGCGTAACCAGATAGGTTTTCTCGCAGTGATGCTTGGGAGACGTGATCCAATGGGACCATTGCCCGTCATCGGTCATCAGCACCAGACCGGTAGTATCGATGTCCAGGCGGCCGGCGGCATGCAGCTTGTCGGGAACCGGCTCATCCATAAAATAAAGCACGGTGGGATGATCGGGATCGTCGGTGGAGCAGACATAGCCTTGCGGCTTATGCAGCATAAAGTAGCGTGAAGCGAGGATCTGATGGAGTATCCGATCGTCAAAGCGGACTTCATGATGCGGCAGTAGCTGGAAGGCGCCCTGCTTGACGAGTTCGCCGTCTATCGTGACCCGCTTGGCGCGCAGTTCCCGGATAACCAGCGCCCGGCTGATACCTAACTGTTGAGATAAAAATTTGTCCAGTCGCATTAACTTCGTTTTGCCTGTAATCTTGGGAAATGCCTGACGATGGTCCCGGCCCGCCTGAGCCTGACGCATAACCGGGCTTCGAGTCCGGCGGTCTATAAGGCGGTCTAGAGGATCGTGCAGGAGGGGCGGCATATGCCGCATGTGCTAATAAAGAACAGGCAGTATAACGGGGCTTGCCCCCGTCGCCTAGCAGACAAAGAGATTCATTTATTACCATTACTATTATCACCGCGCCGCTTATTAGAATGACAATCGATTATTTAACCTCTTCATTATTTCTTCCCCGTTACGCCGCCCGCGGGTCGTGCGACTGATGGCTTTTACCCTCAGGCCCTACCAGCGCGACGCTGTGGACGCCGCGGTGCGGCATTTCCGGCACCATGGCGAACCGGCGGTGATTGTCCTGCCCACCGGCGCGGGCAAAAGCCTGGTTATCGCCGAACTGGCGCGTTTAGCCCGCGGCCGGGTGCTGGTGTTAGCCCATGTCAAAGAGCTGGTGGCGCAAAATCATGAGAAATATCGGGCGCTCGGACTGGAGGCGGATATCTTCGCCGCAGGATTGCGGCAGCGCGCCAGCCAGGGCAAGGTGGTGTTCGGCAGCGTTCAGTCGGTGGCCCGCAACCTGGAGGCGTTCGATCGGGCCTTTTCCTTATTAATCATCGACGAGTGCCACCGGCTGGGCGATGACGATAACAGTCAATATCAGCAAATTATCCGCCATTTGCGCCAGGTGCGTCCCGAATTGCGCATCCTGGGATTAACCGCCACGCCTTTCCGGCTGGGTAAAGGCTGGATTTATCAATATCACCACCACGGCATGATCCGCGGCGATGAAACCTGTTTTTTCCGCGATTGCATTTTTGAACTACCGCTGCATTTTATGATTAAACAGGGTTTCCTGGTGCCGCCGGAACGCCTGGATATGCCGGTGCTGCACTACGACTTCAGCCGGCTGTCCCCGAATATCAACGGCTATTACGCCGAGACCGAGCTCAATGGGGAGCTACAGCGGCAGCGCCGCATCACCCCGCTGATTGTCGCCCAGATTCAGCAATATGCCGCCGACAAGCGCGGCGTCATGATTTTCGCCGCCACCGTCGAGCACGCCGGCGAAATACTCGGCCTGCTGCCGCCTGAACAGGCGGCGCTAATCAGCGCCGCCACTCCCCAGGGGGAGCGCGATCGGTTAATCGCCGACTTTCGCCGGCAGGCGCTGCGTTATGTGGTAAACGTAGCGGTATTGACCACCGGTTTTGACGCGCCCCATGTGGATATGATCGCTATTTTGCGCCCCACCGAATCCGTGGGCCTGTATCAGCAAATCGTCGGCCGCGGCCTGCGGTTATTCCCCGGTAAAACCGCCTGCCTGATTCTGGATTATGCCGGCAACGGCCACGATCTGTTCTCCCCTGAAGTGGGCCAGCCCAAACCCCGCGGCACGGGCAATCCGGTACAGGTTTTCTGCCCGGCCTGCGGTTTTGCCAACCTGTTTTGGGGCAAAACCGCCGCGGACGGCGAGGTGATCGAGCATTACGGCCGCCGCTGCCAGGGCTGGGAGGAAGATGAAGACGGCGAACGCCGGCAGTGCGATTTCCGCTTCCGGTTTAAAATTTGCCCGGACTGCGGCGCCGAAAACGATATTGCCGCGCGGCGCTGCCATGAGTGCGACAAGATCCTGGTGGACCCCGACGACATGCTCAAAGCGGCGCTCAGGCTCAAAGACGCCCTGGTGCTGCGCTGCGGCGGCATGAACCTGGCCGACGGCCGGGACGATAAAGGGGAATGGCTGCGGGTCACCTATTATGACGAGGACGGAGCCGATGTCAGCGAACGCTTCCGGCTGCATACCGCGGCGCAGCGCCGGGTATTCGAGCATCGTTTCCTGCGCCTGCACCAGCGGGCGCCGGGGGTGGCGTTTAGCTGGCGCACCGCCGGGGATATCGTGGCGGCGCAAGATCGGCTACGCCCGCCGGATTTTGTCGTGGCCCGGCGCCAGGGGCATTTCTGGCAGGTGCGGGAAAAAATTTTTGACTATGAGGGACGGTATCGCCTGGCCCATGAATTACGCGGCTAAGGGGGGTTTTATTTGCCCCGGAGGGCATATTCCGGTATGATTCCGCCCGCTTTCATTTGAAGCAAGTCTATCCAACCTGCTGCTGGGTCGCCTGTAGCGGGGTTACTTTTTAGTATCGAGAAAACACATGTTAATTATTAATGCAGAAGTGCGTAAAGATCAGGGTAAGGGTGCGAGCCGCCGCCTGCGTCTAGCCAATAAGTTTCCTGCTATCGTTTACGGTGGCCCGGAAGCGCCGGTCTCTATCGAGATGGATCATGAAATCGTGCTGAACACCCAGACTAAACCGGGTTTTTACAGCGACGTATTGTCATTGGTTATCGACGGCGCCGAAACGAAAGTTAAGGTTCAGGCGGTACAACGTCATCCGTTCAAACCTAAACTGACTCATATCGACTTCGTTCGCGTTTAATCACGCAGACACCGATAAGATAAACAACGCCGCTTAATGCGGCGTTTTTTTTGCCGGCAGCCTAAAGGCGGCGCGCGGTGGCACGGTTCGCCCGCAAACCGTGCGCCAACCCGCTTAACTGCCGCCGTTAAGCCTGCGCTGGAGCTGATCGCGCAGGTTTGGCGGAGTGCCTTTGATGGTCAGGGTGTCGGTGGCCGGGTCCCAGAATATACGCTCGCCCAGGAGCTGGGCATCAAAATTGAGCGTGACGCCACCGCCGCTGCCGGCATACTTGGTTAACTGGCGCAAGGTGCTGCGATCCGCCGGAAAGCTTTCTTCCAGTTCATAGCCCTGCCCGCTGGAAAAAGCCTGGAAGGTCTTGTCGCCCACCGGCGGCAGGGAATCGGAGAGCTCGGCCACCGCGATCTCCTCCCCGGCCTGCAACTGGTCCTTGCAATAGCTATAGACCTGCTGGCGGACGTTTTGCCGTTCATTTTTATCCAACTGCGCATCGGCGCAATAATCGTCCACCGCCTGCAGCAGGCCGCGGTTTTGCGCCTTGGCGTCCAGCCCTTCGCTGGCGGCCAGGAAATCCATGAAAAAATCGGAGACCTTGCGCCCTACCCGTCCTTTCAAGAACGTCAGGTAGCGGGTGGACTGCGGGTTGGTTTCCCATTCGGTGAGATCGATGCGCGCCACGATATCCGCATGGTTGATATCCAGATAATGGGTGCTGCTGATATCCAACTGCTCGTTGACCCGCATACTGCTCAGGCTATTGAGCACCGCAACCAGCAAATATTCCACCGCCAGATGGCGATACTGGCAAAACAGGACGATGCCGCCTTCGGCAAACGGATATTTAGCCAATTCGTCGCGCAGCCTGCCGGTGGCGGCGCGGGTAAAGGCGAGAAAATCGTCGTCCCCTTTACGGCACGCGCGCAGGGCGGATGCCAGCTCGCTTTGCTCGTCGAACAGGCCGTATGCCTTGCTTTTGGCGCTGTATACCCGGTGCAATTCCGCCATCATTTCTTCCACTGCCGCATTAGGCGTCAACAGCGAATCACGTAATACCAGTTCCAGCGTTTGCTCATCGCGTTTGATAAGCTGATGCAAGGCTATCTGGTCAATATCCAGACTCATGATTGTATCTCCTTCAGGTCAGGTGCGTATTCAAACACCGAATAGCCTGAATCTGCAACCGATGTTGCGAAAGAGACGCGCGCCGCGCTTGCGTAATGCGGGTCCGGCACGATAAAAAAGCGGAAAAAGAGGAGTTGATACGGTAAGATAGCGGACTTTGATAGGTTACGAAGAATATATTATGCCACAAGCATCCCGTTATAGTGACGAACAGGTTGAAACATTGCTGAGCGAGCTTTCGGCGGTGCTGGAAAAGCATCGCACGCCGACGGACTTATCGTTGATGGTATTGGGCAATATGATTACCCACGTGATCAATACCAGCGTGGCGCCGGAACAGCGCAAAACCCTGGCAAACTCGTTCGGCGAGGCTTTGTTGTCTTCCGTCCGGACGACCGATTCCCATTGATTAAATTCTGCCAAGACTGATTTATGGTGACAAATAGCCAGCGCTACCGTGACAAAGTTTCCCAAATGATCAGTTGGGGTCACTGGTTCGCACTCTTCAATATCCTGCTTAGCCTGGGGCTGGGCAGCCGCTATCTATTTGTCGCCGACTGGCCTGGCTCGCTGCTGGGCCGCATTTACGCCTTCACCAGCTGGCTTGGCCATTTCAGTTTTATCGGTTTCACGCTGTACCTGCTGATTGTCTTCCCGCTGACCTTTGTGGTGATGTCCCAGCGCCTGCTGCGTTTTCTGTCGGCCATCATCGCTACCGCCGGGCTGACCCTGCTGCTGGTGGATACCGAGGTATTCACCCGTTTTCACCTGCATCTTAATCCGGTGGTCTGGGAACTGGTGGTCAATCCCGACGAAGGCGAGCTGGCCCGGGACTGGCAGCTGATGTTTATCGGCATCCCGGTAATTTTTCTTATCGAGATGCTGTTCGGCACCTGGTGCTGGCAAAAGCTGCGCAGCCTCAACCGGCGTAAAATCGGCAAGCCGGTTGCCATACTGCTGATCTGCGCCTTTTTCGCTTCGCACATTATCTATATCTGGGCGGACGCCAATTTCTACCGGCCGATTACCATGCAGCGCTCCAACCTGCCGCTGTCTTATCCCATGACCGCCCGCCGGTTCCTGGAGCGGCACGGCCTGCTGGACGCGCAGGAATACGAACGCCGCCTGGTGCAGCAAGGCAACCCCGAAGCGGTGACGGTGGAGTACCCCCTGAGCCCGATAAGCTTCCAGAATAAAGGCAGCGGCTATAATTTGCTGCTGATTACCACCGGGGCATTACGCAACGATACGGTGGAGCAGCGGATGCCCGCGTTAAACCAGTTTGCCCAGGAAAATATCCGTTTCGCCAACCATTTCAGCACCGGCAACCGCGCGGATACCGGCCTGTTCGGGCTGTTTTACGGCATTTCGTCCTCATATCTGGACGGCATCCTGGCGGCGCGCAAAACCTCCGTGCTGCTCGATGCCCTGGCCAAGCAGGATTACCAGCTAAGCCTGTTCTCCTCCAATGGCTTTAGCAGCCCGCTGGCGCGCCAGGCGCTGCTGACCGATTTCAGCCTGCCGGAACCCAAGAGCCAAACGGATGCGCAAACCGTCCAGCAGTGGCAGCAATGGCGCGGGGCGTTTACCGGCAGCGCGCCCTGGTTCTCCTACGTGGAATTTAACGGCACCGACGTCACCGCCCGGCAAAATAATACCGCCGATCTCACCCAGCGCTATCAGCAGGGCGCTCAGCGCCTGGATGCTTATATCAGCCAGATCCTGACCACCCTGCGCGACAAGGGCGATTTAGAACATACGGTGGTAGTGATCACCGCCGCCAACGGGCTGGAATTAAACGATCGCAAGAATGACCGCCGCGAAGCCGGCACCCGCCTTAACCGCTATCAGCTGCAGGTGCCCCTCATCGTGCACTGGCCGGGCACGCCGGCGCAGAAGGTCAGTAAACTGACCTACCATAATGATGTCACCGCGACCTTGATGCAGCGTTTGCTGCATACCAGTACCGATATCAGCGATTATTCCCAGGGCGAGGATTTGTTCGCCCCGCGCCGGAGCAATGACTGGGTGGCTAGCGGCGATAACGGTACCCTGGTTATCAATACGCCAACCCAAACTATTTTGCTGCAAAGCAATGGCGACTACCGCACTTATGACCTGAACGGCGATGTTATTCACCAGGCCAAACCGCAGCTCGCGCTGCTTTTGCAGGTGCTGACCGACGAAAAACGATTTATTGCCAATTAACTGTTTAAATCTAAGGCAATCAATTCGATGGGCTATTGCATTCAACGCAATACAAGGTAGTATAGGCGCCCATGAAGTCGGCATGTAGCGCAGCCTGGTAGCGCACCGTCATGGGGTGTCGGGGGTCGGAGGTTCGAATCCTCTCATGCCGACCAATCCATCCCGAGAAAAACCAACCACTTGTGGTTGGTTTTTTTTTCGTCTGACGTTTAAAACCCTGGGACTTCGAAATGCCATCGCGGCCAGAATAAATCGATTTACGGTGTAATAAACATTTACGGTGCGTCTTCGATATTGGCTACCCGGCAGCTATTCGCCTCCAGGTACGGGTAAGGTAAATACCCCACAAAGCCGCTGATTTTCCATTCCCCCCGCAGCTTGCAGCAAAAAAACACCGACTGCCACTGCAATGTTTCACGCCGCCCGTCCGGCAGAGCGATGCCGTCATTAAAGGTCTTGCGGGCAGTAGCGCACTCCCCCGCCACGTGGATATCCGTCATGGTGGCCGCCCGGAACAGCGCATCTCGTCGCGGCTCCGCATAAAGGGTTTGCGCCGACAGGCACGCGCTTTTCAGCCAGGCGTCCCCATACGCCGCCACGGTGGGAAACGCCAGCGTCCAGTCTTTGGGATCAAGCGAACCGCCGGCATCCAGCCCGATAAACCCCTCTGGTTTAAAATAATCGGCAAAAACACGCCAGTCGCGGGCCAGAAAACCTTCAATATCCTTGCGCACCAGAATTTCCCATAATGCATGCCGATCGTAGTCCGCGATCGGGAACGGATTGACATCATAGGCCATAATTTTCCCACGTTCGGTTCATCAGAGCCGGTCGGTTTGCCGGCCGCCGAGCAGCGCGGCTCCTCGAACGCCGCTCGCGTCGCCATGGCGGGGCCGCAGCACGGCGGCGGGCCGCACCCCGGGCAAAAGCCAGCGCGCCATGGCCGGGGGCAGCGCCGGATAAAGCTCCTCTATTTTGGACAGGCCGCCGCCCAGTACAAACGCGTCTACATCCAGCACGGTCTGCAGGCCCGCCAGCGCGCTGGCGAGAATATCCACGTACAGATCAAATATCTCCCGCGCCGCCGGTTCTCCCTCCCCCCAGGCGAGCATCAGCGCCGGGGCGTCGGTATAGGGCTGTCCGCGGCGGGCGCATAAGGCGGCAAGGCCGGTACCCGACACATAGCGTTCAAGACAACCGGTCAGTCCGCACGGACAATCCAGCACCGGCAATTGGTGGCGCAGGGCTACCGGCGCGGACAGTGGGGTATGCCCCCACTCGCCGGCCATCCCGTTGCCGCCGCGATGCAATTGCCGATTCACCACCAGCCCGCCGCCCGCACCGGTACCCAGGATGATACCGAACACCGTATGCAAATCGCGCGTTTGTTCCGTCATCGCCTCGGATAGCGTGAAACAACGGCAATCGTTATCAATGTGAACCGGGCAGGCAAACAGCGCGCGCAGATCGGGCCCCGGCCGCTGGTTGGTCAGACAAGGGACATTGGACGAGAGCTGCCGGCCGCTCAGCGGATCGGTAATGCCCGGCAGTCCCAGTCCGATGCTGCCGGGTGGGCCGATTTGGCGGCTACCCTGCGCCATCAGTTCCGCGACAGCGGCCAGAAAGTCGCCATAATTGCGGGTAGGCGTGGGCACCCGCCGGGAAAAACAGAGCGCCATACGGTCGTCAAAAATAGCCATTTCTATCTTGGTCCCGCCAATATCAAACCCGTAACGTATCATCGCTATCCTCTGGGATTTTCGCGCCGGCGCGTCTAGTCGCGGATGGCCACATTGGTCTGGCAGTCAAACCAATGCAACTGTTCCGTATACAGCGAAAGCGGCAGCGGCCGGTCGCGCTGCGCCGCCACGGCGGGTGGAATTCTGGCCACCAGGCGGTGCGTGGGTTCATGGGCCAGCAGGCCATGTTCGTTAATGTTATCCTCCAGTTCCACCTGCGGCGTCGGCACGTCGAAGAAGACAAAGGTATCAGATCCCAGGGCTTCAATCACCGAAATGGGAAAACAGAACAGCTGTTCTTCGGCGGGACAAACGCGGAAGGCTTCCGGACGAATACCCATAATCACCGTTTTCCCCAGATAGGCCTGCAGGGCGCGGTCCGGCGTCACCGGGATATGAATCCGCGTATTGAGCAGCGTGGCGACGACGCCACGATCGCCCGCACTGAGCGTCACCTTGACAAAATTCATGGCCGGCGAACCGATGAAGCCCGCCACAAAAATATTCACCGGGCGATCGTATAAGCGCTGGGGCGTATCGATTTGCTGAAGATTGCTTTCACCGGCATTTTTCACCGGCTTGAGCACCGCCACGCGATCGCCCATGGTCATGGCTTCCACCTGATCGTGGGTGACATAGAGCGTGGTGACGGCCAGGCGCTGGTTTAACAATTTTAGCTCCCCGCGCATTTGCACGCGCAGCTTGGCATCAAGATTGGATAAAGGCTCGTCCATCAAAAACGCCGTGGGATGGCGCACAATGGCGCGCCCCATGGCCACGCGCTGGCGCTGGCCGCCGGACAACACCCCGGGTTTGCGCTTGAGGTAAGGCACCAGATCCAGCATCTGCGCCGCCCCGCGCACCAGCTGGTCGATTTTGCCCTTCTCCATCGCGCGCTGCTGCAGGCTGAACGCCATATTGTCATACACGGTCATGTGGGGATACAGCGCATAGTTTTGAAATACCATGGCAATATCCCGATCCTGCGGTTCCACATGGGTAATATCGCGGCCATTGAGCATCATTTTGCCGCTGTTGAGCGACTCCAGGCCGGCGGCCATGCGCAGCAGCGTCGATTTCCCGCAGCCCGAGGGACCCACCATCACGACAAATTCACCGTCTTCCAGGGTGAAGCTGACATTGGCCACCGCCGTGGTGCCGTTGGGAAAGGTTTTGCCGATGTTATCAAAGGTCAGAGTAGCCATTTATGTTTCTCGTCTGGACGGGAAGAACACCGCCATGACGACCGCAGCCGCCATGGCGCCCAAGGGTTAAGGCAGATCCACGGGTTGCCCGGTGGCGGCCGAACGTTCGATGGCGGCCAGAATCCGGGTATTCGCCAGACCGTCGTGGGCATCGGCCAGCAGCGGGGCATCATGTACCACTGAATCGACGAAACGGGCGATGGATTCCAGCACAAAACCGCCGATGCGGCTCGGGCCGGTGGGCGTGATGCCGATATAGTCGGCAAAGCACAGTTTACCGTCGGTGATATGGCGCAGACCGCCATTGTGGGTCGGGTCGGCCTGGATCTGCCCCTTATTGCCCACCACTTCGAGTTTAAAATCCACCAGCGAAGGATTGTCCCGGGACAATATCCAGCTGTTTTCCATGGTGAAGACCGCGCCGCGGCTGAACTCCAAAATGCATGAATGAAAATCCTGGGTATCGACCCCCATCGCCGCCAGTCCTCCTTTACGGGTGACCGCATAGACGCGGCTGACTTCATCGCCGAGTACGAAACGCAGCAAATCCGTCAAATGGCTGCCGAGGAACCACAGCGCCGATGACCGCGCCCCCCAGCTCAACATCTCGCAGGGCACCCAGCTGGTATTGGACAGCCGGGCCATGCCGTGCCGGGGTTCGCCGATGCGCCCGTCCGCCACCAGCGCCTGCATTTGGGTAAAAACCGGATTGACGCGGTTATGAAAATCAATCATCAGCTTGCCGGGGGCGGCATCGGCCGCGTCGGCGATTTGCCGCGCTTCCTCAACCGTCGTGGCCAGGGGCTTCTCGCTCAGGACATGTTTGCCTGCCTTAAGCGCGGCGAGCACAATGGCCGTATGAGTGAAATCCGGCGTGGCAATGGTAACGGCATCGATATCATCGCGCGCCACCAGCTCATTAAAATGGGTGAACGCCAGCGGCGCGCCGCTGGCCTGCTGCATTTTTTTCGCCCGGTCCCCGTCGATGTCGCACACCGCCACCAGTTCCGTTTCCGGTAATACATTGAATGCGTGCGCATGGTTGCTACCCCACAATCCCGCGCCGACTACTCCTACCCTCAATTTAGACATATCACTTTTTCTCCATAGATAATGGTCCCTAGCCTTTGACTGAGCCAAAGGTCAGGCCACGAACGACATAACGGTCGAAGATCATAAAGATGAGCATGGGCGGGATCATGGCCAGCACCGCCGCCGCCGCGATGTAGTTCCAGGTCACGCCGCTGGTGGCGAAATACCCCAGGGTGCCGATAGGCAGCGTCGCGGTGGCCCGCGAGCTGAGCACCAGCGGAAACGCGGCGTTGTTCCAGGCGAAAACAAAGGCAAACATGGAGGTGACGATCAATCCCGGACGGACGATGGGCAAAACGATGCGCCACATGATGACGTACCAGCGGGCGCCGTCCATACGGGCCGCTTCCTCTAATTCCCGCGGCACTTCATCGATAAAGCTTTTCATCAGCCACACCGAGAACGGGATGATCATGGTTTGCATCACCAGGATCATCGACAGGTAGGTTCCCGCCAGGCCAAGGTGGGTCACCAGGATGAAATAGGGGATCAAGAAAGCGATGGGCGGCGCCATCAATAGCCCCAGATACCACAACATGATATTTTTCTTGCCGCGCAGGGGAAAACGAGACAGGGCATAGGCCGCCGGCATGGAAAACGGCAGGTTGAGCAATACCGCGCCGACGGCCACTATCAGGCTATTGAAAACTTGCGGCGCATTGGTTCCCGGCGCAATTAAAATATGACGAAACGCATCCAGCGTGGGCTTGAATAGAAAAGTCGGCGGCATGGTGAATGCGGTTTCCGGCGGCCGGATGGCCAGGGCGATAAACCACAAGATGGGACCGATAAAAAATAATAACAACAGCAAACCGGCGCACCAGGTGAGATATTGATAACGTTTTTTAACAGCGGGCATATTACCAGTCCTCTTTATTGCGGAAGGCGAAAAAGACATATAGCGCGATGATGGCGTTAATAATAATCACCGTAATCCAGGTCATGGCGCTGACCATGCCAATATTAAAATTCACCATGCCTTGTTCATAAAGCGAGTAGCCTATCGTCCGGGATGACATGCCGGGACCGCCCCGGGTCAATACCAGCACCGAGTCGAAGGTATTAAACAATTGCATAAAGCGCAACATGATGATAATTACCGCCGTGCGCTTAATGAGCGGCAGTTTGATCCGCCAGAGAATGGTCCAGGCCGAAGCGCGATCCAGGCGGGCGGCCTCCACTATCTCATCGGGCACCGACAATAGGCTGGCATATAGTACAATCGCGAAAAAAGGCGTCCACTGCCAGATATCCGCGAACATCACCGACAGCAGCGCGGTGGCTGACGACCCCAGCAAGCCCTCCGGCGGCAGCGGCAGCCCGAGGGAGCGCATTACCCAGGTGATAATCCCCGCTTCCGGATTGTACATATAGCGAAACAGGAACCCCGCCACGATAGGCGCAATGGTGGTGGGCAGGATCAGTAAAGCCCGCACCACGTTCATGCCAGGCACCGCGCGCAACAGCAGCAAGGCGATGGCCAGCCCCAGCGCAAACTCGATCGCCGTCCCGGCGAAAGCGATCAGCAATGTATTTTTTAATGCCGGAACAAAATCAAATCCGCGCAATGCCTGAATATAGTTGTCCCACCCGACAAAAGCCTGGGGTTGCGCGCCCATCTGCAGATTCCAGAAATAAAAGCTGCTGCGCAAAGAGAATAAAAGCGGATAGGCAATTAAAACCAACAGCATAATTACCGAAGGGGCAATCAATATATAAGGCAGATAACGTTTAAACATACCTTGCCTCCTTGTTTCGTTATGCTGATGCGTAGTAGAAATAATAATGCTCACGATATTCGCTTCTCCATTTCATTGCCCGCCCCCTTGATTTTTAGCGAGCGCCGCTGCTGCGCCCATGTCGAATGGCCGGCATATCTGCTGATAATTCGTCAGTTGGCGAGGCGTGTTATTAGCGCTTTCGCTTCGTCCAGGGTGTCGTTGTAGTCTTTTTTGGTATAGGGGATCAGCATATTGCCTTTAAGCACGCTCTCGAACATACCCTCGACGCGTCCCAGGGCATCGGCGGCGCTGTCGGTATTGGTCAGCAGTTGGTTCAGCGTCATACCGAACATATTTTCCAGGGCGCTGTAGCCGGGCACCGGCGGGCGAGACACTTTGCCGTCTCCCTGCTTCATCATGTTGTACTGCACCGGCAGGTAGGGATAGACCTTGCGCAGTTCCTCATCCTGGTACAGGGACTGACGGGCGAAGTCGGAAAACTGATAATTGAGGTCGGGCCACAGCGCCATTTTTTTCTGGGTGATCTTCGAGGTGGCCCATTTAATGAAATCGAATCCCCCCTGCTGATTGTCCGAGGTCGACGCCAGGCCCAGGCTCCAGCCGCCCATGCTGACGCGCTGGGGCGCATCTTTGGCCCTTGGCAACGCGCCAATCCCGTAATGATCGGCCACGATGGATTTTTTACCGGTCATATAACCTGAATTCTTCACCAGGTAAAAATACGGCGACCACCAATAGAACATGGCGATATCGCCCTGTGCAAAGCGGGTGCCCGCATCGAACCAGACGTAATTGATTGATTCAGGGGGAGACAGCCGATACAGCTGGCGGTAGTAATCAATGGCTTTTTCCCAGACCGGGCCCGACATGGTTGGTTGGAAATTCCAGGGCGCGCGTGGGAAAGACGTAAACCAATTGGCGCCAAAACTGGCAGAAAGCTGGCTGAACATATGCACAATGGGAGACGGCTGGGAACCGCAGATCACCGTGGGAAACAGCGGCTTATTATTAAACGTTTTCCCTTTAAGGCCTTGCAGCGCGTTCATATAGGCATCCCAAGTCCAGTCGTCGCGGGTATTTTCCGGCGGCGGCTTGATGCCGTGGGCAGCAAGAATATCCTTGTGATACAGCACGCCCTGCGCATACGCGGCCACCGGCAGCGTGCCGATCTGCCCTTTCCAGATATTGGTGGAGTACAGCGCCTCGGGAATAAAATCCGCCAAATCGATCTCCTTATCCCGCGCCAGCATATCGTTGAGCGGCGTAATCCAGCCGTTGTCCAAATACTGGCCGAGCCACATCTGGTCGACGGTGATGACATCCGCATCGGAGGTTTTCGCCAGGAATGCGCCGGCGAGACGCGCCTGCAGCGCGTCATACGACAGGCTTTCGAGCTCCACTTTCACGCCGGCCTGCTTTTCGTACTCCGGGATCAACGCCCGCATGGCGAAATAAAAGGGGTCTTCCACCGACAGTACGCGAATACTGTTTTTGGCTTTTGGCGGGACATTGGCCAGCGCGGCCAGCGGCGACAGCATCGTCCCGCCGAGCAGCGCCGAGGCCGAAAGGGACTTGATCAGAGTACGGCGTGATACTGAAAAGCGTTGTGATTTCATATTTCCTCCACCGGTTGAATGAGGCTGTCATCCCGCCGCTAAATCTCTGGCGCCGGGCCTTATGCGTGCAAATGATTAAATCGATGTTTTTCAGGCCTGTTAATGCATGGTTAATATTCAGTTTGTTTGTATTTCGCACAAACATATGTTATATGTCAACACATCATTAACAAAGATGCGAAAAAGATCTTGTTTAACTCACGATTAGGCTCCTGGCCGCAGCCGGAACTGCATTGACGGCGGGATGACACCAACAGGCAAGGTCATATGTGGTATAAAAAAATATTATGAAGCTCTCCTGGCAGGCCGACAGAAAAATGATGAAATCCTCCTTACCAAGCGAACCGGATAGTCATGACAAAAGATCCATTGCGCTAGCCTCCCCTTCCCTGATTGGTTCGGTCAATCGCCTGCGCATCCTCCAGGCGCTATATGATCACGGCCCGATGAGCCGGGTGGAGATGGCGCGCCTGGCCACGGTCAATCGCACCACCGTCACCGGCATCGTGCAGCCCCTGCTCGCCGACGGATTACTGGTGGAAGGCGATGCGGTGCCCCCTTCCGTGTTGGGCGGTAAACCGGCCAGGCGGCTGTTTTTCAATCCCGGCGCCCCGGCGATTGCGGCCGTTTTACTGCTGCCCGGCCGTATCCGTACCTGTCTGGTGACGCTGACCGGCGAAATTTCCGCCTTTTACGCCTCATCGTTCAGCCAGTCGGATACCTCGGAGGCGGTGGCCGCGCTCATTGGCGACACGCTGGCCAAAACCTTGTCCGAAGCGGTGCATCCCCCCTTCGGGATCGGCGTGGCCGCAGGGGGCATGGTGGACAGCGACCGGGGGATGATTGTCACGGTAAACCTGGCGCCGGCGTTGAATAACCTGGCGCTGGCCGACCGGCTGTGGACGCGCTTTAAATTGCCGGCCACGATTGATCATCATCCGCGCGCCCTGTTGCTTGGCGATCGCTGGTTCGGCCTGGGCAGAGGCCTGCATAACTTCGCCGCCATCTACACCGGCGAGGTGTTGGGAGGCGCGCTGTATCTGGACGGCCAGGTGTATCGGGGATTATCGGGATCGGGAGGGGAACTGGGACATACCATCGTGCAGATCGACGGCAACCTTTGCAACTGCGGCAACCGCGGCTGCTGGGAAACCGTCGCCACGCTTTCCTGGCTAAGGGCCGAAGCGAGGAGCCGCGGCTTTGACGCGCCCGATACCCTGACCACCCGGCGGTTGCTGGCGCTGATAGCCGACGGCGTGGCCGAAGCGGAGGTACTGCTGGATCGGTATGCGCGAAATCTGGCCGTGGGCATCGCCAATCTGCAGCAAACCATGTCGCCCAATGAATTCGTGCTGCACGGCGATGCGGCCGCCGGCGGCGAGACCCTGGCCGTGCGGATTAAGCAGCATGTGGAATCCCTCACCCGGCCGCGGCCGAACCAGGAAATTCATATTGTTATGAATCATGGCAACGAGGATCATGTGGCGCTCAAGGGCGCCGCCGGACTGGTGCTCAGCAAGATGCTAAACCCGGCGATGTGAACAGCCTAATGCGTTCACGAGCACCAACGTGCAGGGACGGCCGCGTTCACGCAGCCGCGCCGGCGTGCATCAGTTGGCCATACAGCCGCCAGCAGGCGCTGGTGGACTATGATCGAGCTGGCTACCCCATACCCGTTATCCCCTATGCGGTGCATTTCCCCGGTTTATCCGGGGAGGCGGCGCAGGGTCGCAAAAACGTAACGTCGATTCGCTTATTCCTAAACTTGATGTGGCGCAACTGATACTGTAAGCTGAACTGTATGAAATTTAATCATTACGTTTTCGAGCCGCCATGCTGCCAACATTACATTTTATCAATGAAGTATTGCGCCTGATTCATCACCTGTTCAGTTAACGACGTTTAATGGCCGGTTATTTATGCCAAGCCACCATGCCAATAGCTAAATCAATACTAGATGCAATATGCTAAATAAACGGCCACTATTGATAACAAGGTAAGCTTTGAAGTATTAATGAGCTAATCTATTCAACTCTTCGTCAGACAGGCCGGTATATTTTTTCACTAACAAACGGTCAACACCTTCAATTAATAACTGCCTGGCTACGTGATAAATACCTTCCTGGCGGCCTTTCTGTAAACCTTTTTGTAAACCTTTTTGTAAACCAAGCTCCTCAAGCTTTTGAGCGATAGTCATCATTTCCTCCTGATAAGATGATTTCCGTTGCGACAATTTTGACATAAATCTTTTTACATCATTGGTATCACCAGCCTTGGCAATATAATACATGATGCCTTTGCGGAATTCCAACGATAACGGCCATTGATCCATCAGCGTCCCGATTTTATCCGTCAACGCCAGCATATTCCGCTGGCGGATATGTTTTTGTACCAACTCCAGCAGCGCAACGCGTCGGTGCGTCATAATCTCGTTATCCGATATGGCCGTTACGTCTACCAGCAAAAAAGGATTAAAATAAATATCTTTCGCCAGTTCCTTATGGGATAGACAGTCAAGCCAGCAGGTGCTGTAGGGATAATTTTTTCCGCCGTGATAAAATAGCAGTGGTATCACCAGCGGCAGTTGCGTAAAACCCTGGTCGATATGCTGCTTCATCGCCGCCAGGCTGTAGCGCATCAGACGAAACGCCATCAGCTTATCCGGTCGGCTTTGATGTTCAATCAAGCAATAAATACAGCCGGCCCCCTTTGCGGTATCGACGGAATACAACATATCGCAGGTGTGATAACTCAGGTCGTCCCCCACAAAGGAGGTAGGGCATATTTTTAAGGTAGTAAAATCACACAGCCGGCGTAAAGACGGCGGCAAATGTATCTCCAGAAAATCCTGCGCGACGGTAATATCCCCTAAAAAGAGTTTAAACAGGGCATCGTGATGAGAAGAATTCATTATCATTTTCCCATGATATATAATAATAGCATTCAAACTAATAATTAATTAAAACCAAGGCATATGTTAATAAATAAACCTAATGAAGTAATGCGAATTGAAATATTTTGCATTCGCCCGTTAAAAAACAACGAGGACATTATAACCGACCGATGCGATAAAGCATCCGCTGGGAATGACTTATCTGCGGTTTTTTCCAGTCTATATAAAAAAATGCGGGATAGCTCGAATAAAACGGCAACGCATGGCGGCTATGTCAGCAGGTTACCTTTCCACCAGCCATAAAAAAACCCCAGCCAGTGGGGTTTTTGCATCGGCCGTATTAGGCAAATTAATTAATGTTTGATCTCTTGCATCTCTTTAACATCGCTACGGTTAATTTGCTGCTTGGTGCCATTGGCGTCGATATAACCGATCATACCGGTTTGGTCGTCAACCTTCGGTTTTCCTTCGCTTACAATGGTGCGCCCGTCATTAGTATGCATTGCATAGTTATCATGAGTACAACCCGCCAGCAGGACAGTCAGCGCGATTGCAGATAAAACGTATAAATTTTTCTTCATAACGAACTCCTTTTGTTAAGCCTAATAAAGGTTTAGCACAAACAACCGAGGCCGCAAGATTACAACCGCCCTAAAGTGCTATCGGCAAAAGCTGATTAATTGAACCTTATCACTGAAATAGCCCGTAAAAAGAACATGATATGGCACGGTTAATAGCTCTAATCCATCAAAACCGGCAGGTCGTAATCGCGATCCGGCCGAGGGCATACGCATGTCAAACCATCAAAAACCCTTTTTCTCCTCCACGGCGGAAATGACCTGCCTGCTGCGGGCCAAATCCTTTGGCGAAACCAGAGCTCGCTATAAAGGAGATGATTTTATCGCCGTCTTGCTCGCCCAGGCCCGGACCTCGTTTTCAAGCATGATCCAAAAATCCTTTCTGCTCGGCCCCGATGCCTCGTTTCCCACGGTCCCCCCCGGCACGTATGAATATATCCTGGCGCGTACCAATTATCTGGACGGTTTGATTAACACCCTGCCGGCGGGGATAGTCCAAGTATTTATTCTGGGTGCGGGTTATGACTCGCGGGCGTGCAGATTTCAGCAAACATTAAAAAATTATACGGTTTATGAATGCGATCACCCGGATATGCAGGCCAGAAAGAAAGAATTATTCCGCAAGATCGATATTGATTTTCCGATAAATGTTCATTTTATCCCTATCGATTTTGCCAGGCAAAACTTATGCCAGCGACTTGTGGAATTAAACATTGCCAAAGGACAGATCTGCTTTTTTATTATTGAAGGACTGCTTTGTTATCTAACGCAGCAACAGGTGGATACCCTGTTTACCGCCATCAGTATCCATGGTGGTGCCCAAAGCCGCGTGGCGTTTGATTATATGTATAGGCAGATTCTGGACAATGAAACGCGCGACGCCGGCGCCGCGTCCTATGCCGAGGCGGTTAAAGGATTGGGGGAGGCATGGCTATCAGGCATAACGAAAGGGACGGTTAGTCGTTATCTGGCAAAATTCGGCTTCAGCATTATCGAGGAAACCACCGCCCGCGACCTCACTGGACACTTATTTACCGACGATCGCCAGCGCGCGGCCGCCAGGATCATGGAACTGTTTTCTCTGGTATACGCGCAAAAGAACGCGGATGAAGACGTATAGCGCTTGAGGGGGCCAGACGTACCCCTGCCGGGGTTAGCGATGCTAGCTCAACGATGCGCGCTCAAAATTGCCACCGTAGCCAACCAAAAAACACGTTGCCGTTATTTCGGGTACCGGGAATATAAGTGGCCTGGAAGGTTAAATCATAATAACCAACAGAGGCCAGGGGCAATATGGCGGGCACCGGGAAATAATTCCAGTTATGGCGGGCGGTTATCCCCAGCGTATAACCCGCCCCCAGCCTAAAGTGGTCGTCGGACAGCGGCCGCCACCGGGCTTCCCAGGCGTAACCGGCGAACGGCTCCCATTGGTTGAACGAGTCCTTGAACGCCATGGCATACAGGCCATGCCAATTATCTTCATTATCCTGGCGGGATATGCCATAACCAAGCCCCCAGGGTTTTTCATTATACCGCCGCAAATGCTCGTCATTATAAAAATAGCGATTGTGCCAGGTAATCGCAGGGATATAAATATCCCGCCGTGTTGGTTGTTCCCACGTATCCATTATATCGGCCGCGAGATTACGCCATAAGCCTGCGGGCTTAATTGCGCTTACGTCGTTAGTTCCACCGGCAGCAAATGAGTTGATCATTCCACATAAGACTAACCATGGGACTAGCGCCCATTTAGTAAATACTTTCACACTTATACCCTCTGATGGTAATGAGATTACTCCCTCATTAACCACGGACCGCTCCTGCGCCGGTATGCAACGCGAAACGACCTTCATGACAAAATTCGAGCCAAGGGTTATGCCACAAAAAAATTAAACCGGAGATAAACCACTCTTGATAAAAGTGCGTAAACCGGCTGGATGAGATTTATCCAGCCGATTAAACCACGACGGCGGTATTACAGGGCCGCGTAATCATCAAATGGCGCGGGGTGCGGTGGTATAAGCAGCAATGGCTTTTTGCACCGGCTCAGTGCGATTATTCTTAACCGGACTGACAATCGCGTAGCTATAATTGTTATCGCTCCAATACTGCGCCAGCAGCTTGCCGGCCTCGCGCTTGCCGCTTTTAGGGCTCATCTGGCCCGCGGGACGGATATAATAGGCCACCCTCACCCCTTGGGCATCCTGGTAGACAACCAGCGCCGCGGGACCGAGATCGGTTACCATCAGTCGACCGCCCATCATTTTAAAACCATATTCATCCAGGTTCGGCGGCATTAATCCATTAATAAAATAGCGGCTCAGCCAGTTATTCATTTCGCCGCGATTGCCTGCCACTACGTCTAGCACCGGCAGTTTATCCTGGCTAAACAGCTGATAAGCATGCACCGCATCCTCCATTGGCAGCATTTGCCGATGCATCGCCATGTCTTTTAAATGCCAGCCGGCGACGCCGCCGCCGCTAAGGGACAGCACCAGCGTGCAGGCCAGCGCCCATCTGAGCTGGCGCCGGGCACGCAAATGGCGGCGGATAACCGGGGGTTGCAAATGGCGCATCTCCGGCAGGGATTCGTCGCGGGTCAGGGCGATTCTAAGCCGTTGGGTATCGGCTCGCCAATCCGCCACTTGCCTGGCCGCTACCGGATTTTTGGCCAAGTATTGTTCAACCCATTGGCGCTGCGATTCATCCAGCTGATCGTCAACATACGCCAGCAGATCGTTTTCGGCAGGAGTGCGGGGGTTCATTTCAATCTCCTTAACTGCGGGGAAACGGGCGTGGCCGCTCCTTCCGCCAGATCGTGCAACTGCCTGCGGGCACGCGATAATCGCGACATCACGGTACCAAGCGGAATATTTAAAGCCTCGGCCACTTCCTTATAACGCAGGCCTTCGACGCCAACCAGCAGCAAAATCGCACGCTGCTCGGTGGATAGCGCGGCAAAACCGGCCAGGACCGCGTCGGTCAGGGCAAGATCTTCCGGCGAAGAGGCGTACTCCTCTTCGCCGCTAAACAGCGACAAAATGCGCAGGTAGCGCTTTTTGCGGCGCTCGCCGTCGATAAATTGCCGATAAAGTATGGAAAATAGCCAGACGCGCAGGCTGTTTTCATCATGCAGCGCGCCATAGGACGTCAAGGCTTTTTCCAGGCCGGCCTGGACGAGATCGTCGGCGCTGGCCGGATTACGGGTCAACCACAAGGCAAAACGCCGCAGCTGCGGCAAGACTACTCTGATTTGGCTATCCGTAAGCTCTGGCATCGTCATCTTCCCGTTATGGTCAAAATACCGCTACTTCCGGCCGCCGGATTGATAACCGGCAACGTATCGGCAAATTGTCCGGCGATATGGACGCGATCATGATAGCCGATGGCCGGGTGAAACGTGTAAAGTCAGGCATATTATCTCCG
Source organism: Enterobacterales bacterium (assembly GCA_015654925.1). GTDB lineage: Bacteria > Pseudomonadota > Gammaproteobacteria > Enterobacterales > Enterobacteriaceae > Acerihabitans. The sequence goes on along the minus strand of JAATFX010000041.1, from coordinate 30,627 downwards.
GCACACGATTGAGCTGATGCGGATAAGACGAACGGCGGCAAAGAGTATTCCCCGGCGGGTCAGCATTATTTTTGGCAATCAGGTCAATGGGACGGGAATGAAAATAGACATCAAGGACCTGCTGGCGCCGGCGCTGCTGATGTTAATCAGCGCCTGTAGCCAGCCCAGGCAGCCGCCGGGAACGGCTAATTATTCGACCTTTAGCGAATATCAAGCCGCCGCCCGCCGGTATATTAACGAACATCGCCAGTTCCAAAGCGCCGATCGCGCGCGGGAAACCGACAACAATGCGCCACGGGAGTGGCGCCCCGCGGGGCGGCCAAAAGGGGGCATCCTGCTGGTGCATGGGCTGGGGGATTCACCCTGGTCCTTTACCGATATCGGTCCCATGCTGGCCGCCCAGGGGTACGTGGTCAGAACGCTGCTACTGCCGGGGCACGGCACCCGTCCGGAGGATTTGATGGCGGTGGATTTGCAGGACTGGCAGCGGCTAGTCCAAAACCAGGCGACTATCATGCGTGACGAATTTTCCACGGTATTTTTGGGCGGTTTTTCTACTGGCGCCAATTTGGTCACGGATTATGCCCTGCAACATGGGGATATCGCCGGACTGCTGTTATTCTCACCGGCGTTCCAGGCCAATAACAGCCTGGTGTGGCTGACGCCCATTATCAGGCCCTTCCGCCCATGGCTGCGTCTGCCGGATACCGCGCGGCCCCAGCAAACCACGGTCAGGTATCTCAATATTCCGACCAATGGTTTTACGTTGTTTTATCACAGCAGCCGCAATGTGCTGACCCATCTCACCGCGGCCTATGACAAACCGGTGTTCGTCGTCACCATTGAACATGACTCGGTGCTGGATACCGCCAAAACCCTGGCGCTGTTCAACCGCTACCTTACCCATCCCGCCAGCAGGCTGATCTGGTATGGCGCGCTACCGGCCGGAACCGTCGCCGGGCCACGGGTCATGGTCAAAACCGATTGGCTGCCGCAGCAGCGCATCAGCCAGTTCTCGCACATGGGTATTTTATTCTCGCCGGACAATCCGTTCTATGGGGCCCAAGCAAAGGAAAAAATGTGCTGGAATGGACAAAGCGACGCGGCGCGGCGCGACTGCCAGGATGGTAAAACGGTCTGGTATTCCGACTGGGGTTATCAAGAACCGGGGAAAATATACGCCAGGCTAACCTTTAATCCCTATTGGTCATGGCAAAACGCGGCCATCGCCGGATTTTTGCGCGATGCCACCGCCGGGAAATGAAGGAAAAGCGCACTTTTGGTTAAAATTGACTGATATGTCACAGTGGGTCCCACCTATTCCGTCCATGCTTAATGCAGGAACAGGAGGTGATTTATGCAAACTAACGACATCACTTTTTTGGCCGCGCTGGCCGTGATTATCATCGGGTTTGTATCATTTATGTATTCCTGAGGCGCAACTGAATATTATCGACAGAGAAGCGCACCGACAACCTTTGCTGTACTCCCTCTTGCGAGGAGGTAAGTAGCCGATGCGCTTTTCTGAGTAAAAAAGCCCCAGGATACCGGGGCGGGTGCAAATTGCCATTTTTTTGTCCTTTCCGGCGCTTATCTCCGGCGCTCATGACGGTATCAAGGCGTTAGCTCTGTAAAGGATTGACGTCATCTTAAGATTATTCTTAATAATTGTCAGTGATAATCCTCACAATTTTTTATGCCAAATCGTTGCATCCCTATTGAGCCGGGTTACCCGATCATCATCATCTATCAGGCATATGAACGCGCACGTCATTGCCTGGCAATCGTCGGCCTTGATGAAGGTCTTACCAATTTTATAGGTGCAATATTTATATGAACAACCATCCTGTGGGCAGTCGCCTTTCATCCATAAACTCGTCGGCCATTCCCCTGGCCGAAACGGATCGATCTTCGATTAACTCCCCTTTTTCCGCCGCCGGCCGGCAGGCTCCCCATCTATCGCCGTCAATACCTTATGGCCATCCACCGGCCAGGATGCCGGTGAGCATCAGACTACCCGTGACCAATAGCGTTGTATTCACCGCGTCGAGGTCGCCGCAGATGCCTCCGGCCGGGGACAGCGTGTTTTCAGCGCACTCCCCCCGCCCGCCCATCGCCAGGGTAGCCAATAGCGGGGAAGCGCTGCGGCGCTCGCCCCCTCCCCCCTATTCCAGCGCGCCGCCGCCGTATACATCATGCGGCCCGAGGCCCCAATAAGCGGGCAACGCCCGGGGCCGGGGCGGCCCATGCCCCGCCGGCGCAAACCAATAAATAACGCCCCGGCCGATAACCGGCTGGGGCGTAAGCGCATTGCGCGCTATCCGTATGCGTCCGTCGCGGACTGACGCAACGTATCAAGTACCTCGATGACTCAGAACGCCGGGGTCGGGCGCAATTCCGCTTTATCCGGGCGCCCTTTAATCACGGTCCAGACAATAATCATCGCCATAATTTCAAACACCGACAGCATGAGGAACAGCGGCGAAAAGCCGATAATTCCCACCAGCGCACCGACCACCAGGGTAAACAGCGTCGACCCGCCCCAGCCGATCATCCCGGTCAGGCCATTGGCGGTCGCCACCTCGTTACGGCCGAATAAATCCGAAGACAGGGTAATCAGCGCACCCGACAGGGTTTGATGGGCAAAACCACCAAAGCACAGCATGGCGATGGCAAAATACGGGCTGTGATATAAACCGATAAGCCCTGGGCCAATCATGCATAACGCCCCGACGGTCACTACCAGTTTACGGGATACAATCAGCGTAACGCCAAAATGTTTTTGGAAGAATCCGGGCATATAGCCACCCAGGATACAACCCATATCGGCGAATAACAGCGGCATCCAGGCAAACATGGCAATGTGTTTCAGGTCAAAACCATACACTTTATATAAGAACAACGGAACCCAGGCATTGATGGTGCCCCATGCCGGTTCGGCCAGAAAGCGCGGTATGGCAATGCCCCAAAATTGGCTATCCTTGAGTAATTGGCTGACCGGTACTTTTTGTTTATTACTGCTGTGGTGGCGAGACTCCTGCCCGGCATAGATATAGTCACGTTCTTCAGTGGAAATATTCTTATGCTTATCCGGCGTATTATATAATTTATACCAACCTACCGCCCAGATTAAACTTACGCCGCCGGTTAATAAAAAGGCGAAGTTCCAGCTATGTACCATAATCGCCCAGGCAACCAGCGGTGGAGCAAGCACCCCGCCGATAGCGGCACCGGCGTTGAACCAACCCACCGCGACCGGACGCTCCTTAGCCGGGAACCATTCGGATGAGGTTTTAAGACCGGCGGGAATTACCGCGGCTTCAGCCATACCCAACGCGCCGCGCAAAATACCCAGCGCCACCCAACTACCGGCAAAAGCATGGGCCATATTCAATACCGCCCAGGCAATGGCGAACAGCAAATAGCCGACTTTAGTACCAAGTAGATCCAGTATGTAGCCCGCCACTGGCTGCGTCAGGGTATAACAACCTTTAAAAATGGCATCGATATAGGAATATTGCTGCACGGTGAAATGCATCTCTTCCATGATGGTCGGGGCCGCCACGGCCAATGAATTTCGCGCCAAATAGTTAAGCACGGTGGCCAGCATCACCAACCCGATCATATACCAGCGTAAATTTTTAATTATCCTCATTTTTTACCACCCCAGACAAATTTTCATGACACTGTGAGAACGAGAAAACGGGAAAACAACAAAAAGAAACGAATATTCATAAAAATTGAAATGCAGTTTCTATTTCGAGCGGAGTATATTATCGAGATTAGCTGTTTAGCGTGATTAACCTCACAGAACCTTTAGATTTCAATCGTGTTACTGCAGTTATTTTTTATGCTTCAACTTTTTTTTAATCGCATATGGATAAAATACTTGAGGCAAAGAGAAAAAATAAAATAAGAAAAAATGCCTAAATGATAGGCAACATACATTTTTGGGTTTGATCATCGCGGCATGTTTTTTATTATTAACATTGCTATCACAAAGCATTCATTAGTGGAGGGTGGTATGGATTAACTTGCTATCACACCGTTAGTGACGTTGTTCCGTCGCCGCGCGCGATACCGTAAAAAAACGCCGCGGTTGCAGCGCGCCCCGGCATACTTCACTATGTACCCCGGCACAGTATCTACCCGGCGAATCAAGCCGCATGTTCCGGCGCGGGGCAGTTCCCCGGCGTCCCATCAGCGGCTTTATAGCTACTATCCTATTGAACAACCTGGAGAATTACGATGACGCAACAACAAAAACCAGTATGGTTCATTACCGGCTGTTCCACGGGTTTTGGCCGCGAACTGGCCGCATATACCCTCTCCCTCGGCTATCCGACCGTGGTCACGGCCCGTAATCCGGATCAGGTCAGTTCCCTGATAGCCGGTCATGAAGACCATGCGCTGGTACTAAAACTCGATGTCACCCAGCAAGATCAGGTCGATGCCGCCGTCAACGCAGCCCTAAAGCAATTTGGCCGCATCGACGTACTGGTGAATAACGCCGGTATTGGTTATTTCGGTTCGTTTGAAGAAAGTAATTTGGATGATGTGCATCGGATGTTCGATATCAATGTCTGGGGCCTGACCGCCATGACCCGCGCCACCCTGCCCGCCATGCGCAAGCAGCGTGCCGGCACCATCGTTAACATTTCGTCCATCGGCGGCATTACCACCTTCCCCTCGCTGAGCTTTTACCATGCCACCAAGTTCGCCGTGGAAGCCCTGTCCGAGTCGCTGGCGCAGGAAGTCGAACCGCTGGGCATCAAAGTGCTGATCGTCGAGCCGGGTCCGTTTCGCACCGACTGGGCCGGCCGTTCGGCCAATGAAGCGCCGCAAACCATTGATGACTACGCCGAGACGGCCCATGTGCGCGCCCGCGCCAGCCGCGGCAACAGCGGCAAGCAGGCCGGCGATCCGGTGCGCGCCGTAAAAGCCATTGTCAAGGCGGTGGAAGCCAAACAGCCGCCCCTGCGGCTGCTGTTGGGTAACCCCGCGCTGGAAAATGCCCACAAAAAAATCAAATTGCTGCAGCGGGATTTTGACGGCTGGGCCGATGTCACCCGCGGAGCCGATTTTCCCGCGGACGAATAACCCACCGGAAAAAACGTTTTAGCCTTACCCGGGCGGGGCCGAAACCGGCCCCGTTTTTTCTTATCATATCTGATGGCTATGTAATATAACCGAACAGTATTTACCGCGATTTAACATTACCCGCTAAGATAAATTTTTCCCTTATAGAACGGTCATGCCTATGTCTGGCACACTTGCTGAAAAATTGATTAGTTGTCGACGCGAATTGCACACCCATCCCGAACTTTCCAATCAGGAGTACGCCACTACCGAAAAAATCACCGGCTGGCTGCGCGAAGCGGGCATCCGGATCTTGCCGCTGAAACTTGAAACCGGCGTGGTCGCGGAAATCGGCCTGAAAAAAAGCCCTATTATCGCCCTGCGCGCGGATATTGATGCGCTGCCGATTGAAGAGATGTCCGGCGTGCCGTTCAGTTCGCGCCGCGCGGGGGTCATGCACGCCTGCGGCCATGATGTCCACACTTCGGTGATGCTGGGGGCGGCTATGCTGCTCAAGGCGCGCGAAGCCACGCTCCCCGGCACGGTCAGGATGCTATTCCAACCGGCGGAGGAAAATTTTAATGGCGCATGCCATCTGATAGAAGCCGGCGCGCTGGAACATGTATCGGCGGTATTCGGCATGCATAACGCCCCCGAACTCCCGGTGGGCACCTTTGCCACCCGGGGCGGCGCGTTTTATGCCCATATCGATCGCTTTCAGATCACCGTGACCGGCAAAGGCGCCCATGCGGCCAAACCGGAGCAAGGCATCGACACCATTGTCACCGCCAGCCAAATTGTCAACGCCCTGCAAACCCTGCCGAGCCGGAACTTCAGCTCGCTGGAATCGTTGGTGGTCAGCGTAACCCGCATCCAGGGGGGCAATACCTGGAATGTCCTGCCGCAAACGGTGGAGCTGGAGGGTACGGTGCGCACCCACAATGTAAAAGTGCGTGAGCGGATCCCCGAGATACTTACCCGGGTCATTGACGGGGTTGCCAGCGCCATGGGCGCAGAGGCGCGGCTTAATTGGTATCCCGGCCCCCCGGCGGTGGTCAATACCCCCCAATGGGCGGACTTCAGCCAACGGGTGGCCGCCGAGGCGGGCTATCAGGTACAGGAAGCGGAACTGCAAATGGGCGGGGAGGATTTTTCGCTCTATTTACAACAGGTGCCGGGAACCTTTGTGAGTATTGGTTCGGCCAGTGAATTCGGTTTGCACCACCCGCGGTTTAATCCCAGCGAACAGGCTATTTATCCGGCGGCGGAATATTTCGCGCGGCTGGCCGACGAAGCCCTGAACGCATTGCTGCAACACCAAGGCGCCGCCCAGGCGGAATCGGTAGATTGAAGCTACCGTCCCTCCTCCCTTCCCTGCCCATCGCAGGCAGGGGCGGGGTCAATAAATAATCCGCGTGGTAAAACTAAATTTGATAATCCAGCGCCGGCTCGGACGCACTGGGCGATAACACCTGCTCCTCGATTTCGGTCAAGGAGAGCTGGGGATTGCAAAGCTGGATAAAGCGCCAGGCGTATTTGCGCTGCAATTGGCCGCGTTTAACGCCCAGCCAGACGGTATTGGCTTCGAATAAATGCTCGGCGTTGATGCTGACCAGTCCGGTATCGCGCTCGCGGTTATAAGACATATCCGCCAGCAGGCCGACGCCCAGGCCAAGCTCCACATAGGTTTTAATCACATCGGAATCCTGGGCGCTCAAAACCACTTCCGGCTTCAGGCCGGCCGCCTGGAAAGCGATGTCCAGCCGCGAGCGGCCGGTAATGCCGCGCCGGTAGGTAACCAGCGGATATTGGCTAAGGATTTCCAGCGTAAGCTCGCCTTCATTGGTAAGGGGATGCCCTTCCGGCACCAGCACTGCATGATGCCAGCGGTAATAGGGAAACGCCGCCAATTGTTCCTCGCTCATCAGCTTTTCGCTGGCGATGCCGACATCGGCTTCGCCGGATTGCAACATGGAGACGATCTCTTCCGGGCTCCCCTGGTTAAGCACCAGCCGAACCCGGGGATAGAGCGCGCGGAACTCTTTAATCACCGCGGGCAAACTGTAACGCGCCTGGGTATGGGTGGTCACGATGGAAAGTTCGCCGGAGTCCTTGTTGGCAAAAACGTCGGCAATGCGGCGGATATTATTCGCATCGCTGAGAATACGTTCCGCGACCGCCAACAGGGCTTTGCCCGGCTCGGTCATGCCAATCAAGCGCTTTCCGCGCCGGATGAAAATTTCGACGCCAAGCTCTTCTTCCAGCTCACGAATATGACGGCTCACCCCGGACTGGGAGGTAAATAACATACTGGCCACGTCAGTCAGATTATAATTGCACCGGGCAGATTCCCGAATAATACGTAATTGCTGAAAGTTCACGCGACACACCTCCTTTATCTCTAATATAGCTATATTCATACCGAGGAAGAGCAAAGGGGACAAATAAGAAAAAAGGGTAACTTATAGTTTTTTATGCTAAAGGAATGTCAAATTAATCGCTGAGGGGCAGGCTATTTTAAAACACAATATAAACAATAGGTTATAAATTATTTTTTTATAATTAAAATTTATTTTGCCAAAGCATGCCTAATCCATGGCGGGCAAAGGCAAAATTTATCTAACCTTGTGCATTTTTAAGCTATTGCGACCGGCCGTTGCGTCAGCCATCGCGCCGGGATAGCCACAAGCGCGCCGCGGCTTGGGCCAGCGCCCGGGTAGGGTCGATGCTAATGGAGAGCCAGGGCGAACCGACGGCCGCCAGCGCCGGCGGCACTTCCGTACAGGCCAGTACCAGCCGCTCGGCGCCCCGGGCGACCAGCGCGCCCGCCAGTTGGCCCAATAGCTCGCCGCCGCGCCGCAACTCCCCCCGTTTAACCGCATAGCATCCCGGCACAAACCAGTCGTCCATTTCGCGGGGCAGCGGCGACAGCGTTTCGCTCCCCAAGGCGGCGAAACGCTGCTGGAACCAGCCGGCGTCCAGGGTGCCATGGGTGGCGATTAATCCGACCCGTCCGGCGGGATGCAGGCGCAGGCTTTCGCTGGTGGCATCGGCGATATGCAGCAGCGGCGCCGCGCTGGCCGCCGCCAATTGATCATACCAATGATGGGCGGTATTGCAGGCAATCAGGATATGGCTGGCGCCGACGCGGTTAAGCTGCGCCAGCCCGTGCAGCAAATCAGGCAGCGGCGACGGACCGGTACCCGCCAGCGCCCGTTGCCGGTCCGCGATTTGCGGCACGTTCCAGGCCACCACCGGCGCATGCTGCTGATCGCTTTGCGCCGGGGTTTCCTCGATGATTTTTTGCAATAAATCCACGGTGGCCAACGGCCCCATGCCGCCCAGCACGCCTAACAGGAAAGAGCTCATGCTCACCCCTGTTGCTCTAATAGTTGACGATAACCGAAAAGCCCGGCCGAGCCGCCGGTATGAATAAACACCACGTGCTCATCTTTCTTGAAAAGCCCTTTGCGGATCAGGTCTATCAGCCCGGCCATGCCTTTACCGGTATAAACCGGGTCCAGCAGAATACCTTCCAGCTGCGCCAGCAGCCGCAGCGCTTCCAGGGTGCCCGAGGTAGGCAAACCATACCCTTCCCCAACGTAATCGCTGTTGACCACTACCCGGTCCCGGGGAAATTCGCCGCGCGCGCCAAGCAATTGCCAGGTGCGGGCGGCCAGCGCATAAACGTTTTCCTCTTGCTTGGCCCGCGGCGCCCGCACGCTGATGCCCAGGACCGGAATGCCGCTGTTGGTGGCCTCCAGCCCGGCTAACAGGCCGGCCTGGGTGCCGGTGCTGCCGGTGGCATGGACGATGCGATCGATGCGCAACCGCTGCTGGCTGGATTGGTACAACAATTCTTCGGCGCAGGCCACATATCCCAGCGCGCCGATAGGATTGGAGCCGCCGCCCGGGATCACATAGGGCTTATGGCCCTGGGCGCGCAGGGTATCGGCCAAGGTTTCCATGGCCTGCTGCATATCGGTACCGGCCGGCAGATGGTCTACCACGGTGCCGCCGAGCAGGTTATCCAGCAATACGTTGCCGGAACGCTGATAATCCTCGCCGAATTTTTCCACCCGCCGTTCCAGCAAAATCTGGGTTTTCAGACCGATTTTCGCAGCGCCGGCAATGGTTTGGCGCACATGATTGGACTGCGTCGCGCCCTGGGTTATCACCACGTCGGCCCCTTGCCGCACCGCGTCGGCGAGCAGGAACTCCAATTTGCGCGTCTTGTTGCCTCCGCTGGCCAATCCGGTGTTGTCGTCGCGCTTGATATAAAGGGTCGGGCCGCCGAGAAAGCGGCTTAAATTCGGCAAGGCTTCCAGCGGGGTGGGAAACTGGCCTAAGGAGAGGCGGGGGAAACGGGCAAGGTGCATAATGAATTCCTAAAAGTGGATGGGTAAATGGGGGCCGGCCGGCGTTTTTTTGCGCATGCCGCTAGGCCTTCAACGCCCGGGGCGAATTTTCCAGCGCCGCTAACTGGCGCCAACTGACGTCGTCGATATAAATCCCGGCGGCGAGCCGCTGCTGATATTTTTCATGCTCCGCATCGCCAGGCAATAATACCGCGGCGTCGTCACGGGAGCTACGCACCCACGCCATCATTCCGGCGATTTCCTGCGGATAATTACTCGCGCCGCCGAGTTTGGCCGGGTCAATCAAGATTGACAGCATGCTATTGAGAATACGCTGTTTATCGCGATTGTCATGGCGCTCGGTCATGCCGCCGGTCAGCGCCGCGCCGAGCAATGAGCACACCACCGACAGCCCGGACCCCTTATGCTGGCCGAACGGCAATAAGGCGCCGAAGGGCTCGGTCATCAGCCAGCGCGGATCGACGGCGGGCTGCCCCTGGTCATTGACGACACAGCCGGGAGCCAGTTCCTGGCCGGCATTCCAGGCGAGCCTGGCCTTGTTGCCGGCGATAATGCTGGTGGCGAAATCGAGGATTAGCGGATGATCTTGATGCGCCGCGGGAATGCCGACGCAGAAGGGGTTGGTTCCCAGGCGCGGTTCGCGTCCCTGCCACGGCATCACCGGGGAACGGCTGTTCACGTTGGCAAAATGAATGGAAACCAGTCCGGCCGCCGCCGCCTGTTCCGCCCAGGCGCCAATGCGCCCCAGATGATGGGCGTCGGCCATGCCGACCACCGCCACGCCATATTGCGCGGCCCGCGCAATGCCTGCGGCCATCGCCTGGCGCCCCACGACCTGCCCGAATCCTCCGCCGCCGTTAAACGAAAGCAGCGCGCCGGCATCCAGGATAACCCGAGCTTCGGCATGGGGGTCCAGGCCGCCTTCATTGATGGCGGCGATGTAGCGCGGCAGCATGGTCACGCCGTGGGAATCGTGCCCTTTTAAACAGGACTCTACCAGATTATCCGCCACCACGGCCGCAACATGCGCATCGACCTTGATATCCGTCAGCCGGGCAGTAAGGAACCCTCTTAAAAATGAGTGCTGGAAAGTCGGCACGGTTTTATTCTCCTTCCAAAGCCTGCACTATATCGCCAATAAACTTTCCGCCAAACGACAAGAATGAAATATAGATAGATGGAAAATAACTAAAGGCCCGCATTGCGCTATTCCATAAAAAATCATAAGCAAAGTGAAATAACGCATAAGCATATGCTTATAATTTATTCCAAAAAACACTTTACGCATAATGGGTATTCGACTCTAAGATGGACGCAATAAAAATGACGTTAACTCTTTGGGATTAATTTAATGAATGCACTGTTTAAACGAATCGGCCTGGTTGCCGCTTTCGGTTCATTTTTTTTAGCGGTCGCCCCCGTACGGGCGGAAGGCACTATTAGTATCGCCCAGCAATTCGGCATCGGCTATCTGATCCTGGATGTGGTGCGCGATAAGCAACTGATAGAAAAACACGGTAAAGAACAGGGACTGGATATCAAGGTGGACTGGCACAGCATTTCCGGCGCCACCGCCATGAACGAAGCCTTGCTGACCGGCGCGCTGGACGTGGCCTCCGCCGGCGTACCGCCGGCCCTGACCGTATGGGATCGCACCCGCGGCCGGCAAAATGTCAAGGCGGTGGCCGCGCTCGGTTCAATGCCCAACTATTTGTTAAGCAATAATCCGGCGGTGAAAAGCATCCGCGATTTAACCGACAAAGACCGGATCGCCGTACCCGCGGCCGGCGTGGGTTTCCAGTCGCGTACCTTGCAGATTGAAACCGCCCGCCTGTACGGCAACGCCGAATATAAGAAATTCGATAATATTACCCTGAGCCTGCCCCATCCTGACGCGACCACCGCATTAATCGCCGGCGGTTCGGAAATCAGCACCCATTTTTCCAGCCCGCCGTTCCAATACCAGGCCCTGGAACATCCCGGCATTCATAAGATATTGAGTTCTTATGATGTATTGGGCGGCAAAGGCACATTTAACCTGCTGTATGCGACGCAAAAATTCCACGATGAAAATCCCAAAACCTACCGGGCGTTTTTCGATGCGCTGGCCGAGGCGGCGGATATCATCAAGGCCGATAAGAACGAAGCGGCGAAAATTTATATCCGCGTCGAAAAATCCAATCTGCCGCTGGAGTTAATTGAGAAGATTGTCAACGATCCGGAAAATGACTTCACTATTGCGCCACAGAAAACCTTCGTGTATGCCGAAAAATTACACGAGCTGGGAGTCTTGAAAAATAGCGCCGCTTCCTGGAAGGATTACTTTTTCCCTGAAGCCTATGCCTTGCCCGGCAGTTGATACGCCGGGATACCGGTTGGAAGGAGTGACGTAATGGCATTACAACAAAGCCCGGCGGCCGATGCGCCCGTACTTCAGGTCAGCGCATTAAACCTTGAATATCGCACCCATCGCCGGGTGGTCAGGGCAACCCATGATGTCAGTTTCGATGTTTTCCCGGCCGATCGGTTTGTGCTGCTCGGACCATCGGGCTGTGGTAAATCAAGCCTGCTAAAAGCCATCGGCGGTTTCCTGCCGTCGGTAAGCGGCAGTATTACGCTGGGTGGTGCCGCAGTGACGCAGCCGGGACCGGATCGGCTAATGGTGTTTCAGGAGTTCGACCAATTACCGCCGTGGAAAACCGTGTTGGAAAACGTCATGTTTCCACTGTTGGCCAGCGGCAAGGCCGGTCGCGCCGAAGCCCGCGAGCGGGCCGGCTATTTCCTTGCCAAGGTGGGATTGTCGGCCTTTGCCGACGCTTATCCCCATACGCTCTCCGGCGGGATGAAACAGCGCGTCGCCATTGCCCGCGCGCTGGCGATGGAACCCAAAGTCTTATTGATGGACGAACCCTTTGCCGCGCTTGATGCCCTGACCCGGCGCAAAATGCAAGAAGAGCTGCTGGCGCTGTGGGAAGAGGTGCGCTTTACCTTATTGTTCGTCACGCATTCCATCGAAGAGGCGCTGGTGGTCGGCAGCCGCATCCTGCTGCTCTCCCCTCACCCTGGACGGGTGCGGGCGGAGCTGAACAGCCATCAATTCGGTATTGACGATTTTGGCGGCAGCGCCTTCCAGCAAACCTCGCGGCGCATTCACCATTTACTGTTCGACGAACCCGAAACCGCCCGCGACGCCGCCGCGGCGGTCAAGCCGCGCTTTAGGGTCGTGGGCGGCTGAAGGTATTTTTTATCCAGGAATCGTGATTATGACCATGCAACCACCCATTCGGCCGGAGTATCAATTCGACTTGCCGCCCATCGAGCCTATGTCGCTGGCGACCCCCCTGCCGTGGCAGACCCGGTTGTGGAACCAGACCTGGCTGCGCAAATCGATCATTTTGCTGGTACTGATTGCTTTGTGGGAAGGCGCAGCGCGCTGGCAAAACAACGACCTGTTATTGCCGGGATTTATCCAGACCCTTACCGCATTTGGCCAGGATATGGCCAGCGGCGAACTGCCGGCGAAAATCGGCATTTCGCTGGGCACCCTGATCAAAGGTTATATCATCGGCACCGTTTTGGCGCTGGTGTTGAGCTCGCTGGCGGTATCGACCCGGATTGGCCGCGATACCCTCAGCACCCTGACCTCGATGTTTAATCCGCTGCCCGCCATTGCGCTGCTGCCGCTGTCGCTGCTGTGGTTCGGCCTGGGGGAGAACAGCCTGATATTCGTGCTGGTGCATTCCGTGATGTGGCCGATGGCGGTCAATACCTACGCCGGTTTCCTCGGCGTATCCGATACCTTGCGCATGACCGGGCGCAACTATGGCCTGCGCGGGTTGCGCTATGTATGGTACATCCTGATTCCCGCCGCCCTGCCCGCCATTCTTTCCGGCTTGAAAATCGGTTGGGCGTTTGCCTGGCGTACCCTGATTGCCGCGGAGCTGGTGTTCGGCGCTTCAAGCGGCAAAGGGGGGCTGGGCTGGTATATTTTCCAAAACCGCAACGAGCTTTTTACCGACCGGGTATTTGCCGGGCTGATATCGGTCATCATCATCGGCTTATTGGTTGAAGGGCTGATATTCAGCACCCTGGAGCGGATTACCGTCAAGCGGTGGGGCATGCAGAAATAGCCTTTGGCGCAGGGGCAATGCTGCGGGTAAAGAGTCAGAGATAATACGTTAACCAGGTTAATCGTTTGGCAGGATTAGGAGAGGCATATCGTGATTGTGGTTAAAGCACCGCAGAATTACCTTAATGAGGTGGGACTGATTAAGCGCATCGGTGATTATGTCGCGCCTATTGCCCGTGATAAGGTCATGATCATCAGCAGCCCACGCGCCTGGCAGGCGACCTCGGCTGCGATTGAAGCCAGTTTCAGCGCCCAGGATATCCGCTTTGAGCGCTATTTTTTACAGGGAGAGTGTACCCGGGCCACGATTGCCGCGTTTAGCGCGCGGGCGCAGGCGGACGGTATCCGCCTGATCGTCGGCGTCGGCGGCGGTAAAGTGCTGGACACCGCCAAGGGCATCGCGGAATCCTGCGGGCAATTGCCCCTGATTACGGTACCCACCATTGCCGCGACCTGTGCCGCGTGGTCGCCCATCTCGGTGCTGTATACCGAAGCCGGCGGCCATCTGAACTCAATGCCGCTGCAACGTACGCCGGAGTGGGTGCTGGTCGATAGCCAGATTCTCGCCGATACGCCGGTACGCTACCTGAAATCAGGGATCGTGGATGCGCTGGCCAAATGGTATGAATTCGAGCCCTATCTGCGCCAGGACGATAGCAGCCTGTCGCTGGTGCTAAAAGCGCAGGCCGCCAAACTGGCGCTGGAGATCTTTGAACAGTCGGGGGAAGAAGCGATCGCCGACAACCTGGCCCACCGGGTCACCCCGGCCTTTAGCAAAGTGGTGGACGGGGTAATAGCCCTGGCCGGCATGGCCAACAGCATGCGTGACGAATTCCCGCGCATCGGCGTGGCGCACGCGCTGCATAACAGCATCACTTACCATCCGGAATTGCACGGTTTTCTGCACGGCGAACTGGTGGGCTTCGGGCTGGTGGTGCAATCCTATCTGGATGAGTCCCCTACCCAGCCGCAGACGCAGACGCAGCTACTGGCGCTGTTAAAGACCTTCTCCACTCCGCTGACCCTGCGCCAGCTCGGCGTCGACGGGTCGATAACGCCGCTGGCGCAAAAAGCGAGGCAAATTGCCCAAGGCGTAAAAATAGCGCCGGCAATCGCGGCGCAACTGCCCTTTGCCGTCGACGCCGAGCGCATCGAGCAGGCATTGTTGCGTACCGCCGACCTGGACGCGCCGCAGCCGGCGGCCCGTAGCGCGGCGGTAAGCACCCCGGATTAACCTTGCGGCGCAGCCGCGGGCGTTCCGTTGCCGGGCGCGTATTTACTCCTGGGGCAAAAACTCATTGGTATAATATTGGGCGGGCGTCAGCGCCTGCTTGAGGATACCCAACCCGGTCACCGCGCCGAGCAATTCACTCCAGGCCTGGTCGTTGAGCCTGAGCTGATCGTTATCCGGCTTACCCAATACCGCCATGGTATCTTGCCACTGCTGCTTCACGAAAGCGGCATCGTAGGATTTACTGTACTGCGCGGCGAACGCGGCGGTAGCTTCGTCGGGATGGGCGATGGCATAACGGATGCTTTTGGTGGTGGCGCGCATAAACGCCTTGGCCAGCGCCGGATTTTTCGCTAACCACTGCTGGTTGCCGGCAAACATAAAGATCGGTGTATCCGGCACGCCGTGGGCCGTGGCCGGCAGGAACTCCGGTTTTTGCTTGGTCGTCACGGCGATTTCGGTTCCTTCGGCATTGGTAATACCCGTAGTGGCATCCACCCGGTTTTGCAGCAGCAGGGGCACGGTGTCATCGGCGGCGGCAACCATTTTCACATCATCAAGGGTCATACCCGCGCTTTTTAATACCAAGGATAATTGCGCCTTGGTCCAGGCATCGTTATAAATGCCAATCTTTTTGCCTTTCAACTCGCTTACGGTAATCGGCTGTCCCTGCGGGGTGAAGATCCCCCAATTATTGCCGGTGCCGTAGCGGCCGATGGCAATCACCGGGGCGCCCTGCTCCTTGGCGAAAATAATATCCATTACCGTGGTAAACGCCACATCCGCCCGGCCCGTGCCCAGGAACTTCATGGTGTCGGCCACCGTCGGCGGCGCGACGATATTAAGATCGATGCCTTCTTCGCGATAAAAACCCTTGGCTTTACCCAGGGTCCAGGGTATCCAGAATCCATCCGCTACCGGCCATTCCTGGACAAAGGTCACTTTAACGGTAGCCGGGGCGGTGGTGGGTGCGGCCTGCGCCATTTGGGGAGCAAGTCCTGCCGACAGCACTATAGCCGTTGCCAGCGCGACACCGGCGGTTATCCCCTTGAACGATAAAGATTGAGTCATATCACTTTTCCCTTATGCCACGGTATGGCGTCAGTTAATAAAACTTTTATGGGTCGCGAAGCGAACCTTAGGATTGTTGTCGCTTTTTACCGACTATACCAACCCCTTCAAGAAAAAAACATTCGCCCTGGGCCGGGCCGGCTGGCCGGTGGTGGATTTTTCTTATGCGGTATATAAGCACAAACACTAGGGATTAAGCGTAATTTTTAGCTTAAAATGCTTTTCCGGCTAGGTTATTGATGAAATGACGCCTTTTAGGCCGGTTAAACAGAATGGTCTGATAGCCGGTGGGGGCCGCTACCGGGAGAATCATTGTCTTATTTATTGCTCGTAAAGGGAGGGCATAAGACCATGCAGAACCTGATTCTGATCGCCGTATTGCTCGGTATCGCCGTATTTTCGCTGTTTATGGCGGTGAAGGAAACCCGGAAGAAGTCGCTGATCCATCAACGGCACCGTTAGCGGGCCACCGGCGTAGTCACCTTTCACCTGAATAGGTAACGTTATGCCATCACCAGCGCGGGGCGGACGGTCTTTTTCGTCCCCCCGCTTGACCACTCTATGGCTGATGTTTTTCAAACTTATCGCATTATTGCCTAAGACCAGCACGCACCTGGTTTTTTTGATTTTAACAATATCAGAAGCGGTATTGTAAACCGGTCGCGACAATATTATCCCGTTTGATTCCTGCCTTCTCGGTAAAATCATTGCCTTTAAGCATATTGATTTTGTAATCAATATAGGTTGCCATATTATCGTTGAAATTATAGGTGGCGCCTATATCGAAATACTTTCTCAGATTCTGCTTATTGTATTTTTCAATACCGCAACCGCGGGTTTGCACATAGGCCAGCGAGGGGCTAAAGCCAAAATCGAACAGATACTGCGCCACCGCCTCGAAGGTTTGCGCTTTATTGGCGAAGCCGCTGATTTTTTTATCGTCCTTGACATCACCGAACCGCAACAAATTATAACTCTGGCTGTACATCGCCGCCAGGTAATAATTCCGGGCGTCGTATTTTAGCGCGCCCGCATACGCATTGGCTTTATTACCACCCTGGCCGTAAAGATGGTCCTTTTGTTTATCGGGGCGGCTGGCGCTGGTCAACGCGCCGATGGCGCTGATGCCCCAGCCCAAATCATAAGATACCGCCATGCCGTAGCCGTTACCGTTGGCCGCTTCGATGCCGCGCCCCACGCCTTTTTTATCGCCGGCCTGGTTTTCACCCTGATACTGCACGGCGAAGTTCAGCCCGTCCACCTGGCCGAAAAAGCCCGTATTGCGATAGGTTGCCAGGTTATTGCCGCGGTGGGACATATAATTATCCGCGCCGAAGGCGTCACCGCCAAACTCCGGCAGCCGGTCGGTCCAGGCGAGGACATCATACAGCACGCCGTAATTGCGGCCGTAATCAAAGGAACCGAGATCGGCGAATTTCAGGCCGACGAAACCCAGCAGGGTGGATGCTTCCTCCGACGCGTCTTTTTCTCCTTGATCCAGTTCGGCCTGATACTCCCAGCGGCCGTAACCGGTCAGTTGGGGCGTGATCTGCATCTCGCCGAGAAAACCGAAACGCATATAGGAATGATCGCTATCGGTATTATTATTATCGAAATAATGTACCCCAACAATTTTACCGTTTAAATCCAGCTTATTGCCGTCCGTATTATAAATTTCCGCGGCACCCGCGCCGCCGGAAAACATTAAAATAGGTACCAGGGTAGAAATAAGACACAGTTTCATTATATTATCCTCATATATTTTTCGCCACTGATTCAGATATAAAAAGTACGGCAAAGAAACAACTTTGCCAAAATGACTTTTCATACAGCGCGATAATACTAAATAGAATTTAGCGTTTCAACCGGGTAACCGGCCGATTAAAACGTCAAATTAAATATTAGTTAAATAACCTCGGTATTTATGTTCTGGGGAGATACGGCTGATGATTTTATGAGGAATTAATAGTAGATAATTTTAAATGAAAGGGTTAAATATCAGTTCTATCCACGGGCGGCGAGACCGCCGCCCGTGGGTGGCAACAGATCAGAATTGGTATACCAGTCCCAGGGCCACCACGTCGTCGGTATTGATACCGGCGGCATCGGTGAACTTATTGTCATCCATCAGGTTGATTTTATAATCAACGTAGGTGGAAAGATTTTTGTTGAAGTAGTAACTGGTCCCCACATCGACAAATTTCACCAAATCCTCATCATGGTAGGTATTATTGTCGCCGCCCTGTCCCAGATCCTTGCCCCGGGTCTGGTTGTAGCCCACGAACGGCACCAGACCGAAGTCAAACTGGTAATGCGCATAGGCTTCGAAACTTTGCGCTTTGTTGGCATAGCCATAGAGCTGCGAATCGCTGGCGCCGAACGGCGCGGCATTATATGACTGGGTGAACATCACCGCCAGATAGACCTGGTTGGCGTCATATTTAAGGCCGCCGCTATATCCCTCGGCGCGATCGCCCCGTCCCATAATCGCCGCATAGTTGCGGGCGCCGTTTTGATCGTCGGTACGCTTGGAATTAAAGAACGCCGCTCCCGCGCTGACCCCCATGCCGAGATCGTAGGTCAACGACATACCGTACCCGTCGCCGTTCTGGCCCAGCACATCGCGGCCGTTCGCCGACTCTTCGGGATCGGAATTTTGCCCCTGGTATTGCAAGGCGAACTTCAGGCCGTCCACCAGGCCGAAGAAGTTATTGTTGCGGTAGGTGGCCACGCCGCTGGTGCGCTGGAATAAAAACTGATCGGCGCCATAGGTGGAGCCATCGAACTCAGGCTGCATATCGGTAAAAGAAGCAATGTCGTAGAGCACCCCGTCATTACGGCCATAGTCGAACGAACCGTAGTCGCCGAATTTTACGCCGGCGTATCCGTAACGGGTATGATCGCCTTTGGTGGAGTCGCTGCCCTCGGTATTGTTGCCTTTGATTTCATATTCCCACTGACCATACCCGGTGAGTTGATCGTTGATCTGCGTTTCGCCCTTAAAGCCAAGGCGCGTATAGGTTTCGTCGCCATCGTTGCTTTTATTGTCGGAGAAATAGTGCAGTCCGTGGATCGAGCCATAGAGATCTAATTTATTACCGTCCTTATTGTAGATCTCGGCAGCACTAGCCGATCCGGCGGCCAGCAATGCCGGTATTAAAAGGGATAGAATTTGCGCTTTCATTCTTTTATCCTCGAAGATGAGTTGTCAGTGACCACCACTTTTCAATGAATGCATTATTGAGGATGCTACGGCTCAACAAGCCATTTAATTTTGCAATAAAAGCGATAATATACTAGCGGTAAAATGATACCAAGTGCCATACAATGTTTCAAAGTACAATTTTTATATTTTATTTTGTTACGCCGGCGGAACTTTATAGAAAAAACTCACGCCAAAAAATAATAACAAATGGTCGTAATTAAAAATAGCACCATTAAAAAAGTCATTAAAATCATAATATTAACATATTATAATCATGATAGCACAATGTGACAAAACGCCATGCCGCGCATAGACTATTATTATTTGGCTATCATCATTAATTTGTCATTATTACCTTCATCGAAACCTTATTTTTCCCTCGCCGACCATGTGTCGGCTTTTTTTTCAACTTGGCAAAAAATATTAATATCCATTAATAAATGTTAGTAAATAAAACATTCCTCCTATGCCGGAATAGCGACAATAACGATTGTTCTTTTACCATCTTATTTTTTGATTATTTAAAAAATATTTATGGCCACGGACAACCGGGGGATACCCCCCACCCCGCACAGCGCACTTCGTTATCAGACTAAGGTCATGGTACACTTTGCGACATGATTCGCCGGTGGCCTGGCGCGCAAAGAGGCGCCAGGCCACCGGATAGCTGAGGGCAACATGCAACGAGATCAGGATATCGACCTTATCTGGGATCGTTTACAACGTTCCGCTTTCCGGTCAAAATTTAGGCTTAATGAAAAAGATCTTACCTACCTGCATACTAAAGGAATAGATATCGTGCTAGCGCATGCGCGCGATTTTATTGCCGGCCGGCTGGCCCCGGCATTGCCGGCCAAAGACGGTAAACAAACGCCCTGGCGCGGTCATCCGGTGTTTGTCGCGCAGCACGGCACCGCCACCTGTTGCCGGGGTTGCCTGGAAAAATGGCACGGCATCGCCAAGGGGCAGCCGCTTACCGACGAGCAGCAAGACTATATCGTGCGGGTGATTGCGGTATGGCTTACGCGCAAGGGCGGCGAATAGCCGGCGCCCTTGCGCCAGCGGCCGGTTCCGACATTAATTTTAACCACACCCAGACAGGACAGTCCCGATAGCTTTATGACAACGACGTTAAATACGGAACAGCACTCCGCCCGACCGGTACGCATCGCCACGCGCGCCGTGTTTTTTATTACCGGCTTCGGCATGTCGGCCTGGGCGCCGCTGGTGCCGTTCGCCAAATTACGCCTGCAAATTAATGATGCGTCGCTGGGATTAATGCTGCTGTGCCTGGGCATTGGCTCGCTGCTGGCCATGCCGTTGGCGGCGCCGATGGCCAGCAGGCTCGGCTGCAGGCCGGTGATTATCGGGGGCGCCATACTACTGTGCCTGGCCATGCCTGCCCTGGCGCTGACGCAAAGCAGCTTTTCGCTGGGGCTGGCCCTGCTGCTTTTCGGCATTAGCCTGGGGGCGATCGATATCACCATGAACATCCAGGCGGTGGCGGTGGAAAAAGCCAGCGGCCGGGCCATGATGTCCGGATTCCACGGATTTTTCAGTATTGGCGGTATTGCAGGGGCCGGTCTGGTCAGCATATTACTCTGGCTGGGGCTAAGTCCTTTTTCGTCTATCGCCATAGCAGTGGCGCTCATCGTCGTCTTGTTGGTGTGCACGGCCGGCAACCTGCTGTCGGATCGCCCGGCCGCGAACGGCGGTCCGCTATTTGTCCGTCCCCGCGGCAAGGTGATGTTTATCGGCTTGCTCTGTTTCATCCTGTTTCTAACCGAAGGGGCGATGCTTGACTGGAGCGCGCTATTCCTGACAGTTGAGCGCGGTCTAGAAAGTTCCAAGGGCGGGCTGGGTTATGCCCTGTTCTCCATCGCCATGACCATCGGCCGCCTGAACGGCGATCGGCTGATCAATGCCATCGGCCGCTACCGCACTCTGCTGGCCGGTAGCCTGTGTGCATCGGCGGGCCTGGCGCTGGCGATTTTCATCAATCAGCCGGTGATGACGCTACTGGGCTTCATGCTGGTGGGCTTCGGCGCGTCAAACCTGGTGCCCCTGCTGTTCAGCGTGGTCGGCAACCAAACCGATATGCCGCCTAACCTGGCCCTGGCCGCCATTTCCGGCGTTGGTTATGCCGGTATCCTGGCCGGCCCGGCGCTGATTGGTTTTATTGCCCATTTGACCAGCCTGTTCGTCGCATTTGGCTGCGTCGCATTATTACTTCTGGTGGTTACGCTGAGCGCCCGCCGGGTAACCCGGTGAGCCGGTGATGAAAAACAGTCATGCAAATTAAAAATCTGTCCCTCACCGCGGCCGCGCTTATCCGCAGTCTGGTGGTGTTTATCATTTTGTTGTTATTGTCGCTGTGGTTATTTGGGTTTCATGCGATCAACGCTTATCTGATAGAGAAAAAGCACAGCATGAGCACCATTACCCTGGCGCTGCAAAAACGCATCGATACCTACCGTTTCGTCGCCGATCGGCTGTATGACACGTCAGCCGTCACCGGCGCGCTGGACATCGGCGTGGACGGCGTGCGCGAAACCCGGCTGCGGCCCGATGTGTTTTATATCGAAAAGCCCCATATCAAAACCGACGGGCTGATCTTTGGCGCCCACGAGCCGGCCACCCTGGCCACCGCCGTAAAAATGTCCAATTATTTAGACATATTATGGGGCGCCGAGAACAATAACTATTCCCTGTTTTATCTTAACGGCATCGATAACAGCCTGACGCTGATATCCACCCAGCCGCTGCGTGATATCGCGCCGCGTTTCGAGGACAGCCTGATCAGCGCCGTGGTTAAATCGCGCCGGGCGGAAATGTTGCAGCAGGCCAATATTTTGGATGAGCGCGAAAGCTTTTCGCCGCTGCGTAAATTCCGCTTCCAGAACGACTATTATTTTACACAGCGGATTATCATCAACCAGCCGGGCCATTTGGCGACGATTATTGCCTTCGATCTGCCGATCAATGACATTATCCCGCTTAATATGGCCCGGGCCAATTTTGCACTTCTGCCCGCCGACGGCTTGGATGGCTCAGACGCCGCGGCCAGCGACAACGAACAGCCAAGCGCGCCGCCGATTATCAGCCGGATTAAAGGCTCGACCCTTGAGATAAGCGCGCAGTTCGCCAACGCCCCGCTTAATATGGTTTACCGGGTGCCCCTGACCAGCCTGACGGTGGATATGCTGCGCAATAATCTGTGGCCGATTGCCATTGATATCCTGCTCATCGCCTTATCTTTGCTGGGTATTTATTTCATTCGCCAGCATTTCTTACGCCCGCGCGAAAATATGGAGCAGGCGTTGCGGTCCCATCGCGTCCTGGGGGAAGAGGTGATCGCCAATTTGCCGCTGGGTTTGCTGATCTATGACTTTAGCGAAAATACCCTGGTGGCCAGCAATAAAATCGCCGATCATTTACTGCCCCATCTCAGCCTGCAAAAAATCGCCAACCTGGCTGAAAGCCATCAGGGCATTATCCAGGCGACGGTCAATAACGAAGTTTACGAAATCCGCATGTTCAAGAGCCAGCTTTCCCCGCAAACCTATTTGTTCCAATTACTGGACCATGATAAAGAGGTGCTGGTTAATAAAAAGCTGCAACAGGCGCAAATCGAGCTGAACAAAAATCAGCAGGCGCGCCGGGCCATTCTCACCAATTTCCAGGATGAATTAAATCAACCGCTGCTGGCCATCAATGAACTCATCGACGGCCTGGCGCAGGCGGGCGACGAAGATCTGCGCCAGCGCTTCCTGGACGGACTGCAAGCCGAGTCGTCGCGGCTAAGCCAGCTTTTCGATAATCTGCGCCTGCTGACCGCGTTGGAAATTCAGGATTGGCGGCCGGCGCCGCAGCCCTTTTCCTTGCCGAAAATAATCGATGCCCTGCTGGCGGAGCGTCTTCCCGCCCTGGGCCGTAAAGGCCTGGGGCTGTTTAATCACTATCATTTACCCCTTAATCAGCCGCATGTCGGCGATGCCGAAGCGGTGAAAAAAATCCTGTCCCTATTGCTTGATTACAGCATTATCAGCACGCATTACGGTAAAATCACGCTATCCATCGGCCAGGACCCCGCCAAGCCGGATACGCTGCTTTGTATTCTCAGCGATACCGGCAACGGCGTCAGCGAACAGGAGCTGGCCAATCTGCAACAGCCCTTTGTCAGTCCCGGGCCGGAAGATCATTATCAGCGCGGGTCCTCGCTTTCCTGGTTTTTGTGTAACCAGCTGTGCAAAAAAATGGGCGGCGGCCTGGATATCCATACCAAAGCGGATATCGGCACCCGTTACCGGGTAAGGCTGACGCTGCCGTTGGAGGAAAACAACGGGCATGCCGACGATCAAGAAAACATTCTGGCCGGCACGGTGGCCATGCTGGATATCGCCAATGAGGAGATCCGCGGCATCATTAAAGAGCGGCTTAACCAGTTGGGCGCGGAACTGCTTTATCCCGATGAGCACCATCTGGCGCCGGAATATGATTTATTATTGACCGACGATGTTCATCGTATGGAAGACTTCGCCCTGCTGCTGCAGGGCGACGAAACAACCGTTCGTACGCTTTCGCCCTACCGTCTGAAGGTTAATTACAATTTGGGCGGACCGCTGCTTGATGCCATATTACAATTATTGGAACTCAAGTTAATACTGGAGGAAAGCGGCGGCGCGGCAACGGCGCTGCCGGCCGAGTCCGAAGGGATATTGGAGCAGTTGCGGGCCAGCGGTTATTTAACACTGTTTGCCGAGACAGTACCCGATGACGTCAAGAGGCTGTATACTGAAGCCGAGAGCGGCAACCTGCACGCCCTGGCCCAGACTGCACACCGCTTAAAAGGTGTCTTTGCCATGCTGAATCTGGTTTCCGGCACACTATTGTGTGAAACGCTGGAACAACATATCAAACAAGCTACTATGGAAAATGATAATTCAAAAATCGGCAACGATATCCACCAAATTGATGTTTTTGTCATTAAACTGCTACAGCATGCAAGGTAGTTAAACCTATGAATAATCTGAATGTCATCATTGCCGATGACCATCCGATAGTCCTGTTCGGCATCCGCAAATCACTGGAGCAGCTTGACTGGGTCAAAGTGGTGGGTGAGTTCGAGGACTCCACCTCTCTCATCAACAGTCTGGGCAAGCTCGATGCAAATGTACTGGTAACCGATCTCTCAATGCCAGGCGAGAAATACGGCGACGGCATTACCCTGATTAAATATATTAAACGCCACTATCCGCAATTGGCGATTATCGTATTGACCATGAATAACAACCCAGCCATTTTAAGCGCCGTGCTAGAGCTGGATATCGACGGCATTGTCCTTAAGCAGGGCGCGCCCACCGATTTGCCCAAGGCCCTGGCCTCGCTGCAAAAGGGGAAAAAATATACCCCCGACAGCGTGGCGAAATTACTGGAAAGGATCAGCGCCGGCGGTTATGGCGATAAACGCCTTTCACCGAAAGAAAGCGAGGTTTTGCGCCTGTTCGCCGAAGGTTTCCTGGTGACTGAAATCGCCAAGAAGCTTAACCGCAGCATCAAAACCATCAGCAGCCAGAAAAAATCGGCGATGTTGAAACTGGGCGTGGAGAACGATATCGCCCTGCTTAACTATTTGTCGTCGGTAAGCATGGCGCCGGTGGACAAAGAGTAATAATTATAGCGGTCATTCATAAAAAAACGGCGCTGTGCGTCGTTTTTTTATGCCGGCAATTCATTGGTCAATGCGGCGTTGTTCCCGCACCCGCTGGCTGAAATGCGCCAGCGCCGGCTGCAAGACATTGAGGGTTACCGGTTTGGACAAACAGCTATCCATACCGGCATCCAGACAGCGCTGTTTTTCCTCCGCCAGCGCGTTGGCGGTGACGCCGATCACCGGCAGCGTAACGCCCTCGGCGCGTAAACGCCGGGTTAGCTGGTAACCGTCCAGATTAGGCATATTGACATCGGTGAGGATAATATCCACCGCCTGTTTGTGCAGCATATTCAGCGCATCGATACCGTCATTGGCGGTAATCACCTGATAGCCGATGGACTCCAGCTGGTCGGCCAGCAAACGGCGGTTAATGGGGTGATCGTCCACGACCAAAATGCGAATATCATTATTTTCCACGCTGACCCGCGACGGCGCGGACGGCGGAGCCAAAGCCAGGACGGTGGCCTGGTTGCTGCGATAAATCTTGATTAACAGCTGTGGCAACGCGTCCGCAAAAGCGGGGCTGAGCCACCACTCCCCTTCGCTGACATCCTGGGCGGGGCCGATATGGGTGATCATAAAACGTATCCACACCGCGGGGCGCGCGGCCGGCGTTGATTCATCGTCGCTAATATAAACCGACTCGGTGCCGATCTCCTGCCAGGTGTGGCGTTTTACCGTCAGGCCATGATCGGTCAGCAGATGCGTAAGGTACGTTTCCAGGACGGCATTGCGCACGGAAAGCCAGCATATCCGGCCGTTAAGTTCCGCGCTGGGCGTCTGCGCGGCATATGTGGCCTGATAGAGCGGCAGCCGGATAGTAAACCGGCTGCCCAGCCCGGTCTCGGAATCCACCGCGATATCGCCATCCATCAGATTTACCAGCTTCTCGCAAATCGCCAGTCCCAGGCCGGTGCCCTGGAACTGCTGCTGGCCGCTATTGCCCAACTGGACAAAAGGATCGAACAGGCGCAGTAGTTCGCGCTGCTGGATGCCCACGCCGGTATCGCGAATGCAAATATGCAGATAGTCATCATGGCAATAGACGTGGATTAAAATACAGCCGCCGTGGGTGAATTTAATCGCGTTATTAAGCAAATTGGACAACACCTGCTGCAAACGCACGGGATCGCCGCGCAGGCTTTGCGGCACGCCGGGATCGATAAAGCAGTAGAGCCCGAGGCGCTTTTTGACCACCAGCGAGAGGAAATTGCCGGCGATATGGCTGACCACTTCGCGGGGCGAAAAACTCTTTGGCTCAATTTTAAGCTGTTCGGATTCTATTTTCGAGAAGTCGAGTATATCGCTGATAATATTAAGTAATAATGCTGACGAATTATCCATGGCCATCACCAGGCGGTCCACCCCTTCGGGCAAAGCCTTGGTCTTGATTAAATCCAGGTTGCCGATGATGCCGTACAGCGGGGTGCGCAATTCATGGCTGACGGTGGCCAAAAACATGGATTTCGCCTGGCTGGTTTGCTCCGCCGCCGCCGCCATTTCCTGCAACGACTCTTCCATCCGCACCCGGGCGCTGATATCCACCAGCACGCAAATGGCGACATTTTCGTTTAGATAACGCGAATGGACAAAGCTGATTTGCAGGTTGTTGTTGTTGCTGGTCATGACATCGACAAAATTCACCTGCTGCCCGCAGATAATATGAATAATCCGCTGGCGGTCCTCGAAAGTCAGCAGGCTGAGGTAATTATGCGCCAGCTCGTTGCTGATCAGGTTCGCGCCGTCGCTGATGCGCAAAATACAAATGCCCACCGGTGCGGATGCGACGATTTTGCGGTTAAACTGTTCGTTCTCCTCCAGTTGCAGGGCGTTTTTTTCCGCCGGCGAGAACATTTTTCGTTCAAATAGCCAGGCCAGCAGCACCAGCAGGGTTGCCGACAGCAGGTTAAGCAACAGCGCATTGATAATCAGCGGATTGAAATTCTCAATCACCGTTTTCAGCGATAATGAATACACGATACTCAGGGAAGACGGCGGCAGGCTTTTTTTCATGACCAGGTTTTTATAACCGTCGGTATAACCGAAATAGTTGGCCTGCACCGGATAAACATCCAGGGCGGAGGCTTTTCGCTCCCCTTCGGCCAGCGACATGACCTGGCTGTTATTTTGATCCAGCAGGCTGATGCCGATGGGCAGGTTGCTGCTGCTGGAAAAATCTTCCAGGCGGATGCTCAGCTCGATGCCCAGCAGCGCTTCGAGCTTATTGGCCACGTAAATCGGGGTTAATACATAAAAATATCCGCTGCCGGGGCGGGTGCCCGGCGACACCCAATAAAGGTTATCTTCCCGCTCATTTTGCCGGGCATTGCGATATTTAATAACCTGCTGTTGCAGGCCTTTAGGCAAGCTGGCCGGGCTATTGGCGGCGTTGCGAAAATTAAAATCGGCCATGCACTGGCTTTCGCCGCTGATATAAAACACCCGGTTGAGATCGTAGGCATCGGAGAAACTGTCTTTCCAATAGCTCAGGAAATAACTGAGGGAGTCGACGGAATTATGGTACTCGGCGCCGGTACGGTTACAATCGGATGTCGGGTAAAGGGGCGTATACTCCGGCCGGCTGGCTTTGCCGGCAAATACGCCGTTTAACATGTCCAGTCCGGCAATGCTGGCGTTAAGGCGGTTTTCCGCCACATATTTGATTTCCCGCAGCATGGCGGAGGAGCGGGAGATATAACTTTGGGCCTGGCCGAAACTGGTGTAATACTCCTGACGCAGTTCCGATTCGCGCTGGTGCAGCAGGCTGATGATGTAAAAAGCCGATAACAGCGCGCCGAGCGACCAGAGCAGTAACGCCAGCGCGCGGAACAGATAACGGGAAATTTTAACCGTCGTGCGAAATGATGAGAAGTATTTCAAGCCAGTACCGTTCCGGTGAAAATGCAGGTTGGTAATACCGGGTAATGATACCCGTTGGCCGCGCATACCCATAGTAGCAGATAGCGCCGGCGGTAATACCGGGCGCCCGGCGGCAAACCAGATGCCGATACACTACCGGCACCGCATAAAAAAAGCCAGCACCACGGCTGGCTTAATAGGACTGCGGCTCCCGGCCCGCTAAAAACCGGGCCGGGGTGGCGCAGATTAATTATCAGGCATCCCGATCGTCATCTTCCGGCGCAGCGTCATCGTCGTCGCCGTTGATGTCGTCGGCGCCGCTCTCGTCGATGTCGTCGCCTTCATCTTCGATCTCGTCGCCTTCCGCCAGTCCTTCCACGCTGTCCAGTTCTTCGTCATCCACCGGTTCGGCAACCCGCTGCAATCCAACCACATGCTCGCCTTCGCCGGTGCGAATCAGGGTAACCCCCTGGGTGTTGCGTCCGACGATACTCACCTCTGATACCCGGGTGCGCACCAGCGTGCCGGCGTCGGTGATCATCATGATCTGATCGCTATCCACCACCTGCACCGCGCCGACCACTTCACCGTTGCGTTCACTCACTTTGATGGAGATCACGCCGAGGGTGGCCCTGGATTTAGTCGGATATTCGCTTTGCGCGGTACGTTTACCGTAACCATGCTGGGTGACGGTCAGGATCGGCCCGTCGCCACGGGGCACGATCAGCGAAACCACCCGGTCCTTGGCGGCCAGGTTGATGCCGCGTACGCCGGTGGCGGTGCGGCCCATGGAGCGCACCTGGCTTTCAGGGAAACGCACCACTTTACCGTAGGCGGAGAACAGCATGACCTCGTTTTCACCGTCGGTCAGGTCAACACCAATCAGCTCGTCTCCCTCGTTGAGGTTGACGGCGATGATGCCGGCGCTGCGCGGGCGGCTGAATTCGGTCAGGGCGGTCTTCTTCACCGTACCGCTGGCGGTGGCCATGAATACATGGCGGCCTGCTTCATATTCACGCACCGGCAGGATGGCGGTGATACGCTCATTCTGCTCAAGGGGCAGCAGATTGACGATTGGCCGGCCGCGGGCGCCGCGGCTGGCTTCCGGCAATTGATACACCTTCATCCAGTACAGGCGGCCGCGGCTGGAGAACAGCAAAATGGTGTCATGCGTATTGGCCACCAGCAGCCGGTCGATAAAGTCTTCTTCCTTGATGCGGGCCGCCGATTTGCCTTTGCCGCCGCGACGCTGGGCTTCATAGTCGGTAAGCGGTTGATATTTAACATAACCTTGATGTGACAAGGTCACAACCACGTCTTCCTGATTAATCAAATCTTCAATATTGATATCGGACGTGTTGGCGGTGATTTCAGTACGGCGGACATCGCTGTACATCTCTTTCATCGCGTTAAGCTCTTCGCGAATCACTTCCATCAGCCGATCGGGATTTTCCAGGATGACGATCAGTTCGGCGATTTGTTCGAGCAGCTCTTTGTACTCATCGAGCAGTTTCTCATGTTCGAGGCCGGTCAGTTTTTGCAAACGCAGATCGAGGATGGCCTGGGCCTGCTGGTCGGTCAGATAGTAGCTGCCGTCGCGAATACCGAATTCCGGCTCCAGCCACTCGGGACGCGCAGCATCATCGCCGGCACGTTCCAGCATGGCCGCCACGGTGCCCAGCTCCCAAGGTTGAGCCACCAGGCCAGCCTTGGCTTCTGCCGGGCTTTGCGCATTGCGGATAAGCTCGATGATCGGTTCGATATTGGCCAGCGCCACGGCCAGCGCTTCGAGGATATGGGCGCGGTCGCGGGCTTTGCGCAATTCAAAAATCGTACGGCGGGTCACCACTTCGCGGCGGTGGCGCACAAAGGCGGAAAGGATATCTTTCAGCGCCATGATCTTGGGTTGGCCCTGATGCAGAGCCACCATATTGATGCCGAACGACACCTGCAGCTGCGTCTGGGAGTAGAGGTTGTTCAGCACCACCTCGCCCACCGCGTCGCGCCTGATTTCGATAACGATGCGCATGCCGTCTTTATCGGATTCGTCGCGCAGGGCGCTGATGCCCTCGATGCGTTTATCTTTGACCAGCTCGGCGATTTTCTCGATCAGGCGGGCTTTATTCACCTGATAAGGTATTTCATGCACGATGATGGTTTCACGGCCGCTTTTGGCGTCCGCTTCCACTTCGGCGCGCGCGCGGATCAGGATCTTACCGCGGCCGGTGCGATAGGCCTCTTCAATGCCGCGCCGGCCGTTAATGATGGCGGCGGTCGGGAAATCGGGGCCCGGGATGTGTTCCATCAGGCCTTCGACGCTGATATTTTCATCATCGATATAGGCCAGGCAACCGTTGATCACTTCCGTCAGGTTATGCGGCGGAATATTGGTGGCCATGCCCACGGCAATGCCGGAGGAGCCGTTGATCAACAGGTTGGGGATCTTGGTGGGCATGACATCCGGGATCTGCTCGGTGCCGTCGTAGTTCGGCACATAATCCACGGTATCCTTTTCGAGGTCCGCCAACAGTTCATGGGCGATTTTCGACATGCGGACTTCGGTGTAACGCATCGCCGCGGCGGAGTCGCCGTCGACGGAACCGAAATTACCCTGGCCATCCACCAGCATATAACGCAGCGAGAACGGCTGGGCCATACGCACGATGGTGTCGTAGACCGCGGTATCCCCATGGGGGTGGTATTTACCGATGACGTCCCCGACCACACGGGCCGATTTTTTGTAAGGTTTATTCCAGTCATTACCGAGTACGCTCATCGCAAACAATACGCGGCGGTGTACCGGTTTCAACCCATCCCGTACATCCGGCAGCGCACGTCCGACAATAACGGACATGGCGTAATCCAGATAAGAGCTTTTTAACTCTTCTTCGATGTTGACCGGTGTTATTTCTCTGGCAAGGTCACTCATTGAGCCGCTATCCCTCTACTAATTGAAGCATC
>JAATFX010000105.1 GCA_015654925.1 Enterobacterales bacterium | reverse complement strand
GGCGATAACCAGAATGGTGGGCATTAGCGATGCCAGCGCGGCAACGGGCGCCACGCAGGCGCCGATATTCATCCAACCCAGGGAAATCAGCTCCAGCGTACCGCCGATGATGATACCGGTCTTCATGTCACCTAATACCAAGCCGATTAACGTACAGGCCACCAGTGGGCGGTGGAACTGGAACTCATCGAGTATTGAACCCATACCTGCAATACAGGCCACTATAAAAATCAGCACAATTTGAAGCGTGGTGATCTCCATTGTACTTCTCCTCTGACAAACGTAAGAGAGCGGTAAACCATTTTTTCAGAAAATTTATACGCTCTTGGGTGTTAGTTTTTTTCGGCTGAATTTACTTACCGAGTTTATTTATTAAATCCATCATCTTCAGCGGCGAGTCTGAAGAGACCTTACGGACTTCCAGCTCAATCCCTCTGTCATTTAACTTGCGAAACGCGGCGATATCTTTCTCATCAACCGATACTGCGTTATTCACCTGGGTTTTGCCCTGACGGAAAGCCATACCGCCAATGTTGACCGTGGTGATTTTAACCCCGCCTTCCACCACACGTTCAACGTCGGTAGGGTTGGTGAACAAAAACATGACGCGATCTTTGGCGTAGGCGGGATTGTCATAAACCCGGATAGCCTTGGCCACGTCAACGACATGCGCCGTAACGCCCGGAGGAGCCACCTGGGTAAGCAGGGTCTTGCGCACGGTATCGGCGGCGACTTCGTCACTCACCACGATAATGCGTTTGACATTGGTTTCCTTGGTCCAACGGGTGGCGACCTGGCCATGAATCAGACGGTCATCGATGCGCGCCAGGCCTATGGTCATATGACCACCGGCATTCGGATGCGCTGCGGCGGCGGCAGGGGCTGCGGCGGCAACCGGCGCGGTCGCCGCTTCGGCCACAGGTTCCGGTGCTTTTAATGCCCTGACGCCTGCGCGTCCTGTTTCCACGGCAATTTTCACCAGCTCGGCAAAAGCCGGGTTGTCGTCACGCGCCATGAAGGTTTCTGCCAACATGGGAATATTGACGCCGGTTACCACTTCGTAGTTTTCTTTATCGACAACAATGCGGCTGGCCGCATTAAATGGGCTGCCTCCCCAGGTATCAACCAGAAATAACACGCCTTCCTGAGTATCAAGTTGCGCTAAACGCGCGGTATACTTTTCAATCAGTGTTTCAGCATTTTCCCCGGGAACAAAATCAATCCAGGCGACGTTTTGTTGTGCGCCCAATATCATTTCTGCGGTTTTTAGCAGTTGCTCGGCCGCTGACCCGTGAGTGCCAATTATGATAGCAATACTCACTGATACCTCCTCTGTTAACAAATTGGGTTAAGCAGTAAAACCACCCGGCGTTTTAAGGCCTGAACATCCGGCGGAATGACCTCTTAGCCAGGGTAAATTTTCGCCACCCTGTTTGATGTCCGCTGTTTTGGTTGAAACGATTCGCGTTAGCGGGTCGCTCAATAGCGGTTAAACGCGATTTATTTTAGTGTGTAAAAAAATAAAAATTGTGACGGCGCTCAGTTATTTGTGCATGAGGAAACATATGAGGGTACAAATAGTGTAGATGACACTTATTACAACTTGCAGACAAAAAAAGTTTTATGCGTCGGTAAAGTTACCTGCTAAAGTGAAGCGTTTAAATTGATAAGGAGCGATGGGCCGCAGCCCCCCCTATGGACTGTCACCGAAAAAATTTCACCCTTGATTTGCCATTTCCATCCCTGCCAGCCCAGACCAGACCGGCGCTGTTTGCCAGCCTCTGGTTACGCCTTTTTGATATGCTGTTCATCTGCCGTTCGGACGATCCTTTACCCTGGTCCGATCCCGTATGTCTATTTTGCATCCCGCACGCATCTCATCCGGCGCAGGCGCTATTACCGCCGCCAGCCGGCGCCCGGCATGCCCGCGCGCTGACCGGGATGATGCGTCGCAATGTTTGTGTTGACCGGATAACGCCCTGGAGCCCCCGATGGAATTTTTAATGGACCCGACCCTGTGGGTGGGCCTGCTGACCTTGATATTGCTGGAAATCGTACTGGGTATCGATAATCTGGTATTTATCGCTATCCTGGCTGAAAAAGTGCCGCCGAAGCAGCGTGATAAAGCGCGGGTCATCGGCCTGGCGCTGGCGTTGGTGATGCGTCTGGGACTGCTGTCGCTGATTTCGTGGATGGTGACGCTGACCAAACCGCTGGTCGCGTTCGGCGCTTTTAGCTTTTCGGGCCGGGATTTGATCCTGCTGCTGGGCGGCCTGTTTTTATTATTCAAGGCGACCACCGAGCTCCATGAACGGCTGGAAAACAAAGATGCCCACGACAACGGCGATCGCGGCTACGCCAGTTTCTGGGTGGTGGTGGTGCAGATTGTTATTCTCGACGCGGTATTCTCCCTGGATGCGGTGATCACCGCGGTCGGCATGGTGAATAACTTGCCGGTGATGATGACCGCCGTGATCATCGCCATGGGTATCATGCTGTTGGCTTCCAAGGCGCTTACCCGTTTCGTCAATGCCCATCCCACCGTGGTGGTGCTGTGCCTGAGCTTTTTGCTGATGATAGGCCTGAGCCTGATAGCCGAAGGCTTTGGTTTCCATATTCCGAAAGGCTATTTGTATGCGGCCATCGGCTTCTCCGTGCTGATAGAACTGTTTAATCAAATCGCCCGGCGTAATTTCCTGAAAAACCAGTCGCGGGGGCCGATTAGGCAACGTACCGCCGAAGCCATTCTGCGCCTGATGGGCGGCCCGAAACCGCGCGATCAGGGGGAGTCGCCGTCGCACGACGAGCCGAAGGGGCAGTTTGCGGATGAAGAGCGCTATATGATTACCGGCGTGCTCTCCCTGGCCTCCCGTTCGCTGCGCAGCGTGATGACGCCCCGCAATGAAATATCCTGGGTGGATTGCCGCGGGCCGGTGGAGGAACTGCGGGCGGCGTTGCTGGCCACGCCGCACAGCATGTTCCCGGTTTGCGACGGCGAGCTGGATCAACCGATCGGCATCGCCCGGGCCAAGGATTTAATGGTGATTCTGGATCGGGGCGAGGACGTTAAGTCCTATGCGGCGCAAAATCCGGCGATTGTCGTGCCGGAGACGCTGGCCGTGCTTAATTTGCTGGGCGTGCTGCGCCGGGCGCGGGGCAGTTTGGTGGTGGTTTCCAATGAGTTCGGCGTGATTCAGGGATTGGTTACGCCGCTTGATGTGCTAGAAGCCATCGCCGGCGAGTTTCCCGACGAAGATGAAACGCCGGATATCGTAGTGGAAGAGCACGGCTGGCTGGCGAAAGGCGGGACCGATTTACACGCCTTGCAGCAGGCGCTGGACAGTTATGAATTGACCCGGGAACATACCAACGTGGCTTCCCTGGCCGGCATGCTGCTGGCCGAGCGCGATACGCTGCCGGTGGTGGGCGAGGTAATAGAGCTGGGCCAATGGCGATTTACCATTTTGCAAATGCTGGAGTACCGCATCGAACTGGTGCGCATCGAGCGGATAGCGCCGGTGGCCGGGGATGGGGACGAAGAGGAGTAGGGGCCGCCGGGGCTTTGCTGCGCGGCGGGACGAGCCCGCCGCGGGCGGGTCAATCGCACTGCACCTTGATGGCCAGGCCGCCGCGCGAGGTTTCGCGATATTTGGCGTTCATGTCCTTGCCGGTTTCGTACATGGTTTCAATTACTTTATCCAGCGAAACGCGCGGCGCGCTGGTGCGTCTAAGCGCCATGCGCGAGGCGTTGATGGCCTTGACCGAGGCAATGGCGTTGCGTTCGATACACGGCACCTGCACCTGGCCGGCCACCGGATCGCAGGTCAGGCCCAGATTGTGCTCCATGCCGATCTCCGCCGCCACGCACACCTGTTCCGGGCTGCCGCCCATCAGCTCCGTCAAGCCGGCCGCCGCCATGGAACAGGCCACGCCCACCTCGCCCTGGCAGCCCACTTCCGCCCCGGATATGGAGGCATTGAGTTTATAGAGAATGCCGATGGCGCCGCAGGCCAGAAAATAGCGCAGGTAAATGGCGGGGCTGACCGGTTCGATAAAGTGATCGTAATAGGCCAGCACCGCCGGGACGATGCCGCAGGCGCCGTTGGTGGGCGCGGTAACCACCCGCCCGCCGGCGGCGTTCTCTTCA
Organism: Enterobacterales bacterium; assembly: GCA_015654925.1. Classification (GTDB taxonomy): domain Bacteria; phylum Pseudomonadota; class Gammaproteobacteria; order Enterobacterales; family Enterobacteriaceae; genus Acerihabitans. The sequence goes on along the minus strand of JAATFX010000105.1, from coordinate 51,036 downwards.
TTGACCGCCAGGGCGAACATGTTCACCCAGTCGATAACGATCATCGGATCGCTGGAATGCTTATCCGATGAAACCAGGATGCGGCGCAGGGCCGATGCCCGACGCGGTACCCGCAGCGGGCCGGGCAATACCCCTTCGGTGTTGAGGCCGCGATCGATGCAGGCGCGCATGGTTTGCCAGATGCCGGCGAAGTACGCATCGATCTCTTCACGTCCGTGGAGCGCCAGCTCGTTTAACAGCACCAGCCCGGACAGCGACAGGCCGGTCTCTTTGCAATGATCCAGCAATTGCTGGGCGCTGGCAAAGGAATGGGGCACGGCGATTTTTTCGATCACCGGCTGGCCGAAATGTTCTTCATCAACGATAAAACCGCCGCCAACCGAATAATACGTCTGGCTATAGAGCCGTTTTTCCCCGGCGAAGGCGTGGATGCGCATGGCGTTTTCATGCAGCGACAGGTAATCGCTGTGGAAAATCATGCCCCCTTCCCGCGGGAAGTCCACTTCATGGGGCCCGCCGGCCAGCACCAGGCGCTCGCGCTGTTCCACGTCGCGGATAAACGCCGGCACGGCGTCGATGTCGACGGTATCGGGCCTGTTGCCCGCGAGCCCCAGGATAATGGCGATGTCCGTATGGTGGCCCTTGCCCGTGAGCGATAGCGAGCCATAAACATCAACGGCCACGCGCGTAACGCTGTTGAGCAACTGCCGCGCGGCGAGATCGTCCACGAATTGTTTACCGGCTTTCATGGGCCCAACGGTATGGGAACTTGACGGGCCGATGCCGATTTTAAACATATCGAAAACGCTAATCACGTTGACTCTCCTTAAAACATAGGTGTGACGCTTACCCGGGCGGTAATGCGTTAAGTGTAATGACTGCCACCGGTTTAGGCTTGCGCTTTCGCATGAAATAAACTAATCATAAAACCCGTTTTCATCCTGCGCCTGACCGGCAGCGCTGCGGTACGACGCCGCCTTGCCGTGCCCGTTCGCCCCCCGCGCGGCTAATCTGAAGCGCCGCGCCGCGCCCGTTACATTCCCTGCCCGGGGACAACGTCTGTCCCCGGCGTGGCTCAGGCTGTGGCCAGCGGGCCATAATGAATACTCATGCTGCAATATCAATGAGTAAGTTACATAAAATGCCAGAGTATAATAATTAACTGGTATTATATTCTGTTTTAAACCGCGGTCCGGCAGATTCTAACGGTAATTTATTTTTTGAAAAGGATTTTCTTATGGCGCAGTGACGGGGATCGCTGCGCGGGGGTCAGCGATGGATATGTTCACCCAGCCGATACAGGATCTGCGCGGTCATTCCCCAAACCATGTGGCTTTGGTACCAGGAGAAATAGACCCGCAGGGATTTGGATCGGCGCTGAATCTGCAAAGGGGTGTAGCTGGCAAGCCGTAAGGCCTGGTGCAGGGGGATTTCGAACATTTCCGCCACTTCGTCCTGGCTGGCGCGAAACCGGGTATCCGGCGCCAGCAGGCCGACGATGGGGGTAACCTGAAAGCCGCTGCTGCTGTCCACCGGCGGTAATTGGCCCAGCACCCTGACCGAATCCGGCGCAATGGCCACTTCCTCCCGGGCCTCGCGCAGCGCGGTGGCAATCAACGTGGCATCTTCCCTGTCCGCCGAACCGCCGGGGAACGCCACCTGTCCGGCATGTTTGCGCAATGAAGCGGCGCGGCGGGTCAATAATACCGTCGGCGTACGGTGGCAAATAATGGGAATCAGTACCGCCGCCTGGCGCAAATTGCGCGCGGGTTCGCCATAGTGCGGCAGTTGCAACTGGAAACGGGTAATGAAATCATCCAGGGTCAGGGCGGCATCGGAATTATTCACCCGCGTTCAGCTCCGCCAGCAGGGGCAATATTTTGGCCACTTTCGCCAGTGTCTCCTGGTATTCAGCCTCCTCCTCGCTGTCCGCCACGATGCCGCCGCCGGCCCAGCAGTGGATGTGCCCGCGCTCCGCGATCAGGGTGCGGATGGCGATATTGCTGTCGAGGGTGCCGCACAGGCTCAGGTAAGCGATACTGCCGCACCAGGCGCTGCGGCGCTGCGGCTCAAGCTGGTCAATCAGGGCCATCGCCTTGATTTTGGGCGCGCCGGTAATGGAACCGCCGGGAAAACAGGCGCGCAGCAGTTCGCAGGGGCCGCGATCCGCGGGCAATTGCGCGGTAATGGTGCTCACCATATGATACACCGCCGGGAACGCTTCGATTTTGAACAGTTCGGGCACCCGTACGCTGCCGGGCACCGCGATGCGCCCGATATCATTGCGCAGCAGATCCACAATCATCAGGTTTTCCGCCCGATCCTTCGGGGAATCGGCCAATTTTTGCGCCTGCAGCCTGTCGGCCCGCGCATCGGCCAGACGCGGCAATGTGCCCTTTATCGGCCGGGTTTGGATACAACGGCGGCGAATATGCAGAAAACGCTCCGGCGACAAACTCAATATCGCCTGTTCCGGCAGGCGCATAAACGCGGAAAAGGGCGCGCCGTTGCGCTCCAGCAAATAGCCGAACGCCTGCCATTCATCACCGGCGTAGGCGGCGCTGAACCGCTGGGCCAGGCAGATTTGATAACATTCCCCCGCCAGCAAATGGCGCTGGATCTGGCGAAACTTGTTTCCATATTCCCCGCGGGTCATATTGGCCCGCCAGCCGCCGTTGAGCCGAAAGGGCGCGGCGGCGGGGGCGCAAGGGGGGGGCAGCAATGCGGCGAGCAAGGGGGCGGGGTCTTGATAACACACCAACGTCAGGCGGCCAAGGCGGTGATCGGCAATGACCGCCCAGGTATAAATGCCGATGGCCATGTCCGCCATGGCCAGATCCTGCTGCGCCTGATTGGGCAGTGTTTCGAGGCGCCGCGCCAGATCGTAACCGAACAGGCCGAGGGCGCCGCCCAAAAAAGGCAGGTCCTCCAGCGGGGCGGGGGCGATTCCCAGGCCGGCCGCCTGCTCCTGCACCAGCATAAACGGGTCCCCGGCGCTGCGAATGCTGCCGCCGTCGCGGGTTATCACCGTCTCATCGCCCCGGGTAACCAGGGTGATGGCGGGGTCCGCGACCATGATATCAAAACGGCTGTCCTGGTGATCGGCATGGCCCGAATGCAGCAACACCGACCAGGGCCGGGAGGCAAAAGGGGCGAACAGCGCCATAAGGGCATCGCGATGGTACGGCAGGGCAGTCAGTTGTGGCAGCATGGCACCAGGGATTCCAAACTAAATTTATGATGAGCGTCAATGATCGCGCCAGGGGCCGGCATAATGCGCCGGCGGCGGACGAAACGAATAATAACGGCTCCCGGCCATAACATAAAGCGCATTGCATGGCGCGGGCAGCCTCGGCGTGAGACAATACCCCTAAACCTACCTGGAGAAAAACCATGCTGACCGATATGCCCGCATTGAATCACCAACAGCAGCAGGAGGCCGTTGAGCGCATTCAGGCATTAATGTCCGAAGGAATGAGCAGCGGCGAGGCCATCCGGCTGGTATCCAGCGAAATCCGCGCCACCCATACCGGTGAACGGGTATCGATACGCTGGGACGACGACGAAGAGGACCAGCGGCCCGATCCGGTCCTGCAGGATGAAGAGCAGGACGAGGACGAAGAGGACGGGGCCATCTAGTCCCGCCAGCCGCCGGTAGCTTAGACCGCCGCGATAACCTTGATTTCCACTTTATACTGCGGGTTCATCAGGCGCGCCTCGACGGTGCACCTGACCGGGGCGCTGCCGGGCACCACCCAGGCGTTCCAGGCCGCATTCATGGCGGCGAAGTCGTTCCCGTCGGCCAGGAACACGGTGACATCCAGCAGGCGGGTTTTGTTGGACCCGACCCGTTTTAACAGCCGGTCGATCGCCGCCAGCGCATCGGCGGTCTGTTCGGTGGCGTTGCCGGCCAGATTTTCCGGCACGCTGGTGTAATATACCGTCTGGCTATGAATCACCGCTTCCGACATACGGGCGCCTGGATCGATCCGCTCAATGGTCATCCGTTCATTGCTCATGTTATCTCGCTTTTACGTCTGGCAGAAAAGCCACCAGCATACCATACGGCGGTTTTAATCGAAGATAGCGGTGGATAAACTCCTGGCTTGGCATAATCCGACAGCAACCGAATCATAGAGAGAACGCGTGACAGATGATTTTGCGCCGCAGGGCGCGTTGGCCAAGGCCATAACCGGCTTCAAACCGCGCGAATCGCAACGCCTGATGGCCGAGGCGATTCGCGAAGCCATTGCGTTAAAACAGCCGTTGGTGGTGGAGGCGGGCACCGGTACCGGCAAAACTTACGCCTACCTGGTGCCGGCGTTGCGATCCAAACGGAAAGTCATTATCTCCACCGGCTCCAAAGCTTTGCAAGACCAGCTCTATGCCCGCGACCTGCCCAAGGTGGCCGCCGCGCTGGAGTATCAAGGCCAAATCGCGCTGCTGAAAGGCCGCTCGAACTACCTGTGCCTGGAGCGGTTGGAGCAGCAAACCCTGGCGGGGGGAAATATCGCCCCGGAAACCCAGGCCGAGCTGGTGGGCGTGCGCGGCTGGTCGTCGCAGACCGTGGACGGCGACATCGCCAATTGCGCCGGCATTGCTGAAGACAGCCCGGTATGGCCGCTGGTGACCAGTACCAACGACAACTGCCTGGGAGGCGATTGTCCGCTGTACAAAGATTGCTTTGTGGTCAAGGCCCGGCGCAAGGCCATGGAGGCCGATGTCATCGTGGTGAATCACCATTTGTTCCTGGCGGATATGGTGGTCAAGGAAGGAGGATTCGGCGAACTGATCCCCAACGGCGATGTAATGATTTTCGACGAAGCCCATCAAATGCCGGATATCGCCAGCCAGTATTTCGGCCAGCAGTTGACCAGCCGGCAATTGCTGGATTTGGCCAAGGATATGACCCTGGCCTATCGCACCGACGTGCGGGATATGGCCCAGTTGCAAAAAAGCGCCGACCAGTTGACCTTCCGCACCCAGGATTTCCGGTTGGCCCTGGGAGAACCGGGTTTTCGCGGCAACCTGCGCGACGTGCTGGCGCAGCCTTCGCTCCAGCGCGCGCTGCTGCTGCTGGACGACGCCCTGGAGTTATGCCACGACGTGGCCAAACTGGCGCTGGGACGCTCGGCGCTGCTCGATGGCGCTTTCGAACGCGCGGCTCTCTACCGCACGCGCCTTAAGCGGTTGAAAAATGTCCAGGAACCAGGGTTCAGCTATTGGTACGAATGCAATGCGCGCTACTTTGTGCTGGCGCTGACGCCGCTATCCGTCTCGTCGCGGTTTCATGAGGTGATGTCCGAAAAAGAGGGCACCTGGATCTTTACCTCCGCGACCCTGTCGGTAAACGACCGCCTGGAGCATTTTACCCAGCGTATCGGCCTGGATGACGCCAAAACGCTGCTGTTGCCCAGCCCGTTTGATTACGCCACCCAGGCCCTGCTGTGCGTGCCGCGGTTTTTACCGGAACCCAATCAGCGCGGCATTGCCGTGCAGCTGGCGCGGATGCTGCTGCCGGTGATCGTCGCCAACCGCGGACGCTGTTTTTTCCTGTGCACCTCCCATCAAATGATGCGCGATTTGGCGGCCGAGTTCCGCGCGTCGCTGACCCTGCCGGTGCTGCTTCAGGGCGAAACCAGCAAACGCCAACTGCTGGATCAGTTCGTCGTCGCCGGCAATGCGCTGCTGGTGGCGACCAATAGCTTCTGGGAAGGGGTGGATGTGCGCGGCGAAGCGTTGTCCTGCGTGATCATCGACAAACTGCCCTTTACCTCGCCGGACGATCCGCTGCTAAAAGCCAGGAGCGAGGATTGCCAGCTGCGCGGCGGGGATCCTTTTGCCGAAGTGCAAATCCCCGAAGCGGTGATTGCCCTCAAGCAGGGCGTAGGCCGGCTGATTCGCGACGGCGAGGATCGAGGGGTGCTGATTATCTGCGATCAGCGGCTGGTTACCCGGCCTTATGGCCAGATTTTCCTCAAAAGCCTGCCGCCGGCGCCGCGCACCCGGTCCATACAGCGGGCCATCGATTTCCTGCAACGCCGCTGACCGTACGGCGTATCCCTTTGCCGGGGCGGGTATGCTATGATAGCGGCCCGTTTTGGCAATACATTTTCTTCCTGCCTGAGGTTTGGCATGTCTACGCGAATTTTAGTCCTTGATACCGCAACCGAAGCCTGTTCCGCGGCGCTTTGGATTGACGGTGAAATCAGCGAACGTTTCGATATTTGTCCCCGTGAACATACCCAGCGTATCCTGCCCATGGTCGACAGCCTCCTGGCGGATGCGGGCATCGGCCTGACCCAGCTTGACGCTTTGGCCTATGGCCGGGGACCGGGCAGTTTTACCGGCGTGCGCATCGGCATCGGCATCGCCCAGGGGCTGGCGCTGGGTGCCGGATTGCCGATGATGGGCATCTCCACCCTGGCGGCGCTGGCGCAGGGCGCCTGGCGCCGAACCGGCATTGACCGGGTGCTGTGCGCCATTGATGCCCGCATGGGCGAGGTATATTGGGCGCAATACCGGCGCGCCGGCGACGGCGGCTGGCTGGGGGAGGAGAGCGAAAAAGTGATCAAACCCGGGCAATTGGCGGCGATCGCCGGCGAATTAACCGGGGCATGGGCCTATGCCGGCACCGGTTGGGAAACCTATCCCGCGCTGATCGGCCATGACGATATTGTGCTGACGGCGGGCGATACCTTGCTGCCGGCCGCCCGCGATATGCTGCCACTGGCGGTGCGGCGCTGGGCGGAAGGCGGGGCGCAAGCGGTGGAATTAGCCGTACCTACCTATTTACGCAATGAAGTGGCGTGGAAAAAACTGCCCGGGCGCGAATAGTCGGCAACTTATGCCGCCTGCGCGGGTCCAAGATATACCCTCTATAATTACTTTGGTGGGGTTTTACCTGATGACAAATCGCCCCGATGGCAACAGGTTTTATGGCGGCAGATCTACTGCCAATGTATTGGGGTAACTGTCTATCGCAAGGCTGTGTCGAACCAAGCGTGATGTATCAATATGGGAAAAGATCGCAGCATGTCTATACGTCGTAATCTCAGCGGCGCCCGCCGCCGGAATCCGTGGTGGCCGGCCCTGGCCGTGGTCCTTGCCTTATCAGGCTGCGCAACGGTGCCGGACGCCGTGCGCGGCACTTCTCCCACGCCGCAGGAAGATTTGGTGCGCGTGCTCAACGCGCCTTCGCTATATGTGGGCCAGGAAGCCCGTTTCGGCGGTAAAGTGGTAAAAGTCACCAATCTGTCCGGCCGCACCCGGCTGGAAATCGCCAGCGTGGCCCTCGACGAATCCGCGCGTCCGCGGCTGCGCCAGGTTTCCAGCGGCCGCGTGGTCGCCTATGTTAACGGCTTCCTCGAACCGGCGGATTTCAACCAGCAGTGGGTGACGGTGGTCGGTCCTATTACCGGTACGGAAAAGGGCGCAATCGGCCAGGCAAATTATACGTTTGTGGTGATACGCGCCGACGGGTATAAGCGCTGGCAGCTCACGCAGCAAGTGGTGGCGCCGATGGGGCCGCCCATGTCGCCCTGGGGCTGGGGCGGGCGCTATGGCCGCGGCTGGGGGCCGGGCTTCGGCATGGGGTACGGTTATGATTATGGCCCCGCCCAGGTGCAAACCATCCTCGAATAACGCGGTGTTGTCAGCCAACGCAGGCGGCTATTAGTTTAGTCGCCTTTTTTGTGAACGGCGCTCGGGAATGGTGATGTATCGCCCTAGCCCGTTATTCCAGCGGTTTCCAATGCAATACCATGATAGTTATTGAGCACCGTCAACCGACCAGGCCATGCCATGGGGAACCTCGATGAAAATACCAGACGCCGCCGGGCAGGCCATGCGCAGAGTATGGGCCGGGCGTTACCCGGCCGCCGTACCGCCGGAAATCGACCCGGACCAGTATCCGTCATTACCGGCGTTATTGGCGAATGCGGTGCGGCGCTTTCCCGACCTGCCCGCGTTTATCAACCTTGGACAGCCGCTGACCTTTCGCCAGCTGGATGAGCAAAGCCGGGCGTTTGCCGCTTATTTGCAACAGGGGCTGCGCCTGAACCAGGGCGATCGTATCGCCCTGATGATGCCCAACATCCTGCAATACCCCGTGGCCCTGTTCGGCATCCTGCGCGCCGGCATGGTAGTGGTTAACGTCAATCCCCTTTATACCCCGACGGAGTTACGGCATCAGTTGGCCGACAGCGGCGCCAGCGCCATTGTCATCGTGGCCAATTTCGCCCATACCCTGGAACAGGTGGTGCGGGACAGCCCGGTCAGGCATGTGATCCTGACGCGCCTGGGAGATCATTTTCCGCTGCTTAAACGCCTCGTCGTCAATGGGGTGGTGAAATATATCAAACGCAAACAGCCCGCGTTCCATTTGCCGTCGGCCATTGCGTTTCGCCGGGTATTGCAGCAGGGGCGGCGGATGTCCTTTACCCAGCCCGCCATTGACGCCGGCGATTTGGCTTTTTTGCAATATACCGGCGGTACCACCGGCCTGTCGAAGGGGGCCATGCTGACGCATCGCAATATGCTGGCCAACCTGGAGCAGGCAAAAGCGGCCTATGGGCCGATCCTGAAGCTGGGCGGCGAACTGATGGTCACCGCGCTGCCGCTGTACCATATTTTCGCCCTGATGGTGAATTGCCTGCTGTTCGTGGAAATGGGCGGCTGTAATTTGCTGATCGCCAATCCGCGGGATATCCGGTCGATGGTGAATGAAATGCGCCGGCACCGTTTCACCGCCATTTCCGGCGTCAATACCCTGTTTAATGCGCTATTGCATAACGAGGCGTTCCGCCGGCTCGATTTTTCCTCGCTGCACCTGTCGGTGGGCGGGGGCATGTCGATCCAGCAAGCGGTAGCGGATGACTGGCAGGCGCTCACCGGTCAACACCTGCTTGAAGGCTACGGTCTGACGGAGTGCTCTCCGCTGGTATGCGGCAATCCCTACGACCTCAAACAGTTCAGCGGCAGCATTGGCCTGCCGGTGCCGTCCACGGATATTCGCCTGGTGGACGCCGGCGGGGAAAATGTGCCCGCCGGGCAGCCCGGCGAGCTGTTAATCCGGGGACCGCAGGTGATGGCGGGCTATTGGCGCCAGCCAGAGGCCACCGCTGAGACGCTCAAAGACGGCTGGCTTTCTACCGGCGATATCGTTACAGTGGACCAACAAGGCTTTGTCCGCATCATTGACCGTAAAAAAGATATGATCCTGGTGTCCGGATTCAATGTCTTTCCCAATGAAGTCGAGGACGCGGTCGTCCGGCATCCCAAAGTTCTGGAAGCGGCGGCGATAGGCGTTCCCAGCGATGATTCCGGCGAAGCGGTCAAAATTTTCGTGGTAAAAAAAGAGCCTTCCCTTACGCGCGAGGAACTCCTGCACCACTGCCGCCAATATCTGGCCGGTTATAAAGTGCCCAGGTTGGTGGAGTTCCGCGATGAACTACCCAAATCCAATGTCGGTAAAATCCTGCGCAAGCAATTGCGCCATGAAAACCGGTAAATTCACCACCGGTGAACCCGTTTTTGCCGCCATGACAAAATCAAGAGAATGCAGTGTCAAACTACCAATTAATAACCAATGACGATGATTTACAACAAATATGCGAACGCGCCCGCCAACATGCCCAGGTTGCGCTCGATACCGAATTTGTCCGCACCCGGACGTATTACCCGCAGTTGGGGTTGATTCAATTATTCGATGGCGAAACGCTGTCTTTAATCGATCCGCTGGCTATCGGCGAGTGGCGGCCTTTCAGGGAACTGCTGGCCGACCGCCAGGTAGTGAAAATCCTCCATGCCTGTAGCGAAGATCTTGAAGTGTTTTTGCACTCCTTCGACCAGATGCCGGCGCCGATGATCGACACGCAGGTGCTGGCCGCGTTTAACGGCCGTCCGCTGTCCTGCGGCTTCGCCACGCTGGTGGCGGAGTACCAGCAGGTGGTGCTGGATAAAAGCGAATCCCGCACCGACTGGTTGGCCCGGCCGTTAAGCGAAAAGCAGTGCGACTATGCGGCGGCGGATGTGTTCTGGTTATTGCCGATGGCCGGCCAGCTTATCCAGGAAACCGAGCAGGCGGGCTGGACCGCGGCCGCCGGCCAGGAGTGCGATGCGCTATGCCGGCGGCGCCAGGAAATCATCGACCCCGAACTGGCCTATCGCGATATCGGCAACGCCTGGCAGTTGCGTACCCGGCAGTTGGCCTGTTTGCAAAAACTGGCCTCCTGGCGGCTGCGCAAAGCGCGGGAACGGGACATGGCGGTAAATTTCGTGGTGCGCGAAGAGAATCTGTGGCAAGTGGCGCGTTATATGCCCGGCTCGCTGGGTGAGCTGGATAAACTGGGCCTGAGCGGGCCGGAAATCCGTTACCACGGCAAAATATTGTTGGCGCTGGTGCAGGAAGCCGAAGCGATGGCCGAAGATGCGCTGCCCGAGCCGGTGGTCAACTTGATCGATCAACCCGGTTACCGCACTTTGTTCAAAACCATCAAGGAGCATATCGCTATCGCCAGCCAGCAATCCGGGCTCGGCGTAGAATTGTTGGCCTCTCGCCGGCAAATCAATCAGTTACTTAATTGGCATTGGCGCTTGACGCCGGTACGGCGTACGCCGGAACTGCTCAGCGGCTGGCGCGAAGCGCTGTTTGGCGAGGCGTTGCGCGGGATATTGAGCGGCGATGCGGTCGGCAAAGCATCGGTGACGTTGTAACAGGCGCGGTAACACACCGGCCATGCAGAATGCGAGGTTAAACGGGGTTGTCGGATACCGGAACGAGTGACATCAACGCGCAGGCGCCGCGTTAATATGCCCCCTGCATAACGCAGGGGGTTTATGGACTTGCGATCATTTCGGTGTTTCTTCCGCTTCCGGCAGCGTCACGTTCAATTCAAGAATAGAAATATCTCCCTCGCGTTGCTCCAACTGGACGGAGACCATTTCCGGGTCAATTTGCACATACTTGCAAATCACCTCAAGGATATCCCGTTTCAACTGAGGCAAATAGTGGGGCTCGCTATCGCCCCGCCGGCGTTCCGCAACGATAATTTGCAGCCGTTCCTTGGCTATATTGGCTGTCGTTTTTTTGCGGGAGAGAAAAAAGTCGAGTAATGCCATGGTTTATCCCCCAAACAGGCGTTTTAAGAAACCCTTCTTCTCTTCTTCAATGAAGCGGAAGGGCCGTTCTTCTCCTAACAGGCGGTCAACCGTATCCGAATAGGCTTGGCCGGCATCGGACTGCGCATCGAGAATCACCGGCTCACCCTGGTTGGAAGCCCGTAAAACCGATTGATCCTCGGGGATCACGCCCAGCAGGGGAATTCTGAGTATTTCAATCACATCTTCCATGCTGAGCATATCGCCACGGTTTACGCGGCCGGGGTTATAGCGGGTCAGCAGCAGATGCTCTTTAATCGGGTCCTGGCCGTTTTCAGCGCGGCGGGACTTGGACGACAATATCCCCAATATCCGGTCGGAGTCCCGTACGGACGAGACTTCCGGGTTAGTGGTGATGACCGCCTCGTCGGCAAAGTAGAGCGCCATCAGCGCGCCGGTTTCTATCCCGGCCGGCGAATCGCACACCACGAAATCAAAATTCATATCGTTCAGGTCGTTGAGGATTTTTTCCACGCCTTCACGGGTCAGGGCATCTTTATCGCGGGTTTGCGATGCGGGCAAAATATATAGGTTGTCGGTGCGCTTGTCTTTGATTAACGCCTGGTTCAGGGTGGCGTCGCCCTGGATGACGTTAACGAAGTCGTACACCACGCGCCGCTCGCAGCCCATGATCAAATCGAGGTTACGCAAGCCGATATCAAAATCGATCACCACGGTTTTTTTACCTTTCCGAGCCAGGCCGGTGGCAATGGCCGCGCTTGATGTGGTCTTGCCAACGCCCCCTTTGCCCGAAGTAACAACTATAATGCGTGCCATAAATGGATTCCTTGTCAAGGGCTTAATTTAGAGGTTGAATGGTTAGCGTATTATCTTGCAGGCTGAGTCGGGCGGCTTTGCCCGCATATTCAGCCGGGATTTGGTCGCTTAACCAATACTGACCGGCAATTGAAACGAGTTCAGGCGACAAATGCGTACAGAAAATCTGGCACTGCGCGTCCCCGGACGCACCTGCCAAAGCCCTGCCTCGCATCATGCCGTAAATGTGGATATTGCCGTCGGCGATAAGTTCAGCCCCGGCGCTGACGCTGCTGGTCACAATCAAATCGCAGTCGCGCGCATAAATCTGCTGGCCGGAACGTACAGGCACATCAATGCGTTTGGTCTTTAATGCCGAGGCCGGGGGAGCAATCGCCGCCGGGACGGCGGTGCGTTTTTGCGCCTTGCCTTCGTTCAAAAGGGGCAAACCGCTGCGCACGATGGCCTGTTTGAGCCGATCGTCTTTACACCCGCTGACGCCGACCACGTGCAGGCCGGTGGCGATAAACGCCTGGCGCAGCTGCTCCCAGTCGGTGTCCCGTGTCAGTGTGGCGACGTTAATCACCACCGGCGCGTCCTTCAAAAAGGCGGGCGCCTGTTCGATTTTTTCCTGCAATGCCTGACGAATATCCTCAGGTTTGGCGTCATGAACGTGAATTACCGATAAAGTAAAACTACTGCCTTTTAACTCAATGGGCGTCTGTGACATCTATCCTGACTCAGTCATAACTCATGTATTTTCCCGGTAAGCTACCGGTAAGCGATATTACGAAGCACTGCATGCATGTTATAGTTACTACTATATTCAGGCAAGATAACAAACCACGTAAACCGAGTAAAAAATATGTTTTGTGTGATCTACCGAAGTACCAAACAGGATCAGGCGTATCTTTATATCGAGAAAAAAGACGATTTTTCCCGGGTTCCCCCTGATTTAATGGCCCGTTTTGGCAAACCGGTGCTGGCAATGCTATTCCCGTTAAATGGTAGCAAAAAACTGGTCGCCGCGGATATAAATAACGTAAAACAAAGCCTGAAGGATCAAGGTTTCTATCTGCAATTGCCACCACCGATTGAAAACTTAATGAAGCTTCACCAAAACGCCAACCAAAAATAACTGATCATTAATCCACTATTTGCGGCGCGTCTCGCTAAACGTATTTAAAAAAACGTTACCGGATGACGCAACCCGAAATAATTCGCCCGTACCGGCGAATCGAGGGATAAATGATGCCCCGGAAATAATCCCTTATGCCGAAGGAAACGCCACGTGAAATTATCTGCCGTCAGTCTCATGGTTTCCGGTTTATTACTTGCCGGCTGTAGTCATCATACCACCGGCCCGCGGGCCGAACCCGCGGCGGTTGAGCCACAGGCCGCGGCAAGCCAGGCGAGCGCGCCGCAGCCGGGCAAAACCCTGTTATCGCAGCAACAGCGCGATCCCGCCCAGTTCCCGGCTTATCTCGATCAATTGAAGTCCGATGCGCTGGCGCAGGGCATCAATGCCGGCGTGGTCGAGCGGGCGTTTGCCCAAACGCATTTTGTCGATCGGGTCGTGAGCGCCGATCGCAATCAACCGGAAAACAAAGTTACCCTGGACGATTATCTCCAGCGGGTGCTGCCGGCCTGGAAAATTGACCAGGCGCAGGAGATGTACCGGCACTATCAGCCCCAGTTGGCGCAGGTCAGCGCCCGCTATGGCGTACCGGCGCGCTATATTGTGGCGCTGTGGGGCATGGAAAGCGGTTTTGGCAAAATCCAGGGTCGCGAAGATGTGATTTCCGCCTTGTCCACGCTGGCGTTTGAAGGGCGGCGCGAAGCCTTTTTCAAGAGCGAGCTATTTGCGGCGCTGCGCATATTGCAACAAAATGAAGTCGGCATCGACCAGCTTAAAGGCTCGTGGGCCGGCGCGATGGGGCAAAGCCAGTTTATGCCCAGTTCCTATTTGCGCTATGGCGCCGACGGCGACGGCGACGGCAAAATCGATATCTGGAATAACGTCATGGACGTGTTTGCCTCCACGGCCAACTATCTGGCTACCGAGGGCTGGAAGCCGGGACAGGGTTGGGGCCAGGAGATCCGCCTGCCCGCCGGGTTCGCGCCCGAACTGGCCGGTCTGAAAGATCCCCAGGCGAAAACCGTCGCCGCGTGGAGCGGGCAGGGGATCGCCGCCCTTGACGGCAGCCCGCTGGCGGCGTCCAGCCAGCGCGCCTGGGTGATTATCCCGGATGATAACCAGGGCCGCGCCTTCCTGGTTTATGATAACTTCCGCACCATCATGCGCTGGAACCGTTCGTATTATTTCGCCATCAGCATCGGCACGTTGGCGGATGCCGTGGAAAAAACGTCGCCGCAGTGAAGCCTGGCGGCGAATCGGGTATGATAAAGTTGACTAATTGTTATTCGGCTAATTTAATGGCAGGAGATATATCACATGTATCAACATCGAGATTGGCAAGGGGCGTTACTGGATTTTCCGGTAAATAAAGTGGTCTGCGTCGGTAGTAATTATTCCGATCATATCAAGGAAATGGGCAGCGCCACACCAACCGAACCCGTGCTGTTTATCAAACCGGAAACCGCGTTATGCGATATCCGCCAGCCGATAGTCATCCCCACCGATCAGGGAGAAGTGCATCATGAGGTGGAACTTGCCGTGTTGATCGGCATGTCCCTCAAGCAGGCTGATGAGGATCACGTGGCGCGCGCCATTGCCGGCTACGGGGTGGCGCTGGATCTGACGCTGCGCGAACTGCAGGCGAAATTTAAAAAAGCCGGCCAGCCGTGGGAAAAAGCCAAAGGCTTTGATGGTTCCTGCCCGATCTCCGGTTTTATCCCGGTGGCTGAATTTGGCGACGCCCAGCAGGCCTCCCTGACCCTCAAGGTTAATGATGAGGTCCGTCAACAGGGCAATACCCGGGATATGATTACGCCGATCCTGCCGTTGATTGCCTATATGAGCCGTTTTTTCACCCTGCGTCCCGGTGATATTATCCTGACCGGAACCCCGCAGGGCGTGGCGAAATTGCAGCCCGGCGATAAGCTGTCGGTGTCGTTTAATGATTTAACCATCGATACGCGTATTATTTGATACCTGGCGGCGGAGCGGCCGTCTTGCCCTGGCGCGGGACGGCAAATAAAGTTGCATCTTGGCGCTGAACGTTTTATAAAGCCCGCCCCTGAGCTAACTGGACCCCATGATGACGACACGCCCTTTCTGGCAGGACAAAACCCTGGCCGAGATGACCGACGAAGAGTGGGAATCTCTTTGCGACGGCTGCGGCCGCTGCTGCCTGCACAAGCTGATCGACGAGGACACGGACGAAATCTATTTTACCAACGTGGCTTGCAACCAGCTCAATATCAAAACCTGCCAGTGCCGCCATTATGCCACGCGCTTCGAGTACGAGCCGGATTGCATTAAATTGACGCGGGAAAACCTGACGACCTTCGATTGGCTGCCGCCCACCTGCGCCTATCGCCTGCAGGAAGAGGGCAAACCGCTGCCGCAGTGGCATCCATTGATTACCGGTTCCAAGGCCGCCATGCACGGCGAGCGAATCTCGGTACGCAATATTGCGGTCAGGGAAAGCGAAGTAGTTGATTGGGAAGAACATATCCTTAACAAACCCGATTGGGCGCGCTAAAGGCCGGCGGTGTAACGGCCAAAAAATAGCCCGCGTTCTGCGAGCCTAAACAGGGTAGATTCACGGCAAGTTTGTACTTGCCTGTAATGATGGTAGTTCAGCCCAGGGTATCCGCTGGGTTAAACATGCTAAACGTGATATTGCCTGGCAAAATAATGAAAATATTAGTTGTGCTTATTATTTTCGTTTTAACGCAAGCTTTCTCCGCTATACACCCCCGTAACGGATTTACCGATCGAATTGCTGCAGATACAATGCAAGCATACCCAAAGTAACGGCGACGGCGACAAGTATGTCGTACCAACCAGCGTACATAACCACTCCTTATATATTGCTATAAATCATGGTCTGCTTTGACAAAATTTGTTGTGACAAATGTTCACTTTCCCTTAAGTTTTTTCCCCTGGCTGGAAAAAGGTTCGGTAATGGGGGCGAATTCTGCGTAGTGTAAACCGGCGGACTCCTGGCTTGATAAACAAGTCTGGCGCACGAAGAGGGCGCCTGACTTGTTTATCGCACGGAAAGCCCGGATTTAGCGATTGAACAGGTCGCGTTTTTTAGGGCGAAATGGCTGGGCAATCAATACCAAGATCCCCACCAGCAGATAGGCGCCAAAAATCACAATCATCCACTGCGGCATTTCCAGCGACATAAAATGCCATTGCCTTACAGCGCAATCGCCAGTGGCGCTGAAAATCGAAGGCAGCCATTTATCCAGCGGCAGCCAGGAGGGGAAACTCACGAAGAAATCGCAGGTGACGAACGGCGAAGGGTTAAGCTGGATATCAGTATGTTTCATTGCCAATAGCAGGCCTTCCCAGGCGCTGTACAGCCATATCACCAACGCACCGTAACGCAAGGGGGTCGACGGGGCGATGGCGCCCACGATGCCGGCTCCCATGACGCCATATAACGCACAGCGCTGGTAAATGCACAATACACAAGGTTTTAATAACATCACATGCTGAAAATAAAGCGCCACCAGTTCAAGAGCCAATGCGGTGAGCGCCAACAATAACCAGGCACCACGACCCCTAGAGCAGCGGTTAAGAAATTGCAACATACATTATTATCCAGGCCAGTTGCTTTTAAACACGCAGTTTAAATCAATTAAAGGCAGATGCCAGCCTCTTTTTTACGTTATGTGTAGGTTGATATCAGACTTGTTTCCGTTTTATTCAATATCATGCCGGGAATGGTATTATTCATGGGATCTTTTTAGCCGGCGGCAGCGATGGGGCAAGCCGGGGCAAGGCATTATGCGCAAGACCGCCGAACCGCCGCCGGGCGCGGCAAGATAGTCGGCAACCGTGACATTTTATTGCCACCGTTAACAAGGTTTTGCCGTTACTCTCTTTAACTCTCTATATCGGCCCCGCGTGTTCTGCTATCATTAAGCCGTTTTTAGCTAACATACGCATGCTGCTACGGAACATACAATTATGGTCATTAAGGCGCAAAGTCCTGCCGGTTTTGCGGAAGAATATTTGATTGAAAGCATTTGGAATAATCACTTCCCGCCTGGTTCTATTTTGCCCGCGGAGCGTGAGCTTTCCGATGTGATAGGCGTGACGCGCACAACGCTTCGAGAGGTGCTGCAACGCCTGGCCCGTGACGGCTGGCTGACCATTCAGCACGGCAAGCCCACGCGCGTGAACAATGTATGGGAGACGTCGGGACTGAATATTCTGGAAACCCTGGCCCGTCTCGACCATGACAGCGTACCTCAGCTCATTGATAACCTCTTGTCTGTGCGTACCAATATCGCCTCGATTTTCATCCGTATGGCGGTTCGGTTTTATCCCGACAAAGCGCAAAACGTATTGGCCCAGGCCAAAGACCTGGAAGATCAGGCGGATGCTTTCACCGAAATGGATTACCGCATTTTCCACGAATTGGCCTTCGCTTCCGGCAACCCGATTTATGGCTTGATCTTTAACGGCCTGAAAGGATTATATCTGCGGGTGGGGCGCTACTATTTTTCCAATCCCCAGGCCCGCGAACTGGCGCGCAACTTCTATACCCATTTAGCGGCGCTGTGCCGGGACGGTTTGTACGACCAGGTGATTGACCTCGTGCGCCATTACGGTAACGAAAGCGGCGTCATCTGGAACAGCATGCAGTCAGCCATTCCCCATGATATCGCCGAATTGAGGAAGTAGCCGCGCCCAAGGCCGGTGAAAGTCGACGGGACTGACTTTCACCGGTTTGGTTGACTGCCCCGGCGAGGCTACAGCGGCATGGTGCGGGGCGGACAGCGCTCGATCAGCTCCACGTTGCCATCTTCATTTACCTGCTCCATATACACATCGAAATTCCACAGGCGGTGAATATGTTTCATCACCTCACGCCGGCTTTTAGCCAGCGGCGCGCGATTTTGCGGGGTATAACGCAGAGTCAGCGAACGGTCGCCGCGCAGATCCACATTCCAGATTTGAATATCCGGTTCCAGATTACTTAAATTATATTGGGAAGAGAGCTCCTGGCGGATGGCCTGGTAACCTTCTTCATTATGGATGGCGGCAATTTCCAAATAGTTGTTGTGATCGTCATCAAGCACGGTAAACAACCGGAAATCACGCATAATTTTTGGGGACAGGAACTGGCTGATAAAGCTTTCGTCCTTGAAATTATGCATAGCGAAGTGCAGCGTTTCCAACCAGTCGCTGCCGGCGATATCCGGGAACCAGTGCTTATCCTCTTCGGTCGGCGACTGGCAAATACGCTTGATATCCTGGAACATGGCGAAACCCAGCGCATAAGGGTTGATGCCGCTGTAATAGGGGCTGTTATACGGCGGTTGGTAAACCACATTGGTATGACTGTGCAGAAACTCCAGCATAAAACGATCGGTGACTTTCTTTTCGTCGTACAGGTGGTTCAGGATGGTGTAGTGCCAGAAAGTCGCCCACCCTTCATTCATCACCTGGGTCTGCTTTTGCGGATAAAAATATTGGCTGACTTTGCGGACTATACGCAAAATCTCACGTTGCCAGGGTTCCAGCAGCGGCGCGTTTTTCTCCATGAAATACAGCAAGTTTTCCTGCGGTTCATGGGGATAGCGGCTGGCCTGGGCCGGCGCTTCTTCTTTTTCGCGCCGGGGAAGCGTGCGCCACAGTTCGTTTACCTGGCTTTGCAAATACTCTTCGCGGCTTTTCTGACGGGATTTTTCTTCCTGCAAAGAGATTTTCTGCGGACGCTTATAACGATCGACCCCGTGATTCATCAGGGCATGGCAGGAATCGAGCAATTGCTCTACTTGTTCGACGCCGTAGCGTTCTTCGCATTTGGTAATGTAATTGCGGGCGAAAATAAGATAATCAACAATGGAACTGGCATCGGTCCAACTGCGGAATAAATAGTTATTTTTGAAAAAAGAATTATGGCCGTAGCAGGCATGGGCAATGACCAGCGCTTGCATGGTCATGGTGTTTTCTTCCATCAAATACGCGATACAGGGATTGGAATTTATGACAATTTCATAAGCCAGTCCTTGCTGGCCCTGTTTATAACGCTGTTCGGTCTCGATAAATTTCTTGCCAAACGACCAATGGGTATAATTAATAGGCATCCCGACGCTTGAATACGCGTCCATCATCTGTTCGGAGGTAATTACTTCTATCTGGTGGGGATAAGTCTCCAGCCGATAGAGTTTTGCAACCCGGTCAATTTCTTCCAGGTACTCCTGTAGCAGTTCAAATGTCCAGTCGGGTCCATCGCTAAGACAAGTGGTATCCTTAAAACTTTCATCAAGAGAAATCGTCATCAGCGCACCTCATCGTTACAGACAGCACTTCATCATGCTGGCTTATAATTAATCGTAGTGCAAGATGAAATTCACGCGGCCGCCTTTGATGGATATAATCGACGGGCCAGTGACGGACGCAGTCAGTACCAGCCGCGTTTCTCCCTGTTTTACGGCGGGGAAATCAAAAAATCAGGATCATATCATCATGCGGGTCATCATTTTAGGAAGTGGCGTGATAGGCGTGGCAAGCGCCTGGTATCTTGCCAAGGCGGGACATGAGGTGCTGGTGCTCGACCGCCAGCCGGGGCCGGCGCAGGAGACCAGCGCGGGCAACGCCGGACAAATATCCCCCGGTTATGCCGCGCCCTGGGCGGCGCCGGGGGTTCCGCTTAAAGCCGTGAAGTGGATGTTTCAGCGCCATGCCCCCCTGGCTATCCGGTTCAAGGGCAGCGATCATCAACTGCGCTGGATGTGGCAGATGCTGCGCAACTGCGACAGCCACCATTATTATATTAATAAAAGCCGCATGGTGCGTCTGGCGGAATATAGCCGCGATTGCCTTAAGACATTGCGCGCCGATACCGGCATCCAATACGAGGGCCGCCAGGGGGGCACCCTGCAATTGTTCCGTACCGAGCAGCAGTATGCCAGCGCCGCCAAGGATATCGCGGTGCTGCGCGACGAGGGCGTGCCGTACGAACTGCTGGAAGCCGGGCAGTTGGCGTCTGTCGAGCCGGCATTGGCCGGGGTGGCGCATCGGCTGAGCGGCGGCCTGCGGCTGCCTAATGATGAAACCGGGGATTGCCAGTTATTCACGCAGCGGCTGGCCGCCATGGCGGCCGAATTGGGGGTAACCTTTCGTTACCAGAGCAACGTCGCGGGCCTGATGCGCTCGGGTAACCTGATTGCCGGGGTGAAATGCGACGGCGAGCTATTGCAGGCGGATGCCTATGTGATGGCGTTGGGATCGTATTCCACCGCCATGCTGCGGGATATTGTCAACATCCCGGTTTATCCGTTAAAGGGCTATTCGTTGACCATACCCCTGGCGGATGAGGCGGCGGCGCCGGTGTCCACGGTGCTGGACGAAACCTATAAAATCGCCATTACCCGTTTCGACCGGCGCATCCGCGTGGGCGGCATGGCCGAAATCGTCGGTTTTAATACGCAATTGGAAAAGGCCCGCCGGGATACGCTGGAAATGGTGGTGCGCGATCTTTTCCCCCGCGGCGGCCATATCGAACAGGGAACATTCTGGACCGGGCTGCGGCCGATGACGCCGGACGGCACCCCGATTGTGGGCGGGACGCCGCTGAAAAACCTGTATCTCAATACCGGCCACGGTACTCTGGGCTGGACCATGGCCTGCGGTTCGGGCCGGCTGCTGGCGGATGTCATCAGCGGCCGTCAGCCGGATATTCCCCATGACGATCTGTCCGTGGACCGTTATGCGGATAATTTCAGGGCCGCGATAGAGCCAAACGTGTCCAGGATGTAAGGGCAGTCCTATGACCGGGCGGTCCAGGAGGTCAGCCTGCCCGACAGCCGGCGCGTATGCGCCCGGGCGACGCCGGCCAGCACCGCCCCCAGCAGCATTACCAGCGCCAGCGCCAAATGCGGCGACAGGGGCAGGGCGATAACAGCCAGGCTAATGGCGGCCGCGCCCGCCATCTGCACGAAGCCGCTGAGCGCCGAGGCTACTCCCGCCTGGTCGGGATAGGGCTCAAGCGCGTAGCTGGCGGCGGGGCCCATCAGAAACGCCAGGCCCGAGCAGGCCACCGCCACCGGCAGCATGTAGCCGAGCCAGTGGGCTTGCCAGGGCGCGGGCAGCAGCAGCACATGCGCCAGCAGCAACAACCCGCCCAGTCCCATTAACGCCGTGCCGATGGTCAGGCAGGCGGGGCGGCCCGCTTTGCGGATAACCCGGTTGGCAATCACGCTGACAAACATAATCCAAAAACCGTTGCAGCCAAAAGCCACGGAAAACTGCAGCGGCGTCAGCTGCGCATCGCCCATCAACACCTGGGACGACAATGAAACATAGGTCAGCGCCATGGCCATGGCGCCGGTATTCACCAGGGAAAACACCAGAAAGCGCCGCTGCCGGAGGATCGCCCAGTAGGCCTGCAGCGGTAGGCCCAGACTGCGTCTGGTTTGGGGGGGCCGGGTTTCGGGCAATCCCAGCGCTATCAGCGTCAATACAATGGACGAATAAATCGCCAGCGTCCAGAAAGGCGCGCGCCAGCCCAGATCCGCGGCCAGCAGGCCGCCCGCCAGCGGAGCCAGCGCGGGAACGATATTCAGCGTGCCGTTAAGAAAGCTGAAAGCGCGTGCGGCGTCGTCGCCGTTAAGCCTGTCCCTGACGCAGCTAAAGAGCGCCACGGTGGTACAGCACACCGCCAGTCCCTGCAGTATCCGCGAACTGATAAACCATGCCGGCGACGGAGCCAACGCCGCCATCATCGCCCCGAGGCCATACAACGCCACTCCCGCCATGGCCAGGGGCCGGCGGCCGAAAAAATCCACCAGCGGGCCGGTAATCAACTGGCCGGCGCCCATCACCAGGATAAATAGCGGAATAGTGGACTGAATCAAGGATTCGTTACTGCCCAGTCCTTTGGCAATCAGGGGAATGACCGGCAGATAAAGATCGATTCCCAGCGGCCCCAGGAGCACCAGGAGCAGCAACAAAAGAAGAAATTTTCGCATCAATAACCAAATTATTTATAAAGGTCGTAAGAATAATGGCTGGCACCGGGCATTGTCAGGCGTAAAATGCCATTTTACCCGCTTATGCCGTTTTTTTTCCGCCAGGACTGATTTTTTGGCCAATTACCTCCATGACGCCCGTTATGGCGGGCGGATTATCCCGCTTTTTAGGCGCCCGTCATTGGTTTTCAGCGGCGATATATGATAATTTTTGTCATATTATTTCTGGGTTGTTGCATCTAAATGAATACTGATTATAAAAATTTCTCAAAATTATTGCACCTGACTTCCCGCGCGTTGCGCATGGCCATCGACCGGCGGCTAAAATATCTCGGCCTTAGCCAGGCAAGCTGGGTCGCCGTAGCGGCGATAGCCAGCGCGCAGGCGCCATTATCGCAAAGCGAGCTGGCGCAGCTGCTGGGCGTGGAAGGCGCAACGATTGTCTCGATGGTGGACCGGCTGGTCAAGCTGGATCTCGTGCAGCGCGTGCCCACCCTGGCCGACCGGCGCAAAAAACTGCTGGTGGCCACCGCCGAAGGCAAAGCCTTATACGAAAAAGTGCGCAGCGAGGCCGACGCCATCGGCAAAGAAATCCTGGAGAACATCGCCGAGCAGGATATGCAGATTGCCATGCAGGTATTGTCTAAAATCTACGCCGCCACCGATTCCCTGTCCTGAGATCCCGCCAGGGAACCGCGCGGCAGCCCGCCCCACCGGGGACACCGTGGAAATAGCTAGATGTGCTCTTCGTCGATTTTAATGCCGATTTTACTGACTTGTTGATCTTCTTTTTCAGCGATGGTCCAGACCAACCCTTCCGACACCACGGTATCGCCCACCACCGGCTCGCCGCCGCCCAGCAGTTGCATCACAAATGCGCCCAGCGTCAGACCGTGGTCCTCGCGTTCATCGAGATCAAGTCCATAAATAGCCGCGACATCTTCCAGCTTGGCATTGGCTTCCAGGATAAAATCGCCGAAAAAGCGCTGATCCAGCGCCACCGGCGGGGATTGGCTGAAGAGACGGCCCAGCGCCGGCAAATCCCGCTCGCGTCCGATAACGCACAGGACGTCCCCTTCTTTGAGCCGGGTGTTGCCGGTCGGGTGCAGCATGACATTATCGCGAAACAGCGCGGCGATACGGGTATTCTTCGGCATTTTCATATCGCGCAGCGCGGCGCCGACGCACCAGTTTTCCTTGCCCAATTGATAGATAAATTGTTCCCAGGGGTTTTCCGGATGGATATCCATGCCGACCCGGCTGATAGGCGACGCGGTGGGCGGTACCACCACCCTGGCCAATTTGGCCGCGTAGCCCAGGGAAGTCCCCTGGAACAACAGCGAGATCAGCACGATAAAAAAGGCGAGGTTAAAATAGAGCCGGGCGTGATCCAGCCCGGCCATCATGGGGAATACCGCCAGAATGATCGGTACCGCCCCGCGTAAACCGACCCAGGAGAGAAAGACCCGTTCGCGGGTGGTAAAGTTGCGAAAGGGCATTAAACCCACCCAAATGGACAGCGGCCGGGCAATCAGCATCAGCCACAACGACAGGAGCAGCGCCGGCACGGCGATGACCCACAAATCGCTGGGGGTGACCAGCAGGCCCAGGACCAAAAACATGCATATCTGGCTGAGCCAGGCCATGCCGTCAAAGGTCTGCAAAATCCCGTGGCGGTTGCGTATCGGGCGATTACCCAATAAAAAACCGCACAGATAAACGGCTAGAATGCCGCTGCCTTCCAGGGCGGTGGTCAGGGCGAAAATCATGATGCCGCCGCTGACGGCCAAGAGCGGATACAGCCCGGGCGCCAGGGAAATCCGGTTGATGGTTTGCTGCAGCAGCCAGCCGCCCCCCAGGCCGAACAGGACGCCCAGGCCGAACTCCTGCACCAGATGCACCACGAACATCCAGCTTAAATGGGTTTCATGCCCTTGAATCATCGCGATGAGGGTTATGGTAAGAAATACCGCCATGGGATCGTTGCTGCCCGACTCGATTTCCAGCGTGGAATTAACCCGTTCGTTTAACCCTTTATCCCCCAGCAGGGAGAATACGGCGGCGGCATCGGTGGACCCGACAATCGCCCCGACCAGCAGGCCTTCAATTAAATCCAGATGGAACAGCCACGCCGCCACCATGCCGGTAAGCCCGGCGGTGATCAGCACCCCTACCGTGGCCAGGGAGAGCGCGGGCCATAACGCCACGCGAAAAGAAGAAGCGCGGGTGCGCATGCCGCCATCCAATAAAATGACCGCCAGCGCCAGGTTGCTGATTAAATAAGCTACCGGGTAATTGTCAAAGCCGATGCCGCCGATACCGTCCACGCCGGCCAACATGCCGATTACGAGGAATATCACCAGAATAGGAATGCCCAAGCGGGAAGAAAAGGAGCTCAGCAGGATGCTGCCGCCAACTAATATGGAGCCAATAATAAATAAACTGATGATAGTGCTGCTGTCCAAACCGAGCTCTCCTTTTTTGATCGTTCTCTGGCCCCGTTCCCACCGATAAAGGTTAAGGCTTATTATTCACCAGCTGCCTGAACATAATTTTAGCCGCCGCCAAGGCGAAGAGGGGGTTTTTAATCGTTTGCCGACGAAACAGCCTGCCAGAAGCCCGCGCGCCGCGCGTATGAGGAGTGCAAACCTTGTAGACATTTCCAAACCGGACTAAGACAAACTACCCTTTTTTACGCCAATAAAAAAGGCGTTTTTCACAAAAGCTGTGTTTTTAACGATTTGACGTCGTTGGGTAGGGATAACCCTCAAAATAGAGGTATTTCCAGTGTCGCTACCCGCGCGCCCCATTTATGGTAATATAAAATCTTGCTAATAATGAGTTTTGGATTGTCATTTCGATGAAATTAAATGGGCAATATTACGACGTTTTGATTATGAGCGAATGGCGCGAACTGATAGCCATTACCAGTGATACTGCCCATAGCTTATTGATTTCATTATCAGATACCGACATCAGTTTATTGGCCGATGATTTTTACGATTATATGCTGGGGGATGACGACGCCGCGCTGTTTTTGTCAAGCCAGCAGGTAAGCGAACGGCTGCACGCCACGCTGTCCCAATGGATAAAGGGCGTGCTAAGCAGTTCAACCGCCGATTTAGCGGCGCTTATCACGCGCCAGCGCAAAATCGGCGATGTGCATGCCCGCATCGGTATTCCCATCGATTTGGTGGCTCGCGGGGCCAGGCGGCTTAAACACACCCTGTATGGTCGGCTGCGACGTGATATTACCGATCTGGCGTTATGCTACGATGCCCTGCGTTTTGCCTCACTGGCCTTGGATATGGCGATTGAGGTCATGACCACGTCCTACTCCCGCGCCCATGAAAGCACGACCAAGGATAAAGAAAATTATCGCTTATTTTCCATTCTGGATAATGTCCACGTCGAGCGGGAACGGCAGTTAGCCGCGCTGCTGAACTGGGAAAACCGCTTTATCTATAATGTGGCCACCGGTTTGCCCATGCTGGAAATCCAGGAATTGGCGGAATCTGAGTTCGGCTTGTGGTTTCAGCATAAAGGGCGGCATGTTTTCGAATCCGTGGACGAAATCGCCACTATCGAAAGCCTGTTGGGCGGCACCGATGAATTTATCGCTTCGTATACCGCCGAGCAGGTGGCGCAGGCCGAGCAACGCTACCTCCTGCTGCGCACGGTGCATAGCCGGTTGCTGAAAATCGGCATGCTGCTGGCGACGCTGTTTGATGAGTTGTCCAAATTCGAGAACGGCAAGGATCCGTTAACCAATCTATTGAATCGGCGCTTTATCCCCACTATCTTGCGGCGGGAAATTGCCCTGGCCATGCGCAGCTCGTCACCGTTTATTCTTGCCATGGTGGATATTGATTATTTTAAGCGGATTAATGACACCTTTGGCCATGATACCGGCGATCGGGCGATAAAAAATATTGCCGCCATATTATATGAAAGCGTACGGAGCAGCGATTATGTGTTCCGCTACGGCGGCGAGGAATTTATGTTGCTGCTGGTGGAAACAACGGAAAGCCAGGCGATCAATATCATCAATAATATTCGCGATAAAATCGCGAGCCAGCCTGTTGATCCCTCCCAGGACGAAAAGGTCGACCTTACCATTAGCGTGGGCCTGTGCTTATTCGACGGACATCCCGACTATGAGCGGTTAATTACAAAAGCCGACAGCGCCTTATACCAAGCCAAACAAAACGGCCGCGACCGCACGGAAACCTATCGCGAGGGGCAGGCGAAATAGCCTAGAGTCAAGCGGGAAACGATGAAAGGTGAAGGTGGGGGGATTTCCCCGGAATCAGCCAGAAAACATCCGCCGTCTGGCTGATTTGTCCATAAGTAACGCCGTTTTTCTACAGCCTTGCTGTTATGCATCCGGTTGTGCATTAATCTTATCTTTCATTAACCTGTTTGTGGAACAACTCGCGGAATACCGGATAAATATCCTCCTGATCGCGTATATGCTGCATGGCGAAATTTTCATATTTGTCCTGCAAATCCTCATATTCGCGCCATAGGGTTTGATGCGCCCGGCGGGTGATTTCGATATAGCTGTAATAACGCACCATGGGCAGCAGGCGATTGGCCAGCAATTCATGGCACAAGGGGGAGTCATCCGCCCAGTTATCGCCATCGGAGGCCTGCGCGGCGTAAATATTCCATTGCGCCGGGTCATAGCGATCTTTGACCACATCTTCCATCAGCTTTAAGGCGCTGGAGACGATGGTGCCGCCGGTTTCCTGGGAGTAGAAGAATTCATGTTCGTCCACTTCCTTGGCCTGGGTATGATGGCGGATATAGACCACCTCGACGTTTTTATACGTGCGGCTAAGGAACAGATATAGCAGGATATAAAAACGTTTTGCCATATCTTTAGTCGCCTGATCCATCGACCCCGACACGTCCATTAAACAGAACATCACCGCCTGACTCGACGGTTCTGCCCGGCGTTCAAAGTTTTTATAGCGCAGATCGAAGGTATCGATAAACGGAACCCGAGCTATTTTCTGCCGCAGTTCCGCAATCTCCTTGTGGATACGCTCTTCTTCCAGCAATTGAACCGGCTCGCTGTTGGCCAGCAGCGCCAGTTCTTCTTCCAGCTCACGGATGTTGCGGCGTTTACCGGCGGTCATGGCGGTTCGCCGCACCAGCGAATTCTGCAACGACCTTACCACGCTGATATTAGCCGGCACCCCGGTCGAAGTATAACCGGAACGATGCGTTTTAAATTCGTTCAGCTGCTTATGCTGGTTTTTTTGCAAATTGGGCAGCGCCAAGTCCTCGAACAGCAGATCGAGGTATTCGTCTTTCGAGATCTGAAAAACAAATTCATCCTCCCCTTCGCCATCCTGGCTGGCGTTCCCCTGGCCGCTGCCGCCACCGCCCCCCGCAGGCGGTCGCTCGATGCGATCGTTTTGGATAAAGTGATCGTTCCCCGGATGCACACGATGGCGCAGGCCTCCCCGTCCCTGATGGAAAACCGGCTCATTGATATCGGTGTTTGGAATTGACACCGATTCTCCGCTCTCTATATCGGTAACCGAACGCTTATTGATGGCCCCGGCAATCGACTGTTTGATTTGCGACTTATAGCGGCGTAAAAAGCGTTGGCGGTTAACCATGCTTTTGTTTTTGCCGTTAAGTCGTCGGTCAATAAAGTAGGCCATATTTCTCCTCCAGACGACGGTGTCCTCGCGCCGCAGTGTTAATACGCCAACGCTGCGCCAAAGGCGGCGGCAGCGTCGACAGCACTTCAACTACGGTTAAGACGATTTCCTGACCCGCAGATACCATTCGCATAACAGGCGTACCTGCTTGCGGGTGTAGCCTTTTTCCATCATGCGATCCACAAAGTCGTCGTGTTTTTTCTGCTCATCAGTTGATGTTTTCGCATTAAATGAAATAACAGGCAACAACTCTTCCGTATTGGAGAACATTTTTTTCTCAATTACGGTCCGAAGTTTTTCGTAACTGGTCCAGTTCGGATTGCGGCCGTTATTGTTGGCCCGGGCACGCAGTACGAAATTGACAATCTCATTACGGAAATCTTTTGGATTGCTGATGCCGGCAGGTTTTTCGATTTTCTCCAATTCGGCATTCAACGCCTCGCGATCGAATAACTGTCCGGTATCGGGATCGCGATATTCCTGATCCTGAATCCAGAAATCAGCATAGGATACATAACGATCAAATATATTTTGCCCATATTCGGAATAAGATTCCAGATAAGCGGTCTGGATCTCTTTGCCAATAAATTCGGCATATTTCGGGATCAGATAACCCTTTAAATGCTCAAGATATTTTTCAGCAATATCCTGCGGGAATTGCTCACGCTCGATTTGCTGTTCCAGGATATAGAATAAGTGCACCGGATTCGCGGCCACTTCGCCGTGATCGAAGTTAAATACCCTGGAAAGGATTTTAAAGGCAAAACGGGTGGACAAGCCGTTCATCCCTTCATCTACGCCCGCGTAATCCCGGTACTCCTGATATGACTTGGCCTTGGGATCGGTATCCTTGAGGCTTTCGCCGTCATAGATCCGCATCTTGGAATAGATGCTGGAGTTTTCCGGTTCTTTCAAGCGCGAAAGAATGGAGAAGCGCGCCAGCGTTTCCAGGGTGCCGGGGGCGCAAGGGGATTCCGACAGTTCACTATTGATAAGCAGTTTGTCGTAGATTTTGATTTCCTGCGAAACCCGCAGGCAATAAGGCACCTTGACGATATAGACGCGGTCAAGGAACGCCTCGTTGTTTTTATTATTGCGGAACTGCACCCATTCCGATTCATTGGAGTGAGCCAGAATAATACCGTTAAACGGCAGGGCGGCAATGCCCTCGGTTCCGTTATAGTTTCCTTCCTGGGTGGCGGTCAGCAACGGATGCAGCACCTTGATGGGCGCTTTGAACATTTCGACGAATTCCATAATACCCTGGTTGGCGCGGCACAGGGCGCCCGAGTAGCCATACGCGTCGGGATCGTTTTGCGCGTGATCTTCCAGTTTACGGATATCGACTTTACCCACCAGGGCGGAGATGTCCTGATTGTTCTCATCGCCCGGTTCGGTTTTGGCGATGGCGATTTGTTCAAGAATCGACGGCCAGACCTTTACCACTTTAAAGCGGGTGATATCGCCGCCGAATTCATGCAGGCGCTTGGCCGCCCAGGGCGACATGATGGTACCGAGATAACGACGGGGGACACCGTATTCTTTTTCCAGGATAGTGGCGTCTTCCAATGGATTGAACAGGCACAGCGGATGATCGTTGACCGGGCTGCGTTCGCCATTGGCGCTCAGGATGTAAATCGGCACTTTTTGCATCAATGCCTTGAGCCGTTCGGCCAGCGATGACTTACCGCCGCCCACCGGGCCCAGCAGGTACAATATCTGTTTCTTCTCTTCCAGTCCCTGGGCGGCATGTCTCAGGTAAGAGACAATTTGCTCAATGGCTTCTTCCATGCCGTAGAATTCTTCAAAGGCAGGATAGCGTGCGATGACGCGATTGGAGAACAGACGGGAGAGCGGCGGTTCCTGGGCGGTGTCGACCATTACCGGCTCACCGATAGCCATTAATAGTCTTTCCGCCGCGTTAGCGAACGCGCTGCGATCCTGACGACAGATAGTGAGGAATTCCTGCAGGGTGAACTCTTCGTCCTTGGCAGCTTCGTAGCGCTGACGATACTGGTCAAATATGTTCATGGCGATGCCCGTCCTTCGTTATTAGCACAGGTTAAAAAGGAGCCAAGGTAAGTATTAAACAGCTCCTGAAAAAAACGGTCTCTCCTTGGGTAGCAACTACATTACAGCAACCACTATGCCAACTTTCTTCGCAGCCAGTGCTACCGCTCGCGGGAAAAACCTTTCTCTATAATAAAGTTTAGTTGGCATCTGGCAAATGTCATTTATGTGTTACAGCTTTTTTTAAGATATATCAATGACTCACTTAACGTTTTTACACTAAAGCCATGTGTGGCGCGGCCTGTAGCGGTGTCAACGTCCTTTGGGCCAGTTTATATAAAATTAGGATATAATTTAGACGTTAATTGTTTGTTTCTGTAAATAATCGGCAAAGCCGGTGGGTTTCCTTTACACTTCACGTTTATATATAGCCAGTACACTCTTTTTTTTACACTACGGGAAGCATCCATTGTGAAAACTCATACCTTTACATTACTGAGTCTCGCGATCGCGTCGGGCCTTTGCATGCCGGCCGCCGTTGCCGGTACCTGGTCTTTGGGCGCCTCGGCGCTGCATGCAACCACTCCTTATAAAGGTGCCGACGATAGAACCATACCATTCCCCATCGTGAACTATGATGGCGATAGCGTCTACCTCCAGGGGCTGAGCGCCGGTTATTATCTCTGGAAAGATCCGCAAAACCAACTGTCCTTAACCGCTGAGTATTCCCCGTTCGGATTTAAACCCAGCGATAATGACTATGGTTATATGAAACAATTGGATAAACGGCGCGGCACGGTGATGGCGGGCTTGCGTTATAAATATACCTCTGACTGGGGGATTGT
This sequence comes from Enterobacterales bacterium, assembly GCA_015654925.1. Classification (GTDB taxonomy): domain Bacteria; phylum Pseudomonadota; class Gammaproteobacteria; order Enterobacterales; family Enterobacteriaceae; genus Acerihabitans. The sequence continues at coordinate 20,462 of JAATFX010000105.1, read as the reverse complement.
CCGCGCGGCCTACCTCGGCGATATATTGGATAACAGCGATGGCTTCACCGCCGATTTGGCGTACCTCTATCCCTTTACCTTCGATCGCCTGACCTTGCTGCCCGGCATTGGCGCCAATTGGGCCAGCGATAATCAAAACGATTATTACTATGGCGTCAGCGGCCATGAGTCCCGACGCAGCGGGTTAAACGAATACCAAGCCGACGACGGCTGGTCGCCGTACGTCGAGCTTACCGCCATTTACGCCCTGAACGCCAATTGGAACGCTTCGCTGATGGCGCGCTATACCCGCTTGAACGATGAAGTTAAAGACAGTCCGATGGTTAACGCTAATTCCACGACGCTTATCGGCGTGGGCATGACTTACCGCTTCTAAAGGGTGCGTGCCCCGAACCGGTTTGGTGCAAATGGCTTCGTTTGCACCAATACAGTGCGTTGGCGGTAATTTAGCATAACGAGGAGGAGTAATGGCCAGCAAACAGGTATTTTTCCCCGACGGGCAGGGCGTGCCGGCGATAGGCCAGGGCACGTGGTATATGGGCGAGCGATCCGGCGATACCGCCAGCGAAGTGAGCGCCCTGCGATATGGCCTTGATCTGGGCCTGACCCTGATTGATACGGCGGAAATGTACGCCGATGGCGGCGCGGAAAAAGTCGTCGGCCAAGCCATCAGCGGACGCCGCGCTGAAGCGTTTCTGGTGTCGAAAGTATATCCGCAAAATGCCGGCGGCCAAAAGGCGATAACCGCCTGCGAAAATAGCCTGCGCCGCCTGCAAACCGATTATCTCGATCTTTATTTGCTGCATTGGCGCGGCGGCATTCCCCTGGCCGATACCATCAGCGCCATGGAGCAATTGCAGCAGGCGGGGAAAATCAAGCGCTGGGGCGTGTCGAACCTGGACGTGGCCGATATGGAGGAGCTGTGGTCGCTGCCCGGGGGAAGCGCCTGCATGACCGATCAGGTACTTTATCACCTGGCGTCGCGCGGGATTGAATATGATTTGCTGCCATGGTGCCAGCGCCGCTCGCTGCCGGTAATGGCGTATTGCCCGCTGGCGCAGGCCGGCAAATTACGCAACGGTTTGATGGAAAGCCAGGTCGTGTCGCGCATTGCGCAAGATCTTGGCATTAGCGCCGCGCAGGTGCTATTGGCGTGGGTAATCAGTAAACCCGGCGTGATAGCCATTCCTAAAGCCGGCAGCCAGCCTCATGTGAAAGAAAACGCCGGTGCGCTGGCCGTCGAACTGAGCGAAGCGCAGTTGCAGGCGTTAAATCAGGCGTTCCCCGCGCCGCAGCGTAAAACCCATCTCGATATAGTGTGATCCGCTGAGGCGTTGAGCTAAACGGGAGTGGCGTCGGTATCGTTCCGGCCCACGCCCGTAATCGCCTACCTTATCAGGCTTTGCGTACGACAATCTTCTGGGACAGTTTGGCCGGCGCCGACGGGGTGGCCACCAGCAGTTCGTTCACGCGCGCGGTTTCCACGCAAACGTAGGTTTTGTATCCCTCATCGGAAACGTCGCTCATTTTACGGGCTAATTCCGCACCCGGATTCCAGGCCACCACATCGCTGTGGTTGTGATGATGGACTTCAATGATGCGCTTATTGCCCCGATCGTTTATCAGGCTGACGTCCTGCGGCTGGGTATAGACCCGATCCACTTCCCCATTGAATGTGACATCGCCTTCCTGGTGCGCGGTGACGCCGCCATTGACCTTATCGATATAGCTATCGCCCAGGCCGCCCACGCTGATATCGGCAATATCGGCGATATTAAAATAGCTGTGCAGGGCGGTGGTATTTTGGAAATCACCCTGGGCTTCAATCTCAATGCTACAGGTTTGGCCCAGGATATACGTGGCGCTCAGGGCGAAGGGTTTTGGCCAATATTGCTCGGTGACGGCGCTGTCGCGCAGGGTCAGGCTCAGGGTGATCTGTTGGTCATCTTCCTCATGCACCGCCAGTTGCCAAGGTAAAATACGGGCAAAACCGTGATTGGGGCTGGCGACTTTGCCAAACCAGGGCCAGCAGATCGGCACGCCGCCACGGATCGCCACGCCATCTTTAAAATCACTGATATCACTTAACCACAACACCGCTTGTTCACCGGCAGGTCGCCAGGCAATCAGATGGGCGCCCTGTAACGTAACGGCGGCTTTTACCTTGGGGTGATCGATAACGATAACCGGCAATTCATCCAGTTGACGCAGGCTGATCGCAGGGGACAGCTGCTCTTTGACGGGTAACGCAAAAACAGAGTCGTGCATGGTTGGGCCTTCTTGAGTTGTTAATGTGAGTCAAAAAAAAGGGCGACATTGCTGTCGCCCCATCAGTCACTTGTTATCGAAATTATTTCTTGGTGATATGGGAAATCAGATCCAGTACTTTATTAGAATAACCGGTTTCGTTATCGTACCAAGCTACCAATTTTACAAAATTCTTGTTCAGCGCGACGCCGGCTTTGGCATCAAACACGGAAGTCAGTTTTTCACCGTTAAAATCGGTGGAAACGACGTCTTCATTGGTATAACCCATAACGCCTTTCAGTTCGCCTTCAGACGCTTCTTTCATTGCCGCACAGATTTCTTCGTACGTTGCGCTTTTTTCAATGCGCGCGGTCAGATCGACAACGGAAACGTTAGGGGTAGGAACACGGAAAGCCACACCGGTCAGTTTACCGTTCAACTCAGGGATAACTTTACCCACGGCTTTGGCGGCGCCCGTTGATGAAGGAATGATGTTCTGGGATGCGCCGCGGCCGCCGCGCCAGTCTTTATGAGACGGGCCGTCGACGGTTTTCTGGGTAGCCGTGGTGGCATGAACGGTGGTCATCAGTGCTTCAATGATGCCGAATTTGTCGTTCAGGACTTTGGCCAGCGGCGCCAGGCAGTTGGTGGTACATGAGGCATTGGAAACGATATCCTGGCCATCATAGGAATTGTGGTTGACGCCCATGACGAACATCGGGGTGTTGTCCTTGGAAGGACCGGTCAGGACCACTTTCTTCGCGCCGGCGGCAATGTGCTTACGCGCGGTTTCGTCGGTCAGGAAGAGACCGGTGGCTTCAGCTACCACGTCAACGCCGACGTCGCCCCATTTCAGGTTAGCCGGATCTCTCTCTGCGGTAACACGGATGGTTTTGCCGTTTACAACCAGATGGCCGTCTTTTACTTCCACGGTGCCGTTGAAACGACCGTGAGTTGAATCATACTTCAACATGTACGCCATGTAGTCAGCATCTAACAGGTCGTTGATGGCAACGATTTCTACATCGTTACGTTCCTGCGCGGCACGGAAAACAATACGGCCGATACGGCCAAAACCGTTGATACCTACTTTGATAGTCATATATTCCACCAGCTATTTAATAGTGAATAAAAGGTTGCTTGTAAACTTACAAAAACCTCACGCAGCGTCAAGCGGAATCGTGTCAATTATTGCTAAAAATCAAACCCAATCACACCTTTTGAACGTTAATTGTTCGTTCCGCTACCCGCGGTGCTACAAATTATATGGGGGCGATGGCCCACCATGTAAACCGCACCTGGCAGGTAAGTGTGATGTGTATCACACTTACCGCTCACGTTGTTTCTCGTCACCTAGTTTAAGCTAAAAATCACTTCAGCGTTGTTAATTATTTGTTATAATAAGCTGTTTTAAACCTGTATTTATTCATCAATCGGCAGAGAATCGCACTTATGGCTAAAAATGATTCCACCACGTTCACGCCCGATTCCTTAACCGACATGCAGCGCCACGTCACGCAGGAGAGGGGCACCGAGCCGCCTTATAGCGGTAAGCTATTGGAAAATAAGCGCACCGGCCAATACCATTGTCTGTGCTGTAATGCGCCGCTGTTTTTTTCTGCAACAAAATATGACTCCGGATGCGGTTGGCCGAGCTTTTACGAGCCGATAAACGATACCGCCATCCGCTACTTGGATGATAATTCCCACGGCATGCACCGCGTGGAGATTCGCTGCGGTAATTGCGATGCGCATTTGGGCCATGTGTTCCCAGACGGCCCGCAGCCCGGGGGGGCGCGCTTTTGCGTCAACTCCGCCTCGCTGCGCTTTAAAGATCAGGATAATGGCGAAGAAATCGCCGGTTAGCCTGCCGGTCCGGCCCGCTGCGCCGCCGGTGGCATGGGCGACGGCGGCCGCGTTGCGACGCATGGCGCTTTAACGATTCAGCAAATTATTCGTCCGTATGGAATTTATTGGGGATTTTATCGTGGGATTTATCGTGACCGGTTCTTATGGATTCTGTACTTATGGATATTGATGCGCTGATGGCGAATTTGACGCCGGACATCTATGAACGGTTAAAGACGGCGGTGGAGCTGGGAAAATGGCCCGACGGCGTGGCGTTAACCGCGGAGCAGCGGGAGAATTGCCTGCAAATGGTGATGTTATGGCAAGCGCGCCATAATCATCAGCCGGAGCATATGAGCATCGGCACCGACGGCCAGATCGTCATGAAGAGCAAGCGGCAACTGCTCGATGAGCTTGACGGACAGCCGCAGCCGATAGTGCGCTTTAAACCGCAATAAAACGCCGCGGCGCCCACCGTGTCGTGCTTTAGGACCGGGCCAGGCTGGCGGCGAACTCATCCACAGTCATCAGCGTAGCCCCGCGATGATGCATGTCCTCCAGCGCCTGGTCGCTATCGGCGGGCGCCAGGTTTACCCCGCGGCACCCGTCGGTAATCACGTCGACGGCATAACCCAGCGACAGCGCGTCCAGCACGGTAAATTTCACGCAATAATCGGTTGCCAGCCCCATCACCGTCAAATGGTCGACGTCCCGCGCGCGCAGCCAGTCGTCCAATTCGGTTTGCCGGCGGTGCCCGTTATCGAAAAAAGCGCTGTAGCTGTCGATTTCCGCCCGCAGGCCTTTGTAGACGCGTTTGTCGATCCCCCCGTGGTTAAGCCGGGGATGCAACTGCGCGCCCGGCGTGTGCTGGACGCAGTGCACCGGCCACCATATCTGGGGCAGGCCGTCGAGGATGCCGGCACTGCCCGCTTCATGGCCGGCATTGACGGCAAAACTGCCGTGATTGCGCGGGTGCCAGTCAAGGGACGCCACTACGGGAATGGTCGCCTCCCGGCAGCATTCCATCGCCCGATTGGCCACCGCGATAACCCTGTCGCCTTCGGGCACCGCCAGGGCCCCGCCGGGACAAAAATCATTTTGTAAGTCGATCAGCAATAAAGCTCTGCTCATGGGATGCTCCAGCTTAGTCGTTTGCGGTTAACTCCCCGCGTAAATCCTGCTGCATTAGCCGGCGGATATCGTCGGCGGTCAAGGTCTGGTCCGGTCGCGGCTGGTTTGCCAACGGCGTACTCGGTAACTGTTTACTGAGTAGAAAGTGCAGCTTGGTCAGCGTCGCCTCCACCGTCATATCAAAGCCGCTGATTACCCCCGCCCGCGCCAGGGCGTTGCCGGTGGCATATCCTCCCATATCGACCCGGCCGGAAAAACATTGAGTCAAATTCACCACCACGCTGCCGCGATCGACGGCCTGTTTAAGTTCGTTAAGCAGCGCCGGATGCTGGGGGGCATTCCCCACGCCATAGGACCGCAGGATCAGCGCCTTAACCGGCTGGCGCAAAAAGTTACCCACCACATCGGCGGAAATGCCGGGATAGAGCGTTACCACTCCCACCGGCTGCGGGGTAATAGGGTGGACAATCAGTTCTGCCCCTTCGTGATGGGGAATCGGCGGGACGATGCGGCGGATATGAATGCCCGCTTCCAGCAGCGGCGGCAAATTGGGCGACGCAAAGGCGTCAAAGCCGTCGGCGTGCGCTTTGGTGGCGCGGTTGCCGCGCAACATTTTATTATTGAAAAACAGCGTCACCTCGTTGACCGGATAGTTTGCCGCCAGGTAGAGCGCGTTAAGCAGGTTGGTCTGGCCATCCGAGCGCAGCTGTTCCAGCGGGATCTGCGAACCGGTGACAATAACCGGTTTGTTGAGGTTTTCCAGCATAAACGACAGCGCCGATGCGGTGAACGCCATGGTATCGGTGCCGTGTAAAATCACAAAACCATCGTAGAGGTGGTAGTTTTCGGCCACATCCTGGGCGATATGCCGCCAGTCGTCGGGGGTCATGTCCGAGGAGTCGATGAGCGGCGCATATTCGTGCACGGTAAAATCGGGCATTTCCGGCCGGTAAAATTCGGGCATCAGCGCCAGTTGGCGTTGTAAATGTCCCGATACCGGAACATAGCCGTTATCAGAGCGTTGCATACCGATGGTGCCGCCGGTATAGGCTACATAAATGGATTTTTTTGGCATGGGAGGATGGGGTTGACGGGGCAATAGGGGTAATTATACGGTTTAATGCCAATAAAACCAGTTGGGTTTGTCAGCGGCCGCGGGGCCCGGTTACCGACCTGGACAAGACGGTAACCGGGGGGAGCGTTTAGCCGCTTGGCTTATTGAATGTCCCCGCAGGACAAGCAATAGGCGTAGCGGTTTTGCGGGTCATTAAGATGAGCGAACAGGCCGGGCTGCGTGTTGAACAGGGCGGAGATCTGGCTGGAGGGCACCGGCAGGAACGCCTGGATCATCGCCGGCAGGCGGGCATAGATCGACGCGCTGGTTTGGGACAAGACCAGATCGATCAGGCTGGGTTCCTCGATATACCAGTTCAAATGGTATTGATCCAATTTCGCCAGTTCGGCGGCCTTGGCCACGGCATCGTCAAAATCGCCGAGTTGGTCCACCAACCCGTTGGTTTTGGCATCGCTGCCGACCCAGACATGCCCCTGGGCGATTTTATCCACGTCTTCCGGCGATTTATTCCGGGCTTTGCCCACCAGCGTAATAAAGTTTTTATAACCGTTTTCGATGTTGAGCTGCATCATTTGCGAAAACGCCGGCGGCAAGGCCTTGGTTATCGACAAATCGGCCAACGGCGAGGTGGCGACGCCGTCGGTATGGACGCCGACGCTGCCCAAGGTATCCTCGAAAGTATTGATCACCCCGAAGATGCCAATCGAGCCGGTCAGGGTGCTGGAACTGGCGATAATGTAATTGGCCGGGGTGGCGATCCAATAGCCGCCGGACGCGGCCATGCCGCCCATGGAAACCACTACCGGTTTGCCCGCCGCGCGGGCCGATTCCAGCTCGGAACGGATAAGCTCGGAGGCGCTGACGCTGCCTCCGGGGCTATTGACGCGAAAAACAATGGCCTTGATGGCCGGATCGAGCCGGGCATCGCGGATTTGGCCGGCGGTAGTGTCGCCGCCGACCGATCCCGGGGTTTCCGGCCCGTCGATGATGGCGCCGTTAGCAAAGATTACCGCTATTTCGCCGCCTTTATCCGGCTGCGGTTTCATATGGTAGTCATAGATGCTGACCGCGTTGAACGCATTTTTCTGTTTGTTCCAGCCGAACGCCTTGGTCATTTCGGTTTCTATGGCGAAACGCGAGGCCACGGTGTCCACCCACTTATTATGCAGGGCGAACTGGGCCGTGTCGCCGTCCACCGCTTGCAGATCCGCCAGCATGGTTTGCGCGCCGGGGAATAGCTGTTGCGGGGTGATTTGCCGATTGGCGGCGACGGTATCGAGATAGTGCTGCCACAGCTGGCCGAGCCAGCGGGTATCCGCGTCCCGGGCCGCGGGCGACATATCATCGCGCAGGAACGGTTCCACTGCGGATTTATAGGTACCGACCCGGAAAATATGGGTATTGACTTTTAATTTATCCAGCAACGATTTGTAGTAAAGATTATTGGTGGCCAGCCCGTGCAAATCCACCGCGCCCTGCGGGGTGAGATAGATTTTATTGGCGAAGCTCGCCAGATAGTATTGCGCCTGATTGTAGCTGTCGCCCACGGCATAGATGGGTTTGCCGCTGTCGCGGAATTCGCGCAGGGCCTTGCCGATATATTGCAGCGAGGTTTGATCCGTGCCCGCGAAATCCTTCAAAGAGAGTACCAGGCCGGTGATGTTGTTGTCGGATTTAGCCTGGCGCAGCATGTCGACCACATCAAACAGGGAGTTTTCCTGTAAGCGATTACTGGAGGCCCCCAAAATTTCGCGGCCGATCTGCCGGACTTTATTATTGACCGAAGGCTTTTCCACCACCACGCCGGTCAGATCGACCAGCAGGGCGCCTTTACCCGGTTCCGGTGCGGAACGATGCACCTGCAAATAAATGCCGACGCAAACGATAACGATGAAAATCAGGAAAAGGTTGAGGATAAACTCGCGGATGAAATTCAACAAACGCCAGCACCACCTGAAGGGGCCGGATATTATTCGCCACAATGTGCGCATGTGCTCTCCATAAAAACTACGTTTGCAGGAATCATAATGTAAAATCAACCCGACGCGCTTATTCATCCACGCGTGGGCGGCTAATTATTCGCCATAATGCCGATGAGATAGCAATGTCAGGTATCCTAAAGATCCCCCCGGCAAAAGTCAGCATTAAAGATAATAAAAAAATGGGTTAAAAGGCGTCATACTGTTTCCAACATTGGGCATCAGTTAACGTGTCCGCAGCCCTCGACCAGCGCCAAAGAGTGCTTAACCTCAGGAGTAAGGTAATGGATGCATTAGAACTTTTATTAAACCGTCGTTCCGCCTCAAGGCTCACCGAGCCGGCTCCCGCCGGCGACAGTCTGGATAATATCATTCGCGCCGGCATGCGAGCGCCCGACCACGGGACGCTGCAGCCCTGGCGATTTGTGATTATCGAGGGGGAAGGCCGCACGCGTTTTAGCGAACTGCTGCATCAGTGCGCGTTAAGCAACGGCATGGACGAGAAGGGTATTGAAAAAGCCAAAAAGACGCCTTTTCGCGCGCCTATGATTATCGCCGTCCTGGCATGGTGCGACACCCAGACCAAAGTGCCCCATTGGGAGCAGGTGGTATCCGCGGGATGCGCGGTGCAGGCGATGCAGATGGCCGCCCTGGCGCAAGGGTTCAACGGTATCTGGCGCACCGGTCTTTGGGCGACCCAGGCCGAGGTGAAGCAAGCCTTTGGCTGCCGCGAGCACGATGAGATCGTCGGCTTCCTGTATCTGGGCACACCGCAGTTAAAAGCCTCCACCACGCTAATTCCCCCGGCGACGGAACCTTTCGTGCGCCATTTCTGAGCCTTTTCGCCCGGCATGTCCCCGGGGCCACCCCCGGGCCGTGCCGAATAGCGCGTAAATGTATTGCCCGCCCCGGCCCGTGGCCGGACAAGCGCAACGATGGTATCCTGTTGCCCGCTGATAAAGACCTGCCGGAGAGGTAAGGGTGAAATTTGAGGGTGCGTGATGCAGCTTTATATCGCTGAAAAGCCCAGTCTGGCGCGAGCCATTGCCGATGTGCTGCCGCAACCCCACCGCCGTGGCGACGGGTTTATCGCCTGCGGCGCGGATCATGTCGTGACCTGGTGTATCGGCCATCTGCTGGAGCAGGCGCAGCCCGATGCCTATGACGGGCGTTATGCCCGCTGGTCGCTGGCGGACTTGCCCATCGTGCCGGAAAAATGGCAATTGCAGCCGCGGCCGTCCGTTCTCAAACAGCTTAACGTGGTAAAAAAACTGCTGGCCGAGGCCACGGAAGTGATTCATGCCGGCGACCCCGATCGCGAGGGGCAGCTGTTGGTGGATGAAGTGCTCGACTACCTGGCCCTGGCCGGGGATAAGCGCCGCAACGCCAAGCGCTGCCTGGTTAACGATCTTAATCCCCAGGCCGTGAGCAAGGCTATTTCGCGCCTGCGTGAAAACCGCGAATTTATTCCCCTGTGCGTATCGGCGCTGGCGCGCGCCCGGGCCGATTGGCTATACGGCATTAATATGACCCGCGCCTATACCCTGCTCGGGCGCAATGCCGGATATCAGGGCGTATTATCCGTGGGGCGGGTGCAAACGCCGGTGCTGGGGCTGGTGGTCAAGCGGGACGAAGATATTGAAAATTTCGTCCCCAAAACCTATTTTGAAGTCAAGGCCCATATCGTGACGCCGGCGCAGGAACGTTTCGTGGCGCTGTGGGTGCCCAGCGAGGCCTGCGAATCCTACCAGGACGAGGAAGGGCGGCTGCTGCATCGTTCGCTGGCGGACCACGTGGTCGCCCGTATCGCCGGACAGCCCGCGCGGGTAACGTTGTATCAGGATAAGCAGGAGGCCGACATTCCGCCGCTGCCGTTCTCGTTGTCCACCCTGCAAATCGAAGCGGCCAGGCGTTATGGGCTCAGCGCGCAGCAGGTGCTGGACGTCTGCCAGCGCCTGTACGAGACGCATAAATTAATTACCTATCCCCGTTCGGACTGTCGTTATCTGCCGGAAGAACATTTCGCCGGGCGCCAGGCGGTATTAAACGCCATCAATGCCCATCAGCCCGATTTGATGGCGCAGGCCGCGCTGACCACCACCCAGAAAAATCGCTGCTGGGATGATAAGAAAGTCGACGCCCACCATGCCATCATTCCCACCGCCCGCGCCGGTAAAACGTCGCTGACCGAAAATGAGCAGCATGTGTACGGGCTGGTGGCGCGGCAATATCTAATGCAATTTTGTGCCGATGCGGTATTCCGGCGCTGCACCATCAATTTGGATATCGCCGGCGGCAAGTTTGTCGCCAAGGCGCGGTTTTTGGCCGAGGCCGGCTGGCGCAGTTTGCTGGGCGGCAAAGAGCGCGATGAAGAGAATGACGGCACGCCGCTGCCGGTGGTGGCGAAAGGGGATGAATTGCTGTGCGAGTCCGGCGAAGTGGTTTCCCGCGAGACCCAGCCTCCCAGACCTTTTAACGATGCCACGCTGCTGTCCGCCATGACCGGCATCGCGCGTTTTGTCCAGGATAAAGAACTGAAAAAAATCCTGCGCGCCACCGACGGCCTGGGCACCGAAGCGACCCGGGCCGGGATTATCGAATTGCTGTTTACCCGCGGGTTTCTGTATAAAAAAGGCCGGAATATTCTTTCCAGCCCCACCGGCCGCGGACTGATCCATGCGCTGCCGGAGAGCGCGGCACTACCCGATATGACCGCCCATTGGGAGGCGACCTTAACCAAAATCAGCGAAAAGCAGTGCCGCTATCAGGATTTTATGCAACCGTTGACCGATACGTTGCATAGCCTGATCCAGCAGGCGCGCCGGCAGCCGGCGCCTGCGTCGCTGCGCGGGTTGCCGCCGGCGGCCTCTGGCACCGGCGCGGGCAAACCCAAGGGCGCCAGAAATAAGCGGGCGGCGCCGAAAGCGCCGCGTAAACCGGCCGCCGGCGGATAACGCCGGCATCGCATTGGCCCGCAATGTCTTTTGACCGCCATATCCTACCGCCACGCGAGCAGGGGCCATGGCGCCACGAAAAATCAGGCCCGCGGCCGGTATTCTGGCGTTGCTGATTTTGTGACACCGTCACTTAAGCTTGAGGAACGCCCTGAGTAAAGGCTGGTCCGCCGGGGCCAGCGCATACCCCATGGCGGTTGCGGGCAATAGCCAGCGATACTCGCTGTGGCAGCGTAATATAATATCGCCGGTAAACGACGGCACGTGCCAGGCATGCAGCACTATCCGCCGGTGGTTCAGTACAATATCCTGGCTGGCTATGTAGTCGCCGATGCGGGCGATGATGGCCAGCTCTTCTTGCAGTTCCCGACTCAGCGCTTCAGGCTGGCTTTCGCCGGGTTCGACTTTGCCGCCGGGAAATTCCCACAGGCCGGCCTGATCGCGCCGGTTGTCCCGGCGCGCCAGAAAAATCTCGCCCTGGCGTTCAATGATGGCGGCCACCACGATAACGACGGGCAACGGCCCCGTCATAGTGTGAAGTCGGCCCATACCGGCGCATGGTCGGACGGTTTTTCCATCGCCCGGATGTCATAATCGATGCCGGTGGCCGTGCAGGCCTGCGCCAGAAGCCGGGAAGCCAGCAGCAGATCGATGCGCAGGCCGCGGTTTTCATCAAATCCCCGGGAACGGTAATCAAACCACGAGAAACGGTCGGCGCTATCGGGGAAGCGTGCGCGGAAGGTATCGACCAATCCCAGGGACTGCAACTGCGCCAGCCACTGCCGTTCTTCCGGCAGGAATGAGCATTTGCCGGTACGCAGCCAGCGTTTGCGGTTCTCTTCGCCGATACCGATATCCAGGTCGGTGGGGCTGATATTTAAATCGCCCATAATCAGCAGCAATGATTCCGCATGATGATTTTGCTCAACGTAGTGGTGCAAGTCTTGGTAAAAGCGTTGTTTGGCGGGGAATTTGGTCGGGTGATCGCGGCTCTCCCCTTGGGGAAAGTAGCCGTTAACCACCGTCAGGATGCCTTGTGGGGTGGCGAAATCGGCCATGATGATGCGGCGCTGGGCGTCGATATCGTCGGTGGAGAAACCCCGGCGGATGGCCAGCGGCTTATCGCGGCTCAGCAGCGCCACGCCGTAATGGCCTTTTTGGCCGTGGTAATAGACATTATAACCATGTTTTCCCACGTCTTCAAGAGGGAACATATCATCATGGACTTTGGTTTCCTGCAGGCCGATGATATCGGGCTGGTGCTGGTCGATTATCGCCGCCAGTTGATGTGGTCTGGCCCGCAGGCCATTGATGTTAAAGGAGACAAACTTCATTTTAGCCGCCATCGAGGGGAAGGTTGAGTGATGGTAGCAGAAATGGGAATGCTTTCAAACGGAGCCGGGGCAGAGTAATAGATGCCGGCGCATCGTTGCCTCGCGTAGCTCGGCTCGAACCTTGGTCGAAGGTTCTCGTCCTTCCCCTGATGGGAAGTCTGTGAATTTGTTTTTTTTGGGGGGAAGTGCGGAGGTGCTGCTTGAAATGGTGGTGGGGGAAGGATTATTCGTCACTGCGTTCCTCACCCTGCGGGCCGATGCCGGCGCATCGTTGCCTCGCGTAGCTCGGCTCGAACCTTGGTCGAAGGTTCTCGTCCTTCCCATGATGGGAAGTCTGTGAATTTGTTTTTTTTTGGGGGGAAGTGCGGAGGTGCTGCTTGAAATGGTGGTGGGGGAAGGATTCGAACCTTCGAAGTCAGTGACGGCAGATTTACAGTCTGCTCCCTTTGGCCGCTCGGGAACCCCACCTGGCCTACAACAATAATCGCGTTAAGCGGGGCGCATCATATCAAATAAGACGGCGGTGTAAAGCGCAAACTCCCCTGGAATGATTCACTTGCCGCTTTTTTCAACATAAGGGCGGCAAAAGCCGCCCCCGGACGCCGGCAACCCGGCGCTAACGCGCCCCTCGACGGGGAATTTACCCACAAGTCTATAAAATAATGGTGCGGTTGCCGTAAACAAACACCCGCTGCGCCAAAACGCGGTATAACGCCCGGCTCAGCACGTTTTTCTCCACGTCGCGGCCCGCGCGCATCATATCCTCGGCCGTATAGGTATGATCGACATTAATCACGTCCTGGCTGATGATCGGCCCCTCGTCGAGATTATCGTTAACATAATGGGCGGTGGCGCCGATGATTTTAACGCCGCGCTCATAGGCCTGATGATAAGGGCGCGCGCCGATAAACGCCGGCAGGAACGAGTGATGGATATTAATCAGCTGGTTGGGGTAATGGCGCACAAACGTTGGCGTCAGCACCCGCATATACTTCGCCAGAACCACATAATCCGGCGCATAAGGGTCGATGTGTTCCGCCATATGCGCATCGTGTTCTTCCCGGCTGAAACCCTCATGGCTGACCAGATGAAACGGAATATCAAAACGCTCCACCAGGGTGCGCAGGGTTTCGTGGTTGCCGATGACCGCGGCGATATCCACATCCAGCCCGCCGTAGGCGCTTTTCATCAACAGATCGCCCAGGCAGTGGGCCTCTTTGGTCACCAACACCACAATCCGCCGGCGGCCGGCCTGGTTGAGCTCGCGCACCGTACCCGCCGGCAATACCCGATCGAGATCTGCCAGGAGACGTCCATCATCAAACACCCCTTCCAGCTCGGTGCGCATAAAAAAGCGGCCGCTGCGGTGATCGACATATTCATTATTCTGCACGATGTTCAAATGATGACTGAAGCAAATGCTGGTGATTTGCGCGATCAAACCCTGCGCATCCGGGCAAATAGTGCGTAATATTTTTCTCTGTATCGTTTGCGACTGCATTAACGTGCCGATCCTGTCCAGGCTGATGATAACAATTGAAATGTGTCCCGACATACACCGGGCGGGTTATTGTCCACAACACTTCTTATATTTTTTACCCGAACCGCAGGGGCAGGGGTCGTTTCTCGCGGGCTGATTATGCACGCCATCCATATAATACCAGCGTTCGGTACTGCGGACAAAGCGCGAGCGTTCATGAATAAACCCCGGCCGCTGCCGCTGCTGGTCAAAAAAGCGGGCGATGAACTCCACATACCCCTCATCGGCATTTTTCCCAGCGGTTTCCTGTAATATTTCCAGGCCGCGCCACTGCGTAGCGGCGAAATTGGCGGCAATCTCGCCACGCCAGCGCGCGGCATCGCACGTCGGGTGCCAGGTGGCGATCAGGTAATCGACATCATGGCGGGCAAATGCGGTATAACGGGAACGCATCAGCGCCACCGGGGTCGGCGGGACGCTTACGCCGCTGATAAACGGGCCGCAGCAAACGTTCAAGTTCAGGTTGCTGCCGCATGGGCATGGATTTTCCACATCACCTCTGTAGATAACTGCTGTTGATGTAAGCGCCGCCGGCGGGAGGCGCGGTTTCGCATAGCGGCGCCGTTCATCCATCCGGGGCGGGTTGCCGGCGCCTTTCGCCATAGCGATTCGGCACTAATCGGCACGATCCGGGCCGGCATGAAGAATAAAATATTTATAACCAACCGGGCTAAATGCGGCGCAGACGCAGAAAAGTTGTCTATCCGGTTCTGGACTGAAGTCTAAGGAAAAAATCAATGATTTTGAACAAATAATGATACGGATTTTCAATGAAAAGGCTATTTATCCTTGTCAAAGCGACGCTAAACCTCCATCATTTTGCCCGGATAAGATGCATTTTTGCCTAATGACGACTACGCTCCTTACTTAAGTAACATCATTTTAACGCTGTCGTTGAAGCGCTCCGGCGGGTTAAACAGGGTATCAGGGGGTCGTCAGAACAACGGCACGATATAGGGTGAAATATACGTCAGAATGAATAATAAGCAGCACTAATCAGCCCCTGAAATTTCTTAAAAGTAAAAGTGGCGTGACTGAGCCACTGTTTAGCCGATCGGGAAAAGGGGTCTTTGATGGCAAAGCCGTTAGTAAACAAACAAATTTTGATTGTGGAGGACGAGGCTGAATTCCGGTCCGTGCTGTCTCAATTTCTCAAGTCCCTGGGGGCCGTGGTACACGAAGCGTCCCACGGGCGCGAAGCGTTGAATATGCTGCCATCCGCCAGACCGGATCTGGTGATTTGTGACCTTGAAATGGCCGAAATGAACGGCCTGACTTTCGTGGAGCGTTTTCGGGCGGTGGATGCCACTACGCCGGTGCTGGTGGTTTCCGGCACCGATCAAATGACCGATATCGCCAAAGTGCTGCGCCTCGGGGTGCAGGATGTCTTGCTAAAACCGGTGGATGATTTCGTCAGGCTGCGTGAAACGGTACTCGCTTGTCTTTATCCCGATATGTTCACCTCGCAGGTGGATGAGGAAGAACAACTTTTCCAGGACTGGGACGCCCTCAGCCAGCATCCGGGCGCCGCGGCCAAACTGCTCAAACAGCTCCAGCCGCCGGTACAGCAAAATATTGCCCGTTGCCGGGTGAACTACCGGCAATTAACCATGGCCGAACAGCCGGGCATGGTGCTGGATATCGCCGCGCTGTCCGAACACGATTTGGCTTTTTATTGCCTGGATGTCACCCGCGCCGAGGAAAAAGGCGTACTGGCGGCCTTGCTGCTGCGGGCATTATTCAACGGTTTGTTGCAGGCGCATTTAGCCAACCGGGCGCACCGGCTGCCTGAATTATCCACTTTGCTCAAGCAGGTTAACCAACTGCTGAGGAAAGCTAACCTGGACGGGCAATTTCCCTTATTGGTAGGATATTATCATCGCGGCCTTAATAACCTTATTCTGGTTTCTGCGGGCCTCAACGCTACCCTGACCGCCAATAACCAGCAAATCCAGCTAAATAGCGGCGTGCCTCTAGGCACCATGAATAATGCCTACCTCAACCAGATCAGCCAGCATTGCACCGCCTGGCAATGCCAGGTTTGGGGCGCGGGCGGCAGGTTGCGCTTAATGTTATCCACCGACTGATTCCCTCCCGGTTGTACAAGCAACCGGCTGCCCGTTATTTGACCAGCCAAGTTATTAATTTATAACCCGTTATAAAATGGGTAATTGTCCTAAATTTTTAGCAAACACCTCCTTTCATCAAGCGCCACGCGCGTAAGCTGGTATACTTGATAGGTTTAAAATTAGATAAATAAAATTTATTATCTTGATGATAAGAGAGAGGTGGTTGATGTCTGCTATTAATAATGTAAAAGTCCGAAAAGCGGTAATCCCCGTCGCTGGACTGGGTACGCGTATGTTGCCGGCAACTAAAGCCATTCCCAAAGAAATGCTGCCGCTGGTTGATAAGCCGTTAATTCAATACGTTGTAAATGAATGTATTGCTGCCGGTATCAACGAAATTATTCTGGTCACCCATTCATCGAAAAACTCCATTGAAAATCATTTCGACACCAGCTTTGAACTCGAAGCCATGCTGGAAAAACGCGTAAAGCGTCAACTGCTGGCCGAAATCCAGGCAATTTGCCCGCCGCATGTCACTATCATGCAGGTACGCCAGGGCTTGGCCAAAGGTTTGGGCCATGCGGTAATGTGCGCGCATCCGCTGGTGGGCGATGAGCCTGTCGCGGTCATATTGCCCGACGTGATTATCGATGAATACGAATCCAACCTGAAAACCGAAAATCTCAGCGAAATGCTGGCTCGCTTTAGCGAAACCGGCCGCAGCCAAATCATGGTCGAACCGGTCGACGACGTGACCAACTACGGCGTAGTGGATATCCAGGGCCGCGATTTGCAGCCGGGCGAAAGCGCCCCCATGGTCAACGTGGTGGAAAAACCCGATGCCGATGAAGCGCCATCCAATCTTGCCGTGGTGGGCCGCTATGTTCTTTCCGCCGATATTTGGCCGTTGCTCGAAAAAACCCCTCCCGGAGCCGGTAATGAAATCCAGCTTACCGACGCCATCGCCATGCTGATGGAGAAAGAAACGGTGGAGGCTTATCACCTCAAAGGACTGAGCCATGACTGCGGCAACAAGCTGGGTTATATGGAAGCTTTTGTTGAGTACGGCATTCGCCATGAAAGCCTGGGAGAAGAATTTACCCAATGGTTAAAAGAAACCATCGTGGACTAAAGGCTATTTTTCTATTTTTCAGGGTCAATTTTAAACCGGGAACTTCAACATGAAAGTGACTGTATTTGGTATCGGTTATGTGGGTTTGGTACAAGCGGCGGTACTAGCGGAGGTCGGTCATGACGTGCTTTGCGTCGACGTTGACGAGCGTAAAGTCGAAGACTTGAAAAACGGCAATATCCCTATTTTCGAGCCGGGCCTGACTCCGTTGGTCCAGCAGAACTACGAATCCGGCCGGCTGCAATTTACCACGGACGCTAAAGCCGGCGTCAACCACGGTATTATGCAATTCATCGCGGTAGGTACGCCTCCCGACGAAGATGGTTCAGCGGATCTTAAGTATGTCACCGCGGTGGCGCGGACTATCGCCCAGTATATGGACGATCATAAAGTGGTGCTGGACAAGTCCACCGTACCCGTGGGCACCGCGGAAAAAGTGCGGGCGGTCATGCAGGAAACCCTGCGCGATCGCAACAGTTCATTGACCTTCGACGTGGTATCCAATCCGGAATTCCTCAAAGAAGGCGCGGCCGTTGCCGACTGCATGCGCCCGGAGCGGATCGTGGTCGGCACCGATAACGACGACGTAGTCGAGCTGCTGCGCGAATTATACGAACCCTTTAACCGCAACCACGACCGGATGATCCTGATGGACATTCGCAGCGCCGAATTAACCAAATATGCGGCGAATTGCATGCTGGCCACCAAAATCAGTTTTATGAACGAGATATCCAACCTGGCTGAATTATTGGGTGCGGATATTGAAAAAGTGCGTCAGGGCATCGGCTCCGATCCGCGCATCGGTTACCATTTTATTTATCCCGGCTGCGGCTACGGCGGCTCTTGTTTCCCGAAAGACGTGCAGGCTCTGATTCGCACCGCCGAGCATATCGGTTATCAGCCGAAACTCCTGCAGGCCGTGGAAGACGTCAATTACCAGCAAAAAGACAAACTGCCGCAGTTTATCAAACGTCATTTTGGCGACGACCTGCAGGGCAAGACCTTTGCCGTATGGGGACTGTCATTCAAGCCCAACACCGACGACATGCGCGAGGCTTCCAGCCGTGTTTTGATGGAAACCTTGTGGCAGGCCGGGGCGCAGGTGCAGGCATTCGACCCGGAGGCGATGGACGAAACCCAGCGCATCTATGGCCACCGTACCGATCTGAAATTGATGGGCACCAAGGAAGCCGCTTTGCAGGGCGCCGAAGCGCTGGTGATCTGCACCGAATGGCAGAATTTCCGGGCGCCGGATTTTGATACCATTAAAGCCGCCCTGAAACAGCCGGTCATTTTCGACGGACGCAATTTGTATGATCCCGAGCGCATGGCTTCCCGCGGTATCACCTATTACGGTATCGGCCGTGGTGCCTCTCTCACCTCTTACAAGTAAGGGGGCAGCATGAAACTATTGGTAACCGGCGCCGCGGGATTTATTGGTTATCATGTCAGCGAGCGGCTGCTCGCTGACGGTCATGAGGTTGTCGGTATCGACAACCTCAATGATTACTATGATGTCAATCTCAAACAATCCCGCCTTGACCGCCTGCGGGAAACCTCCGGCTTTAGCTTCCAAAAACTGGACTTGGCCGATCGCCAGGGAATAGCCGATCTGTTCGCCAGGGAGCAATTTCAGCGTGTCATCCACTTAGGCGCGCAGGCCGGCGTTCGTTATTCGCTGGAAAACCCCCTGGCGTATGCGGATTCAAATCTTATCGGCCATTTGAATATCCTGGAGGGATGCCGCCATCAGCGGGTGCAGCATTTACTTTATGCCTCTTCCAGTTCCGTATATGGATTAAATCGCAAACTGCCGTTTTCCACCGATGACTCGGTAGATCATCCGGTTTCATTATATGCGGCGACCAAAAAAGCTAATGAGTTAATGTCTCATACTTATTCGCACCTTTACCAACTTCCTACCACGGGGTTACGTTTTTTTACCGTTTATGGCCCGTGGGGGCGCCCGGATATGGCACTGTTTAAATTCACCGAGGCCATGCTGGCCGGACGCAGCATTGATGTTTATAACCGCGGCGAAATGCGGCGCGATTTTACTTATATCGACGATATAGCCGAAGCCATTATCCGTTTACAGGATGTCATTCCCCAGGCTGATAGCCAGTGGACGGTGGAAACGGGTTCGCCCGCCACCAGTTCGGCGCCTTATCGCGTATATAATATAGGCAATAGTCAACCGGTTAAATTGATGGAATACATCCAGGCGTTGGAAAAGGCGCTAGGCATTAAGGCCGTGATGAATTTATTGCCCATGCAGCCGGGGGACGTTCTGGAGACCAGCGCGGATACCGCCGCGCTGTATCAGGCTATCGGTTTTAAACCGCAAACGGCGGTTCCCGAGGGAATCCAGCATTTCGTCGACTGGTATCGCGGTTATTATCAACATTGATCTTCTGCCGCCTTGCTGAGGTGAACGGGCAGGGGATTATGGGATAGCGGTGATAAAGGGTGGCCTGGGCCGCCTTTTTTTGCCTGCACTATCCGCGAGGATTAGCCCGTGGGGATTGGCGGCGATGAAGGGTTATGGAAGGATGCTAATTATTTGCTCATAATTTATACATATTATTTATGTTGCCTGCAATTCAGCGCAAAAAAATACCCGCTGAGTATTCATACGGGCATTTTATAAAAGCGGTATTAATTGGATTACAGCAGGAAATCGTCCAGCGTCTTGCCTTCATCTTCGATCGACTTCTTGATGACGGCAGGAGTACGGCCCTGGCCGGTCCAGGTTTTGCTTTCACCATTTTCGTCGGTGTATTGATATTTAGCCGGACGGGCTGCACGCTTGGTTTTACCCGTTGCTTTAGAAGCGCTCATGGTTTGCAGCAATTCATTCGGATCGATACCGTCAGCAATCAGCATTTCACGATATTGCTGTAATTTGCGCGTACGTTCTTCGATTTCAGCCTGTGCTTGGCTGTCTTCCTCACGGCGTTCGTTGACAACGACCTCAAGTTTCTCCAGCATTTCTTCCAGAGTTTCAAGAGTGCATTCTCTAGCTTGCGCACGCAGAGTTCGGATGTTGTTAAGAATTTTAAGTGCTTCGCTCATTGTCCTAATCTCGAATAATATAAATGGGGCGTCGGGGTAATAATAGAGCGGTAGTTTCTTTTCTGCAATAGCTAGTTT
>JAATFX010000131.1 GCA_015654925.1 Enterobacterales bacterium | reverse complement strand
CGGCCAGCCGGCGTAAAACGCCAGATGGGTTACCAACTCGGTTAATTCCGTCTCATTTACGCCGTTATTTATCTTATGGCCTTTGGCCTCCGTCTGATTCGGCGTTCCCATCGCGCTGCGCCGGCAACGGGCATCGCGGCTGACCGCGGATTCCGCCATTCCTTCCTGCAAGGGTTCGCCACCAATATCGCCAACCCCAAGTCCATCGCCTTTTATGCGGCGGTGTTTTCCTCTGCGGCGCCGGCCCATGTCGCCTGGCCGACCTTTTTAGCCATGCTGGCGGTAGTGGGCGTAATGGCGACGTCCTGGTACGGGGCCGTGGCATTATGCCTGTCGCTAAAACGCGTTGCCGTGCTGTATCGGCGGGCTAAACGCTGGGTGGATCGCTGCTGCGGCGCGGTGATTATGCTGCTGGGACTGCGCCAGCTGCTGCGCTGACCGGGGCGTCTCCCGGTTAACGGCGAAAAAAAACCGCGCGCGGCCCGGAGCCGTGGCGCGGTTGTCAGTCCGGTACGAACGCAGTTACATCCGTTCCACCGTTTGAATGCCCAGCAGCCCCAAACCCTGCTTGAGGGTCCTGGACGTCAGCAATGCCAGCTTCAGGCGGCTTTGCAGAATGCCGTTATTATCGGCATTAAGGATCGGACAGTGTTCATAGAAGCTGGAGAACAGCCCCGCCAGATCGTAAAGATAAGCGCACATGACATGGGGCGTGCCGTCGCGGGCCAGCACGGTGACCGCTTCTTCAAATTGCAGCAGGCGCGCCGCCAGCCGGGTTTCCTGCTCGGCTTCAAGCATGACCGGCGAGGTCAGTTGCCCTTCGTTCAGGCCGCTGCGCTTGAACACCGACGCCACCCGGGTATAGGCATATTGCATGTAAGGCGCGGTATTGCCTTCGAAGGCCAGCATATTATCCCAGTCAAAGATGTAGTCGGTAGTGCGGCTTTTGGAGAGATCGGCATATTTTACCGCGCCGATACCGACTACCTGCGCCAGCGTTTCCAGTTCCTGCGTCGACATATCCGGATTTTTCCCGGCGATCAGGACGCGGGCGCGTTCAAGCGCTTCATCCAGCAGGTCGGATAGTTTAATCGTACCGCCGGCGCGGGTTTTGAACGGCTTGCCATCCTTGCCGAGCATCATGCCGAACATATGATGTTCCAGCGGCACGGACTCCGGCACATAACCGGCTTTACGCACGATGGCCCAGGCCTGCATCAGATGCTGGTGTTGGCGGGAATCGATATAATAGAGCACCCGATCCGCCTTCAGGGTCTCATAACGGTATTTGGCGCAGGCGATATCGGTGGTGGTGTAGAGGTAGGCGCCATCCTTTTTTTGGATGATAACCCCCATCGGCTCGTCTTCCTTGGTCCTGAATTCCTCCAGATACACCACCGTGGCCCCGTCGCTTTCCACCGCCAGTCCTTTGGCCTTCAGGTCGGCGACGATGCCCGGCAGCATGTCGTTATACAGGCTCTCGCCCATGACATCCTGGCGGGTCAGCGTCACGTTCAGGCGGTCATATACCTGCTGGTTTTGCGCCATGGTGATATCCACCAGCTTGCGCCACATGCGGCGGCAATAATCATCGCCCGCCTGCAGCTTGACGACATAACTCCGGGCGCGCTCGGCGAAATCGGCGTCTTCATCATAGGTTTTTTTCGCTGCGCGATAAAATTCTTCCAGGCTGGATAACTGCATTTCCGGTTCGCCCCGGGACTGGATTTTTTCCAGATAAGCAATCAGCATCCCGAACTGCGTGCCCCAATCGCCCACATGATTGGCGCGAATTACCTTATGGCCGAGGAATTCCAGGGTACGTACCGCCGCATCGCCGATGATGGTGGAACGCAAATGGCCCACGTGCATTTCTTTGGCCACGTTGGGCGCGGAATAATCCACTACGATGGTCTGGGGCGTTACCGGGGTAATATTGAGGTGCGGGGCGGCCAGCGCGGTCTCAATTTGTGCCGCCAGCCATTGCCGGTCAAGAAAAATATTGATGAAACCGGGG
Source organism: Enterobacterales bacterium (assembly GCA_015654925.1). Lineage (GTDB taxonomy): Bacteria > Pseudomonadota > Gammaproteobacteria > Enterobacterales > Enterobacteriaceae > Acerihabitans. The sequence goes on along the minus strand of JAATFX010000131.1, from coordinate 60,341 downwards.
CCGGCGATTTCGATTTTTTCCGCAATACCGTCCAGCGCCAGCAGCGAAACCACCTGTTCCGCCAATTTCCGCGGCGGCATGCCGAGCTGTTTGGCGATGGCCATCACGCCGTTGGCCTGGTAATCGCCGAACTGCGCCTTGGCCGATTGGCGCACCTGCGCTTCGCTGGCGGCGGGCGCCCCGGCCGCAGTTAACGCTTGACTGACTTTGTCTGAAAGAAGTGCCTGAATATTCACCGTATTACCTTTCTTACTCACGTCGGAAGCGAGGAGCGCCGCTCCATGCTTCCGGCAACCCGATAAAACGACCGCTCCCCGCCGCTGCGCACAGGGCGTGGATGCGAACCGTAAAGTAAAAGAAACAACGCTTATACCATAATCAGCGCCGCGAGTCAGTACGGCCGACCGCGCTCAGGACTAAGTAATCGCAGTGTTGGGGAGAAGGAGAGGGCGGGGGATATCCGTAAAAGAAAGGGATTAAGCTATCGATTACGAGATTTACGGGATGCGCCCAGCTGATTGCGATTGCGGGTGCGCAGGTGCTGTATAATTGAAAATATCGCTACAACAACGAGTATTAGGCATAATATTAATAACAGCATAATTATGTACTCACATTATAATATATTGCGAAAATAACGTATTTCCTTGGCATATACAATCCACCCGATGAGCTTTAAGATTATACTTAGCATTAAATGTCCATTGCCGTCGCGCAATGCGGCAATCGTCTTTTTGCCATTGTTTGCTATTGATAGTTGCTCGGTGGAATTAAAACAATATGTCAATAATCATTAAGATTATGCAAATAAAAAACGAAAAATGTAATCAAATAAATTATCCGCGCTTTTTTATTTTTATGTATGACAATTATTAGGAATTTTCCCATGATTTGGAATGCCATATCGCAATTAACGGATCTGGTTGAGGATTTAGCCCGCTTTGAACAGCGCCTATCGGCGTTGGCCGACCGGCTCGGACTTCCGTTACATATTTATAACATTGATCATATCGCGCTGCGTTGCCGCCAGGATGCCACGGCGCAGCGCTGGTTCGACGGCTGGCGGCAATGCGGGCGCTGCCTGAAAAACAGCGAATTCAACGGGCGCAACATCGCGCTATTCGAATTGCATCAGCCCCTGGCGCTGGGGCCGGTGCGCATTGACTGCGTGGAATTACCCTGGCCGGGGCAGCGCCGCTACCCCCATGAAGGCTGGGAGCATATCGAAATCGTCCTGCCGGTGCCGGCGGAGGACTTGCCGCGCGCGGCTCTGGCGCTATTGGCCGATGCGGCGCTGGCGGCGCCGGATATCAGCATCCGCCACAGCGCGCCCCGGGACATTCGTGAACGCCTGCCCAATCCTACGCTTGCGGTGACCGACGGCCAGGTTACCATTAAATTCCATCCCCATAGCCTACGCGCCATCGTGGCCAGCGAAGCGCGCTAGGCCTGCGGGACCGGTTCGCGGCGAGCGATGGCCCGCTCCATGCGCTCCACCGCCTGCATCAGCAAGGCGCGGGGACAACCGAAGTTCAGTCGGATAAAACCAGGGGCGCCAAAATCGGCCCCCGCCGACAGCCCCACGCCCGCCCGCTCAAAAAAGCGCTGCGGATGGTCCACGCCCAGTTCGCTGGCGTCTATCCAGGCCAAATATGTGGCTTCGGGCACCGTCATATGCAATCCGGGCAGCGCGCCGACGCGTGCGGCCAGCCAATCCCGGTTGCCGCGCAGATACTCCAACTGCTCCGTCAGCCAGGGCTGGCCGTCGCGCCACGCCGCCGTGGCGGCCACCAGCGCCAGGACATCCACGCTGGGCACGATGCCGCTGCGCTGGGCCGCAAAGCTCATGCGCAGGCGGGGATTGGGAATTATGGCCAGCGATGCCCCCAATCCGGCGATATTAAAGCTTTTGGACGGCGACAACAGCGTGATGGTCCGCTGTTCGGCATCCTTGTTCAACGAGGCGAACGGAATATGCCTGACGCCCGGTTCGAGCAGGAGATCGCAGTGGATTTCATCGGAACAGACCCACAGGTCGTGCCGCCGGGCAAAATCCAGCTGCTGTTCCAGCTCATCTTGCCGGTAGACGGTACCGCCCGGATTGTGGGGATTGCATAGCATCAGCATTTTTTCCGTCCCGTCCAGGGTTCCCGGCAGTCCGGTTAAATCCAGCAACCAGCGCCCTTTTTGTAATCGCATGGGGGCCAGGCGTTCTTCCCTGCCCGCATTGCGCGCCGCGGATCGAAACGGCGGATATATGGGCGAGGGGATAATAATGCTGTCACCCGGCTGCGTCAGCGCGCGCGCCGCCAGATTAAGACCGCTTACCAATCCGGGTAGAAAAACCAGCCACTCCGGTTCAACATGCCATTGGTAACGTTCCCGCATACGTTCGACCACCAGCGCGGCGAGTTCCTTGGGCGGTATGCCGTAGCCGAAGACGCCGTGGGCGACGCGGGATTGCAAGGCGTCGATGATACACGGCGGCGACCGGAAATCGGTATCGGCTACCCAAAGCGGAATAACGTCTTGTCCATCATACTTTTGCCATTTATAACTGTCGCTGTGACGACGGTCGATACTTTCGTCAAAGTTGAATGCCATAGTTCTTCCCTTGAGTGATATATAAGAAAGACGATAAATAAACGTTTATCGCTAACGCCGATCAATGCCGACTCCCGGATAAGCGCGGTTGCATAACCCTCTTATCCTGAGGTGTAAATAAGGAGTATACAATGCCTAAATTGGAAGTCTGCTGTTATAGTCTGGAGTGCGCATTGACTGCGGAGCAGGCGGGCGCAGACAGGATCGAACTGTGCTCTGCGCCGAAAGAAGGGGGGCTTACGCCGTCATATGGCACGCTTAAACTGGTCCGGGAAAAAGTGGCGCTGCCGGTGCATCCCATAGTCCGGCCCAGGGGCGGCGATTTTTGCTACAACCAAAGCGAGTTCGACACCATTCTGAGCGATTTGGCGCTGGTGCGCGAAATGGGTTTTCCGGGGGTGGTGGTGGGTGTGCTGGACGCGGAAGGTCATATCGATTTGCCCAGGATGCAGCGCATCATGAGCCAGTGCGATGGCCTGGCGGTGACCTTCCATCGGGCCTTCGATATGTGCTTTAACCCCTATCAGGCCTTGAAACAATTAACCGATCTCGGCGTGGCCCGCATCCTCACTTCCGGCCAGCAGCAGAACGCCGAAATAGGTTTAGCATTATTAAGGGAACTGACCAACCAAAGTCGTGGTCCAATCATTATGGCAGGCGCTGGCGTGAGGTTGACCAATTTGCATAAGTTCCAGCAAATCGGTATCCGTGAATTGCACAGCTCGGCGAAACAGGTTGTCCCATCCGGCATGCGTTATCGCAAAGCGGGGGTCAGCATGAGCATCGACAGCGAAGCGGATGAGTTCACCCAATACTGCGTGGACGGCGATATGGTGGCGGCCATGAAGCATGCGCTTACCCTGCCGAGTCCCGCCCACCGGCCGGCCTGACCACTGATTTTGCCGCGCACACGAACTAACCCACGTGATGCTTGCAAGTACCAAGCCCCAACCTTTTTCTTGGGGCTTTTTTTTAAGCGGATTTCAGGGCTTGCGGGCAATCACCACGGCGCGCAGCGGGGCGGGATAACCTTCCACCGTCAGGCGCGGGTCGTCCGGATGCAGGAAATCAGCCAATGATTCGCTGGTCATCCACGGGGTGCGGCGCTGTTCGCCGGTGGTCGTGACCGACATATCCGCCAGGCGGACCTGCTCGAAACCACATTTTTCCAGCCAGAGCATCAGCGCCCCGGTCGACGGGATAAAAAACACATTGCGCATTTGCGCATAGCGCTCGCCCGGTACCAGCACCTGCTGGGCATCGCCTTCAATCACCAGCGTTTCCAGCACCAGTTCGCCCCCGCTGATCAATTGATTTTTCAACTGCAGCACATGATCCAGCGGCGAGCGCCGGTGGTACAACACACCCATGGAAAATACGGTGTCGAAGGCCGCCAGCTCGGGCAGTTGTTCAATTCCCAACGGCAGCAGGTGCGCCCGCCGATCGCCGCCGAGCAGTTTTCGCACCGCTTCGAACTGGCATAAAAACAGCTGCATCGGATCGATGCCTACCGCCAATTGCGCGCCGGCGCCGACCATGCGCCACAGGTGATAACCGCTGCCGCAGCCCACATCCAGGATGATTTTTCCCGCCAGCGGATCGATATGCGGCAAGACGCGTTCCCATTTCCAATCTGAACGCCATTCGGTATCTATCTCAATGTCATAAAGCGAGAATGGTCCCTTGCGCCAGGGCATTAATTGACGCAGCAGGCTCTCGATTCCCTCTTTTTGTCCCGCTGGCAGGGGTGACTCGCCCTGGGCCGCTACCCCATGCAGCAACTCCAACCGCGCCGGCGTCAACTGCGGCAGGCGTTCAACCGCGTTAAACCAGTGTTTGAATTTGCCGTGCAGGGAGTCGCGCTGCCATGCGCTTAGCTGCGAGGGCAGCGTATCAAGCCAGTGGCTGAGCGGACTTTTGGCTATCAATTGGTAAAAATCGCCAAAATCGGTCATGCCGCCGTCCCCGGTTTAAGCGCAATCAACGAGCCGAAATTAAAACATTGGAACCAGACCTCGGCGTGACCGAAACCGGCTTGGCGCAGCCGCGCTTTATGGGTTTCCACCGTATCGGTCAACATGACGTTTTCCAGCAGGCTGCGTTTTTGGCTGATTTCCAGCTCGCTATAACCGTTGGCGCGTTTAAAATCGTGGTGCATGTTAAACAGCAGTTCACCGATGCCAGGATCGGTAAAACTGAATTTCTCGGACAACACTACCGCACCGCCGGGATTAAGACCGGCAAAAACCCGGTCAAGCACGGCTTGGCGATCGCTGGGTTCCAAAAATTGCAGCGTGAAATTCAGCACCACCAGCGAGGCATTTTCTATCGGCACATCGCGGATATCCGCCTCTATCACCTCTACGTCGGTGGCGGCGCGAAACGCCGCGATGTGGCGGCGGCAGCGAGCCACCATGGCGGCGGAATTATCTACCGCCACGATCCGGCAGCCTTCGGCGGTGATATTGCGGCGCATGGAAAGGGTGGCGGCGCCGAGGGAGCAACCCAGATCGTAGACCTGGGACGCGGGCGTGACAAAGCGCTCCGCCAGCATGCCAATCATGGAAATAATACTGGAATAGCCGGGCACCGAGCGCTGGATCATGTCCGGAAACACCTCGGCCACGCGTTCGTCGAAGGTCCAATCGCCCAATTTGGCTATGGGCGCGGAGAAGAGATTATCGTGGTTTGTCATTAGAATATCGGGAATGTTCAGGGAAAGTCGCTATTCTAACAGATTGATGGCACAAATCATGCCCCGCCGCCTTTTGCGCGGCGAACCCCCCGTTTTAACGCCAACTGAAAATCAGCTCCCAGGGCAAGTACCATAAATTGAGCAACACCATCACGATCAGCGCGCTATAGGTGGCGCTCATGCCGGTGCGGCGCAGTTTGAATTCCCGGTGACGCAATCCCAGCGAGTGCATGATCCGGCCCGTCATCAGCATCAAGCCGCACAAATGCAAGGACCAGTTAGGCGCGCCGTTCATTTCCACAATCACCAGCAGTACCAGGCCGATGGGAATATATTCCACCGCGTTGCCGTGCACCCGAATGGCCGTCTGGAGTTCATAAAACCCCCCGTCCCCATAGGCCACGCGGTATTGCGTACGCAGTTTTACCACATCCAATGACAATTTTATCAACAGCATAGCGCCGAAAACCACATAAAGCGCACTAACCATCTTCCACTCCATTACCCTTGTGCCGGACAGCGTGCCAAATAATAGCCTGACTCCGGCGCGCTGTCGTTAGTTATCCTCTTAAAAACAGGGGGTTTGTAACGGTTAAAACAGCGTTTCCTGCCGCGGCCAGGGCGGCATGGGGCCGAGGCCGGGTATATTGGCCGCCAGCAACGGCCATAAATGCTGGGCCAGGCGCGGGGCGTAGCCGATATCCGGCGTATGGATAAACAAAAACGGCGTGCGGCTTTGCTGCCATAACGCCAGTTTTTCCAGCCAGGGTTTGAACAGGCGCAGGCTGTCGTCCATATCGTCATTGCCGATATAGCGCACCAGCGGCCGGTCCGCGGTCAGCACGGCATGCACCGGCACGCGGGGTTTTTGCCGCTGCGCGGCCAGCATGGCGGGGGATTTGACCGGCGCGGCGGCCCCGGTGCCGGGATAAGCGCCGTCGCCGCCATAGGGCTGGTGTACCGGACGGCTGTCCAGTATCACGCGATTGACGCCGCGCTCCTGCAAGCCGCGGTTAAGCTGGCGTTCATCCTCGCCCTTGGTAAAAAAAAGCGGGTGGCGCACTTCTACGCCATAACTGAAATCCGGCGGCAGGGCATCCAGAAAAACCCACAGCGCGTCCAGATCCGCCGGACCAAAGGCCGCCGGCAATTGCAGCCAATATTGGCCGATGCGCCCGGCCAGCGGCTCCAACACCTGGTAAAATTGCGCCAGGGGTTGGCGGAAATCACGCAGGCCGCCCTGATGGCTGATGGTGGCCGGAAATTTAAAGCAAAAACGAAAGCTGTCCGACGTCATGGCGCGCCAGTCCAGCACGCGGGCCGGATCGGGCAGGGCGTAGAGCGTGGTATTGCCTTCCACGCAGTTGAAATACCGGGCGTAATCCGCCAGGCTGTGCAGGCCAATCCGGTCCCAGGCGGTATGATGCCACTGGGGCAAGCCGATATACATAGCGGTGAATCCTTTTATTGCCTCTCTCTTTAGCCTAACGCGACTGCGGCACGGCGGCAAGAATAGCGGCGCAGAAACCCACGGCGTTTATCGTCCGCCGCCGTGCGGCAGGAAAATTATTTCATCGGTAACCGATTCTATCGGCTTATCGTAAATCATTCCCGACGCCAGCTTTTTCACACTATTAAATATGCATTCAATTAAGCGTCGTTTTTATCAGTAATTTGATTTATTTATCAGCGCCGTTATTTGGCGATTAAACCGTGTTTTTATGGACGCGTCGCGAACGATATCGCATAATAAAAACAGATCGAACTGACAGATATTTATATGAAAATATTAACTATATCTTTATGTAATTTTAAATGTTTCGAATCATTAGACTTGAAACTTAATGAGCACTTCAATGTTATTATTGGCGATAACGCCACCGGTAAAACCAGCATCCTTGACGCAATTTCTTTTGCTCTGGGCACGTTTTTGATCGGCGTGCGAAAAGTGACCGGCGACAGCGCGATTGAAATCAGAACGCTTAAACAGCAGGAAAAACGGAAAATCCTGACGGAACATGCCCTTAATTACCAGTTGCCCTTTAGCGTTAAATTGCGCCATACCCTGCAAGGGGTAGAATACTGCTGGGCGCGGGAAACCAACAAAGTCACCGGGGGCGCCACCTCCTTTAAAGATGCCAATGATATGATTAAGCATGCGGAACGGTTATGTAAAAATATCTATGAAGCCAACGACCAGACCACTTTGCCGCTCATCGCCTATTACGGCACCGCCCGCTTATTCAGCGATAAATCCCAGCGCAGCCGCGCTTCCCGTGCCACCGCCCGCACGGAAGGCTACGCCGCTGCCCTTGACCCGCAATGCCTGCAAGAGCATTTTGTCTCCTGGTTTGCCGACTACGAAGATTCCATATTAAAATTCGCCAAAGAAAAAAGTTTATATACCGCCTTCACCCATACCATCACCACCATGGTGCCGGATTGGGAAAAAATACATTACAGCTGGGCGCATAACTGCATACTCGGCAAAATGGAAAATGGCACCTGGACCCCTTTTGACATGCTGAGCAGCGGTTATCGCAGCATTGTCAGGCTGGTCGCCGATATCGCTTACCGGGCGATAAAATTAAATCCCCACCTGCGTGAACGGGCCGTATTGGCAACCGAAGGCGTGGTGCTCATCGATGAGCTGGATATGCACCTGCACCCCTCATGGCAGCGTGAAATCGTTCGGTTATTTAAAACCGCCTTCCCGCGCATCCAGTTTATCGTCACCACCCATTCTCCCTTCATTATACAATCCGTCCAAAATCACGAGCTGATAAAATTGGCCGAATGCCGGCTGGAAAACACCGCCGGCAATACCAATATGAAGGGCCTGGAAGATATCGTGGCTGATGAAATGGACGTGGAAGACGTCCGCAGAAGCAGAAGGTTTGTCGAGTATCAACAGCTGGCGGAACGGTATTTTTCCCTGCTGGAAAACCCCAATCACTCCACAGAGCAGATCGGCGCGGTAAAACACGCGTTGGATAATATTGAGCTTGAATTTATGGACAACCCGGTGCTTGCTTTGTTATTAACCACCGAGAGAAAACTGAAAGGAATATAATGCGGCCGGTTAATAAAAGAGAATTCCACGCATGCCAAGCGGAATATCATCCTTACGGCACCGCCAAAAACGATCTGATTAGCGCTCTCGGCGGTTATTGCAGCTATTGCGAACGTCAAAGCTATTCCTGCGGCATAGACGTTGAGCATATCAAGCACAAACGGCGCTATGCCAACCGGGCAACCTTATGGTCGAATTTTTTACTGGCCTGCAAAAATTGCAATTCGGTAAAAGGGACCCAGCCGGTCAAGGGCATGTTTTTTCCCACCATCAGCGACACATTTCGCATCTTTGCCTATCACCGGGACGGCAGGGTGGACGTCAACCAGGCTTTCCTCACCCAGCCCGCCGACCGGCAAAAAGCCCAGGCCCTAATCCGGCTGGTGGGCCTCGACCGCAGGCCCGGCCATCCCGATTACAGCGCCAAAGACAAACGCTGGAGCGATCGCAAACAAACCTGGGCGCTGGCGCAGCGATACCTGGCCCATTACCAGACCGGTAACATCGATACCCAGGTCATTATTGATTTGGCTAAACTCAGCGGCGGCTGGTCAATCTGGATGACGGTATTCAAATACCTGCCCCCGGTATTAACCCGCCTAATCAACGAATTCCCCGCCACCCGCGCCAGCTATTTTATCCACTATCTCCGACCGAAACCCCGCCCGGCGCGGTAAAACCGTCACCCACCGGGATGGATAACGACCAGGCGCCGCGCCCACTGCAACGGTAACAATGCCAACATGCCGCCCACCGGCACGCAACCAACCGGGCGCCACACTTTCTGGAACGGAACAATGCCAACCAGCGGGGCGCCGCACCCGCTGAAACGGCACCCAGGCCGCTCCCGCCGCCTCCCTCCCTAGAACGCCGCCAGCACCTCCCCGCTACTGCGCACCCGCCCAATACGCGGAAAAATATTCTGCACGCTATTATCATGCTGCTCCTTGCTCTGCGTACTGCACACATCCTCCACCAACACCAGCTCATACCCCATCTCCCAGGCATTACGCGCGGTGGACTCCACCCCTATATTCGTCGCAATACCCGCCAGCACTATCGTCGTAATCCCCCTGCGCCGCAGCTGCAAATCCAAATCGGTACCATAAAAAGCGCCCCATTGGCGTTTAATCACCCGGATATCGCTATCCTGCACCCCCAGCGCCTGCGGAAACTCCCACCAATTATCCGGCAACGCATGTCCGGCATTCGGCGCATCCACCTGCTGCTTCGGGGCATCGGCGAAATCCGGCGACCAGCCGACCCTGACCAGCACCACCGCTGCGCCGGCCTGGCGAAAATGCGCCGCCAGCCGGCCGGCTTTGTCCACTACCTGCTCGCCGCTATAGGGGCCTTTGGCGAAAGGCACAATTCCTTCCTGTAAATCGATAAGAACCAATGCGCTACATTTGGGGTCAAGTTTCAGCATAATGCATCTCCGAAGGGTAAATGAATGGGGAATCAGGCCGTTATCTATTCAGATCGGTAGCCAGAGAGGGTATGTTAGAAATGTAACGCGATGACAGCGCCCGGCCGGTAAATTTTGTTAATAAATATGTTAATGAAACATTATTTAACCAGCCGGTCCCCGGGCGTCGCAGACGGGCTTATCCTATGAATGAATTTCCTTTATAATGACCGCCTTTCGAACGCCGGCAAAAGACCAATGCATCGCCGCCATCCGCGATGGCCTGGGTGTGACCCAATTAATGAATAACAGCCTTACCGCGTAACCGAACAGGACGGCATGGGCTGAATATTAAGGATATTGTTATGCGTACTGTATATTGCGGGCAGCTCAACCTGTCCCATGTTGGCCAGGAAGTGACCCTGTGCGGTTGGGTCAACCGCCGTCGCGACCTCGGCGGGCTGATTTTTATCGACATGCGGGATAGGGAAGGGCTGGCCCAGGTGTTTTTCGACCCCGATCGCCAGGAGGCATTCAGCCGCGCGGCGGAACTGCGTAACGAATTCTGCATCCAGCTGACCGGCACGGTCAGAGCGCGTCCCGACACCCAAATCAACCGGGACATGGCCACCGGCGAAGTGGAAGTCCTCGCTACCACGCTGACCATTATCAACCGTTCCGACCCGCTGCCTCTTGATTCGAACCAAAATAATACCGAAGAGCAGCGCCTGAAATACCGCTACCTGGATCTGCGCCGTCCGGAAATGGCGGAGCGGCTTAAATCCCGCGCGCGCATCACCAGCTTTGTCCGCCGGTTCATGGACGCCCAGGGGTTCCTGGATATTGAAACACCGATGCTGACCAAGGCCACTCCGGAAGGCGCGCGCGACTACCTGGTGCCGAGCCGGGTGCATAAAGGCAAATTTTATGCCCTGCCGCAATCGCCGCAGCTATTTAAACAGCTGTTGATGATGTCCGGCTTCGACCGGTATTACCAAATCGTCAAATGTTTTCGCGATGAAGACTTGCGCGCCGACCGCCAGCCGGAATTTACCCAGATCGACGTCGAAACCTCCTTTATGAGCGCCGTCCAGGTGCGGGAAGTCATGGAACGCCTGATTAGCGAACTGTGGAAGGAAATCAAAGGCGTTGATTTAGGCGCCTTCCCGGTTATGACCTACGCCGAAGCGATGCGCCGTTTCGGGTCGGATAAACCCGATCTGCGCAATCCTATGGAAATCGTTGATGTCGCCGATCTGGTCAAGGATCTGGAATTTAAAGTCTTCTCCGGCCCGGCCAACGACAGCAAAGGCCGCGTAGCGGCGATTCGCGTTCCCGGCGGCGCGGGGTTAAGCCGCAAGCAAATCGACGAATACGGTAAATTTATCGAAATCTACGGCGCCAGGGGCCTGGCCTATATTAAAATCAACGAGACCGCCAAAGGCCTGGACGGGGTACAAAGCCCCATCGCCAAATTCCTCAGCAACGACGTGCTGGCGGCTATCCTGGAGCGCACCGGCGCACAGGACGGCGACATCATTTTCTTCGGCGCCGACAGCATTAAAATCGCCACCGATGCCCTGGGCGCGCTGCGTCTTAAGCTCGGCCGCGACCTGAAACTCACCGACGAGAAACGCTGGGCCCCGCTGTGGGTCATCGATTTCCCGATGTTCGAAGATGATGGCGAAGGCGGCCTGGCGGCGATGCACCATCCGTTTACCGCGCCGCTGGCGATGAACCCGGACGAGCTGCTGTCCGCGCCCCTGGATGCCGTGGCCAACGCGTATGATATGGTAGTGAACGGCTATGAAGTGGGCGGCGGGTCGGTACGTATCCATCGCGGCGAAATGCAGCAGACCGTATTTGGTATTCTCGGCATTACCGAACACGAACAGCGTGAAAAATTCGGTTTCCTGCTCGACGCGCTGAAATATGGCACGCCCCCCCACGCCGGCCTGGCCTTCGGCCTGGATCGCCTGGTGATGCTGCTCACCGGCACCGATAATATCCGTGATGTCATTGCGTTCCCCAAAACCACCGCGGCGGCCGACCCCATGACCGATGCCCCGAGCTTCGGCAATGCGGCCGCGCTGGCGGAATTGTCCATCGCCGTTATCGGCAAGGGCAAGGAAGCCGCGGAACGCGGGCAGCAATAAATGGCCTGGAAACGTCCCGTCTCGGTATTAATTGTGATTTATGCCGGCGACAGCGGGCGGGTGTTAATGATGCAGCGGCGGGACGATACCGGGTTCTGGCAGTCGGTCACCGGCAGCCTGGAAGGGGATGAAACCCCGGCCATGGCTGCCAGGCGCGAAGTGAAGGAAGAAACCGGCATTGATATCGACGCCGAGCATCTGGCGCTGGTGGATTGCCGGCGCTGCATCGAATTTGAAATTTTCAGCCATTTGCGCCACCGATATGCGCCGGGAGTGACGCGCAATACAGAATATTGGTTCAGTTTAACGCTACCCTCGGAGCGAACGCCGCAGATTAGCGAACATTTGGCTTACCGCTGGCTGCCGGCCGCGCAGGCCGCATCGCTGACCAAGTCCTGGAGCAATCGGCAGGCGATTGAAGAATTTGTTATTTATCCGGCCTGATAAGGCTTATTTCGGAGAGATTTATGGCAGGTCATAGTAAGTGGGCCAATACCAAGCATCGTAAAGCGGCTCAGGACAGTAAACGTGGCAAAATTTTCACCAAAATTATCCGTGAGCTGGTAACGGCGGCCAGGCTGGGCGGCGGCGATGTCGGGTCCAATCCCCGCCTGCGCGCCGCGGTGGACAAAGCGCTGGCCAATAATATGACGCGCGATACGCTCAACCGGGCCATCGCCCGCGGCGTCGGCGGCGACGATGATACCCAGATGGAAACCATCATCTATGAAGGGTATGGTCCCGGCGGTACGGCGGTGATGGTTGAATGCCTGAGCGACAATCGTAACCGCACGGTAGCCGAAGTACGCCACGCCTTTACCAAAACCGGCGGCAACCTCGGCACCGACGGTTCCGTGTCTTACCTGTTCACCAAAAAAGGGGTGATTTCGTATGCTCCCGGCTTGACGGAAGATCAGGTCATGGACGCGGCGCTGGAAGCCGGTGCGGAAGACGTGGTGACCTACGACGACGGCGCCATCGATGTTTATACGTCGCCGGAAGATTTCGGCCAGGTTAAAGATGCCCTGGAGGCCGCGGGATTGCATGCCGATTCTTCCGAGGTGGGCCTGATTCCCTCCACCAAGGCGGATCTGGATGAGGAGACCGCGCCCAAACTGCTGCGTCTGATCGATTTGCTGGAAGATTCCGACGACGTGCAGGAGGTCTATCATAACGGCGAGATCTCCGACGAGGTGGCGGCAACGCTGTGACGGTGGTCCGGTTCGGAAATCGCCGCCGGTGCGGTGGCGGGGCATGACCATCATCCTTGGCATCGACCCCGGTTCGCGCATTACCGGGTATGGTATTTTACGCCAGCAGGGGCGGGTGCTCACCTATCTTGGCAGCGGTTGCATCCGCACCAAAGTGGATGATTTGCCCACCCGCCTCAAACTCATCTATGCGGGCGTCAGCGAAATCATCACGCAGTTCCAACCGGATTTTTTCGCCATCGAGCAGGTGTTCATGGCGAAGAATGCCGACTCGGCGTTAAAGCTGGGGCAGGCGCGCGGGGTGGCGATCGTGGCGGCGATGAATCACGAACTGCCGGTATTCGAATATGCCGCGCGGCAGGTGAAACAAACCGTGGTCGGCGTCGGTTCGGCGGATAAAAGCCAGGTGCAGCATATGGTGCGGGTGCTGCTGAAGCTGACCGCCAGCCCCCAGGCCGACGCCGCCGACGCCCTGGCGATCGCCATCACCCACTGCCATGTGAATCAGAATGCGGTGCGCATGGGCAATAGCCGGTTAAATCTGGCGCGCGGCCGCTTAAGCTGATCGCCGGCCATCAAGTCCCGGGCTGGATATTCATCCAGCCATTATTATGTTATAAACTTTATCCATTGCTTACTGAATAAATAGCCCTGAAAGGAAGGTTTACCGTGATCGGACGTCTTAGAGGCATCATTCTGGAAAAACAGCCGCCGCTGGTGTTGCTTGAAATCCAGGGGGTGGGTTATGAAGTACATATGCCGATGACGTGTTTCTACGCGTTGCCCGAAACCGGGCTGGAAGCGATCATTTATACCCATTTTGTGGTTCGGGAAGACGCGCAGCTGCTGTTCGGTTTTACCAACAAGCAGGAGCGGGCGCTGTTTCGCGAACTGATCAAGGTCAACGGCGTCGGTCCGAAGCTGGCCCTGGCCATACTTTCCGGCATGTCGGCCCAGCAATTTGTCAATACCGTCGAGCGCCAGGAAATCAGCGCGCTGGTTAAACTCCCCGGCGTCGGCACCAAAACCGCCGAACGCCTGGTGGTGGAAATGAAAGATCGCTTCAAGGGCATGAACGGCGATCTGTTCGCCCTGGGCGGCGGTGATATTCCCCTCGCGCCGGCGGCCAGCAGTAAAATTGCCGGCGATCCTGAATCCGAAGCGGTGGCGGCGCTGGTCTCCCTGGGGTATAAACCTCAGGAGGCCAGCCGCATGGTGAGCAAGGTGGCGCGGCCGGATGCCGATTGTGAATCGATAATCCGCGACGCCCTGCGTGCCGCGCTGTGAGGTAGAGGATGATTGAAGCAGACCGCTTGATTTCCGCCGGCGTGGTGATTGCCGAAGAGGTGATAGACCGGGCCATCCGGCCGAAAACCCTGGAAGACTATATCGGCCAGCCCCATGTGCGCGAGCAAATGGAGATTTTTATCGAGGCGGCAAAAATGCGCGGCGACGCGCTGGACCATTTGCTGATCTTCGGGCCGCCCGGGCTGGGTAAAACCACTCTGGCGCATATTATCGCCAATGAAATGGGCGTCAATTTGCGCAGCACCTCCGGGCCGGTGCTGGAAAAACCGGGCGACCTGGCGGCGATGCTGACCAACCTTGAGCCCCACGACGTGCTGTTTATCGATGAAATCCATCGCCTGTCGCCGGTGGTGGAAGAAGTGCTTTATCCGGCGATGGAAGATTACCAGCTGGATATCATGATTGGCGACGGACCTGCCGCCCGCTCCATTAAAATCGAGCTGCCGCCCTTTACGCTGGTGGGGGCGACCACCCGCGCCGGCTCGCTGACCTCGCCGCTGCGCGACCGTTTTGGCATCGTCCAGCGCCTGGAGTTTTACCAGGTGGCGGATTTACAGCATATCGTCAAGCGCAGCGCGGCGTGCCTAGAGCTGAACATTACCGAATCCGGTTCCCTGGAAATCGCCAAACGCGCGCGCGGCACGCCGCGCGTCGCCAATCGCCTGCTGCGCCGGGTCAGGGATTTCGCCGAAGTGCGCGCCCAGGGCAATATTACCGACGCAGTGGCGGTCGATGCCCTGAATATGCTGAACGTCGATACCGAGGGTTTCGATTTTATGGACCGCAAGCTGCTGCTGGCGATTATCGATAAATTTGTCGGCGGGCCGGTCGGCCTGGATAACCTGGCAGCGGCCATCGGCGAAGAGAAAGAGACCATTGAAGACGTGCTGGAGCCGTTTTTGATCCAGCAGGGATTTATCCAGCGCACCCCGCGCGGGCGTATCGCCACCGCCCATGCCTATAAGCACTTCGGCATCGTGCGCGGCGAGCTGTAAGGCCAGGCCGGTATCGCCGGCGCGGCAATCAAATGCGCTGGCGGTTAAACAAGCTTAATAAAAACAGCACCGAGGCGCAGAGCACCACCGACGGTCCAGCCGGCGTGTCGTACCAGGCGGAGAAGGCCAAACCGCCGGTAACGGCAATCATGCCCGCCGCTACGGCGAACAGCGCCATCTGCTCCGGCGTACGCGCAAAGCGGCGCGCGGCGGCGGCGGGAATGATCAGCAACGAGGTGATAATCAGCGCGCCGACAAATTTCATCGCCAGGCCGATGGTCAGGGCGGTGACCAACATCAGCAGCATCTTCACCCGCGGCAGACGAATGCCGTCCACATGGGCCAGCTCGGGGCTAATGGTGACCGACAACAGCGCCCGCCATTGCCAGGCCAGTACCAGCACCACCACCGCCACGCCCAGGGCGATAAGCGCAATATCATCCAGCGTCACCGACAGCAGATCGCCAAACAGATACGCCATCAGATCAACACGCACATTGGACATCAGGCTGACCACCACCAGCCCCAGGGACAACGCGCTGTGGGCCATGATCCCCAACACGGTGTCTATGGCCAGCTGCGGGTAGCGCTCCAGCCATACCAGACCCAATGCCAATAACAAGGTCACCGCTATCACCGCGTAAAAGGGATTGATATTGAGCAGCAGGCCGAACGCCACGCCCAATAACGAGGCATGGGCCAGGGTATCGCCAAAGTAGGACATCTTGCGCCATACCACAAACGATCCCAGCGGCCCGGCCGCCATGGCCAGCAAGACGCCGGCCAGCCAGCCGGGCAACAGCAGTTCAATCATGACGGGCCGCCTTCGTGCCGGTGTATCACCTGGCCTTGCAAATCATGCCCGTGGTTATGATGATGCCGGTAGATGGCCAGCTGTTCCACGCCGTGATAACCGAACATGGCGATGAATTCCGGATGGGCCGACACGATTTCCGGCGTGCCGGAACAGCAAATATGCTGGTTCAGGCATAGCACTTCGTCGGTTTTCGCCATCACCAGATGCAAATCATGGGAAACCATTAACACCGCGCAGCCCAGCGTATGGCGGATTTTATCGATAAGATCGTACAGGGCCGCCTGGCCGTTTACGTCCACGCCCTGGGTCGGCTCATCCAACACCAGCAACTGCGGCCGGTTGAGCAGCGCGCGCGCCAGCAGCACCCGCTGCATTTCCCCGCCGGACAGCTTTTGCATCGGCTGCTCCAGCAGATGATCGGCCTGGACCTGTTGGAGCCCGGGAAGGACATCGGATTTTTTAACCCCCGGACGCAGGCGCATAAAACGGCCTACCGTCAGCGGCAGGGTGACATCCAGGTGAATTTTTTGCGGTACATAACCGATACGCAGTTTCGCCTCGCGGCGCAGCGTACCGCCGGTGGGGGGCACCAGGCCGAGCACTACGCGCACCAGCGTCGATTTTCCCGCGCCATTAGGCCCCATGAGCGTAAGAATGCGCCCGGGATATAAAGAAAACGAGACGTTGTGTAAAACCTGTTTTTGCCCGAAAGAGACGGAAATTCGATTTAGCGTTACCAGACTGGTCATGTGAATTACGGTTACGAAACGGCTAAAATGTTATAATATCACACGCCTTACCGTTGCCGAAGAGAATTATCATCATGAATCCACAGAAGAAAAAAACCATCCGGCTGCTGTTGGCCGGGTTTTGCGTGCTGGCCGCCGCCAGCGGCCAGGCCCGGGCCAATATCGTCACCTCCATTCGGCCGCTGGGTTTTATCGCCTCCGCCATCGGCGATGGGGTGATCGCCACGGACGTATTGCTGCCGGACGGCGCCTCTCCCCATGATTATGCGCTGCGTCCTTCCGATATCCGGCGCATCCAGCAGGCCGACTTGGTGATCTGGGTCGGCCCGGAATTGGAGGCATTCTTGACTAAACCGGTGGGAACATTACCCGCCGGCAAAAGCCTGGCGCTATCCGCCTTGCCCGCCATTGCGCCGCTGCTGATGAAGGGTGACGACCATGAGGAAGAAGCGGATCATGGCGCCGACGACCACCATCACGGCGAATATAATATGCATATCTGGCTGTCTTCCGCCATCGCCGCCCAATCCGCCATCGCCATTCATGACCAATTATTACGGCTGATGCCCGATAAGAAATCACAATTAGACGCGAATCTACTGTTTTTCACCGCATCATTGACAAAAAATGACAAAAATATCGCTACAATGCTAGCGCCGGTGAGCGGTAAAGGGTATTTCGTGTTTCACGATGCCTATGGCTATTTTGAAAAAAAATATGGTTTGACCCCGCTGGGGCATTTTACCGTAAATCCCGAAATACAGCCGGGCGCTCAGGCACTACATCACATTCGAACACAGCTGGTTGAGCAAAAAGCCGCGTGCGTTTTTGCTGAGCCGCAATTCAGGCCAGCCGTAATCAACGCTGTCGTCAAGGGAACCCCTGTCCGTATCGGCACGTTGGACCCCTTGGGAAGCGGTATCGCATTGGGCAAGGACAGTTATATTGACTTCCTGCTGCAATTGACGAACCAGTACGTGAGCTGCCTGGAGAAGAACTCATGAGGATAGGAATCAGTGCAGCCGATACTTCGCTCTCTCACTCTTGCGTATAATAATCTGCCTAGACCCCACCGCGTAATGCTGGGGTCGTTAACCGTGGTGACCCTGGCCGTCGCGGTCTGGCGTCCCTATGTATACTCCCCGGTTATGGAACCCACGGCGCCTCCCCGCACCGCTCCGGCCGTTAACCAGCCCGTGCAGGAACTTACCCCCGAAGCCAGCGAACCCATCGATCAATCCGCCGCGGATAACGATGACGATGTACCGCCGGAAGACGATCTAGACGAGAAGGTCGCAGGTGAGACGGGGGTCCATGAATATGTCGTCTCCACCGGCGATACGCTAAGCAGCATCCTGACCCAGTACGGCATCGATATGTCGGATGTCAGCCAGTTGGCCCAGCAATTCCCGCAATTACGTAATCTGAAGATCGGACAGCAAATTTCCTGGACCCTTACGGACGCCGGCGAACTGCAGCGCCTGACCTGGGAAATGTCGCGCCGCGAAACCCGCACCTACGATCGCGTGGGCAATAATTTCAAAGAGAGCATCGCCAACCTGGCCGGGGAATGGAAAAACGCCAGTCTCACCGGGGAGGTGAACGGCAGTTTTGTGAATAGCGCCCGCGCGGCGGGATTGTCTAGCGCCGAAGTCAGCGCGGTCATCAAGGCGATGCAATGGCAGCTCGATTTCCGCAAATTGCAAAAAGGCGACCGGTTCGCCGTCCTGACTTCGCGCGAAATGCTGGATGGGCGCAGCGAACAGAGCGAACTGGTGGCCGTGCGCCTCAACACCGGCGGCAAAGATTATTATTCGTTCCGCGCCGAGGACGGCAAATTCTATAACCGCGACGGGGCGGGCCTGGCCAAAGGTTTTATGCGTTTTCCCACCACCAAGCAGTTCCGGGTATCGTCCAATTTTAATCCCCGCCGGTTAAATCCGGTTACCGGACGCATAGCGCCGCACCGCGGCGTAGATTTCGCCATGCCGGTGGGCACGCCGGTAATGGCCATCGGCGACGGCGAAGTGGTGGTCAGTAAAAACGGCGACGGGGCCGGCAATTACGTGGCCATTCGCCATGGGCGCCAATACATGACCCGCTATATGCACCTGAAAAAATTACTGGTGAAACCGGGTCAGAAAGTGAAACGCGGCGATCGCATCGCGCTGTCGGGCAATACCGGGCGCTCCACCGGCCCGCACCTGCATTATGAAATCTGGATCAACCAGCAGGCGGTCAACCCCCTGACGGCAAAACTTCCCCGTACCGAAGGGCTGGCCGGTAAGGAACGGCTGGACTATCTGGCGCAGGTTCGTGAAGCCATGCCGCAACTGCAATTCAATTGATATGTTATCTTAACGGCAAGCGAAAGATGATCGCTTGCCGTTTTGTGTTTATCATTATCGCGACGGTACGCTAAGCAGGGCCAGAGAGCCCGCCTAATCAATTGACGTCACAGGTCATTGACCTTTTTTGGCAATTGACAGCAAAGAGAATTGCATGGAAAACGATAATAAAACCAACGCCATTGAGTTTGTTCCGCTATTTAAGCCCGCCTTTTATCATCCCCGTTATTGGGGCGTCTGGTGTGGTATCGGCCTGATCGCCGGGGCAACGTATATACCTCCCCGCCTGCGGGACCCGGTTTTGGCAGCCATCGGCCGCCTGGCGGGCAAAGTCGCCAAAGGCGCCCGCCATCGCGCCCGGGTTAATTTGCAATACTGCATGCCGGAATTAAGCGAGCCGGCGCGCGAACAGATCATCGACGATATGTTTGCCACGGTGCCCCAGTCAACGGTGCTGATGGCCGAACTGGCGTGCCGTAACCCTGAGCGGCTGCTCAGCCGGGTGCAATGGCACGGCGCGGAGATCATCGAACAGGCCACGCAGCAGCAGCGTAATATTATTTTCCTGGTTCCGCACGGCTGGGCGGTGGACGTGCCCGCCATGCTGATGTCATCCCAGGGGCACAAGGTCGCCGGTATGTTCCATAATCAGCGCAATGAGCTGGTGGATTATATGTGGAACCGGGTGCGCCGTCGTTTCGGCGGCCGTCTGCATGCGCGCAACGACGGCGTCAAACCTTTTGTCACGTCGGTGCGCCAGGGCTGGTGGGGGTATTACCTGCCGGATCAGGATCATGGCCCCGAACACAGCGAATTCGTGGATTTTTTCGCCACCTACAAAGCGACGCTGCCGGCTATAGGGCGTTTGATGAAAATTTGCCGGGCGGCGGTAATCCCATTATTCCCGGTATATAACAGTAAAACCAGCCAGCTCGATATTTACGTGCGCCCGCCGATGGATGATATCGCCGCTGCGGACGATCGCGTTATTGCCCGGCGCATGAACGAGGAAGTGGAGAATTTGGTCGGGCCGAATCCGGAGCAGTACACCTGGATTTTGAAACTGCTGAAAACCCGCAAACCCGGTGATAAAGATCCCTACAAACGGCAGCGCTGAGGAAAGCAAGGGCGCCGACAGGCGCCCTTGACCATAAACTACCTTGGGATGGGCGTTATTCCACCCGCAGGATGCGGCTGGTATTGGTGGTGCCGACCATGCTCATTACATCGCCCTGGGTGATGATCACCAGATCGCCGGACATCAGGAACCCTTTGTCCCGCAGCAGGTTGGCGGCGCTGGTGGCGGCTACCACGCCATCGCCATCGCTGTCGAAATAGACCGGCGTAACGCCGCGGTAAAGCGCGGTGAGGTTGAGCGTGTGCTCATGGCGCGACAGGGCGAATATCGGCAGACCGGAGCTGATACGCGACATCATGAGCGAGGTGCGGCCGGATTCGGTCATGGTGATAATGGCGCTGACGCCCTTGAGATGATTGGCCGCGTACATGCTCGACATCGCTATCGCTTCTTCGATATTGTCGAACTGCACATCCAGGCGATGCTTGGACACGTTGATACTGGGGATTTTTTCCGCTCCCAGACATACCCGCGCCATGGCGGCCACCGTTTCCGCGGGATATTGGCCCGCCGCGGTTTCAGCGGACAGCATCACCGCATCGGTGCCGTCGAGCACGGCATTGGCCACATCCATGACTTCAGCTCGGGTAGGCATCGGATTGGTAATCATCGACTCCATCATCTGGGTGGCGGTAATCACCGCGCGGTTAAGCTTGCGCGCCCGGCGGATCAGTTTTTTCTGGATGCCCACCAGTTCCGGGTCGCCGATTTCCACGCCTAAGTCCCCGCGGGCCACCATCACCACATCGGAGGCCAGGATTATATCGTCCATGGCTTCGTCGCTGGCCACCGCTTCGGCGCGCTCCACCTTGGACACAATCTTGGCGTTGCAGCCGGCGTCACGGGCCAGCCGGCGTGCCAGGTTCAGATCCTCGCCGGTGCGGGGAAAGGACACAGCCAGGTAATCCACGCCGATTTTCGCGGCGGTAATGATATCGGCCTTATCTTTTTCGGTCAGCGCCGGGGCCGACAATCCGCCGCCCATTTTGTTGATGCCTTTATTATTGGATAGCGGGCCGCCCACGGTCACTTCGGTAAATACCTTCATGCCCTGGACTTCGCGCACTTTCAACTGCACGCGGCCGTCATCCAACAGCAGAATATCGCCGGGCACGACATCGCCAGGCAAGCCTTTATAATCGATACCGACTTGTTCCCGATCCCCTTCGCCGACACCCAGATTGGCGTCCAGAAGAAACTTATCGCCCACGCTCAGGAACACCTTGCCTTCCCTGAAAGTCGAAACGCGAATTTTTGGTCCTTGTAGATCCCCAAGGATTGCCACGTGCCGTCCGAGCTTGGCGGCAATTTCACGAACTTTATTGGCACGGGTGAAATGGTCTTCCGCGGTGCCATGGGAGAAATTGAGGCGCACCACGTTGGCTCCGGCAGCAATAATTTTTTCCAAATTATTGTCACGGTCGGTGGCGGGTCCCAGTGTGGTTACAATCTTGGTTCTTCTGAGCCGTCTGGACATTGATAACTCCGTTGACTTGGATATTAAGGTGTTGCAAAAATATCGGATCATCCGCCTCCGGCGGATGATAATCCTGCCTGGCCGCCCGTCGGCATGAATCCGGCTGTGCTAAAATGTTCCTCACCTTTACGGCGATCCGGTCAGTTGTGGAACTTTAATAAAATTTATTTTTCATATAATACGGTATTAATCAAATTTATATGTTGCGGAATCTGCTTTATCAAAGCGCGATTCCTTCAACGCTTCTTTGACCCTCTTCAAGTTATCCCTGAATTTAGCGCCGCGCCGCAAGGTAAATCCGGTGGCCAGCACGTCGATCAGGGTCAATTGCGCGATTCTCGATATCATTGGCATAAAGACATCGGTATCCTCTGGTACATCAAGGGCCAGGGTCAGCGAGGCTTCATAGGCCAGGGGAGAGAACTGCGACGTGATGGCGATAACGGTGGCGTCATTCTCGCGCGCCAGTTGCGCCAGGTCTACCAGCATTTTTGTCCTGCCGGTATGGGAGATAAGCACCACGACGTCCCCTTCGCTGGAGTTCATGCAGCTCATGCGCTGCATAACGATATCTTCCGAGTAGACAATGGGGATATTAAAGCGGAAAAATTTGTTCATGGCGTCGTGGGCCACCGCCGCGGAGGCGCCTAAACCGAAAAACGAGATTTTTTTGGCCTGGGTGAGCAAATCCACCGCCCGGTTCACCGCAGCGATATCCAACCGGGTTTTCACCTGCTCCAGGCTGGCCATGGTGGACTCGAAAATTTTCACGGTATACGAATCGACGCCGTCATTCTCGTCCACATTACGGTTTACATAAGGTGTACCATTAGCCAAACTCTGTGCGAGCTGTAATTTGAAATCGGGGTAACCCTTGGTATCCAGGCGGCGGCAAAAACGGTTGACGGTTGGCTCGCTTACCTCCGCCATCCGGGCCAGGATGGCTATGCTGGAATGAATGGCGGTTTGCGGGGCGGCCAGAATAACCTCTGCGACCTTACGCTCTGATTTACTCAGCAATTCCATATGACCGTTGATTTTGTCCAGCATGTTCATAAGTAAATAGCTCATGGTTTTAGCCGATTTCACACAAAGGAGAAATCATTACCGATTTGATGAAATATACTACGTGCCGTAGCGCAAAGGCAGCTAATCCGGTGGTCAGGCGAGTTTTTTTGCCAGATTATGACCTGTGTCTAACTTTCAGAAGTGTAATGTATTGACAATATCGTTAATAAATTACATTTTCGTGGCGGGCGTTTTGGCTATTTTAGCCAAAAAACGGGTTGTCTCCCGGTTTTTCTAGCATTTTACTGGCCGGCATCAAAAAAAAACCATTTTATATGTAATAAAATTACAAACATCCTGCACGAGGAGAGGAACATGGCGGTAACATCCATAGCCCAGGCATGCGATCTGGTGATTTTCGGCACTAAAGGCGATCTGGCCCGCCGGAAATTATTGCCTTCTTTGTATCAATTGGAGAAAGCCGGTTCCATTCATCCGGAGACGCGCATTATCGGCGTCGGCCGTGCTGATTGGGACGTGAAAGCCTACGTCAAGGTGGTGCGCGAAGCATTGGAAACCTTTATGAAAGAGCCCATCGACGAGAAGCTCTGGAAGACGCTCAGCGGCCGCCTGGATTTTTGCAATCTTGATGTCAACGAAAGCAAACATTTCAGCAAACTGGCGGACAAACTCGATCAAGAGGCCCGCGTTACCATCAACTATTTCGCCATGCCGCCCAATACCTTCGGCGCCATTTGCCAGGGTCTTGGCCTGGCCGGCCTGAATAAAGAACCGAGCCGGGTCGTGATGGAAAAACCCCTGGGCACCGATTTGGCCTCATCCAGGGTTATTAACGATCAGGTCGCCGAATACTTTAAAGAGTGCCAGGTTTATCGCATCGACCACTACCTGGGCAAAGAAACGGTGCTCAACCTGCTGGCGCTGCGGTTCGCCAACTCGCTGTTCGCCACCAACTGGGACAATCGCACCATCGATCACGTGCAGATCACCGTCGCGGAAGAAGTGGGCATCGAAGGGCGCTGGGGGTATTTCGACAAAGCCGGCCAGATGCGCGATATGATTCAAAGCCATCTGCTGCAAATCCTGACCATGATCGCCATGTCGCCGCCCTCGGATCTGACCACCGACCGTATCCGTGACGAAAAGGTCAAGGTACTGCGCTCGCTGCGTCCGATCGATCATTCCAACGTGCGCGATACCACGGTGCGCGGGCAATACACCGCCGGTTTCGTACAGGGTAAAAAAGTGCCCGGCTACCTGGAAGAAGAGGGCGCCAATAAAAGCAGCCATACCGAAACCTTTGTTTCGATCCGGGTGGATATCGATAACTGGCGCTGGGCCGGCGTACCGTTTTACCTGCGTACCGGGAAACGCCTGCCGACCAAATGTTCCGAAGTCGTGGTGTACTTCAAGAACCCCGCGCTCAACTTGTTCCGCGACTCCTATCAGGAACTGCCGCAAAACAAGCTGACCATCCGTTTGCAGCCGGACGAAGGCATGGATATCCAAATCCTCAACAAGGTGCCGGGGCTTGATCACAAACATCGCCTGCAAACCACCAAGCTGGATTTGAGCTTCTCCGAAACCTTCAACCAGGAACATCTGGCCGACGCTTACGAACGGCTGCTGCTGGAAACCATGCGCGGCATCCAGGCGCTGTTCGTGCGCCGCGACGAAGTGGAAGAGGCCTGGACGTGGGTGGACTCGATCATGGAAGCCTGGGCGTCGGATAATGACGCGCCCAAGCCTTACCAGTCGGGCACCTGGGGGCCGGTGGCCTCGGTAGCCATGATCACCCGCGACGGGCGCTCCTGGAACGAGTTCGAATAAACCGGCGGATGGCACCGGCGCGGATTATCCGCGCCGGACATATTTAGCCGCGGGTTTGGGCTATTTCTAGCCAAACGCGTCGCCAGGGTTAACAGGTCATTTTTACGACACGCCATTGCGGCAACGTTTTACGATAGAACTTATTACGGTAAAAAGTTATTACGGTAAAAGGTGCGGCCGGTTATTTGCGCCAACGCAAATCCCCGTGGCAGGGGCGCGCCATTTCAAACACCTTTGCCTTTAAGGCAAGACAGGAGAGACACAGACATGAAAAATTGGAAAACAAGCGCGGAAACCATCCTGACATCGGGCCCGGTAGTGCCCGTAATCGTTATCAACAAGCTGGAACATGCGGTTCCTTTGGCGAAAGCGCTGGTGGCCGGCGGCGTGCGCGTATTGGAAGTGACGCTGCGCACCGCCTGCGCGCTTGACGCTATCCGCGCCATAGCCAAAGAAGTTCCGGAAGCGATTGTCGGCGCGGGTACTGTGACCAACGTGCAGCAATTGGCCGAAGTGACCGAAGCCGGCGCGCAGTTCGCCATCAGCCCCGGTTTGACCGCTACGCTGCTCAAAGCGGCCACCGAAGGCAGCATCCCGCTTATTCCCGGTATCGCCAGCGTATCCGAACTGATGCTGGGCATGGACTACGGCCTGCGTGAATTCAAGTTTTTCCCGGCCGAAGCCAACGGCGGCGTTAAAGCGCTGCAAGCCATCGCCGGGCCGTTCTCGCAGGTTCGTTTCTGCCCGACCGGCGGCATTTCACCGAAAAATTACCGCGATTACCTGGCGCTGAAAAGCGTGCTGTGTATCGGCGGTTCCTGGCTGGTGCCGAATGACGCCCTGGAAGCCGGGGATTACGCGCGCATCACCGAACTGGCTAAAGAAGCGGTAGCCGGCGCCAAGCTGTAAGCGTTATGGCGTAAAGCGTAGCAGTATTTTACTTTGTTAAGGCTTCCCCGCAGGGGGAAGCCTTTTTTCCGGCCTCTATCGGCTCAGCCGGAGACTTTGACCGCCGCCGCGCAGCGCTTGGCTTCGCCGACGGCCTCTTCTACCGTATCCGCCATTGCCAGGGCCACGCCCATGCGGCGCTTGCCGCCGATCGCGGGTTTACCGAATAGCCTGATTTGCGTATGGCCCTGCAAGGCCAGCTCAAGGCCGCTAAAGCTGACGTTACCGCTCTGCAGCTCAGGCAGGATCACCGCCGACGCCGCCGGGCCATATTGCCGGATAGCGCCTATCGGCAGCCCGAGGAAGGCGCGCACATGCAACGCGAACTCGGAGAGATCCTGGGACATCAGCGTGACCATGCCCGTGTCATGGGGGCGGGGCGACACTTCGCTGAAAATCACCTCGTCGCCGCGCACAAACAGCTCGACTCCGAACAACCCTCGGCCGCCCAGGGCGGTAACCACTTGCTCCGCGATATCCCGCGCCCGCTGCAACGCCAGCGCGCTCATCCGCTGCGGCTGCCAGGATTCCCGGTAATCGCCGTCTTCCTGCCGGTGGCCGATGGGTTCGCAAAAATGAATCCCGTCCACGGCGCTGATGGTCAGTAAAGCGATCTCGAAATCAAAGGCGACCAGCCCTTCCACAATCGCTTTGCCGCCGCCGGCGCGCCCGCCGAGCTGCGCGTATGTCCAGGCGTCGTCCAGTTTAGCCGGATCGCGTACCAGACTTTGTCCCTTGCCCGAAGAACTCATTACCGGCTTGATAATCAGCGGATAGCCAATCTTGGCCACCGCCCGATCCAGCTCGGCCCGATCGCTGGCAAAAGCGTAGTCCGATGTGGGCAATGCCAGGGTTTCCGCCGCCAGGCGCCGGATGCCTTCGCGGTTCATGGTCAGCCTGGCGGCCTGGGCGCAGGGCACCACATGATGCCCCTCCTGTTCAAGGGCGACCAGCATATCGGTGGCAATGGCTTCAATTTCCGGCACGATAAAATCGGGTCGTTCCGCTTCGATAAGCGCGCGCAGCGCGGCGCCATCGAGCATATCGATCACATGGGCGCGATGGGCGACCTGCATCGCCGGCGCGTCGGCGTAGCGATCGACGGCAATGACTTCCACGCCCAGACGCTGGCATTCAATCGCCACTTCCTTACCCAATTCACCCGACCCCAGCAGCATCACCCGCGTCGCGCCGGCGCGCAACGCTGTTCCAATGGTTACCATTCGCATTCACCTGACTTGATAAAAATTGCGCGCAGTATAAACGAAAACGTTTGCCTATGCAGCAGGCGGGCAAGCGCGGCCGCTTTTTGGCGCCGGATTTGATAAATCCCTTTCTCAAGCGAAATTTAACAGGCTATTATCATTCAATACCTTGAGAAAAGGATAACCAGAACAGTGGAGGCTTTATGCAAAAAATGGGAATCGGGCTGCTAGGCGTAATGGCGGTTGGCATGATGCTATCGTCACTCGCTGGCGCGGCGGACCAGGCCCCGCCGGTTGAACCGCAGACCTCGACCGCGCAACCGCCCGTGGACGCCGAGTCGGACGCTCAACAGCCTGCCGGCCAGACTGACGCCAAGCCGCCCGCCAACGCCGTGCCGGCACCAACGCCGCCGGCGAATAACGCCGCTCCCGATAGCAGCGCCCCGGCCGACAAACCGGCGCCAGTCAACGCCGATAAAAAACCCGCCGCCGAGAAAAAAAACGCGCCGGATAAAAAAACCGCCGCCGGGCAATCCGTGACGGGGAACGCCGCCGAAGCCAACAAGGTATCCGCGGCCAACAAAGATCAGTCCAAAAAAGGGCAACCGCTCAGAACCTTCAAAGTATCGCCCTGTCCCGATCTCAACGCTCCCCAGGTTGCGGAACTGATTAAACAGGATTATACCCAGAATCGCTTTCCCCGCGCCGATGACGATAAAAAAGCGCTGGGCGAAACGATTGTCACCCAGGTCAACCCCGAGGATATCACCGGCAGCGGCGATAACTGGCAGGCACCGCTGAAAATTCGCGGACAAAGCGCCGACCGCGCTTTTGCGGTAACACTGGATTGCCAGGCAGGTGAAATAAGTTACGCCTTGCAACCCTAATCCCCGCCGTTGCGCGGTTTTCCCGGCGGTGCGGATGATTGCGCGCCGCCGGTTCGGTCTATTGAATATCCCGCCTTGCCCCTGCAGGCTTCTTTGCAAACCCTTTTAATAAATTGACAATAAATCGTCTATTTTGGTGAACGGGGATCGCGCAGCGATCCGAACTCACCAAGGGGACGGCTATGAACCAATGGATGCAAAAAATCCAAACGATGGTCCAGCAAAAGGGCGGGCAGGGCGATAGCGCCAACCTGGCCAATCTATTGGCTCCCGGTGCGCTCGGCGGCTTGGTCGGCCTGCTGATTGCCAATAAATCGTCGCGCAAGGCCATCGGCGCGGCGGGGAAAAACGCCCTGTTCATCGGGGGCGGCGCCGCATTGGGCGCGGTGGTGTGGGATCAATATAAAAAGCGCATGCGCGACGCCCAGCCCCAGGCCGTGCCCGCCGCCCAGCCAAGCCCTATCGATCGGCGCGCCCAGCGGTTGATCATGGCGCTGGTATTCGCCGCCAAAGCCGACGGGCATATCGATGACACTGAACGGCAATCCATTCAACAACATATTCACCAACTGGGCTGGGGCGACGAAGTAGAGCTCCTGGTGCAGGACGCCATAACCCAGCCGCTGGACCCGGAGCGTCTGACCCGCGATATCCGCACCGAGGACGAAGCGCTGGAAATCTATTGCCTGAGCTGCGCGGTGGTCGATGTCGATCATTTTATGGAGCGAAGTTATATGGATGCCCTGGCACGGGCGCTAAAAATTCCGGACGATGTAAAAACCGAGCTTGAACAGCGGGTTAATTCCCAGGTTAGCGTTGTCGCCGTCCCATAACCCGCCGCGATGAGCGCCGTGCGCCTCTGCCGCTGCGCTTGGCAACCCGCCGGATTCGTGCCACTCTGTTTCTTATGCAAATAAGGAAGGGTGCGTATGATATTTCCCCCAATAGCTGAAAAAAGACCTCATACATTAACCGTGCATGGTGAGACACGGATCGATAATTATTATTGGCTACGTGATGACAAGCGGGAAGATCCGGCCGTCCTCGACTACCTCGCCCAGGAAAACACCTATGGCGAAACCATGATGGCCGGCCACGACGAACTGCGTCACAAACTCTTTACCGAAATGGTGGAGCGCATCCCGCAGCAAGACCGTTCGGTGCCTTACATCCGTCGCGGTTACCGCTATCAAAGCCGCTATGAGCAAGGCAACGAATATGCCATTTATACCCGCCAGCCGGCGGAATCGGCCGACGGGGGTGCGTGGGAAATCCTGCTCGACGGCAACCAGCGGGCGGCGCAAAGCGAGTTTTATACCATGGGGTCGCTGGAAATAAGCCCCGACAACGCCATTATGGCGGCGGCGGAAGATTTCTTGTCGCGCCGCCTGTACGGTATTCGTTTTAAAAACCTGGCCCGCGACTCCTGGTATCCGGAAGTCATCGAAAACGCCTCATCGGGTTTTGAATGGACCAATGATTCCAAAATCCTCTACTACGTCCGCAAACATAAAAAAACGCTGCTGCCCTATCAGGTCTATCGCCACCGGGTCGGCACGTCGACGGATCTCGACGAACTGGTGTATGAAGAACAAGACGACGCTTTTTACGTCAGCGTGCATAAAACCACCTCCGAGCGTTATATTATTATTGCCTTGGGTAGCACGACGTCCGGCGAAATCCTGCTGCTGGACGCGGACGACCCCAGCGCGACGCCGCAGCTGTTCCTGGCCCGCCGCCATGACCATGAATATTCACTGGACCATTTCCAGGGCCATTTTTACCTGCGATCCAACCGCGACGGTAAAAACTTTGCCCTGTATCGCAGCGAAACGCCTGATGAACAGCAGTGGCAGCCGCTGATTCCCGCCAGGGAAGACGTTGTGCTGGAAAGTTTCACGCTATTTACCGATTGGCTGGTGCTCGAAGAACGGCATCAAGGCCTGACCAGCCTGCGGCAAATTCATTGGGAAACCGGGGAAGAGAAGGGCATCGCTTTCGACGATCCCACCTATGTCACCTGGCTGGCCTACAACCCCAATCCGCAAACCCAATGGGTGCGCTATGGTTATTCTTCCATGACCACGCCTACCACCTTGTTCGAATCGAATATGGCCACCGGCGAGCGCAAGCTGCTCAAACAGTCCCTGGTGAAAAACTTCGATGCGGAAAACTATCGCAGCGAACGGCTATGGGTCACCGCCCGCGACGGCGCCGAGGTACCGGTTTCGCTGGTGTATCGCAAGGATCTGTTTCATCACGGCCGCAATCCCCTGCTGGTATATGGTTATGGTTCTTATGGCAGCAGCATGGACCCTGATTTCAGCGCCAGCCGTCTGAGCCTGCTGGATCGTGGTTTTGTGTTTGCCCTGGCGCATATACGCGGCGGCGGCGAACTGGGCCAGCAATGGTATGAAGACGGCAAGCTGTTTAACAAGCTAAATACCTTCACCGACTTTATCGATGTTAGCCAGTATCTGCTTAAGCAAGGCTATGGGGATGAGCAGCAGGCTTTTGCTATGGGCGGCAGCGCCGGCGGGCTGTTGATGGGCGCGGTGATCAATATGGCGCCGACGCTGTTCAAGGGCGTGGTGGCGCAGGTACCGTTTGTGGATGTCGTGACCACGATGCTTGATGATAGCATTCCGCTGACCACCGGCGAATATGACGAGTGGGGCAATCCGGAAGAGAAGGCTTATTATGACTATATGCTGCGCTACAGCCCTTATGACCAGGTGAGCCCGCAACCCTATCCCCATCTGCTGGTCACCACCGGCCTGCATGATTCCCAGGTGCAATATTGGGAACCGGCCAAATGGGTCGCCAAGCTCAGGGCCGTCAAAACCAATGACAACCTGTTGCTGCTGTGCACCGACATGGATTCCGGTCACGGCGGTAAATCCGGGCGTTTCAAAGGTTATGAAGGAATAGCGATGGAATACACTTTTATCCTTTCCCTGACCGGGCACGAACATCAATAGCCGCCGGCAGCGCGTTAACGCGCTGCTTCTCCCTGGCTCAGGTAATGATTAATGCTAAAGCGCATATCCGCCGATAAATCCTTCAGGTTGCCCAGCAGCCATTTCAGATAGCCCGGGTCCTCCCTGGCGATGCGCTCCATGGGCTGGCCGCGGTATTTGCCGAATTTCAAGGTGGTCACCAATGTTGCCTGGTTGCTGAGCGCCACCATTTCCGCCGCGCTCCAGCCGGAATCGGCCATGATTTTCACCAGCAGCGCCGCCGTCACATAACAATCATACAAAGCGCGATGCGGGTAAAGCCCGTCGGGCACGGTCACCGCCAGGTTCAGGGCATAACGCAGATATTGATTGCTGTATTTCAAACCGGGATAGAGCTTGCGGGCAAGCTTGACGGTGCATATCCACTCGCCGTGCATTTCCGGCAGCATGCGCCGGTCGAACGCGGCATTGTGCGCGACATAATAGGGGCTGCCGTGATAGCGGCCGACCGTTTTGGCGATACGCTGCTTATCCGCGACCATCTCTTCGGTAATATGATGGATGGCCATGGCCTCATAGCCGATGGCGCGGTCGGGGCAAACCAGATCGCTCATGGGGTTGGTCAACAGGCCGTTTTCCACGTCAACCGAAGCAATCTCGACAACACCGCCTTCCAGGCCACAGGTTTCAGTATCAATGACACGAAAAGTCATGGTTTTTCCTATTCAGGGTACGAATGACTATTATGACCTGAATAGCAGCAACAAAAAACCCGCATCAGATGCGGGTTTATCATTGGTTCGCCTAAATTAAACGATATCAGGCTGGGTCTTTCTATTGCGCTTGTCAGCGCGTTTTTCTTCCGGCGATTTTAACGGTTTCTTTTTCGCGTCTTTTTTACGATCCATTCCCTTACTCATATTTGCCTCTCTGTAAAAGAACCGGAAATGTAGGAATGATTAACTGCCAGTTGGCTAAGATAATCAAGTCAATTTGTGCTATTCCGCCACCCCTGGGGGTCTACCAGAGGAGCGGCGAACGCCGGCACGGCGGGCTTGGGAGGGATTACGGCCAACTTCCAGAACCCGCGATCGGGCTTATAGCGAACCGGCGGCAAAACCAGTATAGAGCAGGGCGGGATTATTTTCTCGGTTCATAAGGCAAACGGGAAAAATTTAACGATGCCTGGCGATAAAATGCCACCCGCTCGCGAAAGTAATCGCGCAACCGCTCCGGTTGTTCCCGTTCGATCTGCTCGGCAACTACCGGCATGTTATAGCGTTCCTTGAAGGCGACGCCCGAAGCCGCCAGATCGACATTGATCTTGTCCATGACCTCAGCGTCGAGTTTTGCCAAATTATATTCCATACCACCTCCTGCGGCCGATAAGGGACAACGATGCTAAAAATAATGGACGGCGCTTAAAAATGCAAGGGCGGCGGACGTCATCGGGATAGAAATAATAATCGTTTGTATTCACAGCGCCGGTGCGGCTAATGCGGCAATAATATTTTTCATTTTATTTCTCAATTCATAATACAAATAAGAATACCTATCAATTCCATTTTGAATAATTAATTTATAATAGTCGGGTTTCACGAAAATAAATATATAGAATATTGATTTATATGAACTATTTAATTAACATACCATGCAGGTTAAATAATAGTATATATTTTGTTATCGTTTGGGCATAATGATTACGTCTACTTTTCAATTACCGGAACAAGGAAGCCTGCCCATGTTAAAACAAGAAATGGCTAATAAGCTTAACGAACAGCTAAATCTGGAATTTTTTTCCGCTAATCTTTATCTGCAAATGAGCGCCTGGTGCAGCGATAAAGGTTATGAAGGCGCCTCCGCTTTCCTGAAGACCCAGTCTCTCGAAGAGATGGATCACATGCGCCGACTGTTCGATTACCTCAACGACGCTGGCACCATGCCGGTGCTGGGCGCCATCGAGGCGCCGCCCACCGGCTTTACGTCGCTGGCTGAACTGTTCAAACGCACCTACGAGCATGAGCAGATGATCACCCAGAAGATCAACGAACTGGCTCATGCGGCCATCACCTCTCAGGATTACTCCACGTTTAACTTCCTGCAGTGGTATGTGTCCGAACAGCATGAAGAAGAAAAATTGTTCAAATCCATTCTCGATAAACTGTCGCTGGTTAATACCAGCAACGGCGGGCTGTTCTTTATCGATCAGGATCTGAAAAAAATGAACGGCGGCGATAATACCCCCGCCGCGATTTAATCCCCGGCGCCGCCCTTAGCCAGGGTGCGCTCGACAGAAGTCCCGGCAATCGCTATCATCAGCTTGCGTCCAGGTAAGCGGAGCAGCGGCGCCGGGGCTTTTTTTATTCCCGGTTATTTCCTGCCCGGTATCGCGATAACATCCCCACGGCTGCGCAATGGACGGCAAGCGTCGGTATAACCGACATGGCATGTTTCAGTATAAGGAAATGACGTTAATGTCCAGCCTTCGTATTACCGCCCCCGCCGTTGCGCTGATACTGACGGCGCTCACCGGCCTTGCGGCGCAGCAAGCCCAGGCCCATGCGCATCTCAAATCGCAATACCCGGCCGCCGGCGCCGCCATGAGCGCCGCCCCCCAGGCGTTAACCATGACCTTTAGCCAGGGCATCGACCCCGCGGCCAGCGGCCTGGCGCTCACCGGGCCCGGCAACGTTCCTATTCCCACCGGCGTGATAAAAGCCGATCCGGCTAATCCCGCCCATATCATTATCCCAATCGATAAGCCTCTGACCGCCGGCGTTTATCAGGTGCAATGGCATGCCGTTTCCGTTGACAGCCATACCACCGAAGGCCGCTATCACTTCAGCGTAAAATAAATGATAAGCCTAGCGGCCAGCTACTCCGCCTGCCGATTCGTTCATATTGCCGCCATCATGCAGGGGTTCGGCATCGCTTTGTTTTGCGAATGCCTGGCTCCCGCCGGCCTGCGCGGCGCCCTGCGTAATTCCCTGGGCGCCACCATCCGGATTATGGCATGGCTCAGCTTGCTGACGTCCGCGGGCATCCTGGCCCTGCAAGCCGGCCAAATGGGCGACGGCTGGCCGCAAACCTTGAGTCCAGCCATTTGGCTGGCGGTCCTAAACACCGCGTTTGGGTCGGTGTGGCTATGGCACCTGGCGGTGGCGCTGCTGGCGGTTTTAGCTGCGGGCCTGCATACCCTGACGGCCATGCGCCATCGTCTCCTGCTCGCGGCGTTAAGCGTCCTGCTGGTAAGCCAGGCCCTGGTTGGGCATTCCGCCATGTACGACGGAATGAGGGGCGCCTTGCAGCGCGGCAACCAAATATTACACCTGTTCTCGGCGGCCTGGTGGCTGGGATGCCTCTTGCCGCTGCTGATCTGTCTGCCCCGGCTGCGGGGCGTGGGGCGCAACGATGCCCTGCACGCGCTGGTAAGGTTTTCGCGCAGCGCCCATTTTGCCGTGGCGCTGGTGATTATCAGCGGTTTGGTCAACACCTGGCTGGTGCTTGGCCAATGGCCGCTAGATTGGGCGTCCGCCTACCAGCGCCTGCTGTTGTTTAAAATCGCCGCGGTGGTGCTGATGGTGGTCTTGGCCATCACCAACCGCTATGGCGTGGTGCCGGCCATGGGACGCCAGCCGAAGGGAGCCATACGCCTGCTGACTCTGCTTACCCTGGCGGAGCTGGTGCTGGGGTGCGCCGTGCTGCTGCTGGTAAGCATATTCTCCACCTTTGAACCTTGATTAACCTGCGTGACGCCCGGCGGCGGCACGTTAAACCGTAGGAAAAACCATGAAAATTCGTAATATGCTAGTTCTGGTAATCGCCTTGGCGGCGCAGTCGGCCGGCGCGGCGCAAATTATCACCGTCAGCAAATTTCAGTATGGTAAACAGTGGGCGTTTACCAAGGAGGAGGTGCAGCTGTTGTGCCGCCAGGACGGTTCCCTGCTGGCGCTCAATATGAGCACCCTGATGCAATATCCGCTGAACGACCAGGCGACCCGGCAAATGAATGCCGGCCAGATCAAAGCCCAGCCCATTGATACCATCCTGCTGGACGACCCGGCCCGGCCCGGCCAGAAGATGAGCGTCGCGCCATTCGCACAGCGGGCGCGGCAACTGTGCGACACGCCCAAGCAGTAACCGAAGGGAATATCTTTAGCATACTTATAATTTATTATGTTAATAATTTTAAGTGTGCTTGATATCACAAAGTTGCATTTTAGTGAATTACATTGGGGCGTAATGGGACCCGTGCGATGGAAAAGCGCTCGCGAGCTTCTATAATCAACGATGTAAGGCTAAACAGCTTACTTTAATGCCAACTTTTAGCGCACGGCTCTCTCCCAAGAGCCATTTCCCTAGACCGAATATAGGAATCGTATTCGGTCTTTTTTTAACTATATGATTTCAAACGATATATTTCATCCTCTCCCGAAAACTCCCGAAATATTCCCGAAATCCTATATTCGGTCTAAATTAAAACGTACTCCGCGCCGGGTGCACCGAGATACTTCTGGGTAATCGACATATTCTTATGTCCGAGCAATTTTTGAGCAAACTTCGCTCCGTATTCGATCTTATAGGTGGGCGCGCGCTTGCCAGACATGCCAGAAAATTTCTATCAACACTTGTTCGTCCGCCGCGCTGGTATGGCCGCTACGGTCTGGGCTGTAATCGCTGGCTATCGATATATTCAACGAATGATTCTTTGTGCCCGTCGTTGCATTGTATGACGCCACGGCGGATAAACTTGATAATGAAAGTTCCCAGCTTTAATTTTGTACCGGTCGTGAGCGCCGCGAGGCGTTCGGGTGATAGCGTCTGGTATGGCTGCATGGTGGCTTTTCTCCTCAACAGGCTGTAAAATACCCGGCAGCTGATGATCGCCGCCTTCGGGATGTGGTTATTGGTCAAAACTCGATTCCGGAAGACTTTGGTCGGTCAACCGGCGTACAAATCCGCTTCGGCGGATTTTTGCGTTATTGGGCCGGCTGGTCGTTCACCTGGTGGACAATTCCATCGACGGGGAAGCATTCACCGTTTATGCGCTGATCGAACATGGCCTGCTGGCATGCAGTTTCGGTATCGTATATTTCGATAACGGTGTCGCTACTGCCGGCGGAAAGCCCGCAAATATTGATGACCAAAGCGAATAGCGTGTTCATTGATAACACCCCTTGTTGCCCACTTAAGTTGCTCTTGTGCTTCCTGCCACATGTCGCGATCCCCGAGAAACCACGAGACAACCGCCTTGTTGCGCGCCGAGGCGGCCATAGCCGCGTTACTCTTCACTTCAGCCACCAGAACATCACCCCTATCGCGATATAAAACGGGATCAGGAAGGCCAGGACTAACGAAAGGGAACGCCAGGCGTTGCTGCTCATGGTTGCATCCCCTGGATAAGCTCAACGACCTCTCCTGGTTTTTCGCTCACTTCGACGCATTCACCCGATGAAAACTGAATGACTGAGCCAGGTGCAGGTGAAATGGTTTCGATATGGGCCGGGTTAACGAAAATAAGTTCAAGCTCAACGCGAGATCCGCCGTTTTCCCCCGCTTCCTGTACGACGCAGCATTGGTGAAGCAATATGAAATTAGTCATTTTCCCCTCTGCCTTTATCGCCCGGCTTAAGGTTGTATGGTTTTACGATTTTTGCGTCAACCGAGATTGCTATCTGAAGGTTGATTGTCGTAATGGTGGGAATTTGGGCACAAAAAAAACCGCACAAGGCGGGCAAGCGTTAGGACATGAAATCGGTCTTATTCTGTGATCTGGAATGTGTGAGGCAGGGAGGTTACTGCAGGATGACGGGCGAAAAAAAGCCCGCGCGAGGGCGGGCTTTACAACTTAAGACTAAAAAAATATAAGATAATTAAGCAGTAATACCAGCAGCCAAAATAAACCGCAAATCGCAAACACCGCGATCCATGCATTTCGCTCCGTAATTTTCATTCATTTCCGTCGATAATGTGATGGACGTCACTATTTTACAGATTGAATGGCATGAATCCCAATTGATTAACATTATCAATTGCTTACAATTGATCGTTAAAAACGATCAAAAATATGGGTTCAGAACGTAGCATTGCTTCAACGAAATTGAAGATTTTTGGCACAAAAAAGCCGGCAGAAGCGTGCAAAGTGCAAAACGGCGCAATTTAATAATGGCCAGGCGAGTATCGACGCAGTAGGTTAACGCCGATACCGTCCAGTCTGACAGCGCGGTGTCCAGTCAGCCCGCCACCAAGTGACCCGCTGACCTGGGGTGGCGTTCTGGAATGGGATGAATTATTGCTGACCGATATCCAGAACTGCAATGAGCAGCTTAAGGGCATCAGGAAAATTGAAGAGGCTAGACAAAAATGAAAATTATCTATCGCTCAAGAAAATGGCGCTGATATGTCGTACGTTTTTTCCTTTCGGCTAATTAAATAATCAGAGATAATTCCTGCTCCACATAGGGAGAATCTAATGATCATTAGAAATGGTATTTATGGATGTTTGTTTTTAACCGTATCAGCTTTCGTTGTACACGCAGATGTGCAGCATGAATTAACTGGCTGCGCGGCCAAAAAGCATGAGATCCAGCAACAGATTGACTATGCAAAGACTGATGGTAACGAGCGCCGAGTCAGAGGGCTTGAAAAAGCGCTTGCGGAAGTTAATGACAACTGTACTGATGAGTCGTTACTTAGAGAGCGACAGATAAAGGTGCAGGAAAAAGAACGAACAGTCAGTGAGCGTATAACTGAGTTGGAGGAAGCCAAGGAAACTGGCAGACGAGACAAAATAAACAACAAACAGAAAAAGCTCGAAGAGGCGAAACAAGAGCTCGCAGAAGCTAAAGCTGCCTTAAGAAAATAACTGGACTGCCCCCAAAACCGTGGACATATCCTGTCCTCACGATGAGGCCCGTTCAAAGGCCTCGGGACTGACGCCTTCCAGATGGCTGTGCCTGCGGGTGCGGTTGTAGAATACTTCAATATAATCGAAAATATCGGCGCGGGCCAAATCGCTCGCAAAGTACTGGCCTAATTCTCAAGCGTAACTTTTGTGGCGCATAAAATTGTACAAAATTTGAAACAAGCGGCGTATGCACAAACAGTGCGCGCAGATAGAAGTCCTCCACAGGAGGTCTTTGTCACTCGGTTTATAAAAGTACCACGTAAGAAATTGTCAATAAAATCAACCAGAAAATGCCACCAGTAATGAATGTTCCGATCCATGCTGTTCGCTTTGTAATTCTCATTTTATTTTTTTCGTTTTAGGATTTTCCTCATATAAACGCCATGATACAGGAGATACGAAACCATCCCAGAGGATTACACACTCTAATTGTAAAAAATATAAATAATGAATTAATTTATTACATATCATTACATAAAAATGCAAGTTACGTATTTAATTCATTACGCGCTATTATGATGAAGTAACAATTGTTGGCACAGAAGATTACGGGTAGAGGGGGAGCGTCTTTAGCTTGGGCAGCGGGAATAGTAGGGGCAATATCGTGATTAGGTTGTACCCATCGTGTTTAATTTCTTTTAGTTATGAAAAATGCCGTTTTCTTCTCCATTGATAATAGTACTCGCGGGCTAATCTTGTCCTTAAACTGGGCTTTGTCCCCGCAGCGATAGCAAGACACTGGTTACGTCGTAATGCGATTTTTTCCCTGATGGCTACATTTTCATATAGATCCATGACCTGAAGCCAGCGGTAAGCGGCCCGACGCCATAACCCAGCCTCCTCGTACTCTTCCGCTTGTTTGTCTGCTATAGGCACTTGTTTGTGACCTTTTAGTTATCAGTTGTTAAATTTTTATTCATAAATAACACAAATCATTATTGTTTATAAAGGTGTGTATTTATACAAATGTATGTTTATACAAACAAAAATTCGGAATGTGCGCTTATGCCGCTCAACGCCAGAAACAGATCGATGGGAGCCCAAGCGTGATAATAACAATTGTAAACTATGTTAATAAATTGAGAGGAACTTCGCATTAACGACACGTAAATTGGGGGATTATAATGCGCCGGCGGTCTGGTGTGGTTGTAGAATCCCGGCCAAAAAAAGCCCCCGTTAAGCAAATAAATAAAGGGGGCGAAATAGTATTGCCAACTAGGGAAAACCAGGGTGTGCTCTGTGCGGAGCACAACCTGATAATAAATTATGGGATGTATGGCTGTTTGTGACTGATGCAGTATTTTTAAATCAATGTTAATATTTTGTTATATGTAATATGATTTCGATCACAAAATAAATCCATGCGTTAAGTGCGGGTATTTGTGACTACAGAGAAAGTGTATTGTTAAAATCCGGAAGAGTGAGTCAAAATAGATGCTACTCATCTTTTTTCTCTTCCTTTTCAAGGAGTCTTTCGCTTTCTAGCGCTTCAGCAATAATATTCTCATCTATCTCTTCAATATTACCTCTATGGTCTTTTCCAGAGAGCAAATTCCAACAGGCGGTAAATAGGACCGCAATCAATGGGCCAATGACAAATCCATTAATACCGAAAAGCTCCATGCCGCCAAGCGTTGTTATTAGAATAAGATAATCCGGGATTTTAGTCTCTTTACCTACAAGCAATGGTCTAAGTATATTGTCTATCAACCCGACTACCACCACAAAAAATAAAACTAAACAAATACCTTTCCACAACGGGCCGGCCACAATAAAGTAAACAGATACGGGCGCCCAGATAATAGCAGAACCTATAGCCGGGATGAGTGAAAGGAATGCCATCAATGCGCCCCAAAGTATGCTCCCTTTAACCCCCATAAAATAAAAAGCCAGTCCACCCAGTGCCCCTTGAACGAGGGCCACAACCACGGTTCCCTTCACGGTTGCTTTGGATACAGCGGCCAGTTTAACGAACAAATGGTGTTTGACATGTCTTGATAGGGGGATTGAATCGAGAATTAACTTAACGAGGTATGAGCCATCTTTCAAAAAGAAAAATAACAAATAAAGCATAATGCCAAATCCGACCGTAAAACTAAAGGTGCTTTCTCCGATCAGCAGCGCACTGCTCGCTAATATTTTGCTTCCTTGCATGAATATATCTGATATCTTACTTTGTAGTCTGTTAACGTCACTCAGTCCATGTTCGGCAATAATTTCCTGCATCCTGCGTGGAAGCTGCTCTAATATATTACCTATAATGATAGGGAACTGAATTTGGTTGTGTTGGATTCTATTGTATAAATCATTGGACTCAATCGCTAGGGACGTAGTGATTAATGATAAGGGTATGAACACAATCAAACAAATAAAAATAAGTGATATAAAGGAAGCTAAACCATTTTTGTCATTAATCTTTTGTCTGATCCATGTTTTAAGGGGATAAAATAAAACCGCAAGTATTGCAGCCCAAAAAATTGAAAAGTAGTAAGCTTTTAATACAAAAGCAAAGGCAATGGTGGTAATGAGTAATAACAAAACAAAAAAATCTTCATTAATGCCTTTTATTTTCATTTAGCGTCTCATCTTGTTGGTAAAGCCATTCTTTTTAGAATAGTTAATACACATATTCTTGCAACCATCACTATAGAAAGTAACAAGATTTCTCCACTCGAAGGATTACCGGCGGGTGGTACGGTTTTGATGACAAGCCCTAATAACCGAGTTTGGGTATAATATTACCCTATTGGTTTAACACCAAAACACGCGTGCCGGAGGCCACGTTGTACCGGCCGATAGGTTCACCATCCAGGCTGCCCACAAACTCGACGTCAGGCCTCATGGATTCGAGATATTGTTCTCTAGTTTCGATCTGGGCAAATCGGCCGCACATGATGGTCATCTTTGTGGAAGGTGATAACTGAGGTATAGATAGCGGTTCGATCACTGTGGCCAGAGGTGATGAACGATATGCGCGCAGGGGAGTGGGATGATAGTCCTTTGATTTGAGCCCCGGCGCCGATGGCTCCCGAAATTTTCCCATCGCATTCCCGAAAATAATAGCAAGAGTATGATATTCAAAGGAAGTAATGATAAGTATCGGGAAGTGATTTTAAATGGATAATAGCATTTAAATCATTGAAATTAATAATTTTTTCATCATTGCAACGAAAGCAGAAATCGTATTCGGTCTTTTTTTGAAGGGTAGGGGATTGGTGCGACCTATTACTTTGCCTGCGAGGTGTTGCTCGATGCGCTGATCGCCGGACGCAACCAGATATTCCTGTCGGCCAGCAAAGCCCAGGTCCAGGTCTTTAAAAACTACACCATCGATTTTGCCCGTCTGGCAGAGGTGGACCTGAAGGCGATCCGGTGGGGCTGAGCAACGGGCGCGGTTGTTTTTCCTCGGTACTAACATGCGCACCGCGCACAGTTTTAGCCCGGCCTCAATTTACCTCATTAGCAGTGGTACGAAAAACCGGACGGACTACATGTGGCATTATCCCCGCCATGCTCAGCAACAGCGGCATAACTTAATAGCCCCCAAGCCTATCGCAATATGCGGCAGATGGTGATAACTATCCGCCTCAATAAAATGAGTTGATTAGGGCGGATAAATTTCATGCCAGGCCGGATGAATCGCCCATAACACCATCGGGAAGTTGATATTGCTTATGTTTGCCAGAAATAAATATTAAATAGGAGGTTTATTCATGGCGCTTATGAGCCGGTCGTTCTATAGCTAAAGGGCACCAAATCGATGCGTACCGCAAGGATAATATTATGCCGCCAAAAGATGGTGATTTTATTAACTTCAGCCAAGACTATGAATTGGACTATGTTCTCGGTCATCACCTGGCCCGCGATGAAAACCAGGCTAACAGAGCGTTGCTGGCTCAAATCGGGGACGCCTACAAAAAAGATAAAGGTGTTGAACGTGCGAAACATGAAAAACCATTTTATGACTATGTGAGAAAGCACCCTCTGTTCTCTAAAATGACCTGATCATGATAAACAACGTTAACGTTAAGCCCGCCCTGCGGGCTTCGTTATTAAAACAGTTCTATCGGCCGGATGACAAAATCCCGCTGACGGACGAATACGTGTTGCCGCTATTTATATTCCGTGCGTAATTAAATACGGCGATAGTACCGGAGCTCTATAAGATCGGCTCAAAGCCCTATGCGGGCGGTGACGTAGGGTCAGGTTATTTTTTATCCGCATTTTGCTGCTTTGCTTTTTTTGCCGCCATATGATGCCCAACCGCGCAGCCTCCAGCCGCACCTAATAC
The DNA here is from genome assembly GCA_015654925.1 of Enterobacterales bacterium. Lineage (GTDB taxonomy): Bacteria > Pseudomonadota > Gammaproteobacteria > Enterobacterales > Enterobacteriaceae > Acerihabitans. The sequence continues at coordinate 18,305 of JAATFX010000131.1, read as the reverse complement.
CGCGTGGTGCTTGACATGACCCACTACGCCGCCCACCGCCGCGCCTTTAAGACAGCCGGCCGCGTAGGTGAACGAAGAGGTGCATATCAGCGCGGTGAAGAGTAACGAGCAACCTATTTTCCGGTTCATTAATTTATCTCGAATGGTTAAAGGAGTTTAATAGAACACCATGCCATTACCGGCGCGCTGCTGTCATGCGGTCTTATGTAACAGGGTAATGCCTGCAATGTCGCCATAAGGCCGCAGATCAACGGACTGTTGGTATCAAGGCTGGCGTACCGTCCTGCGATTCAATAAGCGGCCGCCAAATACATTGATCAGCAGCCCCAGCATAACGACGGTTACGCCGATAATTTGCAGCCGATTGAGCAGCTCACCCAAGAGCAGCGCGGCGCTGGTTAATCCCACCACCGGCACCAGCAGGGCGAAAGGGGTCACGCGCCAGGTTTCATAGCGCGACAGCAACTTGCCCCATAGTCCATAGCCGATAATGGTGGAAATAAAGGCCAGGTAAATCAGGGAAAATATCGTCGGCGCCTTGATATGAACAATGCTATCAGCGATGGCCGTTTGGCCTTCGAACAGCCATGAGCACAGCAAAAAGGGAATGATGGGGAGTAGAGCGCTCCAAACCACCAGCGAAAGAATCGGGGTCTTGGGCGCGTTGGTCATGATGATTTTATTGGTGATATTGCCTAACGCCCAGCACAAGCCGGCTACCAGCGTCAGCAACAGCCCGAGGGGTGGGATGGCGGACAGCGTATTGGTCATGCCGCCTTCGGCCAGGACCACCATGCCCGCCGCGGCGATGAGAGTACCCAGGATTTGCGTGACTTTGATTTTTTCCGATAGAAAAAGGGTGCCCAGAATGATGGTGAAAAATACCTGGGACTGTAGCACCAGCGAGGCTATGCCGGTGGGCATACCCAGGTTGATGGCGCAAAACAGGAAGGCGAACTGCAGGAAACTGATGGTCAACGCATAAAGCGCCAGCCACTTGAACGGGATTTTCGGCGCAGGAATGACCAGGATGGCCGGAAGCGCCACCAGCAGGAAACGCAAACCGCCCAGCAGTAGCGGCGGCATGCCATGCAGGCCCACTTTGATGATCACAAAATTAATGCCCCAGATGACTACCACCAACAGTGCCAACAATGTATCTCTTAAAGACATCCCCTGTTCCTTGCGCATTGACGTTATTATCGACGCCCGGCAAGGGGCGTCGTTTAGGTTGATAGGTAAAAATACACGTAAAATAACTTATTTTATACATACAGATCTTGCCGAGATGGGGTAGTACAGCCGGCGTAAAAAGGGGGGCTGCGGCAGAATAGGCGTCGCAGCGGCGAAAAAATGGTCCGGCGGCGCTAACCGCCGGTAAGTGATTACGACGAATTAAAAATCATTTCCCTTGCTAATCATGGAGTCTGTGGGTGACAAGCAATGATGATTTTTACTAACACGAGTAATATTTTTAATACCGGAAGGGTGGTTTTTAACGAGCATTTTTCTATTACCCGGCATCATGGCCATATTATTATTGCCATGATGATAAAATAAATGTCATGATCGCCGCCAATTAAGTATTTCAGTGTTCATGGAAAACATTAATTGTGTTAATTAACTAATTATTATTTAGTTATAAAAATAATCTCTGTATTATCACCGGCGCCAAGTATTCAACTCGGCGTATTAACAGCATGTCAAATGGTATTTTAATGGACCCACTCAATAATAATGCGCAACTAAACCACCCCTATACTGATAAGAATTTATCCTCTTCAACCCGGACAGCCCCTGAATGGACTGGGACGAATTCACTGGCTTGTTCATTATTCAAGGTGGAAAACACTCCGCAGCGCCTCGCGCAGCGCGGCGAAACAGATAAGGCATCCGACGTTAAGCATGCAGGCGCTGATGGGCTGGCCGCTTATTATCCCTGCAACCATGATGGGGTTTGCCTGTGGCAGTGGCTCCCCGGGACCGGTATATTTAAGGGTTCGGCGAAAACATGGAATCGATTGCCAAGCCGCGATGTGATCAAAAACCTGCAACTGGGTGAGGGCGATGCGCCTAACACGGTACATATTTCAACCTACGGGGATGAAAGCAGCGAAATGGCGCTATTTCCCGAATATGGCATCCCCTTGCACCAGACGCCAATAGATCGCGGGCAATATGAGCAGGCATTCGACGCCTTGCCGGCTAATGAAAAACTGGCGGTACGCGTATGGACTCTGATGGAAGACGACACCATGTCTTATAACGATGGCTGCCCCAACCTGACGCTGCTGGGTTTATTACCGATTAACACCGGGATGAATGAACAACTGCGGCGCAATGTCCCCTTGGATTACTGGAGCCAGCAGGAAAAAATAATGTACCAGTCATTGCTAAATGCATTTAATTGTGATATTCCGACCCAACACGGCAGTTATTTACGGGCGGCGGAATATAAAATCGGCCAATATATCCCCTGGGCGGATACTATCAGCCCTGGGGATATCGTTACCAATTATCCGGCATTTATGAGCGTTTCGGCACAGGACACCTATGCCAGACTCTTTGTCATGCAGGTGATGGAGGATGCCATAGGCAATCGAGAGCATATCCAGGCGCTGATTTTTTATAAAATTGAAAACGCCAGGCAATGCATGCCTCTGCTATACGGAATCGCCAGCACCTCGGAAATGGAAAATGAATATTTATATCATCCAAAATCATTTTTCAGGGTTAAAGGCATCTCGACCTGTTATGCCATCGAGGGGGATATGGAACCGGGTATGCGAATAGCCGTGGTGCTGGAGGAACTGGAGCACCACGTGGCCTCGGCAAAAAATCTGTTCAGCGGCGCGGTCGTAGAAAATTTCCTGTCGCCGTCGGCCTGATGCATCGATGACGGTTTAGCCGCTAAGCTTAGCGCGAATAAGGGCCCTCCACAGGCGGTGCTGCGTTTCCCACGCCGGCTACCGCCAGTTGCGCTTCAAGCACCTGCTCGACTACCCGGTAGCAATCGTCAATATGCGCGTTACCCAGGACTTTCATGGCGCTGAAACTCAGCCCGGCCGCGGCTGCCTGGCCAATAAAAGGTACATAGCGCGCCACGGATTTGGTGGCGACGCGGATACCTACCCGACGCAGGATCATCATCACCAGCTCTTTGGTGATGGTTCTGCCGATTAACCGGCTGCCGATACCGGTAATCGCCACCAGGGTATATTTTTTGCGATTGGGGTGCAGACCGTTGATTTGTTGCTCGCTGAGGCCGAATTTTTCATTAATGGCCGGTAATAGCGCCATCAATAACGACACATCGGTACCGATATCCAGGCCGGGAATCGGAATCGCCGCCGCGCCGGCTGAGATACCCGCACGCCGCGTCACCATCTTTTTGCAGTCCGCGCGCGCCTGCTCCAACTCTGCCAATGTATTAATCATCATGCGCTCCCTGGTGAATAATCCAAACACTTTGCGGCATGGTTCCATGCCCTGATGCGATACCTGATGCGGCAGTTGGCGCGTCCCTGGCTATCGGAGCGATAGGTAGCGGTTTATTCCGTTAAGGATAAAATCGAACCATTACCCTCAGTAATAATATTCTCCGACTTGCCTTTAGTCGTCAGCCTTCGGGCTGACTTTTTTTATGGATTAAAAATCCGCGTATTCGTGCGCCGGCAGCCAGAATCCATCGATAAACTGCTCAATGGGATAACACCCGCCGTAACGCAGCCGCTGTTCAGTCATGGCGGACAGGCATTGCGTTTCATTACTATAAGCGCCTATCAACAAATCCTCACAGTCCTGGCCCAAATAGCAAATAAAGACCACTAATGCGTACATGCGTTAACCTTTTGCTAAGTAATATCTTCGTGGGAAAACCGTTTTCCCCGTACTTAAAACAGCCCGTACTTAATGCAGTAAGTATAGCCAATGCGACAGCCGTGCGACAATGACATCACAGGCCGGACAGGTAGCTGGACAATATCGCGGGGCAGGGAGACTGGCTCAGAAGATAGCCCGCCTTGGCGGCGGGAATTAGCGGCTTATTCCAGACGCATGATCCAGGCATCGGCATCGTGGTCGTAATGCTGGCGAAACAGCACGTGCTCTTTTCCATCCAGAAAGGCGGGAATACTGGTGCTTTCGTCCCATCCGTCGAGTTGTTTGCAAAGATCGGGATCGGATTTGCAAGGGATGCGCAGGATATTATTGACGTTCTGATCCGCGCCGGCGGAAAGCTCGGCGTCGTCAACTTCAAAACTTCCTATTTTGACAGTGGTCTTGGTCATAATAAGCCCTTTTAAAGGTATATCGCCGGGGAAAATCCCCGCGTTGTTTATGTTTTAAGCCTGATTTGTTTAAAGCCAGCCCAGAAGCACAGTTTAAAAACCGGTCCTTAAAGCATAGACAAGATCACACGATTTGCTAAAAAACGGTCTGGCCGAAGAAAAAACGGGAGCCGAGCATCATCGGTTATGATTATGCCCGGCGCGGTTTAATTTTGCGGTACGGCGGTGCCCCAATCATGCCACTCTTTCTGTTCTTCGCTATTGAGCAGGAAATGCTTGCCCGGATTGGCCTTGGGCGCCAGCGGCGTGGTTGGCGGGGTGGCAAAGGCAATGCCGCCGCGGATAAACTGCTGGAAGGTGCCGCTTTTCACGACGCCGCCGGTGAGGCCGAATTTCAGATCGTAGCCGGACGCCAGCCAGAATACCGAATTATTGCGTACCAGATGCTGGTATTGCTTGCTGATGCGCAGCATGACATATATCCGATCCGCCAGCGACCCCAGCGACAGGCCGGTTACGGTTCCCACCTCGATGCCGCGGTATAATACCGGCGTGCCGATTTGCAGCGAACCGGCTTCCGGGGTATCCACCACCACGCTCAGGCCGTCTAGATAGCGCGAGTCGGTAATCGTCGCCTCCTGTAATTCAAAATTACGGGTGGCCTGGCCCCGGCCGGGCTCGACATTGATATAGGGCTGCAGCAGCGTTTCCAAATGATTAACCCCGGCGGCGGAGATTTCCGGTGTGACCACCGAGAAGTGGGTGCCGACCCGGGCGAAGGTCTGCACATATTCCGGATACAGCACCGCTTGCGCCATCACTTCGCTGTTTTGGGTGGACAATTTCAGCGTTTCCAACTGGCCGATATCAATGCCCAAATAGCGGATCGGCATGCCCGGCGACAATTTGCTGGCATCAAAGGTACGCAGCACTATCTGGCTGCCCACCGCCCGCGCCGCATTTTCCGACCCATAAAGTTTACGCTGCGCGCCCTTGGCCTGTACCGCGCCTTCCAGGTTATCAAAGCTGATGGCCCCTTTAAGGGCGCGATCGAGCGGCGAGGCCTGCACGGTGATACCGTTGCCGTTAATTTGCACTTTGGCGCCGCCTTCGGCCCAGAAGATGCTGTTGGTGGTCAGCAAATGGCGGTATTGCGGATGGATATAGACATCCACGTCAAAGCTTTGCTTGGTAGGACGCACATCAATGATTTCCCCTACCTGGAATTTCCGGTACATCACAATGGAGCCGGTCTGGATATCCGGCAGGCTTTCGGCGGTCAGCGTCAGGGTTGGCGCGGGTTTTTCCCCCTGGATGCCCTGATCCGCCATTTCGCGGTTGCCATAAAGCGGATAATGATCCAGCGGCGCGCCCTGCGAACCGGGGATCATAACAATACCGCCGTCCAGCCACTCCTGGGCGCTGGTGCCGAGTACCCGCACGCCGTCCAGGCCGAATTTGACATCGACCCGGCTATTAACGATAAATTTACTGTTTTTATGCAACAACTGCGTATATTCCGGCTTGATGGCGGCGACAAAAGTCACGCCGTTATCATCCAATGTGCGGCTGATCACTTTGCCGATGGGGATGCCGTATAGCGTCAGCGGCTGCCCGCTGTCGATGCCGTAGCTTTGCGGCGCCGACAGGGTCAACGTTCGCACCCCGGGTTCTTGCAATAGCATATGGTTGCTATCGAGCAGGGTAAAATGCTGTTGCGGTTCGCCTTCCCCCGGCACGAGTTGCAGGGTGGTGCCGCTCAACAGGCCGCTGATATCGGTATTATTTAACGAGAATTGCGGCGTATTCATCTCGATACGGGTGCCGGTGCGCATCAAATCGGCTATCGCCGGGTTGATGGTCAGTTCGCCGGTGACTTTTTTCTCGTTATTCAGCGTCAGTTTGGTCAGGGTGCCGACTTCAAGACCTTGATATAACAATGGCGTATGTCCCTCGCTCAGATGATCGCCGTCAGGCAGATCGAGGGTAATGATTACGCCCCGCTGGCTATGGGCCAAATCGGGATAGAGCACGTAATTATCATCGGTTTTCGCTTGCTCGCCTTTGGCCGGGGAATCAAACGCGATGGCCCCGTTCACCAGCGCCGCCACGCTTTCCATTTCCACCTGGGCGCCGTGTAAATCCACATTGGCCTTCAAGCCCGACACATTCCAGAACCGGCTCTCTTTTTTAACCAGATCGGTAAAGCGCCGGTCAATCAGCACATCGATATTAACGCCGCCTTTCTCCCGGGCGACATCATAATCGTACACCTTGCCCACCGGCAGTTTGCGGTAGTACACCAGCGAGCCGGTGTTCAGCGAACCAAGATTCTCGGCGTGCAGGTGAATGAGCAGTTCACCGGTGTTCACCCGGTATTTCGGCTGGGTCTCCAGCGCGACGAAATGCGTTTCTTCCGCGCCCGGCCCCGGCATCATGCCGATATAGTTGCCGCCGACCAGCGCATCCAGCCCGGAGATTCCCGCCAGGGACGCCTTGGGGGTGACCAGCCAGAATTGCGTGCCTTTACGCAGGGCGTCGCGCATATCGCTCTTGATGCTGACCTCTACCTGGATGTTCTTAAGATCGTCGCTCAGCTTGATATTTTGTACCGTGCCGACTTCCACCCCTTGATAACGCACGGGCGTGCGCCCGGCCACGATGCCGTCGGCGGAAATAAAGTCAATGGTAACCGTGGAGCCGCGTTCCTGGATGGTGCTGTAGACCAGCCAGCCGGCAATCAGTAAGGCAATAAACGGCAGTAGCCAAAATGGCGACACGCGGCGCTTATTTTTGACTGCCGCGCTAGTCGGTGTAGTCGGCGTTTGTTGCATATGCATCCCATATCAAACGGCTGTCCAACCACTCGACAGCCAGAATTGTCAAAATAACGGCGGCGCCGAAAAAGAAGGCCGCCGGTCCCATGGTAAAGGCCAGCAATTGATCGCGATCCACCAGCGACATGGTGACGGAAATCACAAACAGATCCAGCATTGACCATCTGCCGATCCAGGTGACGAACCGCAACAACCGGATACGGGTTTTCAGGCCTTGCCTGACGTTGAAATGAATGCTGATTAATAATGTCAGCAGCACTACGACCTTAATAAACGGCACCAGGATACTGGCGATAAACACCACCGCCGCCACCGGGATATTATCGGCGGCCAGCGAGCCGATACCCGATAAAATCGTGCTCTCGTTGCGAGCTCCGTTAATGTAAATAATGGAAATCGGCAAAATGTTGGCTGGGATGAGCAGCATAATGGCCGCGATCAGCGCCGCCCAGCTTTTTTGCAGGCTGTGGCGCCGGCGTTGGCGCAGCGGAACGTGGCAGCGCGGGCAGCGGCCGCGATCATCGCCGATGGCGGTATAATTACAGGCCAGGCACACCCGTAACGCCGCGGTATTGGTGCGGTAGGGCAGTTTTTCCGGCTGGGGATAGAACCTTTCCCATAATTGCTCGATATTTAAATGCGTCATCGTCAGAATGCTTAATAACGTCAAGGCGATAAACGCCGGCAGCGCCATGCCGGTACTGACCGCGGCATAATCTTTCACTTTGATCGCGGCCACCGCCATGCCGATCAGATAAATATCCAGCATTACCCACTCTTTCAGGCGATCGAGCATCAATAGCACCGGACGCAGGTTCATCCCCCATCGTTCGCCAAAAAACAGGTATAGCAGCGAAAACACTAGGGTACAGGGGGCGCCAATGGTACAAAAGGCCACCATGCTGGCGGTTATGGGATCGCCTTGCAGCGCCATTTGCCAGATGCCGTGCAGCAGATTGGCGCTGATCGAGGCGCCCAACAGCCGGACGCTGATTAACGGATCGGCATAGGCGAACGGCATCAGCAGCAGCATGGTGGTCGCCACGGCCGCCAATTGGTTAATCGTCCACTCGTTGCCTTTGGCGATCCTGGCGCGGCAGCGCGGACAAAAGGCATCCTGGTTTTGGCGCAGGGCGGGCAGGATAAATAACGCGTCGCATTGCGCGCAGCGCTGATATCGGCCTTCGGGCAGAGGGGATAGAATGTGATGTATTTTCATAATCCGGGATGCTGGACTCGTTCGCACGCTGTCATGCCTGCCTTACTAACACCGTCAATGGTCGCTCGACCCCGGCTGCAAGAGCCGGGTGGGGGTTGCGCAAACATACCTGCTGATACTGGCTTTGTGAAGCCATAAAGGTTTAACCTTGTGGCCTTGGGCATTTATTGCTTAATTTAAACAGGCTGGGGTTCCCGGCTGATAATAAACAGATTAGCTCATTTATTGGTTTTAATATGAAAAAACAACAATGCTATGCTGAATTACTACAAGATATGTCGGCGCTGATTGACGGCGAAACGCATTTCATCGCCGCGATGGCCAATTGCAGCGCATTGCTGTACGAACATCTCGATGGGGTCAATTGGGCCGGTTTTTATCTGCGGCACGGTGATACACTGGTGCTAGGACCTTTTCAGGGCAAAGTGGCCTGCGTACGTATTCCGGTGGGCAAAGGCGTCTGTGGCGCGGCTGTGGCGGAAAACCGGATTCAAAGGGTGGATGATGTCCACGCTTTTCCCGGACATATCGCTTGTGACGCCGCCAGCAATGCGGAAATCGTGTTGCCAATCGTCCTGGATGGCCGCGTTGTGGCGGTGCTGGATATCGATAGCACGATTTATCATCGTTTTGATCGGGACGACGAAGATGGCCTCAAAGCCTTGGTAGAACGGCTTTGCCAGCAGTTAGAACAAACCGATCTGCGCAGTTTTATCAATAATACTTTATATTGATATACGGATAACGTGGCATTTGCCGATGGCGTCATTATAATGACGCCTGTTCATGCCTGCGCTGGTTGGCAAACCCGTTGTAATCAGGAAAATTCATGGAAAATCAACCCAAGTTGAACAGTAATAAAGAAGTCATCGCCTTTTTGGCCGAGCGGTTTCCGCTTTGTTTCACCGCCGAGGGCGAAGCACGGCCTTTGAAGATCGGTATTTTTGCCGATCTGGTCGCGCGCATCCAGGAGGAAGATAGCCTGAGCAAAACGCAGCTGCGTTCAGCATTGCGGCTTTATACGTCGAGCTGGCGTTATCTGTACGGCATCAAGCTCGGCGCACAGCGTGTCGATCTCGACGGCAACGCCTGCGGCGAATTGGAAGCTCAGCATGTCGAACATGCGCGTAAGCAGTTAGAGGAAGCCAAGGCCCGGGTTCAGCAACAGCGCGCTGCCCAGCAGGCCAAAAAACGTGAAAATGGCGAAGCACCGGCACCGCGACGCGCAGCGTCCGCCACGCCGCCTGCCGCTGCCGACAAGAAAAATTCTGGCGAAACCGCCGCGCCGCGCAAGCCGCGTCCGGCCAACCGGCCCAAAGCGGATCGTCCTGCCAAACCGGTGAAACCCGCCGCTCCCGCAGCGCGTCATATACCGGTTACCGATATTTCAAAACTGCAAGTTGGCCAGGCAATCAAAGTCAAAGTGGGCAAAGATCCCATGGAAGCGACCGTGATGGAAATTGCCAAAGAAGGGGTACGTGTGCAGCTCTCTTCCGGGATGGCTTTGATAGTACGCGCAGAACACCTGCAGTTCTGATACGGAGGCCAACCAGGGCATGAACAAATTTGTCAGAGTAACTGCAATTGCAGGGTTGTTTTTGGTGGGTTCGGCGGCGGCGAATGATAATAAAATCACCCGCGCCGATCAGATTCCCCAACTGCACGAAGAAGCGCAACAAGAAACCGTCAGTGAACGTGTTACCGCTCGATTTACCCGTTCCCATTATCGCCAGTTTGATCTGGACGATGCGTTTTCGGCAAAAATCTTCGACCGCTATCTCAATATGCTGGATTACAGCCATAATGTATTGCTGGCCTCGGACATTGCCCAGTATGCGGATAAGAAAAACCAGCTGGATGACGAACTGAAAAGCGGCAAGCTGGATATTCCTTTTGCGCTTTACAACCTGGCGCAAAAACGGCGTTTCGAGCGTTATGAATACGCCCTAGCGCAATTGGCTAAACCGATGGATTTCACGGGTAGCGATACCATTGAACTCGATCGCAGCAAGGCGCCCTGGCCGCAAAGCGAGGCTGAGCTTAATAAGTTATGGGACGCCAAGGTCAAATACGATCAGCTGAGTCTCAAGCTTACCGGCAAGGATGATAACGAAATCCGCGATGTGCTGACCAAGCGCTATCAGTTTGCCGTGCGCCGCCTGGCGCAAAGCAACAGCGAAGACGTGTTTCAACTGGTTATGAACGCTTTCGCCCACGAAATCGATCCGCATACCAACTATCTTTCCCCGCGCAATACCGAACAATTCAATACCGAGATGAGCTTGTCCCTGGAAGGGATTGGCGCGGTGCTGCAAATGGACGACGACTACACGGTCATCAATTCCCTGGTGCCCGGCGGTCCGGCGGCGAAGAGCAAAACCATTACGGTGGGCGATCGCGTGGTCGGGGTGGGCCAGACCGGCAAACCGATGGTCGATGTGATTGGCTGGCGTCTCGACGACGTGGTGTCCCTGATCAAAGGCCCTAAGGGCAGCAAGGTGCGCCTGGAAATCCTGCCTGCGGGCAAGGGCAACAAGACCCGTATCGTGACGGTGACCCGCGAGCGCATACGTCTTGAAGACCGCGCGGTGAAACTGACGGTGAAAGAGGTAGGCAACCAGAAGGTCGGGGTGCTGGATATCCCCGGCTTTTATGTCGGTCTCACCGATGACGTGAAGGTCCAACTGCAAAAACTGCAAAAACAGAATGTCAGCAGCGTCATTATCGATCTGCGCACCAACGGCGGCGGGGCGTTGACCGAAGCCGTTTCGTTATCGGGATTGTTTATTCCGAGCGGCCCGGTGGTGCAGGTGCGCGACAATAACGGTAAAATCCGTGAAGATAGCGATACCGACGGCATCGTTTATTATAAAGGGCCGCTGGTGGTGCTGGTCGATCGTTTCAGCGCCTCGGCGTCGGAAATATTCGCCGCCGCCATGCAGGATTATGGCCGGGCGTTAATCGTTGGCGAGCCGACCTTCGGCAAAGGCACGGTGCAGCAATACCGTTCCCTGAATCGTATTTACGATCAGATGCTGCGCCCGGACTGGCCGGCGCTGGGATCGATCCAATATACCATTCAGAAATTCTACCGGGTCAACGGCGGCAGTACCCAGCGTAAAGGGGTCGTGCCGGATATCATCATGCCTACCGGCGACGAGACCATCGAAACCGGCGAGAAGTTTGAAGATAATGCCTTGCCCTGGGATAGCATCAATGCGGCCACCTTTACCAAGACCGGCGATTTGAAACCGTTCTCCGCCGAATTGCTTAAAGCGCATCAGGATCGCATTGCCGCCGACCCGGAGTTCCAGTATATCGCCCAGGATATCGCCCGCCTGCATGCGTTGAAAGATAAACGCAATGTGGCCTCGCTCAATCTTGCCCAGCGCGAGAAAGAGAACCACGAGGATGACGCCATCAGGTTGCAGCGCATCAATGAACGCTTGCAGCGTCAGGGCAAAAAGCCGATCAAATCCCTGGACGCCATGCCGAAAGATTACCACGAGCCCGATCCGTACCTGGATGAGACCGTGCATATCGCCCTGGATTTGTCGAAAGCGGAAAGCGGCAAGCCCGCGACCCAGCCCGCTCCGATAAAATAGGGACGGCGGCTAGCAGCGGTAAGTACATCCTTGCGAGTAATACAGGCGCCTCCGGGCGCCTTTTTTATTGTGTAAAACCAGCGAGCAAAAGATTAACAAAATGTAAAGTTATGTCTTTTTAGACACTTAATGGCGCGCGGCGCTTGAAAATGTCCCATAAGCCCATACGATCACCATAACGCATTGGGCGTTAATCTTGCAGAGGAACCAACCTTTTATGATGCGCATCGCTCTCTTTCTCCTCACCAACCTGGCTGTCATGGTGGTTTTCGGTCTGGTACTGAGCCTGACGGGGATACAGTCATCCAGCGCGGCCGGGTTAATGGTCATGGCCGGCTTGTTCGGTTTTGGCGGCGCGTTTGTTTCGCTGCTGATGTCGAAATGGATGGCGCTGCGTTCGGTCGGCGGCCAGGTCATCGAACAGCCGCGTAATGAAACCGAACGCTGGCTGTTGGATACCGTGCGCCGTCAATCCCAGCAGGCGGGCATCGTGATGCCGCAGGTGGCCGTGTACCAGGCGCCCGATATCAATGCCTTCGCCACCGGCGCGCGCCGCGACGCTTCGCTGGTCGCGGTGAGCACCGGCTTGCTGCAAAACATGAGCCGTGACGAAGCGGAGGCGGTCATTGCCCATGAAATAAGCCACGTGGCGAACGGCGACATGGTGACCATGACGCTCATCCAGGGCGTAGTGAATACCTTTGTGATTTTTATTTCCCGGATACTGGCGCAGCTGGCCGCGGGCTTTTTGTCGTCCAACCGCGATGAAGGGGGGAGCAGCAACGGCAATCCGATGATCTATTTCGCCGTCGCGATGGTGCTGGAAGTGGTTTTCGGCGTCCTGGCCAGCATCATTACCCTCTGGTTCTCCCGCCACCGCGAGTTCCACGCGGATGCCGGTTCAGCCAGGTTGGTCGGGCGTGAAAAGATGATTGCCGCGCTGCAGCGGCTGAAAACCAGCTATGAGCCCCAGGAGGAGAGCAGCATGCTGGCTTTTTGCATCAACGGCAAATCCAAGTCGTTCAGCGAACTGTTTATGTCCCATCCGCCTTTGGACAAGCGCATCGAGGCGCTGCGTTCCGGGGCCTATCTGAAATAAGCCGCGGCTACTCGGCCGGCCCGCCGCCGGACGTTTTCTGGCGCTGCGGGTTCGGCTGGGTAATGCGCAGCGCGCTCACCAACGCCGCCGCCGTGGCAAATATTCCGGCCAATACCAATGAAGCGTGGGTCCCGCTGCCGCCAAACAGATTAAACATCAGCGCGACCAGCGCGGCGCCCGAGGTTTGGCCGAACAGCCGGGCGGTGCCCAGCATACCGCTGGCGCCGCCGCTGCGGTTGCGGGGCGCGGCGGTGATAATGGTATGGTTATTGGGCGACTGGAACAGGCCAAAACCGGCACCGCATAACATCATGCGCCAGATTATCGCCATATCCCCCGGCGTCGACGGCAGCCACGCCAGCGAGAATAACCCCACGGCAAACAGGCCAAGGCCAACCGCCCCCAGCAAGCCGGCGTGCACCCGGCCTATGAGCCTGCCCGCCACCAGCGCCAGCAGCATGGTCGCCAGCGGCCAGGGCGTGAGCAATAGCCCTGTGGCGACTTCATCGCGGCCTAGCACGCTTTGCAGGTAAAACGGCAGCGACACCATGGCCAGCATTTGGGCGCAGAAGGAACAAATAGAGGTGCAAAGGGACAAAGAGAATAGGGGGATGCGCAGCAAATCCACCGGTAATAGCGGCCATTCCTGGGAAAGCTGGTGGCGCACAAACACCACGCCGGCCACGGCCGCCAGAACCAGTTCGGCAATAATCCATTGGCCGTTGACCCGCTGCGAGAATCCCCCAAGCGCCGACAACACCAGACCGAAGGTCAGGGCATTCATCGCGGCGCTGAACCAATTAAACCGCTGACCGCTGTTTTTCTGGTTGTTCACCGGCAGGAACCGGCGACCCAGATAAAAAGCCAGCAAGCCGATGGGCACATTGATGGCGAACAGCCATTGCCAGCTGGCTATGGCCAGCACCCCGGCGGCGACGGTGGGGCCGGCGGCGGTGGATACCGCCACCACCAGGGTGTTTATCGCCATGCCGCGCCCCAGCAACCGCGTTGGATAAATGATCCTTATCAACGCGGTATTGACGCTCATCAGCGCCGCGGCCCCCAAGCCCTGCAACACCCGGGCGCCAATCAGCATCCACAAATTATCCGACAGGGCGCAAACCAGCGACATCACGCAGAAAACCGCCAGGCCGTACTGATAAACCCGCCGGTAGCCGTAAATATCCCCCAGGGTGGCAAACGATAGCAGCGTCATGATGATGGCTAACTGATAAGCGTTGATGACCCAGATCGAGGCGGCCGGACTGGCATGCAGTTCGCGGGCGATGGTCGGCAGCGCCACGTTGGCGATGGCACCGTCCAAAACGGCGATACTGATGCTAATGGCGATGGTTAAAATGGCACCGTAGCGTTGTGGGGTTGGAATGCCGTCGGCATAATTTTGGGTCATGAAGGTTTAACATACCGTTAAAAGCTTTATCCTAGCATCAATTCAGTGCCTTAGAGATCGTAAGGTAAACTGATAAATGTAATAAAACCTAAATGTAGGGTAAAAAAGCGCCGCATTAACGATGGTGATTGCGTTAAATGTCGGCTTCCCTTTATAATAAAAATCATGTTCTATTTTTTTTAAAACAAAACGCTGATTAGGATTTTTATAACAATGGCGATTGCAGATTTAGATAAACAACCCGATTCCGTGTCGTCGGTTTTGAAGGTTTTCGGGATCTTACAGGCTTTGGGTGAAGAACGGGAAATCGGCATTACCGAGCTTTCGCAGCGGGTCATGATGTCCAAAAGCACCGTATACCGTTTTCTCCAGACGATGAAATCCCTGGGTTATGTTTCACAGGAAGGCGAATCGGAAAAATACTCGTTAACCCTGAAACTTTTTGAGCTGGGCGCCAAGGCTTTGCAGAATGTCGATCTGATCCGTATTGCCGACATTCAAATGCGGGTGCTGTCCAACCTGACCCGGGAAACGATCCACCTGGGCTCGCTGGATGAAGACAGCATCGTGTATATCCACAAGATTGACTCCATGTACAATCTGCGCATGTACTCGCGAGTGGGGCGCCGTAATCCCCTTTACAGCACCGCGATCGGCAAAGTGCTCCTGGCCTGGCGCGATCGGGAGGAAGCCCGTGAAATCCTGTCCGACGTGGTGTTTCACCGCAGCACTCCGCATACCGCCGCGGACGCCGAGGCGTTGCTGCCCGAGCTGGATCTGGTGCGTGAACAGGGGTACGGCGAGGATAACGAAGAACAGGAAGAAGGGCTGCGCTGCATCGCGGTGCCGATTTTCGATCGCTTTGGCGTGGTGATCGCCGGCCTGAGCATCTCATTCCCGACCATCCGTTTTTCGGAAGCCAGTAAAAGCGATTATGTGAAGATGCTACATGATGCGGCACGCAATATTTCCAAGCAAATTGGTTATCAACAGTACCCATTTTGATGTGGGGTGATGAACAGGGTATAGCATGTCAGAACAATTTTCCGAAAATCAGGAACTGGTATCCGATTTAGTCGCTTGCCAACTGGTCATCAAGCAAATCCTTGATGTCATTGATATCATCGCGCCCGCCGAAGTCAGGGATAAAATGTCGGCGCAGTTGCGATCTATCGATTTCGCCACGCATCCGGCGGCAAAAGACCCCATCACGCGTCGGGCCATACAAAAAGCGATTGCGCTAATCGATATGAAGTTCGATCGTTCGACGGAGCATTGATTACCCATAAGAAGCGGTGCCAGGGCTAATCATTGGCACCCTATTTCCTTCCACCCATATCATCTGCTCTTAAAATCATTATTCGGGTAATGAATACCCTTAGTAGTTATCATTCGTTTAAGTTTCGCTGGCTAGAATAATGACATCGGGGCAGTACAGGACTTGGGTTTTGAAAAAAAATACAACAATATCAATATTTGCCATTCTGGTGCTTTGCCTGATGCTGTGGCTTTCGGCATTAAATAGTTTCTGCGACCAGGGTGGCGATTTCTTTAGCGGGATGTGTCTGGTGACCAAATGGATGCCGTGGTAGGGCTGCATTTTTCGGTTGCGGGGTACATTGATGGCCGCGGAGTGATAAGATAGCGTCTGGTCTTATCAGTGGCAAGGTCGCTTTATGAACGAATTTGGATTAAACACGGTTAATATCGCCTCGGTGGCGCTCTGTCTTATTGCCTTCATTTTCTGCCTGGTATTCTGGTTTTTCCTTAACCGCGCCAGCGTCAGGGCAAATGAACAAATCGTCTTGCTTAACGAACTGCTGGAGCAGCAGAAAAAGCAAACGGAAATTCTGCAACGCCTGGGCCAGGGCGCAAACCCGGATAATGGCGTCAAGGCTTTCCCGGCCAGCGAACCCATCATGTTCAAGGATTTCATCGCCGAACGTTAAGCCTTCCTTCTTTAATTCTATGCCATCGCGCCGCGCGCAGCGGTGGCAGCCATCACATAATCCACTCGTCGCATTAATTTTTATGCCTGAGGCCATGCTAAAAGCGGGCGGAGCCAATTTTACGGAGAACCGGGCGCCAGATGACAAAAAAGAATCCTTGGTATGATGCCTCTAAACTGCACCACACCCCTGACGGTTTTCGCAATATCGAACCCGGGGAGCGCGGTGCCGGCGATTATAAAAAATGGCAGAATGAACGCAAGCAGTTGGGATTGCCCAAAGCCCCGCAGGAGGGGTATCCCGGCTTCATCGAACGCTGGTGGCAGCCGGCCGATTTCAGCGGCACCGGCGATACCATCTGGTGGCTCGGCCACGCTTGCATGCTTATCCGTGTGGCGGGACGCTATTTATTAATCGACCCGGCATTGGGCGATCGCGCCTCGCCGCTGCCGTTTATCGGCCCCAGGCGTAAAACGCCGCTGGCGGCGGGTATCGCCGATCTGCCGCCGATCGCCGGGGTAATTTATTCCCATAACCACTATGATCATTTAGACAAAGGCACGCTGAAGCGGCTGATTAAACGCTTCCCGGCTCTGCAGGTGATGGCGCCCCTGGGTATGGGCAAATGGCTGCGTAAACGCGGCGTCAGGAGCGTTACGGAGTGCGACTGGTGGGATAGCCTGGATTTTCGCGGTATACGCCTGCATTGCGTGCCGGCGCGCCATTGGAGTATGCGTACTCTCAAAGATCGCAACCGCAGCTTGTGGTGCGGCTGGGTGATTGAAACCAAGGCCTGGCGTTTTTATTTTTCCGGGGATAGCGGTTACTCTCCCGGCCTGGTTGAAATCGGGCAGCGCCTGGGACCGTTTGACATCGCCGCCTTGCCCATCGGCGCCTATGCACCAGAATGGTTCATGGGCGAGAGCCATATGAGCCCGGCCGGCGCCGTGAAGTTATATCAGCAATTGAACTGTCCAACGGCGATCCCCATACATTGGGGGGTATTCGAGCTGGCGGACGAATCCCTCGACGAACCCCCGCTGGAGTTAGCGCAGGCCTTATTAACCGCCGGGATAAGCGAGCATCGTTTCCATCCGCTGAAAATTGGCGGGAAAATAGCGCTGTGACGCTTGAGCAAAGGCATGTTTCACCGGCGCGCGCCGACGCGCCGTTTATTTCATTAAAATGACATAGATCAATTTCGTTATATTATGACCCGGGCACGCCGGCGGATTATGAATTAATAATATGCGATCTCCAGGCCGCGTCTTCCCCGTTTTAACCTACAACCCGCATGGTCGAATAACTGTTTTTCTTATGGCTGGCCCAAAGCCAGGCTGCGTTTTTTAACGCGGCGAATCTATGGCTGCACAATAATGGTGATCACAAATAGCGCGCTGCGACATTACGCCGCCTATATAATCACTCGGGTTAAATTATCCGCCGCACCGTTGGCGACCGACCGCCATGGCCGGGTGGGGCATATAGCCAGCCGCACCAGCCGCACTCGCAGCCGCGTCCTGCCGCGTCGGACGGCTTGGCCGCGCGCGCCGGACGCATTTATCGGTTCTGGAAGTTTTATTACATGGATAGTCGAATAGGGTATAAGCAAATCTGAAAAAATGTGAGCGGAACCTCTTGTTTTCTTTTATAAGTAAATGAATAGTTATTCTCGAATAATGCATTGGACGTTGGCAGATGTTTGCGCTAAGGTTATCGATAAATGGTACAGAAATCATGACGGTGGTTAACGCCATTATCCAACGGGCTAAATTTTCGGCTGTTGGCGGTGAGTGTTGTCCCCGAATGTAACTGAACGATTTAATTATGTGCGACATATCCGGCCCTGATCAAAAATGGCTTGCCATTGATAACAGAGTATGTGATAACGCATTT
>JAATFX010000055.1 GCA_015654925.1 Enterobacterales bacterium | reverse complement strand
TATCACGTTCCTTGCTTCCATGGGCCGCGGTTGACCCTGACAGGAGGCTGAATAATCCGTAAGGAGCAATTCTGTATGCGTCATTACGAAATCGTTTTTATGGTTCATCCTGACCAAAGCGAACAGGTTCCAGGAATGATCGAGCGTTACACCGGTGTTATCACCAACGCGCAGGGCATCATTCATCGTCTGGAAGACTGGGGCCGCCGTCAACTGGCTTACCCGATCAATAAACTGCACAAAGCCCACTATGTTCTGCTGAATGTAGAAGCCTCGCAGGAAGTGATCGATGAGCTGGAAACAAACTTCCGCTTCAACGACGCCGTTATTCGCAGCATGATCATGCGCGTTAAACATCCGGTTTCCGAAGCCTCCCCGATGGTCAAAGCCAAAGATGAACGCCGCGATCGCCGTGAAGATTTCGCCACCGAAGCCAACGATGACAATGATGCTGGGGATTCTGAAGAGTAATCGATGATGACGGCGAACCGTCTGATGTTGTCCGGCACCGTGTGCAAGGCACCCATTCGAAAGGTCAGCCCGTCAGGTATTCCTCACTGTCAGTTTGTGCTTGAGCACCGCTCGCAGCAACAGGAAGCCGGTTTTTCACGACAAGCATGGTGCCGTATGCCCGTGGTGGTCAGTGGAAAGCAATCGCAAGAGATTACTCGCAGTATAACGGTCGGTACGCAGCTCACCATCCACGGTTTCATTTGCAGCCATCAAGGTCGCAATGGGCTGAATAAAATGGTCCTGCATGCCGAGCAGATTGAATTGATAGATTCTGGAGACTAGCCAAATGGCACGTTATTTCCGTCGTCGCAAATTCTGCCGTTTCACCGCGGAAGGCGTTATTGAGATCGACTATAAAGACATCGCTACGCTGAAAAACTACATCACCGAAAGCGGTAAAATTGTCCCGAGCCGTATTACCGGTACTCGTGCCAAATACCAACGCCAGTTGGCCCGTGCGATCAAACGCGCGCGCTATCTGTCTCTGTTGCCGTACACTGATCGTCATCAGTAATCGGTCACTGTCCAATACGACTTTGAGAGGATAAGGTAATGCAAGTTATTCTGCTTGATAAAGTTGCCAACCTGGGTAGCTTAGGCGAACAAGTTAACGTTAAAGCGGGCTATGCCCGTAACTTCCTGGTACCGCAAGGTAAAGCCGTTCCGGCCACCAAGAAAAACGTTGAATATTTCGAAGAGCGCCGCGCTGAGCTGGAAGCCAAATTGGCTGACGTCCAGGCCGCTGCTCATGCCCGTGCTGATAAAATCACTGAACTGGGTAGCGTTACCATCGCGTCTAAAGCGGGCGACGAAGGCAAACTGTTCGGTTCTATCGGTACGCGCGACATCGCCGACGCCATCACCGCTGCCGGCGTTAACGTCGCCAAAAGCGAAGTGCGTCTGCCTAATGGTGTGCTGCGCACCATCGGCGATCACGACATCAACATCCAGGTTCACAACGAAGTTTTTGCCACCCTGAATGTTATCGTGGTAGCTGAAGCCTAATTGAACGACTGAAGTCGCAAGACTGACGTCAACGATTATGCTCTTGGTAAAACGCCGGCTTTATGCCGGCGTTTTGCTGTCTGTCGATCCCCGCGCCAGGCCGCTCGGCGTGGCTGGTTAACGCCGGAGATAGCTGCCGTCGGGTTGCCTGACGAAACGTATCTTGCCGGCCGCGCCGGTTTCAATTTCCAGCGCCGTCACCACGCCCTGGGCATTCTGCTGGATCTCAACCTGCTGGCCCGCCTGTAAATTGCTCAGCGGCTTATCTTCGCCCTCGATTTGGGCCATCGCAAACACATCCCCCACCGGCAAATTATGCTCGCGGAACAGCTGCGCCAGCGTTTGCCCGTCGACAATCCGGTAACGATGCAATTGGCCGTTAGCGGCCGGGGCCGGGGCCGGCGCGGCAGAGGTGGCCGCGGGATTATCGACCAGCTCGGCCTGCAAAACCGGGCCCTGTGCTGCGCGATCGCCCGTGGGGGGCGCTACCGGGGTGGCGGGGGAATAAGGCCACAGAATAGCCAGCAGGATAACCAGTGCGGCAACCAGCACCCAACGCCGATGGGGCAGCGGCAATGCCCCCATCCAGCCGAAGTCATCGGGCAGATGCCAAATTCTTTTCAACAGCGTCAGCATCGGCCGGCCCGCTGATTCGGAATCATCATCGGGCCGCGGGCGTAAAGGCCACTTCCATTTGAATCCGCCAAGTCCCAACAAGGAAAAACGTGGGATTTTGTTTTTCCCGGGCGAAATTCTGCCCATGATAACCTCTCTTGCAATGGTTTACCTGTAACCCGGGGAAGTATAGAGCGGCACACAATGAACCTCCATGCTTAATTGAGTCTGACCGATCGGCTGGCGCGCGGCGCGGTACTCATATTCATCATTGAGGATTTTACCCTAAAGGCCTGCGCTGTTATGCTGCGCCTTTCGCTTTTTATCAATTCAAGGAAAAAATATGAGCGCACCATCTTTAGACAGCGTTGAAGCCCAGGCCAGTTACGGCATCGGTTTGCAAGTGGGACAGCAGCTTCAGGAATCGGGGCTGGAAGGCTTGCTGCCCGAAGCCCTGCTGGCGGGCCTGAGCGATGCGCTGGCGGGCAACTCCCCGGCGGTGCCGGTCGATGCCATCCATCGCGCCCTGCGCATTATCCACGAGCGCGCGGATGCGGTACGCCTCGATCGCCAGAAACATCTGGCGGTGGCCGGGCAGGAATTCCTAGATGCCAACGCCAAGGAAGACGGTGTGCGGGTGACCGAGTCCGGCCTGCAATTCAAGGTATTGACGCAGGGTGAAGGCGCCATCCCCTCACGGCAGGATCGGGTGAGCGTGCATTATACCGGCCGTTTGCTTGACGGCACCGTATTCGACAGTTCGGTGCAGCGCGGCCAGCCGGCGGAATTCCCGGTCAACGGCGTGATCCCCGGCTGGATTGAAGCCCTGACCCTGATGCCGGTCGGTTCCAAGTGGGAGCTTTATATCCCCCATGGTCTCGCTTATGGCGAACGCGGCGCCGGCGCATCCATTCCGCCGTTTAGTGCGCTAATATTTGAAGTGGAGCTATTGGACATTCTTTAATGTCGCTTTAATTACCGCTGGGGCGCGACCAGACCGCGCCCCAGCGGTTAACGCATTAATCTGGATGCAGATTGTTGACAACGCCCCCAACGAGTCTGATTGCCATGACATACAATCCGAGGTGCGAAATGATTGAACCTATTTGCCGTTTGGCGCGCGATGCGGGTGCCGCCATTATGCAGGTCTACGCCGGCGATCGTCCGCTCGAATTGACCCATAAGACCGACGACTCTCCTCTGACCGCCGCTGATTTAGCCGCCCATAATGTGATTGCCGCCGGATTACAGGCGCTGACGCCCGATATTCCCATCCTCTCCGAGGAGGATACGCCGTCGTGGGAGGTCCGCCGCGGCTGGACGCGCTACTGGCTGGTCGATCCCCTGGATGGCACCAAGGAATTCCTGCGCCGCAACGGCGAATTCACGGTCAATATCGCGTTAATCGAAGACGGCCAGCCGGTTATGGGCGTGGTCTATGCGCCCGCCACCGATGTGTTATATGCCGCCGACGCGGGCAAAGCGTGGAAAGTCACGCCGGACGGCAAACGGCTGGAGATCCATTGCAAGGAAGCCAGGCCGCCGTTGGTGGTGGTCAGCCGCTCCCACAGCGACGATAGCGAATTACAGGATTACCTGGCGCAATTGGGTGAACATCAGACCGTCACCATCGGCTCTTCGCTGAAATTTTGCCTGGTGGCGGAAGGCAGCGCGCAGCTCTATCCCCGTTTCGGACCGACCAGCGTGTGGGATACCGCCGCCGGCCATGCCGTGGCCGCCGCCGCGGGAGCCCTGGTCAATGATTGGACCGGCCGCACCCTGGATTACCATCCGCGGGAATCCTTTCTCAATCCCGGATTCCGGGTTTCGCTGTTCTGAGCGGTTTAAGACGCGCCGCCTGGCACCAGGCGGCGCAATAGATCCGTCGCTTCCTGTATCTCTTTAAGCGACAACGCCCCCTCCTTGACATAACGCACCCGTCCCCGGGCATCCAGCACAATGATTGCCGAACCCTTGGGCAGTAAATGCCATGCCTGGCGCACATTGCCGTGGGCGTCGAGGATGAATTGCGACTGCACCGCCATCTTTTTATTATTTTCGACCCAATTATGGGCAAAGGAACCGCTGCCGAATAAGGCGTCGTTTTCATTAACGATTGTCGTCGTTTGGTAATATTTACCGGGTAAGTTAGCGCTCTTGATGGACTCGATCATCGCGGCGTTCATCTCGCTGGCGGAAGACCGGGCGGCGATATGCTGTATCAGGTGGATTTTTCCCTTCAACTGCGAGCTATCCCAGAATTGATAGCTAAACCGATCTTGTTGGTAAAGCAGTTCGCCCTGCTCGGCGACCGCCACCTTGGGCAACGGTTTACCGATCGTCAGGGTGTGGGCGGACAGAGGCAGGGGCAAGATTAATGCCAGGAGAACCAGGGGCAGCTGGCAGCGCATGAGAAAACTCCTTTGGGCGGATGGGTCCGCAAAGCGGCTTCGGCCCGTGGCAAGCGGCCGAAACCGCCATATTGGAACCGATAGCACAAAAATGGCATACGGACAGCATTTTTAGCATAACGCTTTTAGCATAAAAGTACTGCACTTGGTGCTAGGCTTTTATAGCGTTCTGTCAAATTATGTAAAAACAGCGCAGAGTCCCGTAATTGCGTGAACTTAAGCACAAATGCTAGCTCTTATTAAATGTTAGTGTTGAGCCTCATGCTGGTGAACAACTTGTTACGGCATGAGGATATTAATCACGGGAGTAAAGTAAAAAAATGAGAATCTTCCATCGCTATAACGCTATCAAGGTAGCAACCTATGTTAAGACCTTATTCCGCGGCAGAATCTATATCAAAGGGTTCGGCGCATTCGAATTCGATAAAGGCAAAATCCTGTTGCCCAAGGTCCGCGATAAACAGCATTTCCATGTCATGTCGGAAGTTAACCGGCAGGTGATGCGGCTCCAGTTAGACATCGCCTGACCCGCCAGGGTCAAACCATGTCATGCCGGCGCGGCAGCCAGCTCGCTGGACAGCTTAATGCCAGTCCCGAAGCCAGATGAGCGGGGCGTGCCGTTAGCCGGTAACACGGGATAACCTGAAGTCACCGAAAGATACGCAGATGTTTCAGGCCCTGGATGGGCGGATAGCGCTAAGCGTCATGCCGCCATCCACACCCGCCGGGGCCTGCCTGAACCACCATCAATCCGCGTTGGCGCGCTGTTCAGGCGACGTTGGAGGTATCCGTGGTTTTCGCCAGGACCAACGTAGATTTCTCTTCGATACGGGTCACCAGCAGCTGATCGATTTTATAGCTATCGATATCCACCACTTCAAATTTATACCCGCCATAGCGCACGAAATCCGTCCGTTTGGGGATCTTGCGCAGCATGAACATCATAAAACCGCCGATGGTTTCATAATTGCCCGCCTGCGGGAATTCATCGATGTGCAACACCCGCATCACGTCATCAATGGGGGTACCGCCTTCGATCAGCCACGAGTTTTCGTCGCGCGTCACGATTTGCTCTTCCAGGCCCTGCCCCACCAAATCCCCCATCAGGGTGGTCATAACATCGTTCAGGGTAATGATGCCCACCACCAGCGCGTATTCATTGAGGATCACCGCAAAATCCTCACCGGCGGTTTTGAAGCTTTCCAACGCTTCGGACAGCGTCAGGGTATCGGGCACGATCAGGGCCGAACGAATCTGGACGCCGCTATTCAACGCCAGGCTCTGGTTGCCCAGCACGCGGTTCAGCAAATCCTTGGAATCCACGTAGCCGACGATATGATCGATATTGGCGTCGCAAACCAGAAACTTCGAGTGAGGATGCGTTGAGATTTTCTCTTTTATACTGGCTTCGGTTTCGCGCAAATCAAAAAAGATAATACTTTCGCGCGAAGTCATGGATGACGGCACCGTGCGGGATTCCAGTTCGAACACATTTTCAATCAGCTCGTGTTCCTGCTTGCGCAGCACGCCGGCCAGGGCGCCGGCTTCCACCACCGCGTAAATATCGTCGGAGGTAATGTCGTCCTTGCGCACCATCGGCAGTTTCAATAACCGGAAGATAACGTTGGCCAAGCCGTTAAACAGCCACACCAGCGGGCGGAACACTAACAAACAGAAGCGCATCGGGTTGATGATCCGTACGGCGCAAGCCTCCGGTGAAATCATACCGATGCGTTTCGGGGTTAAGTCGGCGAACAGGATAAACAGGCTGGTGACCAGCGTGAAAGAACAAATGAAACTAATCTGATCGGCCATTTCTGGCGACATAAAGCGCACGAGAATGGCGGCGAAGGAGGGCGAGAATGCCGCGTCGCCTACGATACCGCCGAGGATGGCCACCGCGTTGAGCCCGATTTGGATGACGGTGAAAAAAATACCGGGCGTCTCCTGAAGCTTCAGCACGCGCTTGGCATTAATATTGCCGTCGTCGGCCATAAGTTTCAGTTTGATCTTGCGCGAAGCGGCGAGAGAAATTTCCGATACGGAAAAAAAAGCGCTCACCGCAATCAATAGCAGGATAAGCAGAATACTGTTTAGCATAATTTGACCACTTCGGGCTGACGTTATGCCAGCGCGCCTTTGAAGGGCAATGTATTGTGGAAAGATAACCGATTACGTACTGATACCGGGGGTATTGACCGTTCGCCCGACGGTGCGAACAGTATAGCAGCAGCCCCATCGGGGCTGCTAATGATTACGCTTGCGGCGGCAGGCAAACGCCTATTCCACCCAGGTTACAGTAACCCTGCGGGTTTTTGTACAGGTATTGCTGGTGCTCATCCTCGGCATAATAGAACGGGGTGGCCGGTTCGATAGCGGTGGTAATCTCACGGCGGTCCCCGGCCTGGGCCATGGCCTGCTGGAAACGCAGCTTGCTGGCCAGCGCTTCTTGCTCCTGCTCTGGGGTCAGCACGAAAATGGCCGAACGGTATTGCGAACCGATATCGCCGCCCTGGCGCATGCCTTGGGCCGGATCGTGATTTTCCCAGAAATATTGCAGCAATTCAGTATAGGCGATCACCGCCGGGTCGAAGACGACGCGCACCGCCTCCGCATGGCCGGTCCGGCCGGTACAGACTTCGCGATAGGTGGGATTGGGCGTGTAGCCGCCGACGAAGCCGGCCGCGGTGCTGTAAACGCCGGGCACCTGCCAGAATAATCGCTCCACGCCCCAATAACATCCCATGGCGAACAGCGCTTCTTCCATGCCATCCGGGATATTGGTCATGGAATGGCCGTTAACGCTATGGAGGGTGGCCACCGGCATTGGCGTCAGGCGACCGGGTAAGGCATCACTCTGTGATACCAGTTGGGTTTTATCAAAATTTTGCGCCACGGTAGGCTCCTGTATGGACGGTTTATCAAAATAATGGGCTATTACCTGTTGTTTTACACTTTTTCTTTACAGACAATAAACACCGATATTACGTTAAGATGTAAGCTTAAGGCTGTATTTTAGGGTAAAAGGATGAAAAACAACCCCTAAGCCGATGAATAATTGGAATGATGGCGAATGTGCGCGTAAGGAATTCATTCTCAGGAAAGTCAACTCAGGAGCCTGCGTGCCGAAAAATCGCTTGTTATGTCTGCTGTGCATGCTGCTTGCCGCCTCCTGGTCCTATGCCGCCAACGTACGTTTGCAGGTTGAAGGCCTACAGGGGGAGCTGCAACGCAACGTCCGGGCGCGCCTGTCGACCATCGGCGCGGATGAAATTACCGCCGACGCGCGTTTTCAGGCGCGGGTGGACGGCGTCGTGCGCGAAGGGCTGCGCGCGCTGGGCTATTATTCCCCGGAGATTAATTTCGAATTCCGCCCCGCGGTGAACGGCGGGCGGGCGGTGCTGGTGGCCCGGGTTTCCCCAGGCGAACCGGTCAAGATTGCCGGCGTTAATATCAGCTTGCGCGGCGATGCGCGCCAGGATCGCGATTATCAACGCCTGGTGCAACGCAGCCGGCCGGCTATCGGCAGCGTGCTCAACCATGGGGATTATACCGGTCTTATTAACGGATTGACTGGGCTGGCCGTGCGCAATGGCTATTTCGATGCGGATTTTCCGCAGCGGCAACTCGGCGTATCGCCCGATCGCCATGAAGCGTTCTGGGATGTTATTTTTGACAGCGGCCAGCGTTACCGCTTTGGCAAAGTGCGTTTTCACGGCGCGCAAATCCGCGAAGATTTTTTGCAAAATATCCCCACTATCCGCGAGGGCGACGAGTACAGCGCCAGCTCGCTGGTAGAACTCAATCGCCAGCTTGCCGCCACCAACTGGTTTAACTCCGTGGTGGTGTCCCCGGATTTTACGCATGCCAAGACGGACAAAACCCTGCCGCTGGATGCGGTGGTCACGCCGCGCACCAGGAATATTATCGAAACCGGGGTCGGATTCGCCTCGGACATCGGGCCGCGGGTCAAAACCACCTGGAACCGCCCCTGGCTTAATTCCAGCGGCCATAGCCTGCAAACCAACCTGAGCCTTTCCGCGCCCGAGCAGGCGCTGGATTTCAATTATAAAATCCCGCTGCAAAAAAGCCCGCTTGAACAATATTATGTGCTGCAAAGCGGGTTTAAACGCGAAGATCTCAATGATACCAAGTCTGATTCAACCACCCTGAACGTGGCGCGTTTCTGGGATTTTTCCAGCGGCTGGCAGCGTTCGGTTAATTTACGCTGGAGCCTGGATCACTTTACCCAGGCCAACGTCACCGATACCACCATGCTGCTGTATCCCGGTTTCACCATTAACCGCACCCGGCAGCGGGGCGGGCTGATGCCCACCTGGGGGGACTCCCAGCGCTACTCGTTCGACCTTTCCGATACCACCTGGGGATCGGACGTCGACTTCTTTATTATCCAGGCGCAAAACGTTTGGGTCCGCACCCTGGCGGATAAACACCGGTTTGTGGCGCGTTACAATCTGGGCTGGATTGAAACCAACGATTTTGAACGGGTGCCGCCTTCGCTGCGTTTTTTCGCCGGCGGCGACCGTAGCATCCGCGGCTACCGGTTTCGCGCCATATCGCCGCGCGACGAGGACGGCAAGCTGACCGGCGCCTCGAAGCTGGCCACCGGGTCGCTGGAGTATCAATACAATGTGACCGGCAGATGGTGGGGGGCGACGTTTATCGATACGGGCCAGGCGGTAAATGATTTCCGGCAAACCAACTTGAAAACCGGCGCCGGGGTCGGGGTGCGCTGGCAGTCGCCGGTGGGGCCGATCAAGCTGGACGTCGCCGCACCCATCGGCGATCCCGATGAGCATGGACTGCAATTTTACATAGGGTTAGGGACAGAACTATGAGCCTTGCAAAAAAAATCGGCCTGGGCGTATTGATCATTGTGCTGCTACTGCTGGGAGCGCTGGCGTATTTACTCGGCACTACCAGCGGCCTGCATTTGGCGATCAACAGCGCGGCCCGCTGGGTGCCGGGGCTGGAAATCACCGGCGTCACCGGCGGCTGGCGCGATTTAACCCTCAAGGGCATCCGTTATCAAATGCCGGGCGTAACGGTAAATGCCGGGCAATTCCACCTGGCGATGGATTTCTCCTGCCTGCGCCACAGCGAATTATGCCTTGATACCATCGACCTGCGTGATGTGGATATCCAGGTTAAGACCGCGGTGCTGGCGCCGGGGCAGGCCGCGCCGGCGTCCCAGGACGCAAGCGGCGCGATCGCCACCCCCTATCCGCTGATCCTGCGCAGCCTGCGGTTGAATAACGTACAGCTGCATATCGACGATACCGTTATCGCCCTCAATGAGTTCCATACCGGTATGGATTTTCGCGGCAATAATCTGATTATCGCTCCCACCGATATCAACGGCCTGCTGGTGGCCTTACCCAAAGCCGTCGAGGTGCTCGCCGATAAGGCCGTGGAGACCGTCACCCAAACCGACGAGCAGCGGCAGGCGACGGCCCGCGCCGAGGCGCAGAAAGCCGCGGCGCTCAAGCAGCCGCCGTTGGCCGAGACGTTAAACGCGCTGTTCGCCCATCCCGTGCTGCCCGATTTGCCCGATGTGCATCTGCCGGTGAATATCCAACTGCAGGCGCTGCGGGGGCAAAACCTGCGCTTGACCGGCGATACCGATATCCTGGTGAATCAATTCATCATGCAGGGGCAAACCGTCGATCGGGATATTACCCTTGAGCGGCTGCGCATCGATGCCGTGCAGGGGGCGCTGAATGCCAGCGGGCGGGCGCAGCTTAGCGGGCAATGGCCGGTGGACTTAACCGTTAACGCCGTTCTGAATGTCGATCCGCTCAAAGGCGAGAAGATCAAACTCAATGTCGGCGGCGGCTTGCGCGACCAGCTCACGGCGGCGCTTAATTTCTCCGGCCCGGTAAAAGCGCAGTTGAACGCCAAGACTCGGCTGGCGGACGCCGGACTGCCGCTGAACGTGGCGCTCGCAAGCCCCGGTTTTCAGTGGCCGCTAAGCGGGGACGCGCAATATCGCCTGCGCAATCTGGCGGTAAACATCGACGGCAAGGCGGTGGATTACACCCTTGCCGTGCATGGGGCCCTCAGCGGCGAAGGCCTGCCGCCGGCGGATCTGGCGCTGGACGGTAAAGGCAACCCCACACAGTTTACCCTCTCGCGCCTGCGGGTGACGGCGCTCGAAGGCATGAGCGATCTCAGCGCGGTGGTGGACTGGAGCGATGCGGTAAGCTGGCGCAGCGAACTGACGCTGACCGGCATCAATACCGCCCGGCAATGGCCGGACTGGCCGGCCAAGCTGGCCGGGAAAATAGTTACCCGGGGCAGCATGCACGGCGGCAACTGGCAGCTCAGCGTCCCGCAACTGACCCTGGACGGCAATGTCAGGCAAAATCAGGTCACCGCCCGCGGTTCCCTGCGCGGCAATGCCGCCGGCCAATGGCATATTCCCGATCTGCGCCTGGCGCTGGGGCGCAATAGCCTGGATATCAAAGGCGACCTGAATGAGCGGCTGGCCCTGGACGCGGTGATTGACGCGCCGAACCTGAACGGCACGCTGCCGGGCCTGGCCGGGACCGCTCGCGGCACGCTTAATGTCCGCGGCGATAGAAGTAGCCCGCAGGTGCGTATGAATCTTACCGCCGCCGATTTGCGCTGGCAGTCGTTAACCATCCGCCGGGTTGCCCTGAACGGCAACCTGAGCGCCAGCGATATCGTGCGCGGCGATCTGGATTTACGCGTCGACCGGCTCCAGCAGGATAATTTCGTGGTGCGCCAACTGACCCTGGCGGCCACCGGGGACGAACGCCGGCATCAGCTGCGCTTAAATCTCCAGGGCGACCCGGTGGCGGGCAGCCTGGTGCTAAACGGCGGTTACGATCGGCAACAGCAGCGCTGGCGCGGCGCCCTGAGCCAGACCCGCTTTAGCAGCCCGGTGGGCGAATGGCGGCTAAGCCGCGATATGGCGCTGGATTACCAGCAAAGCGCCCAGCGGATAACCATCGGACCGCACTGCTGGTTAAACCCCAACGCCCAAATTTGCGTGCCCACCGCCATTGACGCCGGGGCCAGCGGCCAGGCCACGCTGGTGCTCAACCGGTTCGATCTGGCCATGGTCAAACCCTATCTGCCGGATCAGACCGCGCTGGGCGGCGTTTTCACCGGCCGGGCGGATATCAGCTGGCAGCCGGGGGGCGGGTTGCCG
Organism: Enterobacterales bacterium; assembly: GCA_015654925.1. GTDB lineage: Bacteria > Pseudomonadota > Gammaproteobacteria > Enterobacterales > Enterobacteriaceae > Acerihabitans. The sequence continues at coordinate 1,522 of JAATFX010000055.1, read as the reverse complement.
CGGGCCAGGATTACGCTGTCGGGCAAAGGCGTGAAGGCGGTGCAGCAAGTTCAGGGCAACGCGTTGCCCATCGCGTTTGAAACGCTGAATCTGACCGCCGGTCTGGATCATGACCGCGCCAGTCTGGACTGGCAGGTGGGCATTGCCGGCAACGGGCAGTTCAACGGCCAGATCCAGGTGGGCGATCCCCAGGGGCGGCGGACGCTGTCGGGCACCATGAACATCACCCGGCTGTCCCTGGGCATTGTTAATCCCGTTTTGTCGCGCGGTGAAAGCGCCGCCGGCATGCTGAATGCCAACCTGCGCATTGGCGGCAGCGTCGCCCAGCCGCAGCTGTTCGGGCAATTGAGTCTCGAACGCGTGTTGATCCGCGGCAATTGGATGCCGTTCGCCATGGCCGAAAGCCGCCTGGCGATGAACTTCGCTGGCACCAGTTCGCAAATGCAGGGGACGATTCAAACCACCCATGGGCAGATCAATTTAACCGGCAATGCCGACTGGAGCCAGATCAGCGCCTGGCGCGCCAGGATCGCGGCGCAGGGCACCCGCGTCAGAATTACCGTGCCGCCCATGGTGCGCATGGACGTATCTCCCGACATTGTTTTGGAAGCTGCGCCGCAGCTATTCACCTTGAACGGTAAGGTTGATATTCCCTGGGCGCGGATTGTGGTAAAAGAGTTGCCTCCGAGCGCGGTTGGCGTCTCACCCGATGAGGTGATCCTTGACGATCGCCTACAGCCGGTGGAGCGGACAAAAGTATCGACCACCATCAACAGCAATTTGATCATCCATGTGGGCGACGACGTCCGGCTGGATGCATTCGGCCTCAAGGCGCGGTTGCAAGGGGATCTGAAAATGGTCCAGGATAAGCAAGGGCTGGGCCTGAACGGTCAGATCAATATCCCTTACGGGCGTTTCAGCGCCTATGGGCAGGATTTAATCATCCGGCGCGGACAGCTGATGTTTGCCGGCCCGCCGGATCAGCCGTTGCTGAATATCGAAGCCATCCGCAACCCTGATTCCACCGCGGACGGCGTAACGGCCGGGGTGCGGGTTACCGGCATGGCCGACCAGCCCAAGCTTGAGGTCTTCTCCGATCCGGTGAAATCGCAGCAGGAAGCGCTGTCATATCTGCTGCGGGGCCAGGGGCTTAATACCCCGGGCGCCGACAGCAGCGCGATGACGTCGATGTTAATCGGCATGGGGGTTGCGCAAAGTGGGCAACTTGTGGGTAAAATCGGCGCGGCATTCGGTGTGAGCGATTTAACACTCGACACCCAGGGCGTTGGCGACGACTCCCAGGTAGTGGTCAGCGGGTATCTCACATCCGGTTTGCAAGTGAAATATGGTGTCGGTATTTTTGATTCATTGGCAACGTTAACGTTACGTTACCGTTTAATGCCTAGACTTTATCTGGAAGCCGTGTCTGGTCTTAACCAGGCATTAGACTTGCTCTATCAGTTTGAGTTTTAACGATGCGAATAATTGTCTACGGTAGTCTGCGACGCAATCAGGGCAATAG
>JAATFX010000125.1 GCA_015654925.1 Enterobacterales bacterium | reverse complement strand
TCAGCTTTTTTCACGTTACCGAGAAAAGCGGCTGAAAGGTGAATATGCCCGCTCGTCCCGCGTGAGCAAAGTTTCACCCCGCACGCTAAACCTGGAGCTGGCCTATTTCCGCGCGATGTTTAACGAGCTGGAACGGCTTGGCGAATGGAAAAACGAAAACCCATTAAAAAGCGTTCGCCCCTTCCAGACTGAAGAAAGCGAAATGGCGTTTTTAACGGCGGAGCAAATCGATACGCTGCTCGCCGAGTGTGAGCAAAGCCGCTCTGAATCGCTATCATTGGTGGTGAAAATTTGCCTTTCCACCGGCGCGCGCTGGTCGGAGGCTGAAAGTATCAAGTCCTCGCAGCTGACCAAGCACAAGATTATTTTTATCAAGACCAAGGGCCGACGTAACCGGACGGTGCCGATAAGCGAAGAGCTTTACGAGCAGTTGCCGAAAACCAACGGCCCGCTGTTTGCGTCTTGTTATGCGGCATTCCGTAAAGCCATCGCCCGGGCCAATATAGAGTTACCGGCCGGGCAATCCTCCCATGTGCTGCGCCATACGTTCGCCAGCCACTTTATGATGAATGGCGGCAATATTTTGGTGTTGCAGCGTATCCTGGGGCATACGGATATCAAGATGACCATGCGTTATTCCCACTTCTCCCCCGATCACCTGGACGAAGCGGTCAGGCTCAATCCCTTGGCAAGAAGTGTCGCAAAAGTGTCTCACCAAGAAACAAACATACAATAATATTGGTGAACATTGAACGCGTAACCCATTGATTTTAATTATAACACGTTGATTTCATTGGCCCATGTACGGTACTCATAATCGCTTGGTCGCTGGTTCAAGTCCAGCAGGGGCCACCAAGAAAAACGTTATAATTCAGTAAATTAAGCCAGCCGCCGAGCTGGTTTTTTTGTGCCTGTAAATGGCGATGGCGATGGCGATGAAATGGCGATGAGATTTTTGCACCACTGCCTATTGTAGGCCTAAAAAAACCGGCCCTCTTCATCGCGCTGCCAACATCCCCGGATAGCGCTTCGCCACAATATTGTTCATCTTTTCAACCAAGTCATATCGCTTAAAAATGCGTTGTGCGGTTCCCTTCTGAAAGCAACGTATGCTGAAAAAATCATCTTCGCAAACTTCCTTCGAAGGGTTACCCCGAAGATGACCGGCTCAGAGTTTGTTAACTGTCGAATGCGGCATGACCCGCTCTATAGCCTATTCCGGTAAGTGAACTCTGCGCCTCGAACCCGGCGAAATAGAGATGCGGCGAGCCATCCGGCAGGCGCCCGCCCCGTCGGATACTTGGTATTCCGATTTTAGCGCGCAAAGTTGCGTGGCGTACTTTCGGTTTCCGCTAGTATTTGTGCGTCGGGTATAATCGGCGCCGAAGCAAACGCAAATCGCCGTTGATATTCGCGCGGGCCGAGGCCCGTTTTGAGTTTGAACAACTGGCCGAAGGTGCTGAAGTCTCCGTAGCCGACCTGTTCGGCAATGGTCTCTAGGTCAACTTCCCCCGACTCCAGCAATCGCTTGGCCACTTCGACGCGCAATGTTCTGAGGTAACCTACCGGTGAATCGCCCACCGCTTGCTTAAATCGCCGGTGGAGCGTGCGTTCACTGACCGCCAGGTTGGCTGCGAGGTCGGACATTCGAAATGGCTGTTGGAGCGTCGACTCCATATGACGTTGCGCACGCGCGACAAGCGCGTCCGTGTGGCCCTGTTCGTCAATCAACTTGGCGAAGGAAGCTTGTGACGACCGGCCGACGTCGATCAGTAAGGTCTTGGCAACAAGCATCGCAAGTTTGGCATCGGCAAGCCTATCAACTAATCTCACAGCCAGGTTCAAATAGGATGTCACGGCACCGCCGCACAGAATACCGGACTGCTCGGTCAACAACTCATGTGAACGCAGTTCGACCCTAGGATAACGTCGCGAGAAATCTGCGGCCTTGGACCAGTGGGTCGTGGCTATTCGCCCATCTAGCAGTCCCGCTTCCGCCAGCAGGTAGCTACCGGTGCAATAGGTGGCAATCAATGTTCCCGCCTTATGCTGCCATCGCAGCGCGGAGGACAATTCGTTCACCTGATCCCGGCGGGCGAGAAAGGTATCCATATCCGCGACAAACGGGGCCGCTACCACGATAGCGTCGGACCGCCTGCGGTCACCGATGCGGCCATCCACGGCGATGCTTTGTCCTGATGCGGCGCGCACCGGTAGCCCGTCCAGTGATTCCACCCGCCATTTAAATATCGGGGATACTGCGGACGAGAGTCCTTTTGCCTGGGTTGCCAGGCGATTGGCTGCGTGCAGGATATCTATCGGTCCGGCTATGCCCGACGCCAGAATCCCATCGTGGACCCATAAACGGATGGTTGGCATTTTGTCTTAATTTCCATGAATAATGGCTATTCTGCCACTTGTTGAAGCATTTGACAACGCCGATGATGGTACTCGCACAATAACACTTGATTGGATGATCCCATGCCGATGATCGATGCACTGATCCCTGAAAACGCGTTAACACCCGAAGCCGAAGCACACCTGATCAAGGAAATGACCGGCATCCTGATACGTGCCGAAGGATACGATGCAGACAACAAAGTGGCACAAAGCCTGTCCTTGCTCTTTCTTCATCGGCCCGCCGCGGTATTTGTTGGCGGTGCTCCGTTCACGTCGCCCAGATACAGGATCATTCCTTCGGTTCCGGAGGGCCAATACACGGATGCGTCGCGCACGATCCTCATCAGGGAAATTACCGAGGCCGTCGCCCGGGCTGAGGGGGTGCCGTTTGCGCAGGTTGCACCGCGCGTGTGGGTGTTTCCGACTGAAATTCCCGAAGGCCAGTGGGGCGCTGCAGGCGGAATCCAAAGGCTCGCCAACATTCATACCCGTATTGCCGGGGAGCATGAGCTGGAAGCCGCCAGGGAGCGTCTGGCGCGGCGGCGGCGTGAAAAGGCGCGCGATATGTTGGTCGGCGCCGCCGACACTCTTTCCCGAGATTCTTGACGGCAGCACCTTCAGAGACCGGACAACGGCCTTCTCGGCGAGATCAGGCTATCGCACTGCGCGTTAGCCCGTCCCACGAGAGCCACGGCCGTTCGGCATTCCGTTCTGCTCGTGCTCTTCATGGAGCTTGGACACGTGCTTCATCGATCGAGCTGATTTCGTCAACCAATGTTGCAGCCGCAACAACGGAAGGGTGCATTGCGCCCTTCTTTATCATTAATGGAGCATGCAATGAAAATCGTCAAAGCCGCCGCAGTTCAGATCAGCCCGGTCCTCTATAGTCGCGAGGGAACCGTTGAAAAGGTCGTGCGGAAGATCCTCGAACTTGGCCAGCGAGGGGTGGAGTTCGCGACGTTTCCGGAAACCATCGTACCGTACTACCCCTATTTTTCCGCAGTTCAGACGGGCGTGCAGCTCCTTTATGGGAACGAGCATTTAAGATTGCTCGATCAAGCCGTGACCGTGCCATCAGCCGCGACTGATGCGATCGGCGAAGCCGCGCGGAAGGCGGGCATGGTGGTGTCCATCGGCGTCAATGAGCGGGACGGGGGCACCCTGTATAACACGCAGTTGTTGTTCGATGCCGATGGCACCTTGATCCAGCGCCGCCGCAAAATTACCCCCACTCATTTCGAGCGCATGATCTGGGGTCAGGGTGACGGATCTGGTCTGCGCGCGGTCGACAGCAAGGTCGGCCGTATCGGCCAGTTGGCATGCTTTGAGCACAATAATCCGCTGGCCCGTTATGCGTTGATGGCTGATGGCGAGCAAATTCATTCGGCCATGTATCCGGGTTCCGCCTTCGGCGAAGGATTTGCCCAAAGGATGGAAATCAATATTCGCCAGCACGCCCAGGAGTCAGGGGCTTTCGTCGTGAACGCAACGGCGTGGCTGGACGCCGATCAGCAGGCGCAAATAATGAAGGACACGGGATGCGCTATCGGCCCCATATCGGGTGGTTGCTTCACCGCGATCGTGGCCCCCGACGGCATGTTGCTAAGCGAACCGCTTCGCACCGGAGAAGGCGAGGTTATCGCCGATCTTGATTTCACGCTGATCGACCGGCGTAAGATGCTGATGGACCCGGTCGGCCACTACAACCGACCGGAACTGCTTAGTCTCCTGATCGACCGTACGCCGACCGCACATATTCACGAACGTGTCGCACACCCCAAGTCTACTATTCAACAAGCCGAGGGCGATCTCGGCGTGATGGATGACTGAATTCAGGTCTTGGGGGCGGTTGCCGATGGACGATATTGAGTAACCGATGAAGCCGTTACAGCCGCCCCAAGTTGCTCAGCCTTCGGATAAACGGCACGCGGTCCCCGATGCGGGTATATATGTCGTCCCCCTACTCAAGCTTTTCCAGGTAAGCACAGAACATATCCGCCATGGCATCCGCGTAGGCACCGATTTCCGCTGGTGTACGGGGACTTTCCGAAAAATGCTTTCCCGCGGCGCTGAGCGTCGTGCCGATCAAATCCGCGGCCAGTTCGCAGTTTTGCGGTGTCGCCTTGGGCAGCGCTTGCTGCAAGAAGGCCTGCATGGCGCGCGTTGCCGACGACCGCGCCTCCTGGGCCTCGGGTGCGTCGCGATACAGCGGGGCGGCATCGCTAAGCGCCACGCGCATCTCGGCTTCTTCACATTCGGAACGAATAAAAGCGTGAACCAGACTGCGTAGCCGTTGCAGCGGGGGACTGCCGGCATCTTCAAGAATACTGCCCAGCATTTCCGTCGTCTGCCGCCATTCGTCGCTTTGGAGCCGAAAGAGGATCGCAGCCTTGTTCGGAAAGTACTGATACAGCGATCCAATGCTTATACCCGCTTGCTCAGCTACCCGCGCGGTAGTGAACCTGTTTGCGCCCTCCGTCGCCAACACCTGGGCTGCGGCCTCAAGGATCGCGGCTACGAGTTCAGTAGAACGGGCCTGTTTCGGCTGTTTGCGCGAGGAAATGCGCGGTGACGGGAGGCTGGTCATGAATGAATACCGGTGCGTAATGAAAATGCGATGAATTAATCATAATCTGGCGGGGCGAATTATTCATCCTGTTTCAGCCTTGCGTCAACCCAGCACTCAAATTTAGCGAAAATTCGGGCTGACCAGCCTTCACGGCGATGGCTTAACGAGCACCGTCGCCAAACCTGAGCAGCGACTGTATAAATCGCGGTTGCGGGTCCGGCCGAGCGGCCCAACCCGGCCACTTTTTTTAGTAAATACATTGAATTGCGCCACCGATCATGGACGATTGGCGAGGCAAAAGGAATGCGAATTGGAAATGCGATTAATTAATCGTATTCTTGATTAATTAATAAACGAGCGCCTTGTTCGATCTGTCGGTACTTATGGGTTGCCCGTGCAGTGCTCCGCTCGGTCAGGATCTGATAACGGCGCAAATTTCCAATTTAAGGAATGTATATGATGAACCAAGAAAATCGCACCGCCATCGTAACCGGGGCCTCCAAAGGTATCGGCGCGGCGCTGGCCAAGCGGCTGGCGGCGGATGGTTTTCAGACCATCGTCAACTATTGTGCCAGCGCCACCGATGCTGAGGCGGTGGTTGCCGTCATAGCGGCGTCCGGCGGGCGCGCGAAAGCGATTAAAGCAGACGTCGCCGATGCATCGGCGATCAAGATGCTGTTCGACCGGGCAGAGGCCGAGTACGGCCCCGTAGATGTCCTGGTAAATAATGCCGGGGTCAGCAAGATGTCGCCGCTATCGCAGGTAACTGACGAAGATTACCAGCGCCTGATTGCGGTCAACCTCACGGGCACGTTCAACGGTATGCGCGAGGGGGCCAGGCGCGTGCGCGACGGCGGGCGCATCATCAGCCTATCGACGAGCATTATCGGCAACTACCTCCCTGGCCATGGCATCTACGCGGCGACCAAGGCGGCGGTGGAAGCGCTGACGCATACCCTCGCCAAAGAACTGGGTTCGCGCGGCGTTACCGTTAATGCGGTTGCGCCGGGTCCTGTGGCTACCGAGTTGCTTTTTGCCGACCGGCCCGAAGAATTAATCAAGCGCCTGATCAACGACATCCCGCTGGGCAGACTCGGTGAACCCGAGGATATCGCCCGTATCGTGTCATTTTTAGCCAGCGCGCAAAGCGGCTGGATCAACGGACAGGTGATTAAGGCGAATGGGGGCCGCAATTGACCAGGTGTGAGTCCGGGCCAAGTATGCGCCTTTGGTAATATCGCCAGATTTTTCAGGCCGTAAGCGTTCAACGTTATTCAACGCAACCAGCGCCTGTCATCGACGGAAATGCATGGTATTGCTTTTCGTCGATGCGGGTACAGTCCGAAGAATACTGAGAATACTATGGCTACATCATTAACACCAAAAGCCGCGCAGTCGCGCCTGCTGCTGTTGACTGCGGTTCTGTTTATTTCTTATCTTTGCGTCGCCATCCCCATTCCCATTCTATCCGTATACGTAACCGCTCAACTCGGCCTTGGCAATGTCTGGGCCGGGCTGGCGGTGGGAAGCGCTTTTGTATCGACCATCGCCACCCGCGGGCATGCGGGTAACTTAGCGGATGGCAAGGGCGCTAAAGTTGCGGTGACGCGCGGTCTAGCTATCTATGCTGCCGGTACCCTCGTCACATTAGGCGCCGGGATACGCTACGATGCGGCAACCTCCGCTTACCTGATAATGCTGATTGGGCGACTACTGATTGGCTTGGGCGAGAGTTTGGCCGGTGTCGGAATCGTGGCCTGGGGCATAGAAATTGTCGGGCCGGCTCAATCCGGCAAGGTTATGGCGCTCGTCGGCGCGGCGGTTTACGGCGCTTACGCGGTTGGCGCCCCGATTGGCCTGGCGTTGTTTGAGCGCCTTGGCTTTATGATGACCATGGTCATTAGCGCGCTGCTGCCATGCCTGGGGCTGTTGGCCATCTGGCGTCTGCCCGGTATCGCCCCGCACCCCCATACCGATCGCCCATCGTTTTTTAGCGTTATAGGCCAAATCAGGTGGCATGGGCTTATCGTATGCCTGCAAGGCATTGGTTTTGCGGCGCTTGAAGCATTCTTCGTCCTTTATTTTCTTGAACAACATTGGAGCTGCGCCGCGTTTGGTTTTACCACATTCGGAGTAGGCTTTGTGCTGATGCGGATGCTCTTCGGCCACCTCCCGGATCGTTTAGGCGGCCTATCGGTTGCCATTGGATCGCTCGCTATGGAGGCGATTGGACAGTTCCTAATCTGGGGGGCCTACGACCCGATGCTTGCTCTGGTCGGCGCATTCCTTACCGGTCTGGGCTGCTCTATGATTTTTCCGGCCATGGGGCGGGAGGTCGTACATCTGATCCCGCCCCACTTGCGCGGCGCGGCTTTAGGCGGTTTCATCGCCTTCCAGGATCTGGCTTATGGACTGACTGGTCCGCTGGCAGGGCTTATTGCTGACCGCGCGGGTTATGGCAGCGCATTTCTGGTTGGCGCTATTGCGGCGGTTGTTGGTTTACTGATGGCGCTTTACCTTCGACAGATACGGTCAGGCCATCCGCGGACGCAAAGCGGTCAGTCAGGGTGATCGGACTGGCGCGGGGAAGTTTTGCACTGACATGCCACTCATCCGCATGATGTAGCGCCGCGTATGCGGTAAGCATGGCGAGCGTAAAGGCATTTCGTTTCTGATAGGATGAATTGCAACACACCGACCGTCTGTGATTCCAGTTATCGTCAGGAGATTGTTGATGCTACAAATCTGGGGAAGGAAAACCTCGTCCAATGTACAGGCGCTGATGTGGTGCGTTGGCGAGCTGGCGCTTGACTATCGGCGCTATGATGTCGGGCACAAGCACGGCGGCAATGATACGCCGGAATTTTTAGCCATGAATCCCAACGGTACCGTCCCGGTGTTGAAAGATGATGAGGACACGGCTATATGGGAAACCGGCGCTATTTTGCGCTATCTTGCCGCGCGTTATGGCGATAGGTCTTTTTGGCCGCAGGATGCTGGCCGCCGATCGCAGGTGGATATGTGGGCGGAGTGGTCCAAAATTAATGTAGCGCTTGGTTTCACCGCGCCGATATTCTGGCGCGTAGTGCGGACCGCGCCTCAACATCGAGATCAACAGGCGATTAATGCCGCGGCGGAAAAACTGGCGGCCCTGCTGAATATTGCCGAAAAACGTTTATCCGCGCACCATTATCTGGCCGGCGATGATTTTACCTTGGCTGACATTCAGTTCGGGCATATTCTTTATCGCTATTATGATATCGATATCCCCCGCCCCACGCTGCCTTACCTGGATGAGTATTATCATCGCTTGGCCTGCCGCCCGGCTTATCAGGAACATGTGATGGTCGCATATGAAGAATTAAGGGTGCTATAACCTTATCCGTAAGAGGATGCCAGCAAGAGTGGCGTGGGCTGGTTTAATTACCCCAAGGCAAACCAAGCATTACTGACACTGAAAACCCGGAGAAAGTGTGCTCCGGGTTTTAATTAGATTAGGTCATTTAACAAACATGTTGGCCAAGCCGTATTACTCATCAATTTCCGGTTATAGTTTTATAAAATTTTTCAGGTTGCTTATTTCTTAACACCCGTACTATTCTCTCACCCTCTTGATTAAAATAACGGCTCGGCCAAATATCTTCCGGCGGCATGCCCAGCGCCCCGGCAATCAGTCCTTCACCTTTGGGCCAGGGCCTAGTAAAAGCATTAGCTAGAGTAGAAGAACTCAGACCGGCAGCACGGGACACCGCGGCCATGCAGGTTCCCTTCTTACGTAAAGCCGCAATGATATCTATCGAATGCCAATCCTGCTTTATACACATAAAGCACCTCTAAAGCTAAGTCGGGCGACATGGCATGACGGAAGAAAAGGCAGAAAGGTCGGGTTATGAGGCAGTTTGTTCACGGTATGTTTCCAGTAGATTTTTTGGTTAACGCTACCACCAGAGGTGCAAATCCCGTGGGTGGTAGCCCAGACGAGGTTTGCACTACCGGCTCTACTGGATACCGGCCTGACCGAAGTCAGCCCCGCCTGAGCCGCCATTGAATATGATCAACAATACAGATTTATAGGGACATTTCATACCAAGCGGCAGATATCGTAAGTTGGCATGTGCCACGGCAACACAACGTTCAGCATTTTCGTTCGCACGCTTGTAGCTATCACTTTTCGCGTCAATCGCACCACAGGACCCCCTGTGCCCGATCGCGAAATTATCATCCCCACGCCAATGCGTCAGCGGGTTGGGCGCGCTGGATATACCTTCGAGGTAAAGTGACCCAGAAGCCCCGAACTGCTAACGTAGGCAGCTAACTAATGCTACGTGTTAAAGATGAAACAGATAGCATTAGTTGGATGTGACTAAATAGGTTTGTGTAAGATTTACTTATAACCTGTGGCAGTTAATTTCAATTGATCGACATACATAAAAATATCATCCAATACTTCTATAGGATGACGCGTTTCATTTTTATCAGCATCAAATAATCCTATATACATTTGGCTACGGTTAAAATGAAGCCGGCAGATGGGTTTACGATTATTGTCATCAAGGAAAATACCAAAATAGCTTTTGTTATCCCGGTGGGTTATGCGTTTTGATTCTACTACTGTCCTGATAATGGATTTCACAATATGAAATCCTTCCAATTCATTTTCCGTCGTGACGACATGCTCTGCATCAGCGATTTTCGTTGCCAGCGGATCTCCGCTTGGCTCTATAGTTTCAGGGACCACAACAGGTGTTACAGTACCGCTTATCGCAGATTTTAGGCGTTCATTAACCTGATCGTTCAACCATTGACCGGCGGCTTTTTTTGTAAGAATGTTAAAGAGCTCGCGTACTTTTTGTGTAAGAATGCCCTCATAAACTCTGGAAGCGAATAATTTGATGAAATCTTCTTCGGGGCTGCTAAATTGAGCTGAGAATATTTTTTTGATTTGACTAATATACTTTAGTTCACCCGCGGCATTCACTATCGATTCTATATCAAAAGCCGACTTAGTAAGTTTAGTCAATTCCGGAACGACATTTTCATCGATATCTAGCAGGTCTAGCTCTAAAAAAGGTTTATCATCCATTTTATTTGGAGCATCAAGGTCGGTAAAAAATTTATAAACCTGCCCATTAGTTAATATTGATATTCTTGCATTAGTAACATGAAAATAGCGAAACAATTGCGAGGCATGGTGGACATTGAGTGGTTCACCAATCTTTTTACATTCGACTAAAATTTGAATCTCACCGCCTTTTAAAATGGCATAATCAATTTTTTCTCCTTTTTTGGTACCTACATCACAGATAAATTCTGGCGTTACCTCTGTGGGGTCAAACACATCATATCCAAGTATTTTACTAATAAATGGCATCACGAAAGCATTTTTTGTCGCTTCTTCAGTCTGAATAACGGCTGATTGCTGTCTGATCTTTGCGGCGAGACTATTTAACTGCTCTAGCACGTCCATAAATTCCTCTCAGTATTTTTAATTTTATTTTACTACGTGTTACTCAATTTATATAAAAAGTGAAAGGACAGCTAGTCATTCATTAGCAAAATAAGTAATATAAATATTTTAATAAATGATATTGGACACAGTTTTTCGCAAAAAATCGTGCTTATCCACCAAAATATCCAAGAATCATTAGTATTTCGTTTAACACAACTTTAAGCAATGAAACTGACTGCGTTAGTAACGCCTGTAGTTAACCAAAGTGTATGTGTCCATCAACAACCGCGATGAAACCAGCTCTGTAAATCGAATCACGAAACAACAAAGGGGGCCGATTGGCTCCCCTTCTGCGTCATTCGAAGAGGTTATGGATGCCCTACCGATGCAATGAGCTACTTCTCCTTCCTGATCGCACCGTTTAACCAGACGGCAAATGGCACAGATAAACGCCGTTACAGATCGTGCAGGGCATTCCATCTGAAAAGGAACTTAAGGCGATGCCCCGCGCTGTCGGCCAACTACGCAATCAAATGGCAGATTAAACGTTTACTTGCCCCGAGGCCTTGGCCAGGGGCCGTAAATATGCATTATTACCCGAAAACATCTCCCAAGCCGCCATGCTGCCGTGCCGCTCTTTCTACGTTTCTAATCTTTCTTAAAATTTGATTATTATTTTTTTGCTTTTTTGATAAATTGATAGAATAATAAAACTGCCAACGCAATTAACATAATGATTATCGATGCTAAGAGATAAAAAAACAACATCGTTTGTGGTTCTATTATCTATGAGTAAATTATCAGACAAGACTATAAAATTTGCTGAAAATGAAAATCACACAACCCATAAAATAGATTTTTGTTGACTCCATTATTTTTTAATCTGAAGTACATTGCAATTAATACAAATGTTAATGTCTTACATATTTTTATTGCCATCAAATTAACGCCTTTTCGTGATATCTTATATGATAATATAATTAAGAGCAAAAATGTATTAATGCCAACACCATCTTCATCAATTATTATTGAAATAAATAATATGAAATTTATATTTTCTTTCTATATTAATATGGGCGCTATTCATGGCCAGGGCTTCTTTTATCCGGCAGATGGCCGCGGGCAAATCAGGTCAAGGTGATTGCCGAAAAGGGCAGCATACAGCCCCCGCATAGACCCAACGCTGCCCGGACAAAAATGCCATGTCATTACCTGGAATAATGCGCCGCGGCTACGCTCCGCCAGCTTGGTTTTGGGTGAGAATCAGCGTTACGGGTTTATTGCTTGTCAATGCGTAAAATGTATTTGCATCGCCAATGGCGTTTTTTTAATTTATTTAGGGTATGATTAGATAAGGCGGAAATCTTATTTCCCATGGCTAAAACGCCGTAGCTTCAGTCGATACCATCGTCATTTTTATAACATAGAGAAACATAGTATAACACGAGGCCAATATGTTCAGTTCCAACCTCAATGAAGGTTTAACCCGCTATAACACTCCTCCTTCTAATACCTCCCTCGAACAACAATCAATGGAAAATAAATATAATGACAACGTTTTTCGCAAGAATATAGAGATGATAAAAAATATATATAATTCTAAAAATAGTGCATTGCCCGATCCGCCAGCCAGTCCCGCGACCGAGGATTATCTTACCTTGGGCTTGCAACTTTCCCTCCCCGCGCCCGCTGACGATGGCGTTAAACAGCAACCGGCCGGTTCCTTTGATGCGGTAAAAGAGATTTTAGATTCAATGCTTATCGCCTGGTTCGAGGCGATAGCGGCGGATGAAGACACCCGGCATAGACTCTACGCCGTGTCCCGCGATTTGATCCAAGAATTTGCAGACTTCACAGACGCATCCCCGACTGGGCACGCATCTTCGCTCGGGGATGATATCGACACGACACCCCCTGAATTGAAATCGGTGATCCGCGCCGGCAAGCTTATCGACAAGGTATTGTTAGACATAGCTATTAATTTGCTGGCAAATGGACATGATGATTATTTTTCCACTCCTGCGCTATTGTTTAGCGCCGGCGGCGAAAGCGATATCGGCAGCGCGCACACCCACCTGCTGGAGAATGTACAGTGGTTTAAAGATATAGCCCGTAAGAAATTGGTCCGGCTGGCGCCGGGTCAAAAATTGATGATGCCTTTACTATCGCTTTCGGTGGGCCAGCCTGGCCAATATCCATCCGGTAGCCATTTCAGCGCCATATTAGCCGTACGGGTCGCCGGCGGTTTCAGATTTAATATCTTTGATAGCAACGATGACGCCGATCAACATACGGATAAAGAACGGTTAATCGATGAACTGATCGAACAGCCCAGTCATAACGAGCTGTTTTATTATGGGCAACAGTTTCAATGGTATAACGACTGCGGTATCCATACGTATAATTTTTTTAGATTATGCTGCGCCGCGCCGGACGGCGTGGTTAGCGAAACCACCGCTATGCAAAAAGTTTTTGAGGACTATATCGCGAATTTAACCACGATCCAGGACCGGCTACACGGCGATACCGCGGCATCCAGCAGCCTGCTACGTATTTATTTCGCCTTGGATTGCATTCGAACCGGTTATACGGGGAATTTATATAACGATCCCTGTTTGCTGTCGCAGATTTACGATTCGCAAGAACCCGATACGACAACGCAGGAGGAAAGGGCCTGCTTTAACCGCATCGACAGCCTATGGAGCAGGTTGCGCCGCAGTTCATCATTTAATCTCAATGCCTGGACCAGGCGCAAGAACAGCGAGTCCTGACCGGCCCGAACGCTGTCTAAATGGGTAGGGATTGGCGGAATGCCGATGCATCCCTGGCCAGCGCATCGATATGCGAGCTTAAGATTTTAATTTTATGAATCAGCGGATTACGGTCGGGAGAGCTATCAAGGTTATTGAGCTGGCTTATCAACAGCGCATTTTGCTCGCGTAGTTTCGCTTCGCGGCGCAGGCTTTGATCCAACTGGTGTTGTAAAGTCTGATGGTCTTGCTGCCACAGCTGATGGTGACGGCCAAAGCTCTGCTCCAGTTCCGTCAATGCATCGTTTAGCCGTGTTTCGAACTCTTGCGACAACATAATGGTTCCTTAAAAATGACATTGGCGAAGTATAATGATTGTTAAACCTATCAACAAATCCGTTATAATTCGCCGCTCTTTTTTACCCTTGACCCGTCCAGGCGGATTAAGTTTTGACCGCGCGTAATACCACAAATTTCTGATTCGACCCAAGTGTAGTGCAATTACCAAATAACTGTTTGATCTTATGATAATAATCCAGATGGCGATTGGCAACGATACGCAATTCTCCCCCGGTGCGTAAACACCGTTTCGCCTCTCTGAACATCTCAAGGGCAATATGATCGGTAATAACCTGCTGCTGATGAAACGGCGGATTGCACAATACCGCCTGTAAGCAATCCGCGTCATAACCGGCCAGGGCGCTCCCTACGTTAAACTGGCAACGTGCCAGATCGTCGGGACGATTAGTTTTAATATTAATCTGGCTTGAAGCAATTGCCATATAAGATTCATCGACAAAATGCACCTGCGCCCGCGGATTAAGCCCGAGCGCGGTTAAACCCAATACGCCGTTGCCGCAGCCTAAATCCACCAGCGTGCCTTCCAGCCCCGCGGGCAGATATTGCATAAAAAAGCGGGCGCCGATATCCAGCGAGGCGCGGGAAAAAACGTTGGCGTGGTTATGAATCTGATACGGGCTGTCTTCCAGGGGCCAGACGCAGATTTGCTCGCGCACCGTTCCCAGCGGCGCCGTGGGCTGGCTAAAAATCAGCCGGGCTTTCTTTTTGGCCAGGGACGTGCGGGTGGGGCCGAGGATATCGCTAAAGCGCTGTAGGGTGGAATTATGGATATCCCGCACCTTGCCGGCGGCGATAATCAGCGTGTCAGGGGTAGCGACCAGGCGCAGGGTATACAGTTGCCGCTCCAGCAGGGCCAGGGTCTTGGGTAATTTGATTAGGACCAGCCCCGGAGCGGCCGGTAATGGCGCCAGGCTGTCCAGGAACAGGACATTGCCGCCGGCCAGCGGATTTTTTTGCAGATTATGGCGGGTAGCCAGTTGGCTAAGGTAGGAGTCGCCGATACTGTAAGGAGTGCGCTGCTGCAGCGCACAGGCCAGCGCGCCGAAGGCGTCGTTGAATATCAGCGTCGGCCCGGCCGCCGGCGCCAGGGTTGCACAGTGCTGCAGCAGATATTCATCCGCCGCATCCCAGGCCTGTAAATTGTCATCGGCCGTATCGGGAGGATAACGATCGAGCTCCAGCGCACCGGTGGCATAGTCAAAGCGGCTCATAAGCCATTCCTGAAAAAATAAAATTGTGGTGTTTATCCTTGAAAACGCCGGACCAGTAAACATCTTTTTGCGTTAACCGGCGGAAAGTCGACTATCGGGCGGATTTCAGCACAAAGCGGTAACTTGCCCTTCCCCGCACCGCAATGCTTGCCTGATACAATGAGCATGGTAATCTAAAAAAACTTTTTTATTGCGCAGGAAAATAATTCGGTATGATTCGCTTCGCTGTGATAGGTACCAATTGGATCACCCGCCAATTCATTGATGCTGCGCATGAGAGCGGCAAACTGAAACTGACCGCCATCTACTCCCGCCGGATCGAGCAGGCCCATAGCCTCGGCGCGGATTATCCCGTACAGCACTATTTTGATTCACTGGACGCGCTGGCGGCATCGGACGCGATTGACGCGGTCTATATCGCCAGTCCCAACTCTTTTCATTGCCCGCAGGCGCTGCTGTTTCTCAGCCATAAAAAACATGTCATTTGCGAAAAGCCGTTGGCGTCCAACCTGCAGGAGGTAGATCGGATGATCGCCTGCGCCCGCGATAATCAGGTAGTGCTGTTCGAGGCGTTCAAGACCGCCTATTTGCCCAATTTCCTGGCGTTGCGGCAGGCGCTGCCCCGGGTGGGTAAAATTCGCAAAGTATTGCTGAATTATTGCCAATATTCGTCCCGTTATCCGGCGTATCTGGCCGGGCAGCATCCGAATACCTTTGATCCGGCCTTTTCCAATGGCTCAATCATGGATATCGGTTTTTATATGCTGGCGAGCGCCGTGGCTTTATGGGGCGAACCGCTGGCCCTGCATGCGACGGCCGCTTTATTGACCAGCGGCGTGGACGGCCACGGCACGGTATGTCTGGATTATGGCGACTTTGACGTCACGCTGTGCCATTCCAAGGTTAGCCAGACCGCCTTGCCTAGCGAAATCCAGGGTGAGGAGGGTTCGCTGATTATTGAAAAAATGTCCGAATGCCAGCAGATCGTCCTGGTGCCCCGCAGCGGCAACAAGCAAGAACTGACCGAACCGCAGCATATTAATACTATGCTCTACGAGGCGGAACGGTTTGCCGCGCTGGTGGACGGCGGCGAGGTTGATCATGCCGGTTTGGCGCTATCGCGCAGCACGGCAAAATTATTGACCGAAATTCGCCGCCAAACCGGAGTGGTCTTTCCCGCCGATAATCCCGATATCGATAAGGTAGCGTAATGCCGGCGGCCAAACCCATATTAATCCTGCAAACCGGCGATGCGCCGTCGGATGTCCGCCAGGCCAACGGCAATTACGATCGCATGTTCCTGGCCGCCGCCGGCCTGGCGCCGGATCGGGTGGTGGTTATCCATCTGCCCAGCGGCGGCCGGCCGGACGAGCCGCAGGCGTATTGCGGCGTGCTGATCACCGGTTCGGCGGCCATGGTTACCGAACGGCTGGCCTGGAGCGAATTCGCCGCGCAATGGCTGCGGACGGCCATGGCGGAGCAGATACCGATCTTCGGCGTCTGCTACGGTCATCAGTTACTGGCTTATGCGCTGGGCGGAAAGGTGGACTTTCTCGACGGGGGCATGGAGCTGGGCACCCACCCTATCGAGCTATTGCCCGATGCCCAGGACGATCCGCTGCTGGCGGCCATGCCCCGGCAATTCGCGGCCAATCTTATCCATTCCCAAACGGTGGTGTCGCCACCCGCCGGCGCTACGGTGCTGGCCCGCTCCGCCCGCGATCCGCACCAAATCCTGCGTTATCGGCCCAATGTGGTGACTACGCAGTTTCATCCGGAATTCACCGCCGGGGTAATGCAGGACTTTTTACAGGAAATGGCGCAGCAACAGCCGGACCGGCAACCTGAATTGGCGCGCATCGGCCTGGACATCGCCGATACTCCCGACAGCGAGTCCCTGATGGCCCGGTTCGTGCGCCAGTGCATCGGCACCGGGCCGTCGCCGCGCCCGGCGGGGCAGGATTGACCGTAGCAATTTTTTACATTACAGTTACCGTTAGCAAAGGGGAGTAACTTCTTCGTCGGTTTGCCGTCAATACGATGCTCGCGCATCCGGCTACCGGGCAACCAGACCAAGCGATATCATCTGCGTTGTAAGTGAGACCTTGCCGGAAGGCGAGGTTTGTTTACATCCCGGATCGGGAAAAAACGGCTCGCGTCTTCCGACGTCAGCCGTTTTTTATTGTTTAAAGGATATCGCTATGAATACCGTTGGCACACCTTTGCTATGGGGCGGTTTTGCGGTGGTGGTCGTTATCATGCTGGCCATCGATTTATTGTTGCAAGGCCGTACCATGACGTTCAAGCGGGCGGCCGTATGGTCGCTGGTGTGGGTCTCGCTGTCGCTGCTGTTCAATGCCGCCTTTTGGTGGTATCTCTCCACCACCCAAGGCCGGGCCGTCGCCGATACCCAGGCGCTGGCGTTCCTGACCGGCTACCTGATTGAAAAAGCGCTGGCGGTGGACAATGTGTTTGTCTGGTTGATGCTGTTCAGCTATTTCTCCATACCGGCGCAGATGCAGCGTCGCGTGCTGATCTATGGCGTATTGGGGGCGATAGTCCTGCGCACCGTCATGATCTTCGGCGGCAGTTGGCTGGTGACCCAATTTGAATGGCTGCTTTATTTGTTCGGCGCGTTCCTGCTGTTTACCGGTATAAAAATGGCGTGGTCGAAAGAGGATGATGCCGCCTTGGGCGAGAAGCCGCTGGTACGCTGGCTGCGCAGCCATCTGCGCATGACCGACGAACTGCACGGCGAACGCTTTTTTATCCGGCAAAACGGGCTGCTGTACGCCACCCCGCTGATATTGGTGTTGATCCTGGTGGAGTTCAGCGACGTGATTTTCGCCGTTGACAGCATTCCCGCCATTTTTGCGGTCACCACCGATCCCTTCATTGTCCTGACCTCGAACCTGTTCGCCATTTTAGGGCTGCGCGCCATGTATTTTATGCTGGCAGGCGTCGCCGAACGCTTCTCGCTGCTGAAATATGGGCTGGCGCTGATTTTAGTGTTTATCGGCGTCAAGATGATGATTGTGGACTTTATTCATATTCCCATCGCCCTGTCGCTCGGCGTAGTGGCCGCTATTCTGGCCGGCACGTTGTTGATTAACGCCTGGGTCAATCATCGCCGGGCGCTTTAACGCGCCTTGATGGCCTTGTTTTCCGCCTGGAACGGGTCGATGCCGCGCAGTTGCATACGGCGGAAGCGGATAATATTAATGCCGTTGACGATTAAAAAGCTGCCTTCGGTCAGCGACCCGCCGATGGAACCCAGCCAAATGTTGTGGGCGACCCAGCCGGCGGTGGAGCACCACATTACGCAGCGGGTGGTCAGCCCACGGGTGCGAAACAGCGCCCAGGTGCTCATGACCGTGCCGGCGATCGGCAGCAGTTCAACGGCATATTTTATCTGCGATAGACCCAGTGATAGCGTCAGCGTAATAAAGACGAACATGACGATAATACTGCGGGTACGGGTGGAGATCACCGTACGCAGCGCGTTAAGCACCGCGCTCATGCCCGCGGCGTTGGCGCCCATTAAAAAAAAATGGCAACCGATAATGAAGCTGTATAAAGCGAGCTGTAGCTTGAATTTGCGATCGTCACGTTTAATAAACATGGTGATGCCAACGATAAACGCCAACCCCCCCACCGCCTGGGCGACCCAATATAGGCTCATGACTTGAAATTCCTGTTAATCCGGAGAAATAGCGAAAAAAAACGGCGCCTCAAATTAATGAAACACCGTTCTTATTCTAGAGATTTAACCAAGTTATTACAACGTTACGCCGCTTTTAAATATGGCTAATTCACGGAAGTCATTGACTTCATTACGGGTATGTTTGCCATTGGCGATATCGACAATCAGGTCGACAAATTTTGCCAATACGTCATCCATCGCCACGCCGTGAATTAACTGACCGGCATCAAAATCAATCCAATGGGGCTTTTTAGCGGCTAATTCACTATTGGTAGCCAATTTAACCGTCGGAACAAAACCGCCGTAAGGCGTGCCGCGGCCGGTGCTGAACAACACCATATGGCAACCCGCGCCCGCCAGCGCGCTGGTGGCCACCGCGTCATTGCCCGGCGCGCTGACCAGGTTTAGCCCGTGGACATGCAGGCGTTCACCATATCTCAGCACGTCCATCACTTTGCTTTGGCCCGCTTTCTGCGTACAGCCCAGAGATTTTTCCTCCAGGGTGGTAATGCCGCCGGCTTTATTTCCCGGTGATGGGTTTTCATAAATCGGCTGTTCATGGGCGATAAAATATTGTTTGAAGTCATTGACCATATGAACGGTTTTTTCAAACGTGGCTTCATCGCGGCAGCGGCTCATCAGAATACGTTCCGCGCCGAACATTTCCGGTACCTCGGTTAATACCGAGGTACCGCCGTTGGCGATGACATAATCCGAAAAGCGTCCCAGCAGCGGATTGGCGGTGATACCGGACAGTCCGTCGGAACCGCCGCATTCCAGGCCGAATTTCAGTTCGCTGAGTTTACCCGGCTGGCGTTTATCGCCGCGCATCGCCAAATACAGCGCGCGCAGACATTCCAGGCCGGCCTCCACTTCATCATCCTGCTGCTGGCAGACCATAAAAGTCACCCGCTCCGGGTCATATTCGCCCAGGGTGGTGCGGAATACATCGACCTGGTTGTTTTCGCACCCCAGGCCGATGACCAGCACCGCGCCGGCATTAGGATGGCGCACCATGTTTTGCAGCATGGTGCGGGTGTTTTCATGATCCTGCCCCAGTTGCGAACAGCCGAACGGGTGGGTAAACAAATGGACGCCGTCGATATCTTCGGCGCCAAATGTTTCCTTCAGAAAACGCTGCTGAATTTGTTTGGCGATGCCGTTGACGCAGCCCACCGTGGGCAATATCCACAATTCGTTGCGAATACCCACCTCGCCGTTGGCGCGCCGGTAGATCTGGATGTCGCGATCGGCCATTTGCTCCGGCAGGGTCTTGAAGTCCGGCAGATATTCATATTCATCCAAATCGCTGAGATTGGTCTTGGCGTTTTGGGAATGAATATGCTGCCCGGGAGCGATGTCGCATAACGCATGGCCGATGGGCAGGCCATACTTGACGATCATTTCGCCTTCTGCGATCGCCGCCAGGGCGAACTTATGCCCGCGGGCGATGGGCTGGGGCAGCGTGATCGTCGCGCCCCCCATTTCTACCGACTCATTGGCTTCCAGGTCTTGCAGGGCGACCGCCACATTGTCTAAAGAATGAATTTTAATAATATTCATGATTAACCTTTTTGCTTTTAGCAATAGGCGGAGACGGCCGCTCGCATGCCTTGATCGAGAATGGCTTGCAACTGCTGCTCTACCCGTTTCGCCAGGCCGGGAACCTGGAGCAGATCCTGTCCCCAATGCTCTGTATCACCTAATACGTCATTCACTAATGTGCTTAACGCGACTTCACCTTGGTCCACACCGCTCCACAGCGATTGGTAACGGGCGATCCATTTTTCATCATCCTGCAACGGGTAGCCTTCGCCGTCGCGCTTGCCGTGGTAAAACGCAATCAGCGCCGCCAGGGCAAAGGTCAAGCGAGCAGGAAGTTCGCCGTGTTGCTCACGATAAGTCAGCAACTGCGGCAAAATGCGGGTACGGAACTTGGTCATGCCGTTGAGCGCGATCGACAACAATTGATGCTGGATAAAGGGGTTGCGGAAACGGCTCAATACCGCTTGGGCAAACGACGTCAGTTCGTCGTGGGGCAAGTCCAGCACCGGGACAATCTCCGCGGCAATGGTTTTTTCCACAAAGGTGCTGATGAGCTTATCGTTCATGGCTTCGCCGACGGTGTCCAGGCCGGCCAGGAACGCCACGGGCACCAGCGCGGTATGGGCACCGTTCAAGATGGCGACTTTGCGTTCTTTATAGGGTTTGATGTCATCGACAATGCGTACATTCAGGTCAAGCTGGTCGAGACGCAGTTCTTTGGCCAGCCATTGCGGTCCCTGGATCACGAACAAATAAAAATATTCGGCGGTATCGAGGAAAGTATCTTGATAACCCAGCTCGGCCTGCAATGCTTCCACTTCGCCGCGGGGATAACCGGTGACGATGCGGTCCACCAGGGTGGAACAGAAGGTATTGTTCTCATGCAGCCAGGTCGTGAATTCCGTCGGCAGCGCCCATTCGCGGGCATAACGCAGCACCAGTTCCTGCAGCGCTTCGCCGTT
Organism: Enterobacterales bacterium; assembly: GCA_015654925.1. GTDB lineage: Bacteria > Pseudomonadota > Gammaproteobacteria > Enterobacterales > Enterobacteriaceae > Acerihabitans. The sequence continues at coordinate 11,754 of JAATFX010000125.1, read as the reverse complement.
ATAGTCAATCAGTTCGCAGGGCAGTAGCACCCAGCCTTTATCGGCGGCGCCGTCAAAATGGCTGAAACGCTCAAACAGCAAGCGGGTTAACTTGGCCGGATAGCTGACGGGCGGCGTATCGGTCAATTTGTCCCCGGCATGGTAGCTGATGCCGGCTTCGGTGGTGTTGGAAAACACGAAACGGATATTGGCATCGTGCGCCAGCGCCAGATATTCATCAAATTGCTGGTAGATGTTGATTTCGCGGTTAACCGAGCGAATCAGGCGCGGCTCGCGAACCGCTTCGCCCTGTTCGTTCAGGCCGCGGATAACGGTGGTGTACAGTCCGTCCTGAGTGCTCAGCGACGGCGGGAAATCGGTATTGATCGGCCGGACGATCACGACGCCGGCATCAAGATCGGTGTGCTCATTGAGGAGGTCAAGCTGCCAGTCGATAAAAGCCCGTAAAAAATTACCTTCGCCGAATTGAATCACGCGATCCGTATATTGGCGGCCAGGAAAGTTTTGACGATTTAACGTTTGCATGCGAAATTTACCTTACGAAATTACCCGTTTGTGGGTAATAAAATAGAACTCAACAGCTATAACCGGGCAGGCCTGCGGCCTGCCCCCAATAATCACAGTTCGATGGCGAAGTAGCTTTTCGCATTATCGAAGCAGATATTCTTAACCATCTCGCCCAGCAGGTTAATATCCGCCGGCGCCTCGCCAGCCTCGACCCAATGACCCAGCATGCGGCACAGGATGCGGCGGAAATATTCATGACGGGTATAGGACAGGAAACTGCGGCTATCGGTTTGCATGCCGACGAAGCGGCTTAGCAGGCCAAGGTTGGCCAATTGCAGCATCTGGCGTTCCATGCCGTCTTTCTGATCGTTAAACCACCAGCCCGGACCGAACTGCATTTTGCCCGGCATGCCTTCCCCCTGGAAATTACCTATCATGGTACCGATAATTTCGTTATCCGACGGATTCAGACAATAAAGGATGGTTTTCGGCAGCGCGTTATTTTTAGCCTGCGCATCCAATAAACGGGATAAGGCCATGGCGACCGGCTGGTCATTGATGGAATCGAAACCGGTATCAGGACCGAGCTGCGCCAGCAAACGGCTGTTGTTATTGCGCAACGCGCCGATATGGTATTGCTGCACCCAGCCGCGGCGGGTGTACTCGCTGCCCAGGAATAACAGGACGGCGGTTCTGAACTGGGCGATTTCTTCCTGGGACGGCAGCGTGCCGTCAAGGCGGCGGGTCAGGATGCCGTTGAGGGTGCGTTCATCCGCTTCACCGTAGACCACTACGTCCAGGGCATGATCGGAAACCTTGCAGCCCAGGGCGGCAAAATGGTCCAGGCGTTTTTTCAGCGCGTCGCACAATTGGGCGAAACCGGTAATAGCCGTATCGGAAGCGGCTTCCAGGCGCTGCATATAGTCATTGAAGCCGGCAGCTTCAATATTAAAGGCTTTGTCCGGGCGCCAGCTCGGCAATACTTTAATGTTGAAACCGGCATCGTCCGCGATGGCTTTGTGGTGGACCAGGGAATCAACCGGATCATCGGTGGTGCCGGCCAGTTTCACGTTCATTTGTTTCATGATGCCGCGGGCGGAGAAGTTATCCTGGGCCAGCATTTCATTGCCGCGATCCCAGATTTCACGCGCGGTGGATGGGGAAAGCAGTTTGTCGGTAATACCGAACGGACGACGCAATTCCAGATGCGTCCAATGAAACAGCGGATTGCCGATGGTGTGGGGAACCGTTTCTGCCCAGGCCTGGAATTTTTCCCAATCCCCGGCGTCGCCGGTGCAAAAACGCTCCGCCACGCCGTTGGTGCGCATGGCGCGCCATTTATAATGATCGCCTTTCAGCCAGATATCATACAAATTCTTGAAACGGTAATCGCCGGCGATTTGTTCCGGCGGCAAATGGCAATGAAAGTCATAAATCGGCTGGTCAACGGCGTAGTCATTATACAAACGGCGGGCGAACTCGCTATCCAACAAAAAATCTTCAGTCAAAAACTGGGACATTTCAGGCTCCTCACCTTCATCTTTATTGAGCAATGTATCTAAATTGTTGAAAGGTGTTATACCAATTTAGCAGAAAATTACCGTATCTACTGGGGCTGATATACCATTTCCTGTCGAAATCAACAAAAACTCAACATTTATAAGTCAGCATACGGGCATTCGCCCAGCTAACGGGACGATTTATTATCCCTTAAATAAAAAATGGTTTTTGTGATGGCTCTCAACTTTTAAATCTGTATGACAAGTTATCGTAGCGCCACATTGAGTCTGGACTCAATCATTTTGTCTTAGTGACCGCAATTCGGGTCATGAATGTATCTGGCGGGCCAGGGCGATGAGGATTTCCGGCGGTTATCGGCCGCGAGTGCTAAGAGCGGTATCCGGCACGGTGTTATCACGGCGGCGGCATACGCGTTGGCAAGGCGCGGGTGGCTAAAGCGCGGTAACGGGCCGTCAGATTATAACAATACCCGGAGGGTGCTGCGCTCTCCGGCTGACTCTATATCCGTCATCCCTATGATATCTGGGTAATGGTGATGACGGTTCATACTCATTGGGAGAAGTGGTAATGCGTAAAATAAAAGGGTTACGCTGGTATATGATCGCCCTGGTCACCGTTGGTACGGTGCTGGGTTACCTGACGCGTAACGCCATTGCAGTGGCAGCTCCTACCCTCCAGGACCAACTGCATATCACCACCCAGCAATATTCCTATATTATTGCCGCCTACTCTGCATGCTACACGCTCATGCAGCCGGTAGCCGGCTATGTATTGGATTTGCTGGGAACGAAAGTCGGTTATGCGGTGTTCGCCATCGTCTGGGCGCTGATGTGTATGGCGACCGCGCTGGCCAGTAGCTGGGGCGGACTGGCGATAGCCCGCGGCGCCGTCGGCATGGCGGAAGCGGCAATGATTCCCGCCGGCCTGAAGGCCAGCAGCGAATGGTTCCCGGCCAAAGAACGTTCCATCGCGGTGGGTTACTTTAACGTCGGTTCGTCAATCGGCGCGATGCTCGCACCGCCATTGGTGGTCTGGGCGATTATCATCCATAGCTGGGAACTGGCTTTTGTCATCGTCGGTGCGCTGAGCCTGGCCTGGGCCATCGCCTGGCTGGTGCTGTATAAGCACCCGAAAAACCAGAAAAAATTGAGCGACGAAGAACGCGAATATATTCTGGGCGGCCAGGAAGCGCAGCATCAGGTGAACAACGCCAAAAAGATGTCGGCCTGGCAGATTATCCGCAACCGCCAGTTCTGGGGCATCGCGATTCCGCGTTTCCTGGCTGAACCGGCCTGGGGTACCTTTAACGCCTGGATTCCGCTGTTCATGTTCAAGGCTTATGGCTTTAACCTCAAAGAAATCGCGATGTTCGCCTGGATGCCGATGCTGTTCGCGGATCTCGGCTGTGTTCTCGGCGGTTATATGCCTCCGTTCTTCCAGCGCATTTTCGGCGTCAACCTGATCGTCTCGCGTAAATTAGTGGTTACGCTTGGCGGCTTCCTGATGATTGGCCCTGGCCTGATCGGCCTGTTTACCAGCCCATATGTTGCCATCGGCTTGCTGTGCATCGGCGGATTTGCCCATCAGTCGCTGTCCGGCGCCCTGATCACCTTGTCCTCCGACGTGTTTGGCCGTAACGAAGTCGCTACCGCCAACGGTCTGACCGGCATGGCGGCCTGGACGGCCAGTACGATGTTTGCCCTGGTGGTCGGCGCCTTGGCCGATACCCTCGGTTTCAGCCCGCTGTTCGCGGTATTGTCGGTATTTGACCTGCTGGCCGTGCTGGCCGTGTGGACCATCCTGCAAAACCGTCCGGTGGCCGAACTGGTTCCCGGGCAGGAGCCGTTTAAACCGGCCCATAGCTGAATGCCCGCGCCCAGAGGTTATCCACGGGGCGCGGCAATCTGAACGTGTTAGATCTCCCCGGCACATGCGTACAGCATCGCCGGGGATTTTCATTTCAAAAGTCCGTAGAAAAGACCGCAGGATGAGAGTCCGCCATCTAGGCGCACACTTTGATAAGTGGTATAACAAATAAGTCAAATTTGACGAGCCGGGCATGAGTGGCGCAACGGCCGATGAAACGTTCCACTACCTTTAAGAGCATGTATTATGGAATTCACTGAAACCCAACGATTATATCAACAGTTGGCCGCAGAGCTTAAAAAACGCATCGAATCCGGGGTCTATCCGGTAGGTGAAAAGCTGCCGGCGGAACGTTACATCGCGGAAGAAATGAATGTCAGCCGCACGGTGGTGCGTGAAGCAACCATTATGCTTGAGGTGGAAGGTTACATTGAGGTTCGTAAAGGGTCGGGTATCCACGTTATTTCCAACCAGCAAAAAAACCTGCTGCTGCCCACCGGTGAATTCCAGTTCACCACCGCCGGGCCCTTCGAGCTGCTGCAGGCACGTCAGCTGATTGAAAGCAATATCGCCGAATTCGCCGCCACGCAGGTGACCCGCCAGGACATCGTGCTGCTGATGGAAATCCAGGAAAACGCCCGGCTGGAAGACAAATTCCGCGATTCGCAGTGGGATCTGAAATTCCACGTGCAAATCGCCCTGGCGACGCAAAATACCGCCATGGCCACCATCGTCGAGCAAATGTGGAGCCAGCGGCTGCATAACCCGTACTGGCGTAAACTGCATGAGCATATCGATGATAAATCCATTGAAAGCTGGTGCGAAGATCACGACCATATTCTGAAGGCGTTAATCCGTAAAGACCCCTACGCGGCCAAGCTGGCCATGTGGCAACATCTGGAAAATACCAAGCAGATGCTGTTCCATGCCACCACCGATGATTTCGAGTTTAACGTCGATCGCTACATGTTTACCGAAAACCCGGTGGTCCATTTGGATAACCTGGCCAACGGCACCAAGTAATCTCCCCTTTCCGCCGATTCGGCCGCGGTACAGCGGCCGAATCGGGTCAATAAGTGTTATTTTTCTGTCAGGGCATGTAAAAGATCGCAAAATCCCCCTTTTTTCATGCAACTAATCCTTTTCTCGACACGATTGTCGGGTATATTTCCCTGTCTCAATGAGTTCTATTTTGTTACAGTGAGACCGCTTTTTTTACATTTTAACCGGTTGTCAGCATCAAATCCCAGCGCTGCGCTTACCCTTCAATCGCATGCGTATGCAAAGCCTGGCCTTGAGCCGGACTGGCCGCGATCGCATCCTCACAGCGGATGAATTTTTTTCAAGACGTCTTTCCACAATGCCGACCCCAGGCTTAACCCACGTTTAAGATGCGCGGCCGGGGAAGCAAATAAATGCTCTTTCATGTTAGGAATGTTGAATGGATATACTAAAATCCCTGGTACATGCGCTCTGGCAACAGGATTTTGAAACGCTTGCCGACCCGACATTGGTCTGGACCATTTATCTGGTATTGTTTGTCATATTATTTCTGGAAAACGGCTTACTGCCCGCGGCGTTTTTACCGGGCGATAGCCTGCTGATCCTGGTCGGCGTGCTGATAGCCAAAGGAACCATGAATTTTCCCCTGACCCTGTTAGTGCTTACCGCCGCCGCCAGCCTGGGATCGTGGATCAGTTATATCCAGGGTAAATGGCTGGGCAATACGCGGCTAGTGCAAAGCTGGCTGTCGCATTTACCCGCGCAATATCACCAGCGGGCGCACCTTATGTTCCACCGGCACGGGCTTTCGGCGCTGCTTATCGGGCGTTTCGTGGCTTTTGTGCGCACCTTGTTGCCGACCATCGCCGGCCTGTCCGGTCTGAGCGATGCCCGCTTCCAGCTGTTCAACTGGCTAAGCGCATTTATCTGGGTGTTTATCCTGACCACCGTTGGGTTTCTGCTGGGCAAAACCGCCCTGTTCCAGTACTACGAAGATGAGCTGATGCTGGGGCTGATGTTATTGCCGCTATTTTTCCTGGTAATAGGCCTGGCGGGATCGCTGTTGATCCTGTGGCGCAAAAAGCGTACGCCGGATCTTGGGAATAAACCGTGAAGATCCCATGGCTCGCCGGCCGATTTTCCTGGCGAACGGGTATGGTGCTACTGGCGTCTGTGCTGGCCCTGGTACTGCTATTGCCGTTATGTTTGGGCAACGAAACGTCGCTGGAAATCACGCTGGCCAGCGAAAAAGGCTCGTTGCCGGATGGTTTCTACATTTATCAGCGGCTTGACGAGCGCGGCATCCGTATCAAAAGTATTACGCCGGCCAAGGGCAGCCTGGTGATCTTACTCGACTCCCCCGAGCAAGCCGTAGAGGCGCAAAACGCCCTGCAGGACCTTCTGCCGTCCACTTATTACATCTCGCGCAGCCGCCAATATCCCCGCTGGCGCTGGCTTTCATATTGGCACGGGCAAAACGCCCGCCTGGGCTGACGTCATTACGCGCCGGCGGCGTTTAAAGCGGCCGCGGGTACGCGGGAATTCCCCGCCGGAACCTGATTAACCCTAAGAAATCGCTATAACTTTTTTGCGGTTTGGTAAATCCACGGCTAAGCTTACTTAAAGCGCCAAACGGTAGACGCCAATGCTGTCATGCTTAATTGCAAAAACATTATCAGTCAGTTTTGCCGTGTAAAAACAAAGGCATAGAAACAGCCAAAAAACCAAATAACCTAATAACCTAATAACCTAATAAATAAATAGTGCAGAAATAATTTATAACGACACAACGGCCCGGCGGCAGAGCGCGACCGACAGCTCCCCGGACGGCCAATACCATTAGTAAACGTCGAAGGAGTAACAAGATGGTTAAAGATACCACCTCTGAACATTTACGCGCCGAATTAAAATCTTTGGCGGATACGCTGGAAGAAGTGCTGCGCGGCTCCTCTCAGAAACCCAAAGCTGAATTTGACAGATTACGCAGCAAAGCGGAAAGCGCCCTTAAAGAAACCCGCACCCGTTTGGGCGACGGCAGCGAGCGCTTGGCCGAACAAACCAAAGTGGTTGCGGAAAAGGCCGATGAGTATGTCCACGATAATCCGTGGGCCGGCATCGGCATTGGTGCCGTGATCGGCTTTGTCCTCGGTGCATTGATTACGCGGCGCTAATGATGATAGAACAGCAAAGCCAAGGCCCTGGCAAGGGCATTTTCACCATAGGCCAGCGTATTGTTACCATTGTCGTAAGTATGGTGGAGACCCGCCTGCGTCTGGCAGTGGTGGAGCTGGAGCAAGAAAAATCCAATATCATCCAGATGCTGATGATGGCCGGCATTACGCTGTTGCTGGCCGCTTTCGGTTTAATGAGCCTGCTGGTCCTGGTTATCTGGGCCATTGACCCGCAATATCGGTTGACGGCGATAGCCACCACCACCGGGGTATTATTCCTGTTGGCGATTATCGGCGCGGTCTGGACCTTGGGCAAAGCGCGCAAATCGACTTTGCTGGGCTCCACCCGCGAAGAATTGCAGGTGGATCGCAATATATTGGAAAAAGTACAGGACGAAATTGCGGAAGAAGAGAAAGCGCGTAAAAGGGATAAGGAACGGGAGAATAGATGAGCCATCAGAATCCTAAAGCGACCAAAACCCAGTTGCTGCGCAAAATTCATCAACAACGGCTGGATCTGGGCGCGGAGAAACGGGCATGGTATCTCGCCACGTCCCGCTACGATCGCGGCTGGAACACCGTGTTGAGCTTACGCAAATATCTGATAGCCGGTTCCAGCATATTGGCGTTGTATAATATCAGTCATCCCAGCCGCATGATCCGCTGGACCAAACGGGTTCTGGGTATTTTAGGCACCATCAAGCTTTTGCGCTCCACCCTGCAATCCCGCTGATTTTTGGGTGCAGGCGGGCAAACGCCGTTTGTCCGCCTGCACCGCCGCGGGTTTTCCTGACGCCGGCATACCCTCCATAAACCTTCCCGCGATAAAAGCCCCGCGAGCTGCGCGAAAAAAGGCCTTTTTATCCTGCGATTGCTATCTCAGTTTTTTTGATTAAGACAGACAATTTTAATCGCTATCCACCAAATCATTTCACGGATAATATCCCCCCATCAAACGTAAAGGCCATTACAGACGGTTTAACTGCCTTTAATACCTAATGTTATCTGGCTTTCACCGTGAATGCCGCTGGAAAAAATGAGATGGGAAGAAGATGAAAAAATTAGATGATAGCGCAATTCTGGTAGCACGTATCCTGATGCCAATCCTGTTTATCGTAGCCGGCTTCGGTAAAATCGGCGGTTATGCCGCTACGCAGCAATATATGGAAGCAATGGGCGTCCCCGGCTTTATGCTGCCCCTGACCATCTTGCTGGAGTTTGGCGGCGGCCTGGCGATCCTGTTCGGTTTATTGACCCGCTCGGTGGCGCTGATTACGGTAGTCTTTACGCTACTGACCGCCTTTATTTTCCATAGCGATTTCGCCCAGGCGGGCAATCAGATCAACTTTATGAAAAACCTCACCATCGCGGGCGGCTACCTGCTGCTGGCGGTACAAGGACCCGGCTACTTCAGTATCGACCGCATCCTGAATAAAAAATGGTAATAAGCCGCAGTTAAACACATTGACTACACTTAATGGGCGCCTAAGGCGCCCATTAATCTCCGGCAAATAAGGATCACATTATGGGACTGCTCGTAGAGGGTAAATGGCAAAACGAATGGTACGATACCAAAGCCACCGGCGGACATTTCGAGCGTTCGGCCGCGCAGTTCCGTAATTGGGTTACCGCCGACGGTACAGCCGGCCCCGCCGGGCGCGCCGGTTTCGCAGCCGCCAACCACCGCTATCATCTGTACGTCTCGCGGGCCTGCCCATGGGCGCACCGCACCCTATTGCTGCGCAAGCTCAAAGGGCTGGAGTCCATTATTCCGGTATCGGTGGTACACCCCCTGATGCTGGAACACGGCTGGACCTTCGGCGCCGATTTTCCCGGGGCCACCGGCGATCCCATTTATCATAAAGACTATCTCTACCAGATCTATCTCCAGGCCGACCCGCGCTACAGCGGCCGCACCACGGTACCGGTATTATGGGATACCGCGGAACACACGATTGTCAGCAATGAGTCGGCGGATATTATCCGCATGTTTAACAGCGCTTTCGATGGGGTGGGCGCCCACGCGGGCGATTATTATCCCGTTGCGCTGCGGCCCGAAATTGATGAAATCAACGGATGGGTATACGACCAGGTCAATAACGGCGTATACAAAGCCGGCTTCGCCACCACCCAATCGGCCTATGACGAAGCGGTGGAAGGGGTATTTACCGCCCTTGATCGGCTGGAGCAAATGCTGGGGCGCCACCGCTACCTGACGGGCAACCGGCTGACGGAAGCGGATTTGCGTTTGTGGACCACGTTGATCCGTTTCGATCCGGTTTATGTCACCCATTTTAAGTGCGATCGCCGGCGGATCGGCGACTATCTGAATTTATCCGGCTTTCTGCGCGATATTTACCAGATACCCGGCATCAGCGATACGGTGGACTTTGCCCATATCCGCAACCACTATTACCGCAGCCATGCCACGATCAACCCGCACGGCATCATATCCATCGGGCCGGAACAAGACCTGAACGAACCGCACGGGCGGGACGACCGTTTCGGCGAGGCCGATGAGATCTAGCGGCACGGGGCGCCAGCCGTTCAGTTAAGCAGTTTGGGGATTTCGCGCAAAAACCATGATTTGGCCTCGCCCATGCTGTCGCGACGCCAGGCCATGATGATATCATTTTCCATATTATATTCCGGGCCGACCACCCGCAGCCTGCCGGCGGCGATATCTTCCGCCACCAGCGGATAGGGCATGGTCGCCACGCCCAGGCCGGCCAACAGCGCCTTGCGCTTATCTTCCATGGTGCTGACCGTCAGGCGCTGCTGTTTATCCAGCAGTTGCACGGTCAGCACGGGCCTTTCACGGGCGGTATCGGCTATGGCGATGCCGCGGTATTTTACCCGCGTCACTTCGGATAACGGTTCCGGCTCCTGATGGATAGGGTGATCCGGGCCGGCCACATAGATATTGAGTATCTTGTAAAGCTTGCGGCTGTTGATTTCAGACGAGGCGCGAAAGTGCATGTCCGGCGCAATAACAATATCGGCCCGCCCCTGCTCCAGGCGCTCCCAGGCCCCCGCCAGCACTTCGGTCAGGATGGAAACCTGCGTATTGGCTTTATGCGCCAGCTTATCGATTAGGGGAAACAGCCTTTCGGCGGGAATCAGGGCTTCCGTTACTATCGTCAAATGGGTTTCCCAACCGCGCGCCAGCGCTTCGGCATCGGTGGTCAGTTTATCCGCCGCTTCCAGCAATACCCTGCCCCGTTCCAGCAGCATCCGGCCCACATTGGTAAACTTGGTGCGGTGCCCTGAACGATCGAACAGGACCACGTCCAGCTCTTCCTCCAGCTTCTGCATGGTATAACTCAGCGCGGAGGGAACGCGGCCCAGCTCATCGGCCGCCGCGGCAAAGCTGCCGCGCCGGTCTATGGCGTCCATGACCCGTAATGCTTCAAGCGTAAGTGCCCGTTCTCTAGCCATGCCCATTCTCATTCAGGATTTTTGAATATACTGACCAGATTAACTTGCTAACAATCCGGCGTCCATACCCTTACTATTTATCAAGTAAAGATTTTGGTGCCGCGGTCATCCTGTCACGTCGACATCGGGACATGCACCCAACCTCACCTACGGGCAAAAAAATGAGCGCCATGCTCATCACAACAATAAGCAGGCCGAGCCATGATTACAAACAGAACGGCTAAACAGTGCGGCCATGCCGATTACGGTTGGCTCCAGGCGCGCTATACCTTTTCCTTCGGCCATTACTTCGACCCTCAGTTGCTGGGCTATGCCTCGCTGCGCGTGCTAAACCAGGAGATATTGGCCGTCGGCGCCTCGTTCCAGCCCCGAACTTATCCACAGGCCGATATTCTTAATATTATCCTGCAGGGGCAGGCGGAATACCGCGACAGCCTGGGCAACCATATCCAGGCGGCAACCGGCCATGCCCTGCTGGTGGCCGCGCAGGCCGGCGTCACCTATAGCGAACACAATATCGGTACGATGCCGCTGACCCGTTTGCAATTATGGCTGGATGCCTGTCCCACCAGGGAAAACCCGTTAACCCAGCGCCTGGCGATAGAAGAGCGGCCCCATACGCTGCTGGCGTCCCCAGACGGTGAAGGCGGCAGCCTGCAGTTACGCCAACAGGCGTGGGTACACCACGTGGAGCTGGCCGCCGGCCAGAGCCTGGCGGTGGATATCAGGGGTTCCCGCGCTTATTTGCAATCCATCCACGGCACGCTGCAAATCGATAATCAGCAGGCGAACCCTAAAATACTGGTCTGCGGGGACGGGGCGTTTATTCATAATGAACAACGCATCAGGCTGCAGGCGCAGACACCGCTCAGGGCGCTGCTGATTGATTTGGCCGGATAAGGCCGCGGGGCAGGGAAGTCGGGCGAAAAAAAACCCCATGCCATTGTCGGGCATGGGGTTAACGCAATGGTGGAGGTGACCGGTAAGCCGGGTTCTGTCGTGCACATTCGTTAATCTAGGCCAGCGCTCGCGCCCGAGCTCATGCAGCCTACCCGGGTTCAGTACAGGCCGTACCTTATGAACCCCTATTTGGCCTTGCTCCGGGTGGAGTTTACCATGCCGCAAACTGTTGCCAGCCGCGCGGTGCGCTCTTACCGCACCCTTTCACCCTTACCTGATCCCGCATTGCGGGCCATCGGCGGTTTACTCTCTGTTGCACTTGTCGTGGGTTTGCACCCCCCAGGCGTTA